>JACPDL010000004.1 GCA_016184005.1 Candidatus Aenigmatarchaeota archaeon | reverse complement strand
CCAGCAAGACAACCAGCTTGCAACAGTAGAAAGCATTTTTTATTTCACTAAGGAAGGTGCAGGCCAGATAAGAACAGCACCAGACTCCGAACTGAAAGGCCTCATTTGGATGGATCCAAGCAAGCAGGTAATGGTTTTCATACCGCCTGAACTTGCTAACTCTCTCTTCACCAGGATGTTCTTGTTCAACGGTGCCGGATTGGAAAGGTTTGAATTTGTCAATTCGTGGGGCGGTGAAGTTAAGCTATTTAAAATTGTGTATCCGGATAATCTTGTTTGCAATAATCTGGAATAAATATCATAATTGTTGTTTTCGCAATAAAATGGAAAATGGATGAAAACAAACCAATTTCATGGCCAGAGTTCTACGGACTTTAGCCCGCCGATGAATGGCGCCTGTTTCTGTATTCGTTTGCAAATAGTTAATGTGATATGCTGCGTTACAAGCGATAACACATATAATGCATATCGTCTTGGAGGAGACAGATATGAAATCGTATAGTTCTTTCTTCCAAAGAAAGAAAAGCCTTACCCGAACAAACTAGGTATGCCCTTGAAGAGCATAATGCCCAAGATGATTAATTTTATTATATCCGGCAGCGGCGCGTAGAAGTAAATGAGCAGGCCCGCAACGATGTCAACTGTGCCGTAAATCTTTACTATCAGTCCCATCGGTCTGGATTACCCACAAAGCTTTTATAGGATTTCTTACCTGACGAAGGCGTAAACAATGAAAGCACCTGCCGCCAAGGATCCGAAGAGAAACCCTATGTCAATCCTAAGCGTTATCAGGGAAGCGGCTACAGCAAATACGGCGAAAATGACAATGGCAAAAATGCCCAGTTCCTGCGAATAAAATATTATCATCAGGGCCGAGACTATCAGCAGCGCCGCGCCGACGCTGATAAAGACGCTCTTTATGGGCAGGTAAAGCGCCGCGGCAATTATCAGGGTCAGAAAAATAAAGAGCAGAAAAACAGAAGCCTTTGTCATCTTTTCCGGCGTCACAACCATGATAAATCATGCGCGACAGCATTTTAATAATAATCCAAACAGGACTATAAACTGAATATCCCAACCTGCTTCAGGCCTTTTTCAGTGATCTCAAATTCTATTTTCCTGCCTTCGGCCACGCTCCGGTGCTTGCGTATGATGGCAATCCTGCAGTTTTCCTTGTCGGTCTTCTTGAGCTCGACAAGTGTCTTTGACCAGTAACGCGCAATCATCCTTGACGTGAGCTCTATCTCCTCGCCGCGGGAGTAAACCTGGTTTGTGACGAGCACGGGTATCTTGAATTTTCTTGTTATCCTTGACAGCACGGAATACTGGGTTGCCAGTTGCCTGTTTGTCTGCTGGAAATTAGCGGAATCCAGCTCAAGCCTGTACAGGTTGACAAGCGAATCGACGACGATCAGGCCGATCTTTTCCTTTTCCACAATCTTTTCCAGCTTCATCACGGTCTTGTGCTGCTCATCCCATGTGTGGACATCAAGCATGATGATGCTTGCCAGCTTCTTCTCGCCGCCCATCTGCCTGAAGCGCTCCAAGGAAAAAGAGCCCTCGGTGTCGATGTAGATAACTTTCTCTGGGCAAGAGATGGAAGCAGACAACCCGATGTTCGTCTTGCCGCTGCCAGCAGGGCCATACACGTTGGTTATCGCATCCCTGTCCAGCCCGCCGTTGAGGATCTTGTCGAGCGGCGTGTTTGTCGCAAGTTTGCCCAGTTCCTGCATAGAGCAAGTATCCTCGGAATGGATTTAAAACGAGGCTTATTCTTTAGAATCAGCCGGTACTTTTCTTACAGTGCCTCTTAAGACCGGAAGCAAACCCCTGTAATCAATGACAAGGCCGGAGCCTTCCATCATCATTATTTTTTCATCTATCGGGTCGACAAAAACCCCAGCGAAATAATTAAAATCCCCGAATTCAGCCATGGCGTCTATCGCATAGAAATCTTTTTCCAGTTGCGCAGGCCTCGCCTGCCCGTTAACATCCAGGTCTGCCCGATAGAATTCCTCCCTTTGCTGGTCAAAGTACACCACGCTTCCCGACCTGTACGCTATCAATACGATTGACATAGAAAATGAAAGATTGCAAGCTATTTAAAACTCTTGGAAAAACATGATACGTTTTGTTGCATTTAAGGTTTTATTTATATTCGAGAATTCTAAATTTATTAGCTGAGAAAAATGGGCTTTATGAAGTGGATCATAATAATTTCTCTAATATCACTTCCTATTATGTTTTTCCTGCCGCTCGGTGATTTTAATGTCTCTGAAGAAGACTATCAAACAGCAATGGCCGAAATACAATTCAGTGATGCATGCGGCAACGCAATCCTGCAAGGCTGCCCGCTAGACGCCTTCAATTCTACATACGCTCAATGCACAAAGGTATACGGGAATATAAGCCTTGAACAATGCAGGTCAAACTGCTGCACTCCAAACCAGACAGCACAATATTTTGTAAACCCCTTTCCTATACCACAATAAACTCACTTATTCTAAAAAAGGATATTGCCACAGTACGGCCTCACTCGGCTGATCAAACAACTTTATGCTGTTCAGGTGTCCACTTTGGAGCATTGACTAAAGCCAGTAATAGTTTATCACCCTCAACCCAGTATACTTCGCCTTTTTCAAAAAAGTACAAATCTCCTTCATTAATTTCAAAGTTGCCTTTCTCCGAATGCACAGTTCCAGAACCAGAAATAACATAATAAATTTCTTCGCATTCCAAATTAGTTACCTGTTTTTCTTCTGGGTATCTGCCATCAATTAACGCAGTGGCAAAACTGAAATATCTACTCGGATATTCATACTCCCAAACAATGCATTCCTTAGAATTTTCTATTTTAGTGGACTCTGATTTTTTGATCAACATAATATTCAAAATACTGCAAATTTCTTAAATTCATTTTATCGTCCGAATGAACGGTCTCTAAAATCATTCACAGATGGGACACCGCCCACCAAAAGCCTTTAATACTTTTTAGTGTGTACGTGATACTAAACTGATGGCTGGGATGGTGCTGGACATGCGGATTGAGATACGAAGGGGAAAGACGAGTGCCGTGATAATTTCATTCGACACGCACAGCCAGAACTTTGAATCGGCTTCAGAGCGCAACAAGTTCTTCCACGGGCTTTACGGCTGGGAGCAGACGGTGCCCGGGAACAGCAGGGTGTACAAATACTGGCGCTCCGGCGTGCTTGATGATGTGCCGCACGTGAAGATTTCCGATTCGGTCTTTGCGGTTGCCATGGAGAACATGAAAAAGGTTGAAGAGTACTTCCAGGAGTGGGACGACAAGATAGAATGGGAGATGTACGAGGTCATGATGGAATTTGACAAGCTTTTAAATAAAAACAGGAAAATAAGTGAGTAGATATGGGCGAGGAAATAAGGCTTAAGGTAGGAGAACTCACTGAAAGAGGAGACTTCGGAAGAGGCATCATAAGGATCTCCGCCCGCGACATGAAGCGCGTGGGTGTCACGGAAGGCGATATAGTAGAACTCGAGGGCAAACGAAAGACAGCCGCCATTGCCGTCAGGTCCTATCCGGCCGATATAGGCCTGGATATCATACGCATGGACGGCCTTGTAAGAAGGAATTGCGGCGCAGGCATAAGCGAGCCCGTAAAAATCATCAAAGCGGACGGAAAAGAAGCAAAGGCCGTGACTATAGCACCTGCAAGACGCGGCATCATAATCCACATGGGCGGCAACCTGATAAAGCAAAACCTTCTCATGAGGCCCCTGGTCGTCGGCGATATAATCATACCAAACCCTGTTGTGCAGGACAGGAAAACACAGACAACCCTTTTCGAGCAGTTCTTCGGGGTGGATTTCGGGGAATTCTTCTTCACGCCGTTCGGCGAGGAAAAATTCGTTGTAGTCAGCACGGAACCGAAAGGCACGGTAAGGATTACAAGGGCAACAGAAGTAGAATTGCTGCCGCAGGCCACGAAGCCGTTAGAGGAAGACAAGATACCGGAAGTAACATATGAAGACCTTGGAGGCCTGCACGAAGAAGTCAAGAAAGTGCGGGAGCTTATAGAGCTGCCGCTGAAACACCCCGAGCTCTTTGAGAGACTGGGGATAGAGCCGCCAAGAGGAATATTACTGCACGGGCCGCCCGGCACCGGGAAGACGCTTCTGGCCAAGGCAGTAGCAAACGAATCGGGCGCCAGGTTCCTGGTCATCAATGGCCCGGAGGTAATGTCCAAATTTTATGGCGAGTCGCTGACACCTGACGAGAGCATATTCACAATAGAAAATGGCCATGCGTCGTTGAAGAGCATCGGGGAAGTAGTGAAATCAAAATCAGCAGAAAACGTCGCTGAATTTGACAAAAAAGGGCAAGTAGAGAAAGGACAAATTAAGGGCTTCATTGAGCATCCTTTCCAGAAAGGCAAGAAAATATATGAGATTAAGACATCGACTGGAAGAACGATCAAGGTCACAGATTACCACTCTTTATTTGCGCTCAAAGATGGGAAGGTATCGGATCTAAAAACAAAAGAGATAAAACCAGGAGAAACTTACCTAGCTGTTCCTTCAATACTGCCTGCGCCACAAAGCTACAAAGAAATAAATATACTTCAAGAGCTTTCTGAAAGCGAAGAGCTGAAAGTAAGAAGCCCGCAGATAAAGGAATTTGTAAAGAAAGTCGGAATAAAGAAGGCGGCCGAAATACTCAGGATAAAAGAAAAATATGTTTATGACGTCTACGGAAAGAACGTGTGCATAAGCATCAAGAACTTCCTTTCGCTTGCAAAAGAAAGCGGGATGAGCATTGCTTACGATGAACTTGGAATAGTCGCAAAGCAAAACGCTGGCAAGCTGCCACCAACAATCAAAATAGACGAAGATTTGGCCACGGTTATCGGTTTATTTTTGGCAGAAGGCTCCTATACGACAAAAGACGCTATAAGGATAACTAACCAGTTGCAGGAATCCAAAGAAGTTGTAAGAAGGCTTTGCAAGAAATATGGCATAAAGCTGACTGAATATCAGGATGATATGCTGCTAAATTCAAAGCCACTGAAAATTGTTTTTGAAAAGATACTTGGCATTCAAACTGGTGCGGAGAATAAGGAAATCACATCCAAGCTTATGTCTATGCCGCTGAACCTTGTAGAAGCTATGCTGCGCGGCTACTTCACAGGCGACGGTAGTGTCTATCCGCCGAAAATGGCGCATACTATCGAAGGAAGCACACACAGCAAAAAGCTTGCAAACAGCCTTATGTACACGCTGCTTTATTTCGGGATAGTTGCAAAGTGCGTCGAAACCAAGGAGAAATACAACGGCAAGACAAAGTATCGCGTACTGATACAGAGCCCTGAAGGCTTTGAAAAATTCTCAAAAACAGGCTTCCTTGACGAGAAAAGGAATGACAGGATAAGGAATTATCTGCAAAATAAGAAATTCGACAAGACGCAACCGGTACCTATTTGGCCTGGGCTCAGGGAAATAATCAAGTCAAATAAAAAACTAAATGCCTGGTCAAACTCGAAAAGAATTGGAAAGGAAATTCTTAAAAAAGAGATGGCAAAAATAGATCCACAGAAGGAAAAGCATGCGGATGTCTGGAAGATCATAGAGTCTGACATCTTCTGGGATAAGGTAACGCAAAAGAACGAGATAAACTATTCGGGAAACGTATACGACGTTTCAGTTAACCCAAATGAAAACTTTGTAGCGGGCTTCGGAGGTCTTTTTGCTCACAACAGCGAGGAAAATCTAAGGAAGGTATTCGAGCAGGCAGACAAAAATTCTCCAAGCATAATTTTCATCGACGAGATAGACGCCATTGCGCCGAAGCGGGAAGAGGTGAAAGGCGAAGTGGAAAAACGAGTGGTGTCGCAGCTGCTTACGCTGATGGACGGGTTGAAGTCAAGGGGAAAAGTAATAGTCATAGGCGCCACAAACATACCCAACTCACTGGATCCTGCATTGAGAAGGCCGGGAAGATTCGACAGGGAAATAGAGCTTGGCGTTCCGTCCAAGCAGGGAAGGCTGGAGATACTCCAGATTCACACAAGGGGAATGCCGCTTGCAAAAGACGTGGAGCTGGACAAGATAGCCGAGATAACGTACGGTTATGTAGGGGCAGATCTTAATGCGTTGTGCAAGGAAGGAGCCATGCACGCATTGCGCAGGGTGTTGCCTGACATGGAAGCGATGCGCGAGGACAAGCCAATCCCCCAGGACGTTCTGAAAAAACTTATAGTCAACAAGGAAGACTTCGAATATGCGCTGAAAATGGTAGAGCCTTCAGCCATGAGAGAGGTCCTCATAGAAGTCCCGAAGGTAAAGTGGGATGATATCGGCGGCCTGGAAAACATCAAGCAGGAACTGAAAGAAGTTGTTGAGTGGCCGCTGAAGCGCCCGGAGTCTTTCACAAAGCTTGGCATAAGGCCGCCTGTAGGCGTCCTGATTTATGGCCCGCCTGGATGCGGAAAAACATTGCTTGCAAAAGCAGTCGCAAACGAGAGCGGAGCTAATTTCATTTCAGTAAAAGGCCCCGAGCTCCTTTCAATGTGGGTAGGCGAAAGCGAGCATCATGTAAGGGACGTTTTCCGCCGGGCGAAGCAAGTCGCACCGTGCATTATATTTTTCGACGAGATAGACGCGCTTGTACCCAGAAGAAGCTATGGATCCGAGTCGAACGTCACTGAGCGCGTAGTTTCACAGCTTCTTGCAGAAATATCCGGACTTGAGGATTTACACGACGTTGTCGTGATAGCTGCAACAAACAGGCCGGACATAATAGATCCGGCTCTTCTGAGACCGGGCAGGTTTGACAGGCAGGTTCTTGTACCGACGCCCCAGGAAAAATCAAGATATGAAATACTCAAGGTGCATACGGCAAACGTTCCACTGGCGAAGGACGTGGATCTCAAAAAACTTGCGCAAGATACGGAAGGCTACTCAGGCGCAGACCTGGAAGCCCTTGTCAGGGAAGCCGCTATCAATGCCATGAGAAGGAACCTAGACGCCGATATCGTTACAAACCGCGACTTTGCCGCCGCGCTGAAATATGTAAAGCCCTCTGTCACAGAAGACATGAACGCCTTCTACGAATCGATAATGAAAAAAAGGAAAGCGCAGAAGATAGAAGAAGAGGTCTCGTATACAGGGTAATAAAATGTCAGGAAAGCGGTTTTTAGAAGTGATTTCGGGATTTTACATTGCAGTAATACATACAAACCGCATTATTGATACGGAACTCGACGGCATCGGGAGCAGCACAGGACTGAGGTTAACTTTAACCGAGGCAGAAAAAAGAGAATACAGAACCAGAAGATTCAAGCGGCTTATTGCAGAATCGCCATATAGTTCTGTTCAGAAGTATTTGTGATGAACATGGAACAAATATTGTTTCTCAGGTCAAGTAGCCATCTAGCCGAAGAACTCGAAAAATGCAATTCTTTGAAAGAAGTGTTTGGATTTGTCAAAGAGTGTGTTGAAAAGACACTAAGAGAAAACAGGGCAGGTCTGGACATAGGGCTTGCAGAGATGGGCAACAAGGACGATGGACTCCTAAGCGCATTTTATCCTGTCGGCTCAAACATAATCATGCTTAACACGACGCCTCTGAGAAGAATAATGGAGACGGAACCTGCATTGTTCAAACCTTACTTGTTCTCAGTGCTGCTTCACGAATATTTGCACAGTTTGGGTTACGTAAACGAAGCAGAAACAAGACAGCTGTCATTCAAAATTTGTAAACACCTTTTCGGAGACGAGCATCCTGCAACCCGGATAAGCTTTGACATGAAAAAATTCTTCCCATACCTGCTTTATCCGGGCGGGCATCCGGGCAATAAACAGGTCCAAGTAATTGAAGTAGACGATCTTGATTACATAGGCTAATTTTAAAGGGAAAAGAGATTAGAAAGAGAAAAACCGTAGATTTGTTCTCTTCTTATTTGTGGTACGTCTCCCACATCTTGATGAAGTGGGCGAAGTTATCCAGGACTTTTCTGCCTTCCATGCCAAGCTCCGGATTGAAGTGCACGCCGAAGAAAGGGCTTTCCATGTGTTGTATGACTTCAAATTCGTGCTTTGATGACGAGCCGGCAACAGAAAAGTTTTCTGGAAGTTCTTCGAATATGTAGTTGCACTCGTCCATGACCGTGAAAACCCTCTTGAGATCCAGAAGCAGCGGGCACGGCTTCTTTATTGCAACGCTGTCTTGCCTATGAGGTTTCTTGTTTTCCTTGATTGCTGCACCGAAGGCCGCAGCAACGTATGCATGACCAAGGCCTATGCCCAGCACGGGCTTGTCCGTTTTTTTCAGCAGGTCTGCTATAATTTTTTGCGAGTCCTTGCTGAGCTTGCCGTCAGAAATTATGTAGCCTGCAGCCTTTGCAGTTATCTGGTTCGGCTTCACTACAGAGTTTTTCGCCCTCAAGAATGCAGATATTTCCTGCACCCCTTTGCCGTTGTCAATTATCAGTATCATACGCACCATCTATCATTTTAACAGTGTGTCGGAAGCTTTTATATTGTTATCTGCGGCCAAGAACTCAAACTTAGATCCTTGTCGTGACTATCGGCGGATCCTGTATGATCACCGTATGCTCGGACTGGGAGACCATTCCACCCCCGATTTCCTTAAGCACTGCGTAATTATATATCGCATTGCGCTCGCGCAATTCTTTCATCGCTATCCTCAGCTTTATTTGAGAGTCTACGGGCAGCCAGCGCTCAGCGAAGGGCAGGCCGTTGAATTGTTGCGCAAAATCAAGAATCTTTCTGGCGTCAGGATTCCTTACAGCTGCAGGCTTCAGGAGCATGTAAATAAAAACCTGCTCAGCTTCCTTTATGCGCCCTGCGCCGTCGGTTGCAAACGGCTCTATGGCAATAACCTGATTCTCCTGCAGCCTGTAATTCGTTGCAGTCTTCACATTCGGCACCTGCGGGTCAGCATGCAGGTGATAGCGTTCGATGCCATGGCCAGTCAGGTTGCTTACAGGCTTGTAGCCATAGCTCGTTATTGTATTCTCAATTGCATCCGAAAGATCGCTGAGCCTCGCTTCCGGCTTGCACTCCTTTATCGCTTCTTCCAGCGCGCGCTGCGAAGCTTCTGTCATCTTCCCGTAATCCTTGTTGAAGCAGATGGTTACTGCTGTGTCGCCCGCATAGCCGTCTATGTGGGCGCCTATATCTATCTTGATAATATCATTTTCCTGCACTATCGTTGCATCGTTCTTCGGCGGCGTGTAATGCGCAGCCGTGCTGTTCAAGGAAAGATTTGCCGGAAAGGCGGGCTCGGCCCCTTTCTCGCGCATCATTGCTTCTATTCTCTCGGCTATGTCAAGCAGCTTCGCGCCGGGCTTCACGAGACTCATTGCTGCTTCAAGAACCTCAGCGGTGACGCGGCCAGCCTGCCTGGCTTTTTCGAGTTCTTCAGGTGAATACATCAGAATACAATAAAGAATTAGGCTTAAATTATAATCTCATTCTGTGTAAAGATAATCAACCACGTCAGGCAAAGATGGAACTATAAGATCGGGCTGCAAAGCGCGTATTTCCCTGAAATCCGCGAAGCCTAATTTTACTCCGGTTGTTACAACAATTATCTGTATCCCGGCGTTTCTTGCCGTTTCAATGTCTGTCGGCGTGTCACCGACAAATACAGCCCTTTCTTTTACGGTTTGCAGCTGCTCCAAGATATAGTGAATCATGTCAGGATGAGGCTTCGGTTTTATACCGTCCTGCACGCCAACCACCATGTCAAAACTATCATAAAGCCCTATTTTTTGGAAGAGATGCCGCACGCCACCAGTCGACTTTGTAGTAGCCACCGCCGACCTGAATCCGTTCTGCCGCAGATATTCCAATGTTGAAGCGGCGCCGTCCAGGATTACAGCACCTTTATCGCAATTAGTAAGGTAGCGTTCAGCATGCATTTTGGCCATTTGCGGCGCAATGTGACGGGCAGATTCTGGCAGTGTTCTCTCGTACATCTCTACTAGCGGCGTGCCTATCATGGCGTCTATTTCGCTTTCCGGCAAAGGCGGATAGCCATGCGCCTGCCGCGCGTAATTAAAATTTGACCGGATGGCATGCCTGTTGTCAACCAGCGTGCCGTCTGCGTCAAAGATAACAAGGTCGAATCTTTTTGGCATAAGCTACGTTAAGAAATAATCTTTAAATTTGTCATATACGGATTTCTGCTATGTATCTTTCGCGGTCTCTGAATTCTTCCCTGAGACCTTTCAAAATTCTTTCGCCGGGCTTTAACATATCTACTGCTACTGGTAATACTGTTTCGGCCGCTGCCATGGCAGCATATGTTACTCCATAGTTATCTTCAACAAGCTGTTTGACTGTTTTGCCGTCTTTCCTTCTTTCCTGTCGGTTCAACATCGATAAAAGGAGCAGTATCGGTATGCCCTGTTCTTGCAAGTTCATAACATATTCTGTAGATGAATTGCCTGTCGTGCTCACATCTTCTATTAACACCGGCTTCATTGACGGCGACAAAGGCCCTACAGAATACCTGTCAAGAGGACTCCCGTGACTTTTATATCCTGCACGAAGACTTGTTGCTGAAACAATTAAATCTTGCCCGTCGCCCGCATCCCTTAATAATCTATTCACGGCGCTTGCAAATTCTCTCGGCCCTTCAGGGACAGCAAAAGCATTTGTAGGTTTAACTTTTCTATCTTCCAGAAAGTCGTATATAAATCTTGCGGCTCTGTCAACGTTTTTCAAATCACCCAACAGAGTGCGGAAATTTGCATACCAATAACTTAAACCACCGGATCTCAGTACAATCGGATCTTCTAAGAGGCCTACAACACGGTTAGAAACAAGAAATTCCCCATACGCCTGTTGATCGAAAACCATTAAACCCATCTCCTAAATCCAGACGCTTTCAAAGTATTTCTCATATCATCTTTCATGGCAAGCGCAGCATCTCGTGAAGCCTTTTCAAATTCTTCCGGCCTATATTTGTCTTTGTACGGCTCTCTCTGATAAGCGAACATGATTCCCCTAGAATTATTGACTATGGCACCATACCCTTCGCCAGTAAAAGCGGGGACAGTATCTTTTGCAGTTCCTCCTTGCTGGCCATAAGCTGGTACAAGGGTTATTGCGAAAGGATTTAGTTCTCTGATTCTCTTTGCCTGCTGTCTTAATTCCTCAGGAGTATTTCCAGTTGCACCGACAACAATTCCAACGCTTGAATACCCGCGTTTGCCTAGAAGATCACGGCCTAATATTTCTGCCTTAAGCGCGACTTGTTCAAAAACTCTCCTACCGCCATGATTTTCAGCAAGCATCAGGTCCTGGATTTCAACTCCAGAATTGTTAGATGTCTTTGTCAAGACAAATATTCCCTTTCCAAATCTTTTACAGACGTCTATGAAAGGCCTCAATCCGTCAGATCCCAGGTAAGGAGTAACAGTCAACGCATCTTCATTAAGACCGGACACATAAACACCAGTCACGAGACCAACAACACCCAGATGCGCGTCCGCATATGCCTCGGCGGTATCCGCTATGTCGTTTCTTTTGCCGTCACCAATCACTATCTTTCCTTTGGACTTTGCATAATTTGCCGTCTTCTCGAAAGCCCTTACACCATGCTCTTTGAAAGGTTCGTAAAAAGCCCACTGCAATTTATAGCCAGGGACAAGGTCATGAGTTGAGTCTATTAGCCTTTCATTAAACATTTCTATTGCCCTTGCAGAAGCTGCCCAGGCAGCATTGCTACTTTCTCCCGGCTTCACATCGCATTCTTTCATAGCCGCTTCTGCCAAAAAGGTTGGAATCTCGTCAATGCGCGGATCAAGGCCAACACAAGAGGGATTGTCATATTTGTCAATTTCGTCAATCAATCTGTCAGAAAAATTTCTCATCGATCTTTCTATCCAACCCAAACTATTTATTAATTAGAAGACATTACGAAAACATTACTAACTAATTACCTATTTCAGCATCTTCTTCATCTTGCCGAGGGGCCAGGCATTGATTATGTCTTTCTTCTCAGCCCAGCCGCGGCGCGCCTGGGCGATGCCGAATTCCAGGAAGCGAAAATGGTTTTTGTTGTGCGCGTCGCTGTCGATCGAGAGCTTCACGCCATTCTTAATTGCGAGCCTTATGTGCTCGTCCTTCAGATCCAAGCGGCTAGGATAGGCGTCTATCTCCAGCACAGTGCCTGTTTCCTTTGCAGCATCAATTATCTTTTCAATGCCTATGTCGAAAGGCGGGCGCTTGCCAATCTCCCTGCCGGTTGGATGGAATAAAATATCTGCATGCTCGTTGTTCATCGCCCTGATTATCCGTTCGGTCATTTCTTTTTTTGGCATCTTGAAAAGCGAATGCACTGCAAAGCCGACAACATCCAGCTCTCGGAGAGCCGGGTTGTCTATGTCGAGCGACCCGTCTTTCATTATGTTCACTTCCGCGCCCTTCAGCACCGTTATGCCGTCCAGCCTGCCGTTGAGCCTGTCTATCTCCTTTGATTGCTGCGCCAGTCTTTTCTCGTCCAAGCCGCCGGCTACTGCCAGCGATTTTGTGTGGTCTGTTATCACTATGTAAGAAAGTCCGTGCTGTTTCGCTGCAACAGCCATTTCTTCAATGCTGTTTGCGCCGTCTGTCCATGCTGTTTGCACCTGCAGGTCTCCTTTGAGATCATCGCAGCTTATTAAATTGGGAAGAGTGTTTTTCCGGGAAGCTTCTATCTCTCCTGTATTCTCGCGGATTTCAGGTTCGATGTAATGCAGGCCCAGGGCCTTGTACAACTCCTCTTCGTCTTTGCCGGCAGTAAACCTCGGGCCCCTGAACAAGCCGTACTCGTTAAGTTTCATCCCCTTTTTTATTGCTATTGTGCGCAAGGCAACGTTGTGCTCCTTGCTCCCCGTGAAATAATTCAAAGCCGCGCCCAGGCTTCTTTCAGGCACGACGCGCAGATCAGCGTCAAGCCCGTTCTTGAGCTTGATCATCGATTTTGTTTCACCCCTGCCATAGACACGCGCAATATCCGGCATCGAGACAAAATAATCCATCACTTTCTTTGGCTGTTCCGAGACAACAAGAAAATCTGCGTCGCCTATTGTTTCCTTCCGCCTTCTAATGGAACCTGCGACAATGGCGCGCTTTACATAAGGCAGTGACTGCAGGCGCTTTTCTATCTCGACGGCGACAGGAAGAACAACGCCAATAGGAAACCTTTCGTTGCTCGTCTTTGCGAAGCCAATGCCTTTGAGAATATTTTCTTCTGTTTTTGCGCCAAACCCCGCCAGCTTCCTTATCTTCCCTGCTTGTGCAGAGTTTTCCAAGTCCTTGAGATTTTTTATCTTCAGTTTTTTGTAAAGGATAAGTATCTTTTTAGGCCCCAAGCCTTCGACTGCGGACAAAGAGTCTATATCGACCGGCACCCGCTTTTTCATTTCTTCATAGTGTTTTATCTTTCCGGTCTTCAGGTATTCCTCTATCTTCTCTGCTATGCCCCTGCCAACGCCCTGCACATCCTCCAGGGCTTTGACGCCGCCTTTTTTGTAAATGTTCTCAATGTCTTCCGGAAGCGATTCCAGAGAATTTGCCGCGTTCTCGTAAGCCCTAATCTTGAAAATTATTTCATTATCCATCTCCAAGTAGAGCGCGATGTGGCGAAAAATCCGGGCAAGTTCCTGGTTTTTCATTGCTATCAGCAAATAGTTGTTCTTTTTTCTTCTAAAAGGAAGAGGGTGCAGAGAAATCGGGCTCTTATTTCCAAAATTTCTTAGTTTTTACGAATTGTTTTTCAGCTTCTAGTACATCTCTGAGAAGCTTTTCTTTGGTTGGTTGCAAATTAGCTAAAATTCGAGCTGCAGTTTGTGGACCTACGCCATGTCCAGCCAAAACAATAACAGCGCGCTTGCCATAGACAATAACAAGGTCAGCACTTCTTCGGATTGTCTGGAACTCGCGCATTTCATCTCCAGTCAGCTCCTTTTTTCTTAGTTTTTTCTTTACCAGTTCAATGGAATTTGTCTGTCCTTTACGTACGACTGCTATTAACCTTGAATTGCATTTAGGGCATTCAGGCTGGTCTTCCATGTCTTTTACCGTCCTTATCAGGTTATAGTCACCGCAGTTCATGCAGAGTATCCGCACTCTTGTCAGCATGAGGCGCCTCCTGAAGGCGTTGAATATTTCCTTTTCAGGCGTCCGCGGCTTCAGGACATCGCCGAACTGGTGTGCAATTCCAAGTTCACCGAGCGGGCTCAAGCCCCCCATGATCTTTATTGTTATCTCGTTCTTTGCTATTGCCTGAAGCACCGTTTCCGCCTGGGGGATATCCATCTTGTCGAGGAATATCTCTCTCAGCGTTTCCTTGTAGCACGGCGTGTTTGCATATTGCATGATTATTTTACTCATGTTTATCCTGTCATAATCCGCCTGCTTGGATATGATGCCAAAGCGCCTTGCAACATGAATGAACCTGTACTTGAAAAGCGTTGAACGCTCTATGGCGCGTGTGAGGGTTTCTTCTATGCCGCCGTTCCCGCCGCCCGACAGCAATATTTTCACTATCTTCTCCGGCTTCACCACCGTCTGCAGTATTATTCTGTAAGGATCCGCCTTCACATTGACAGAGACGCCGGTTTCTTCTGTGAGGATGGCAGCTATATATCTTCCAAGCGTGTCATTGACCATCGAACCCAGGCATGCATGCATTATTATGAAATCTTTGTAGGTTTCCATAAGGAAATTCTTCTCGTCAGGTATCATGAATTTTGACTGGTTGCGCATCAGCTCCTTCATTTCTTCGGCGGCATGTGAATTAATCTTGTACTTTTCGCCGGCCTCGGCCACGCTCATGTGAAGGATTCTCCGGCGCAGTCTGCCGACATCCTGGGCGATGCGGAACGGCACCGGGATCAGCTCGCCTTCCCAGGCAGGTATTGCAGACTCTATGTCTTCCACTGGCTCAACCATCACTTTCTGGGCATCTGTCTGGATGATCCTCCATGCGCGCCCGGAGACCACGAATTTTTCCCCGGGCTGGCCGTGCTCTGCAACAAATTCCTCGTCAAGAAAACCTATTGGTTCGTTTTCTATAATAGAAATAACGCGATATTGTTTCTTCATTGGTATTGTCGAAAGGTTCTCAAAATAATATGGGAAAGCCCTTCTCCTTCTCCGCACAGAATAACTTTCCTCCGCGGGATTTATCCACAAGATCCGCAATGTTTCCAGGAACTTTATTATTTCCTCCACGTCCTTCTTTTCTATATCTTTGTACGGATAGCTCCTTTTCACTATGCTGTATATTTCATCCGGATTTGCCTGGTTCTTGTCAAAAACTATGCCTACAATCTGTGAAGCCAGGACATCTAAAGCCATGCTGTGCATCTTTACCTGCTCAAGCCTTCCTTCCATCGCGTTGTTTGCAATTGCTGTAGATTCAAAGAGGTCTTCTGCGCCAGATAATATGACGCCCCTGCTGACTTCCCCAACACGATGGCCGCTTCTCCCGACACGCTGGATCAGGCGCGTTACCTGACGCGGCGACAGGTATTGGACAACCAGATCTATAGAACCTATGTCAATCCCGAGTTCCAGGCTGCTTGTTGCTATTAATGATTTCAGGATTCGCTGCTTGAATTCCTGCTCGCTTTTTATTCTCTTTTCCTTTGCAAGCGAGCCATGGTGCACCGCCTGCTTCAGCTCCTTGTTCAGGGACCGCAGTCTGGATGACAAAACCTCTGCAGTTTCGCGGGTGTTCGTGAACGCCAGAACGCTTTTATGCGATGTTATAAGATCGTGAAGTCTCCGAAGCCTTGCTGTTGTTTCAGGCCCTATGAACAGGTCATCGGATACCGCTTTGTCTTTGATACCGGGCCTCGGGTTCTCGACGCTTATTTCATATCTTTTTTCAAGCTCTGCCCTGATTATGTTTATATTGCCGCCTAAAAACGCCGCAACCCTGTCAGGAGAACCTACGGTGGCTGAAAGCCCTATTCGCTGAAAGTCTCCCGCAAACTCGCGCAAGCGCTCAAGCAGCAGCGACATCTGTATGCCTCTTTTGCTTTCTACAAGCTCGTGAATCTCGTCAACAACAACGTACTTCACGTTTTTCAAGTGTTCGCGCATCCTTTTGCCGGTAAGCATTGCTCCAAGTGTTTCGGGGGTTGTTATCAGAATATGCGGCGGCATCTCTGCTTGCGCAGCGCGTTCACGCGTGCTGACATCGCCGTGGCGCACGGCTATTTCCAGGTCAAGCTTATCAGCCCACCACACAAGCCTGTCCATCAAGTCCCGTGACAGAGAGCGCAGAGGATTTATGTAAAGCATGCTTATAGGCGCAAGCTGTTTGGTATGAATCAAATCAAACAGAGGCAGGCATGCGACTTCTGTTTTTCCAGAGCCGGTTGGCGCGATTATCAGTACATTTTTCCCTTCAAGTATGCTTGGTATTCCCATCTTTTGCGGCAGCGTCGGCTCGCTAAATCCCCTCTGCTTCAGCAAATGTTTTAATTTTTCTGAAAATAACTGGAATGCCATCATTTCACCATTATATTTTTTATTCTGCCGATATACGTGCCATCAAGAAGATAAACCCTTGCATTCTTCCTGTCCATGGTCCTTGCTATCGGGCCCAGAAACTCATCTTTGCCGTTTACAACAGTTGCACCGCACAATTCGTTGAAAGCAGGCACCAGAACCAGGCGGTGCTTCAATGACCTGCCTACAACCCAGCAAGGATTCACATAAGACGTCCCTATGTCATCAACAAACTTCACGTGCGGATGATTGTGACCCATAACTACTGTCTTTTTTCCAGCTTTAATCCGCCTGTGGCCGTGGGTGAAAATATAGCCGCCGACAGCAAAGGACTTTCTTATTTTTACCCTCTTATCCTTCACTATTCTTTCTATGTTACCGTCGTGATTGCCCTTTGTTATTATTATTTTTTCAAAAGCAAGCAGCGAAAGTATCTGCGGTATTTCCATCCTTTCCTGCCACGATATCCTGGGTATCTCGTGCTTGAAGTCTCCAAGGATTATCAGGTTTCTTGCATCTGACGCGCGCTTCAGCGCGTTTATTTTTCCAGCCAGCTTTTCTACCTGCGAAGGCAGCATAACCCCTGCATCCTTCAGCGCTTTTGTTATTCCTATATGTACGTCAGCTATTACCAGATAGTCTCTCACAACCATTGCAGGCTCGTTAAGAACAAACATTCTATGAAAGACGCGGAAAAGCTCTTAAGCAAACCTTTGGATGAAAACAAGAACAAAAGCTTTTGCCACGTCACGTATGTCAAAGATAAAATCCGCTTTTGTTGAGGACCCGGTTACAATATTGCTTGTTTCAGCTCTTTCTGTGCGGTTCTCTCTATCATCAACGTCAATGGATACTTTTTCCAGTATCACGCCACCCGTTAAAAGCATGATACTATGCAGGCCAGCGCTTGCCTCCATGCTCGCGCTTGTGGTGTTAAATACAATATCCTCGGGCAGCACCAAGATACTGCAGCCAGTGCAGTCTGTCTCAAGACTGATGGATTTTCCGTCTTTTGTGACCATTAGATGCGGCTGAGACACAACGTCCAAGTCTCTCTTGAAATCGTAGTCCTTGTCAGCCTGCACCCTTGCGTTTAGAACGTATTTGCCGGGTTCTGTTGTATTTTCTATTTGACTTTCAAGGTTAACTATTACGGATTCGTTGGGCAGGAGTTTTATATTGCGCTTGTTCGCATCCCAGCTGCCTGACCACCTGCCGTTACCGAAGCCGATGCTTACGGGCGTATTGTTCCTGTACACATACGAATAAACTGAAAGGTTTTTTTCTGCACCCCACACATTCATGAGTTTCAGTCTGACAAAGAATTTCTGTCCCACGTAAACGCGGTCTGGATAGGATATGATCTCGTATGGCAAGGAGATTGTATTGGAGCCGCCGGCTGAACTGCCGCCATCGGAGACGCTGCCAGAACCACCGGAAACCGCGGCCGTTTTGCATGTCGAGCCGGATATGCCGCTTATGTTCACGGCCGCGTTTGCGTTTGTGTCCAGGCCTTCAAAAACTATTGTGTGTACCCCGTCGGCAAAGGCGCTGTCGCAGTTCGGCTTAAGCTGTATAGGAATCTTCAGCACGTATGTTGCAAGCTTCTTGTTTGCATGAATCGTCGATACCCCGCTTATTCCTGTCCCGTTAGAATTCTTAATCCACGCATTCACCGCATATTTGGCGGTGCTGTTCCTGTAAACCTCGGCGGTCACGTCAACCGTTTCGCCGTATTGTGCAACATTGTCAGAGCCGGCGTCCACGCCGTTGATTTTGATGTACGATTCCTTTTCCGCCTCGCCTGCCAAGCCCCTGACTGCTATCAGCTTTGTATTGAAATTGTTGCTGCTGTCCGTGTCCGTACAATAAGGGTTTGTTATGCCTGCGTTTATCATGAATGCCTCTGAGCCTTCGATGCCTCCCGGCGTCCACTGCCTGTCGATGCTTATGAAACATGTCATGCTCTGATCTGTTGTTTCATTCCTGACAATTTTGCCAAACAGATCCTCTATCCAATATGATACTGACAGTGAATGCGAGCTGTTGCTGCAGCCTGTATCGTTAACAAGTATTTTATAATTCATCGTTGAGGCTGCATTTACTACAGAATTCGCCTCAAGCCATATGTTGAGGCTGCATGCTGCTGAAGCCATGACCGTTACGTTCCTGCAGGCAACGTTGTTTGATGCCAAGGCGTCGCCGGATGTCGTCTGTGATATTATTCCGCAAAGCGCGAAACCGCCTTCTTTATCCGGCACCCAGTCGCCTGTATCCGATGTAGCTGTGCAGCCGACGCCTTTCGTAAAGCTGCCCTGTTTGATTACTGAGGTTGCGTTTGTTATGTTATAAGAAACAGAAATATTGTCCATTGCGGCGCAGTTCTTGTTGTCTATCTCTATTTTGAAAAGCGACGTGTAGTTCTGACTGACAACTACGGCGCCGGGCAATAGAATCTCAAGCTTTACATCCTGGTTGCTCGCGATATTGGAAGCCGCTGGCGTTGGCTGGCATTCGGCTATGCCACCAAGCAGCCTGCACAATGTCTTGCCGTTTTCATTTCCTCCTTGTGAGGAGGAATAGCTTATGTTGTCTAGCAGTCTGTCGGAAAACAGAAACACCGCATCATTTGTGTTTCCAAGACCGTTTCCTATGGCAGCCCCGGCGGAGAAAAATATCGTGTTCGGATACAAAGAAAGATTTACTCCTTCCTCGCCTATGAGTGCATAGCCGCCTGCAGGCAGAATATCATTCCCTTGCAGCCTCTGTAGTGAATCGTTCGAGTTCATATCCCCTATTGTCCAGCCGCTCATGTTGTAGCTTATGCTGTCGTTGTTGTATAGCTCAACCCATTCGTTGTTGTTGTCGTCCCCTGCTGGGTTGTACATTATTTCATTAATGACGACGGCATTCGATAAACTTGCAAAGAGAGAAATAAAGAATACAGGCGCTAAAAGCCTCATTAAGACAGTATACATCTTACCAATAAAAGTTTATCTCTTGATTATCTTCAGCATGTCCGCACGGGTAATGATGCTTGCCGCAGAGCCTCTCTTGGTTATAAGCAGCGCAGGCGAGTAATCTAGAAGCCCGACAACGAGATCTATGCTGGAATTTATGTCTATGGCCGGCATAGGAGATTTCATAACATCTTTCACCGAAAGCTTTTCAGGATTTCTCGAAAAAACCGCGTGAGATATGTCCGCCTCTGTTATCGAACCGACTATCACGCCTTTTTCTATCACAGGCATTTGCGAAATATTCTTCCTTTTCATGATGATTGCAGCCTTTCTCAGATTAGCCGTGCTTTCTATGTATATGACCTTTCTCGACATTATATCCTGCAAACTGACATGCTTGGGCAGTTGCGTCTTCTTCACTTTGTCCAGCGCAGAAAACACCCTCTGTGCGTTGGCAAAAGCAGGATCGACGTTGCCAGCTTCTATCCTTGCAATTGTTGCCTGGCTTATTCCAGCCATCTTAGCCAGTTCTGACTGTGTAAGGCCGAGGCTTCTTCTGATATCTTTTATTTCTGAAAGGTTCATTTGATGCACCAATGGATAACTTATTCCTATCTGAATAAAATTTTCTGATACATATTTAAGCGCAGTTGCTGAATATAAAACCGAGCAGAATGAAAGAGTTTGTAACAAGCGAGAGTGTGACAGAAGGTCACCCTGATAAAATATGCGACCAAATCAGCGACGCCATCCTTGACGAACTTTACAAGCAGGATCCTTATTCTCGTGTAGCTGTAGAGTCGTTGACAACAACAGGCCTTGTTGTTGTTGCCGGGGAAGTAACCACGAAAGGCTTCGTTGACGTGCAAAGAATAGTGAGGCAAACACTAAGAGAAATAGGTTATACGGATCCAACATACGGAATAGACTGCAATGACGCAGGCGTTCTAGTTTCAATTCATGAGCAATCGCCTGACATAGCCACGGGGGTTGATGAAAAAGAAGGAAAAGAACAAGGCGCAGGCGATCAGGGAATGATGTATGGTTTTGCGACCAATGAGACGAAGGAACTGATGCCGTTGCCTATAATATTAGCACACAAGCTTGTTCGCCGCCTGGCAGAGGTTAGGAAGTCAGGAACAGTCGATTATATTGGTCCAGACGGCAAGTCGCAGGTCACTGTCGAATACAGCAACGGAAAGCCCCAGAGAGTGGATACGGTTGTTATTTCTACACAGCACAAGGAACACGTCGAGATCGAAACAATCAGGAACGACATGATTGAGAAAGTCATCAAGCCTATATGCGGAGATTACATAGATGAAAATACTAAGTTCTTTGTGAATCCTACGGGAAAATTCGTGATCGGCGGACCCGAGGGCGACACAGGACTGACAGGCAGGAAGATCATAGTTGATACTTATGGCGGCGTAGGCCGTCATGGCGGCGGCGCATTTTGCATATCAGGCAATAGTTTGGTAAATACAGAAAATGGCCTTATACCAATAGAAAGACTCAAAGAAATCGTAGGAGAAAAACTGACCGTAAAGACTGATATATCACCAACAAATGCAGAAAAATGGTTTAACAATGGTGAAATGGAAACCATAAAGGTTTTTACAAAAGATGGCTATGAACTGGAAGGGACAGAAAATCAGGCAATAAGGCTCATCGACGAAAACGGCAACTATAAATGGCGAAGGCTCGACGAGCTAAAGCCTTCTGACTGGATCGCAATCCAAAAGAAGAACAGACTTTTTGGGAAAGGCTTCGATGCTTCTGCCTTTAAATTCCTGCACAAAAAAGGCACAAGGAGACACAATGTCTTCCAGTTTCCGAGTTTATTAACAGAAGACTATGCATACCTGCTGGGCTTACTTGTCGGAGACGGCAACTGCATGATGAACGGCGCTATAGCAGTATGTGTTTGTGAAGATGAGCAAAAGAAAAATGTGCAGGGCCTTTTCAACAAGCTTTTTGGAAAAGAAGGAAAGGTATTCGGCCATTGGGCATATTTCGGTGGCATTGAGTTAAGGGCTTTCCTAGAATACTTAGGCCTAGGAAAATGGCGATCATGGCAGAAGAAAGTTCCGCATTCTTTATTCAAATCTCCAAGCAACGTTGTGGCAGCATTTTTGCGCGGGCTTTTTGATACAGACGGCACTGTAAGAAAAACAGGCAGGAGTAAAAATTCTCTGGATGTGAAGCTCACAACCACATCTTTTGACATTGCGACTTCTGTACAGCAGCTTCTGCTTAATTTCGGCATAATATCTAATATTCAGACTGTATTCACAAATGGGAAATCAGCAGAAATCAAAGGAAGAAAAGTAACCTCCCGGAGGACATTATATCATCTTCGCATTAAAGGCCACGAAAGTGTAAAATTGTTCAAGGATAACATAGGTTTTAATTTGAACAGAAAGAAAAGGATCTTGAACTCTATCGCACTGTCTACAAAATCAGATAGAATTATAGTACCGCATCAAAGAGAGCGTATAAGGAAACTTTGGAACAAGCTCCCAACCAGAACAAAACAGGCAGACAAATGCAAAATCGGCAGGCTTGCGAGAAGCTCTGAAGGAAAGGCTACAAAAGAACTGACTTACCACAAATTAAGGGATTTCTTGGACACGTATGCAGACCTTTTCGAAGGCGATTTAGATTTCGAGTACCTGCGTACGCTATACATCATGGGCCATTACTATACAAGAATTCATCGTACGGAGAACTCAAGGTCGGATGTATTTGATATAACAGTTCCGGGAGCCCATACTTTTGTGGCTAACGGATTTGTCTGCCATAATTCAGGAAAAGATCCTACAAAGGTCGACAGAAGCGGTGCTTACGCTGCGCGCTATGTTGCAAAGAATATTGTAGCAGCAGGCCTTGCCGACAAATGCGAGGTCCAGATATCATATGCCATTGGAGTTGCCCAGCCAATTTCGGTGAATGTTGACTGCTTTGGCACAAACAAAATACCTGAAGATAAGATATCGGAGATAGTGAGAAAGCATTTTGACCTGAGACCAAAAGGCATAATAGACACGCTGCAGCTTAGAAGGCCCATATACCAGAAGACAGCAGCTTACGGCCACTTCGGACGCGAGGAAGACACATTCTCCTGGGAAAAAACAGACAAGGCAGAAGCACTGAGAAAGGAAGCAGAACTTATTCTAAAAGCTAAAGTTTATTGACATTAATAAAAAGGAAATGAAATGCCCTTTGTTACCACCGACTAAAGTCGGTGGTTTCTTTGAGCATTTCTTTCGAAGTCTTCCCCCATCCTCAGCTAAAGCTGATGGTTTTCGGAATACTTCAAAATAAAACTAATTTATTAGCTGCAGGCGGCGAGCAAGTGACTACGGAACCCGGTGCTATGCTTGCAGGGCATCCCAGAGAACCTACCACCCTTCCATCTTCAATGTAAAATGCCAGTTCACCGCTGTTAATTATGACATCCCCTGTGTTTCTCAGGTCAATGCGTGTTGTTGCTGTCGGAATTACCCCAGAAACCTTCGCATTCTCTATCCTTATAGACTTTGTTGCCAGAAGCTTGCCTGTTTGATTTTCAATACCGGTCGCTGCAGTCGTCGCAACACGAGTGAACCAGACAAAAGCGAAACCAACCAAGGATACAGTTATCAGAAGCAAAAGAATGACTGCAATTACGGGCGTTATTCCTTTCATTTTTCTAAACCTCTTTTTTGATATATTCATTTTACCTATTTAAATAGATTTTACAATTCCTTTGCAGGCGGCGAGCAAGTGACTACGGAACCCGGTGCTATGCTTGCAGGGCATCCCAGAGAACCTACCACCCTTCCATCTTCAATGTAAAATGCCAGTTCACCGCTGTTAATTATGACATCCCCTGTGTTTCTCAGGTCAATGTTCGTTGTCGTCCCGGAAACCTTCGCATTTTCTATCCTTATAGACTTTGTTGCCAGAAGCTTGCTTGTTTGATTTTCAATACCGGTCGCTGCAGTTGTCGCTACTCTTGTGAACCATGTGTATGCAAAAGCAACAAGGGATACAGTTATCAGAAGCAGAAGGATAACAGCAATTACGGGAGTTATTCCTTTCATGAAAATCTATCTTCTATTATGCATTTGTGGAGTTTAAATAGTTTCTTGGGAGAAGCGAAGCTTCTCCGAGATTCCAAAAAGCTAACGCTTTTTGAGAATTTACAGGGACAGGGACCTGATTGCTTTCACGGCGCGTTCCGGGGTCGGATACACGGGCACTGAAGATCCTTCCAGGAGTTTTTTGTGCAGGTCCGTGAACTCGCCGCCAGTTGAGCAGACAACAATAGGCTTGCCATAGCTTTTCATTCTTATTATAGACTCTATCACATTACTTTCCAGGCTTGAAACCTGCAGCAAGAGTATGATTATCACCGCATCTACATTTCCGTCTTCCAGAACAGCTTTCAGCGTGTTTTCGTACATCTTGCTTGTTGAATTGCCTGTAAGGTCGATGGGATTGCTTACAGTTGCAAATTCCGGAACAATTCTTTTAATGGCCTTTCTGGAATTCTCTCCCAGCCCGGCCAGTTTAAGACCGTTTTGCACAACAGCATCTGCAGCGATAACGCCGAAGCCGCCGCCATTAGTGATTATTTGCACCCTGCCGGAACGCAGCCGGGGCAGCGCCAGCGCCTTTGCAAAATCAAAAAGATCCTCTGTGTCTTTGGCTTCTATCGCCCCCGCCTGGCGGAAAAGCCCGGAATAAATCCCCGCCGACCCAGCCAAGCTGCCCGTATGCGACTTGGCGGCCTTGACGCCTTCAGCACTCCTGCCCACTTTCATAATAATGACGGGTTTCTTTTTTGTCACGGATTTCAGCTTCTCATAAAATCTTCTGCCGTTTTTAGTGCTCTCTAAATACACAGCTATAACTTTTGTCGCTTCATCTTCCGCGAGATAGTCCAAAAGATCTGTTTCATCAACGTCCACACGGTTGCCTATTGATACAAACTTAGAGAGGCCCACGCCCTCGTTGACGCACCAATCCATCAGGGCAGAGCCGAAAGCGCCCGACTGGGAAACGAACGCTATCCCGCCTTTTCCAGGCCTTCCCTGCCTGTATTTTGCATTGAAAATCGTGTCGACGCCGCTGTAAGAATCATATAATCCTATGACATTGGGGCCAATGATCCTTATCTTCCCTTTTGCAATTTTTGCCATTTCTTCCTCAATTTTTTTGTCGCCGATTTCAGAGAATCCGGCAGTGATGACAACGCACCCCTTCACGCCCTTCTCAATGCAGTCTTTGAGCGATTGAAGAACACCGGAGGCGGGGATGGCAATAACGGCAAGATCAACACCGGCTTCTATGTCTTTTACAGACGGATAACATTTTCTTTCAAAAACGCTCTCCGCATTAGGATTAACGGCGTAAACATCGCCTGTATACGTTGAATCAAAGAAATTCTGGAAAATCACGCTTCCTATCTTATCGGGACTTCTGCTGACGCCTATGACAGCTATGCTGCCCGGATTGAAGAAAAAGTCAAGTTCATGCATTATAACCACTTGTTGCCTGCAATAAAATGTATTTCGCTGCATCAACAAAAAGCAAAAACAGCGGTGACCGCCGCGCAAAATTGCAAAAACTATTTAAGTAAGCCATGGTAATAAACTAATTACTTATTTTCAAAAATGGGGGAGTGAAAATGGCAAAGAAAAAAAAGAAGCGGTAAAGTTTTGGCATTGAATTTTTAATTTTTCTATTTTTACTTATAGAAGTTTTCCTTCTGACAAAGATTTCCAGTTTTTGTTTGTCTTGTCTTGGAGTCTTTGCATTTCTTCATCTTTGAGATGTATCTTTATTGCAGAATAGAACCTTGAAACAGGCTCCATTCTCAACGGCCTTTTAGTCATGCCCAGCTTCTTGCTCTCAACATCAAAGACAGGCCAGATGCCGCATTCCGTAGCGAGCCTTGCAACTTCTACTGTATTTGACATATCGAAGCCCGTTACACTCGGGCAGGGAGCTAGAACTTCTATGAATTTCACGCCATCAAGAAGAACAGCTTTGTTTATCTTTTCTATAAAATCCTCTGCGTAAGCTACAGACGCTGTGGCTGCATACCTTGCGTAAGGAGCAACAGACTTCACCAAACTTCTTTCTGGCGACAGATAATCAATGGCAGAATAAGCCATGTTGTTATAGCATACGTACAGTATTTTGTCATTTCTGTTGCAGGCTTCTATAAGGGAGCTGACGTGCATCTGCGTGGCGCCATCGCCCGAATACACCACTACAAGCTCATTTGTTGATCTGGCTATGCCGCTTGCGGCTGCTGCGGCGTTGAAACCAAGATTCGCATAAGGCATTTTCAGCGAATTCTTGTTTATTGAGACACAGCCCGGCGAGTTTACAAGTATGAATTTACCGAGGCTCTGCACCAGAAGCCGGAGGCCCAGCAAAGATCCGCAACCGGGCGTGCAGTACCCCACAAACTCCTTGCCTTCCATCTGTTCGACAATTTCTTTTAGCTCCATAAGACAAGACACCTGCGGTTTCTCTTCCTTGATCTCTTCCCTCTAAGGTTCTATCGAACAGGTATTATTTAAACAAAATAAAATTTGCCTTTCTTTTTAGTGAAAAGAAAGGGGCTTTATCTCTTGATCATTGCACCTGTCAAGAAGATTATTACAAGACCAAAGAATAAAAGGACGACGGGATCAAGCGGATAAGACTTGTCTATTTCATCCAGCACGGTCGCAAGGCCTTTCCAGAACAAGATAAGACCGACGAAACCGATAACTCCCAGCACTATTTTGTCCATGTGCTTAAGCTCGTATTTTATGATCTTTCTTTGCCTTCGTCCAACACCCATTCAAACACCCAGTAAGTTGCGGAGCTTGTCCTTTACTTCCTTGACCTTGCCTAGCATTTCATGCACCCTTTTTTCCAGCTCTTCTTCCTGGCCTTCAATGAAGTACCACACTGAATATCCCTTGAATTTCTTGTTTATTATAAGCCTTTTCACCCGCAGCCCGCGGCGGGAAGCTATTAAGAATAACTCGTTGTGCTTGGGAAAGTTGTCCTTGATCTCTTCAGCCGGCTGCGGGCCATTTTCCGCAAGAAATTTCCCGAAGGCATTTACATTGCCGATATCAGGCTTCCTCAAGCCTTTCAGCCAGTGATATGCTGCCGAATAAGACAGTTTCAGTTCCTTGGATATTTCGGGTATACTCCTGCCTTCTTTGTAGAGTTTCACCGCTTCTTCATACTGCTTGCCGTAAAATTCCTTCCCCCGACGCATAATAAATATTTTTAAATTGTGAAAATATAAAGAACGATATGCGAATTTTCGTGACTTATGGAAAAGGCGAGGGAGCAACCAAACTAGCCGCGTTTGACGCGGCTCTTTGGGATGCCGGCATAGGCAATTACAACATAATCAAGCTATCGTCCGTGATACCGGATAATTCGCAGGTAGCTGTAAAGAGGCTTAATTGGAATGATAAAGAGCACGGCTACAGGCTTTACTCCGTGGTATCGCAGGCTGTTACAGACGTTATCGGCAGAAAGATATGCGCCGGCTTGGGCTGGGCAAGCGTGGATGGCATAGGCCGCGGCATATTCGTTGAGCATCATGGCAGCGACGAAGAAGAGGTCAGGAAGCAGATAGAGGCAAGCATCATGAGCCTTGTCCGTTACAGGCCGGAAGAGCACGGAATGATAAATTACAAGATTGAAAGCACTGAATGCAGGGGTGTTACTGCCTGCGTACTGGTTGCAGCCGTCTATGCGACAGAGGGATGGGCGCAGAAAGAAACCAGCATAGAAGAAGAATTGCCGAGTTTCATAAGAGAACTCTAATCTTGGGAGAAGCGAAGCTTCTCCGAGATCTTCAGAGAAACTCCGTTTCTCCGAGATTCCGAAATCCTTTGGATTTCGAGAATTCCAAAAAGCTACGCTTTTTGAGAATTTTGAATAAATAATGGCTCAGGAGCTACCCTGTTAATCATCCGTTTCCGTCAAACTGGGTCGGTCTCTTCATTGCCAAGAAATAGTTTCGGAAAAAGAGATTTAAAAGAATCAAACCAGTCGGGTGACATGTAGTTAGGGATGAAATCCGTGGAGGAGAAAAAGGTTAAATAAGTTACTATCAACAAGTAGCTATGCAATCACCTGACAGACCGAAACCATTAGAACCGGAACCTTATGTTTCCGCGTCTACAAAGAGACTGATTAGGCAAACAATAACAAGTCCGTCTCTGATATCGACTGTTTTAGTTTTGGGTTTTTATAACTATATTGGTGGTTATCAAATTGCAAAATCATGTATAGAAAAAGGAAATACGCCAGCAGAATGCGAACAACAAATTGAAAAGGAATGGCGCGCTGGATCTAAGCCTAATCCAATAGCTGCAGATTTATTGTTGATAGGAACAAAAACTGGAAGAAACATTGCATATAAACTAAATTACAACAAATCTTCTTCTCCTTGAACACCAAAAGCCAGTCGAGTCTGATCAGAAATTGCTCATCTTTGAATAGCTACATCCAGATTCTTTCAGGTTTTTCCTGCCTTTTCAGATGCACCAGTATGTCTGAAAAGTCTTTTTCTGCGAGATGCTTCTGTGAAATGAAGGAAGATATGTGGCCCTGTAATGCCGCTTTAATGTGAGCATGCAAAACCCCGGAAGCACCCAGGGATATGGCTGATTCTACAACAGCTATGCGTTTGGCATTAGATAGCGCCCTGGATATCTCTTCAGAAGGCCAGGGCCGCAGTACGCGCGGGCGCAGCAGGCCGACTTTCTCTCCCTGATTTCTGAGTTTCCTGACAGCAGATTTTGCAGTGCCGCTCTGGTATCCCGCGACGACGAAGACGTATTCCGCATCCGACAGCATAAAATTTTCAAGCAAACCAAAGTTTCTTTTGAATTTCTTGCCCATCTTTTCGCTGCTTTTGTGAAGAAGGCGCAGGGCGTTTTCCATAGCCTTGTGAATTTGCTCGTGGTTTCTTTCCTCATAGTCAAAAGATTGCGCGTCTCTGGTGGAAAGTTTTCTTGCCAGCTTCAGTCTCGGCAGCGTGCTGCTGATCATCTGTTCGCCCGACAGGGAAACTATTTCGCGCAGGCACATGTCCATGTTAATCATGCTTGGCAGTGCCACCTTCTGGTCTTCTGATACAAGATAGGCCTGAACAACGCTGTCCAGGACTTCCTGGTTTGTCGAAGCTGAAAACATGAGCCAGCCCGCATCACGCAAAAGCATAAAGTTATCCTGGCTTGCTGCTTGTACAGAAACCAAAGGCGCCCTCAAGGACGATGCCGAACATAAAGCTTCAATATCCCTGATTTTTGACAGAGGCAGGAAAGCCCTCTTTTCAGTCAGAGAAGCGGCTATTGCAGCTGTCACGGCAGACGACTGGGATTCAACATCGTATAAGTCACATTTGTGGATCTTCGAGAGCGCGACAGCAATATCTTTCGAGAGAGGCGCGGGAAAATGTGGCACGCTTTCTGCTTTACATAATTGCGCCGCATGCGCCGCGCTTTCCTGACCACCCAACAACAATTGCTTTTGTGCCATTTATTCACGCTCTTCGCTTATTGCAGCAGGTTCGCATTCTCTCAGGCATATGAGACAGCCCGTGCATTTAGACGCATCTATTGCCGGAAAGCCGTCTTTCTTTATATCTACGGCGTCGTGCGGGCAAACAACAAAACATCTGTAGTTCTTGTTACATCTTTTCAGGTCTATTTTTGGTATGAAAACGCGCCAGTTTGCCGTCTTTTCAAGTTCCTGGTTCTTCATGTCCTTTTTTTCCTCGTATCTTATATCTGCGTCTGTCTTCATTGGTATCCTCAGTTCCTTTTCACGCCTTTGAAGCCTTCATCAAAAGCCGCCAAATTCCCGCCCGTCATCTGAGACCTTATGTATTTCGCAGGAATAATACCGGCTATTTTTGCAAAAGCGCCCATCATTGCAGCATAGGGAGAAGCCTTAAGCGTGGCTGTGATAGCCAAGCCTGTCGCATCAACAAAAAAAGCCCTGAGTCCCTTCTTTACCAGCAGCGGATTCTTTATTTTCTCTTGTGAATTTAATATAACGACAGACTTGTCCTTTGCCTGTTTCAGCACCCTGCTGATATCCATTTTGCTGTCGAATACAAGCAGATAGTCAGAAGCTTCATGCTGCCGGGATTCTATGGCTTGCTTGTCCATAGCCACTGATCCGAGAACAGGAAGCGACTTATCGGCAACCTCAACGATCTCCTGAACCTGGAACTTTGAAGAAAAGGCGGCATTTCCCAGCATATTCGTCGCCTCAGAGACTCCCTGCCAACTTCTCCCATATAATATAGAAACAATCATCACAAGCCCCTGCCTGTATAGATTTGTAAAGCAATTCTTTAAAGGTTTGCACAAAAGGCCGCACGATTGGAAGCCCTGGAGAGCCGGGGCAGTATCCTGAAGTCTTGGGCTTCAGCTCAATTCTTGACAATTCTTACATCAGCTGCAAAGGCGCCGTTGTCGTTGAGAAATAGCGGGTTTATGTCCATTTCATGAATGTTCTCGTTCTGCACAAGATTGTTCAGCTTAAGCAGAACATCCACTATCTTGTTTTTGTCTATATTGTTGCCCCTGTAGTTGAGAAGCTGGGACACCTTGGTGTCATCTATCATGCTTTCGGCGTCTTCCTTGCTTATGGGCACAAGCCTGAATGATACATCCTTGAATATTTGCGTCAGAACGCCACCCGAGCCGAACATCATGACTTTGCCAAACTGGTCGTCCATGGCAGAGCCGGTGATGGCTTCAAGCCCGCGCACAAATTCCTGGACCAGCACGCCGTTTATCTCCTTCGTGATCTTCTTTGCGTTGCTGGTTACTTTCTTGTAGACCTCCTCAAGCTTGTCCTGGCTGTAAGCGATCTTGACGCAGCCAACATCTGTCTTATGCACTATTTGCGCCGCGTCTATCTTGAGAACCAGCGGAAAGCCGATGTTTTCAGCAAGCAGCTCAACTTCCGGAAAAGTCTTTGCCAGGCCTGTATTAACCGCCTTTATCCTGTACTTTCTAAGGAGCGCATAAGCCTGCTCGGCAGAAAGCATGCTGGTCATGAATAACTATCGCAAAAGGCAGGATATAAAAGTTAGAATAATAGAAAGAATTATTTGTTTGAAAGAAATCAAACGTACTTTGCCGTGGGCTTTTCCTCAACCGGCTGGTCTTCTTCAACTGTCGGCTGGACGTGTTTTATAAGCACTATATCGCCGACGCTTTGGACCATGGAAAAAGGCACTACGACGCCTTTCTTGTTGCCGACCAGGTTTGAAAGGTATGATCCGTGGACTGCGTCTACAACAAGGGATTTAACGCGGAATTTCTCAAGGTCTACCTCGACATCAGTTATTTTTCCGCAGTAAGCGCCCTTTGCAGTAAATACGTCTTTCTTTGTCAGTTCAGAAAATGATTTCACGTTTATCGGCATGACTATCCCTCGTTTTAGTATTATAGCGCCTCAAACATTTAAAGATTCTTCTGGGGAAAAGTGGTTAGAAAGAAGAAAAATTATCTGTGCTGGGGTAGCCAAGTTTGGTCTACGGCGCAATCTATAAGACGCCACGGTTTGCTAAACCTGTTAGGCGCAAGCCTAACGAGGGTTCAAAAAGCCCTTTGCACACGATAAACGTGCAAAGCGCTTGCGGAAACTTATTTTCCGCAACGGCTGTGAAAATCCCTCCCCCAGCGCTTATCTTAGGAGAAGTGAAGCTTCTCCGAGATATATGGCAGAAACTTCGTTTCTGCCTATACAGGCGGAGCAAAGCTCCGCCATGTTCCGAAATCCTTTGGATTTCCGAGAATTCCAAAAAGCTACGATTTTTGAGAAATTAGCATAGCAACCGGAGACGACAAACATGCCAAGAAAACCATACTATGGCATTATAGGAAATGGCGAGACATGCGCACTCATATCACCCAAAGGCAGCATCGAGTGGTTATGCCTGCCGAGATTCGACGGGAAGATAGTATACAGCAAAGCCCTAGACCCTACCCGCGGAGAAGCAATAGAGTTCAAGATACTGGAAAACGGAAAGGAGCCCATTATCCAGAACTCCTCGCAACGGTATATAAGCAGGACCGCTGTTCTCCAGACCCTTCTACGACTTGGAAGCCTTAGCGCAGAGATAACAGACTTCATGCCTTTTAATCAAGAGTCAATATTCAGGACCAACCAGAGGAAAATATTTCGCATAATTAAAATAAAAAACGTCGGCGATAAGGAACGCATTGTTGAAATAAAGGTGTATTCGGGTATAAGCTCAGAAAAGCACAAAGATGTGCACCATGGCATATTCTTCTCCGATAAGATCTTTCTTGGCATGATCCCTTACTCCCAACAGCAGGTCACTATACCGCCAAGAAAAGAGGCCAAATTTTCCTTTGCAATCGTCTACGGAACAACTGCAAAAGAAACAGAGAAAGAAATCAGGAAACTGAAAGACATCAATCCTGAGAAAGAACTGCAGTCATGCGTTGGCTTTTGGGTGAACTGGTTTGACCGCGGAAAGCATGTGTGGTTCGAAAACAGGGATTTTGCTAATATTTATCACGCTTCCCTTACTACAATAAAACTGCTTATCTATCATAAAACAGGCGCTATGTTGGCAGCCCCTACCGCCTCTTTTCCGGCAACCCCAGGAGGATTGGAAAACTGGGATTACCGCTATGCTTGGATAAGGGACTGCTATTTTGCAATGCGCGCCCTTCTTAGGTCAGGACATTACGATGAAGTGGAGAAGATGCTCAAGTTCTTTTACGGCATCCACGGAAGAAACGGTCACTGGGAGTCACCGATTTATACAAGCGACGGCAAAAAGCTGGGAGAGGAGGTTGTCGTAGAAGAAATGACAGGACCGAACGAAGAGGACCAGATAAGGCTTGGCAACGCCGCTTCTAAGCAGCTGCAGCTTGACAGCGAAGGAAGCGTCCTGCACGCAACATATCTTTACTATCTCTTTACAGGAGAGGATGATATTCTCAGGCAAAACTGGAAGAAGATAAAAAAAGCCTCAGACTGGATTTCAAAAAACTACAGCAGAAAGGAAAATGGCATATGGGAATCACGCGACAAAATAAAGCATTACACATACGGGAAGGTGATGTGCTATGTCGGCCTGGAGTCTGCCTCGAAGATTGCCAATATACTCGGGAAAAAGGATGGGTGGAAATCCCCGCGGGAAAGGCTGAAGAAGCTCATACTCAAAAACGCCTGGTCTGAGCAGCGCCAGGCGTTTCTGCAGACGTTTGATAAAGATGCGCCAATAGACATTTCCGTTCTTGCGCTGGAAGACTACGGCATCGTAAGGCCCGATGATTCGAGGATGAAGAAAACAGTCAGGCTTATGGAACAAAAGCTTGTAAAGAACAGCGCCGTATTGCGCTACGAGGACGCTACGCTGCCGTTTTACCTACCCACCCTCTGGCTGGTTTCGCATTACATCAGAACAGACAACAAAGACAGAGCTGAAGAACTTCTACAAACCTGCATAAACTCCTCCACAGACCTTTGCCTCGTTGCGGAACACTTTGACCCGCAACGCAATTTGCAGCACGGCAATTTTCCGCAGGCGTTCAACTCAGCGATGTTCATCGAGCAGCTCCTTAACATGAAAGAAAGGAAAAGCATGCTTCACATGCTCAATATCTTCGACCCCAAGTTCGACGACCTCAGGCGCATCCTGTATTTCAACAAACACAAGCTTGTTGAAGGGGCCGAGAAGGCTATAGGATTGAAATGAAGACAAGACGTGACGAAATGAGAAGAAAGAAGACGGTTAGCATAACTTATTTTGTGCACGGAACCACAACAGACAATGAGAACGGAATAGCCACAGGCTGGAAGCCGGGCAGGCTGTCAAAACTCGGAATAGAACAGTCCATTAAATTAAGGGGACTGGTCAAAGGAAAAAGGTTTGACAATGTTTTCTGCTCTGACCTGAAAAGGGCGGCAGAATCGGCCAGATTAACGTTCAGGAATAAGATTCCTGTTGTCAGGGACAAAAGACTGAGAGAATGCAATTACGGCGTGTTTACAGGCAAAGATGCGGGCAAAGTAGCTTCCCTGATGGAAAAGCACATAAACAAGCCTTTTCCTGAAGGAGAAAGCTACAGGGACGTGGAAAAGCGCATCAGGGATTTCATCAAAGACCTGAAGAAGGATTACGCAGGAAAGAGAATAGCCGTAGTTGCCCATCAGGCGCCGCAGCTGGCTCTGGATGTGATTATTAAAGGAAAGACGTGGAAGCAGGCTATCAAAGAGGACTGGAGGCGAAAGGTGCCTAAAGAATGGAGACCCGGATGGAGCTATAAACTATGAAAGACGTAACCCTTCTTTATGTGATAAAAGATGGCAGGATACTTCTCATAAAGAGCAAGCGCGGCATAAGCGAAGGCAAATGGAACGGCCCCGGCGGCCACATTGAGAAGGGGGAATCGCCTGCCGATGCTGCAATAAGGGAAACAATCGAAGAAACCGGCGTAACGCCTCTCGGTATAAAGCATGTGGGCCGCAATGAATTCTACATCGGAGGCGAGTGTGCGATGGAAGCCCACATTTTCGTTGCAAATGATTTTTCCGGGACTCCAACGGAAACAGACGAAGGCGTGCCGGAATGGTTCCCGCTTGACGGCATCCCGCTGGATGCGATGTGGCCCGACGATGAAATATGGATACCTGTCATGCTTGAAGGCAAAAGCTTCCAGGGAAAATTCTATTATGATGACGGGTACAAGAACATGCTTGGCTACGAGATTGAAGAAATAAAAAGAAAGGAGGCAGCTGGATGGAAATAAACGAATTCGCAGAACTCAATTCTCAAAAAGCGCAGCTTTTTGGAATTCTCGAAATCCAAAGGATTTCGGAATCTCAGAGAAACTCCGTTTCTCCGAAGATCTCAGAGAAGCTTCGCTTCTCCCAAGATTATGAACGAGACAGGAAACACGACAGAGAAGGTTAAGGAGAATTTAGATGGAGAAACTAGACGGAATATTTCAAAAGGCTGTCATTTTCAACGGAGATAAAGTGCTAATTCTCAAACAATCCAGCAGGGGCGGCATGATTAAAGGTGATCAATGGGATTTGCCGGGCGGAAAACTAAAGAAAGGTGAGCTGCTGCAAAAGGCGATAAGAAGAGAGGTCAGGGAAGAAACCGGGTTAGAGATAAATGACTTTATTCTTGTAACAGGAAGCATAGAACGCTTCAAGCCTAAAGGGAAAAGACTGGGATTAATATATTTCGCGGAATCAAAGAAAACGCAAATTAGAATAGATCCCATGGAACATTCTGATTTTCAATGGCTAGATGTCAAGAAAATTAATGGCAAGAAGTTTGCCTTCAAAAACACAGTACAATGGATCGAGGCGGCAAAAGATATAAGATCGGGTAGATAAACAATGCAGTTTCACGCAAACATCGGCCAAAAGGCATTTGTTTTCAATAAAAAAGACGAGGTATTGCTAATCAAGCAGTCAGATTATCTTAAGCATGGATCAAATAAATGGGACGTGCCCGGAGGCAGGGTTCAAGAAGGCGAAGACCTGAAGGAAGCAATTATCAGAGAACTTCATGAGGAAACGGGAATTGAAGAGTACGAAGGCCCATGGCTTGTTGGTTATCACAGCTTTAGGACAGAAAACAACGAAAATTGGCTTGTGCTTCATCATGCCTTTAGAAGTAATGATGAAATAAAACTGAGCGAAGAACATATAGACTTTAAATGGCTCCTGCCCGATTCAATGGAATTACAAAAGATGGAATTTAAGCACAAGAACACCCAGAATTTCATTAGCAATGCATTCAAAACGATCGGGGGTCGGTAGTCTAGCGGCTATGACGTCGCCTTTACATCCTCAAAAAGCTTTGCTTTTTGGGACGTAGGAAAGAAAGAAGCAAATTACTTCTTTCCTAATGAGGCGAAGACCGGCGGTTCGAATCCGCCTCGACCCATTTATCATATTTCCGAATATGTTTTGGGTTATTGAACCCTACTAGACTTATCCATTTAGTTACATTTTTCCTACCACTAATCTGAATTCTAAACTTAATACAAATTTTACCGCTTCTTTTATCTAATTGTTTTATTCTAAAGGAACTAAATGGTATTTCAAGCGTTTTCAATATTTTTCCCATTCCTTCTACAACGTGCTGGCTCTGAACTTGCAAGTCAATAATTGGGTATCCTTTCTTGACTATTCTGAAATTCCCATCAGAATCAATTAAGCCGCGGAAAACAGATTTTTGTAACTCAAGTGAACTGTAAACCCACTTAGGAATTTCTATATCAGTTTTAGGAGACTCTTTTACCTTTAAGATGTCTCTATAATACAAAAAAATAGCTTTAGATCGTATCTTTAGGATTATTGCGTTCTTCTTTTCTTTCTTTATTTCTAAATTAGTTAGGTTAAATAGAACGTGTTTTCGTGGAATTAATATATTCTTAAAATAATCAATATCTTCTGGATAATTCCCAGAATAAGCAAATTCATAATGAATACCAGTTTTCTCAACACGATTTTTCATATATCCATCACCAATGTGAAAACCTACATCTTCAGCTAATTCAGGAGTAAAATTATCAGGAAGAACTATAGATCTTTTCTTATCATTATGGCTAAAAATAACCTTTGATAAATTAATCATAGTCTATTTTATACTATTATAATTATTTAAGCCTATAGTATATTTTTTACTATGAAAAGAAAATTCCAAGATATCAGAAACAAGATATTTGTAGCAGTCTCTAAAAAGCCACTATCAAAAATGGAAATTGCCAAGACCATTAAAGCTGATTATAGGACTGTAGACAAACATCTTATCTGGCTTATCGGAACCCAAAAAATCAAAAAGATAATAAAAGGCAACAAAGTTGTTTACAAAATAATTCAGTGATTTATTATTTCGTTTGAGGAACATATGAAGGAAGTGGATACGCTGAAACGCAATGAAGACTTGTTAAAGAGGATAAAGTATTTGAAGTGAATAAAAAAGGGATAGAAAATGATTTTAAAAATCATTCCTTCTATAATCCCTTTCAAGCTCCCGTCGTCTAGCCCGGTCAAGGATTTCGGCCTTTCGAGAGGATAAGCAAAAAACTTTCCTGTTTGAAAGGTATGAGTTCGCGAAGCGAATGATGACAAACTTGGTGGAAGAAAGCCGATGGCGCGGGTTCAAATCCCGCCGGGAGCATTTTTAATCATTTGTGCCTAATTCTTCAGCTATGAAAGCAAAAATTAACGCTAAAACTAGGTTTTTATCCACACTTGCAGGATGCGTCAGCACTCACGCAGTCTTCCGCGTGATAGATGCAGTAAGAAACGGTTATGCATCCTTTTGTGCCAAAAAGGTTTGACGGGCTTCCGCATATAATGCATGTCATGAAATATTTGTTTCACAAAGCAGGACTTATAAGAGATGTTTAAGGGTAAAAACTGCGGCTATTTTTTCTTTTCAATTTCCATAACAAGAGGACCAAGATATCCGCAATCTCGACAAATGTAATTTCCTGTCTGCCGGCCTGCGTATAATTCAAGTTTAGCCTTTCTGCAGCGCGGGCATAGTTTTATCCGCAACATTGCTTAAAACTGCTGGTCGTTAGACAGCAGATATTACATAAACAATGTTGGGATGACATGCTCTCAGAAACCCACGACTTTAGTCGTGGGAGTATTAAGAGCATATCATTTTGCGCGTCGGAACCACCGTTTGTCGTCTTTAGTTTCTATGTGGCCATCAATGAGAAGTTTGCCAAGCGGTGTTAATGTTATTTCCATTCTGCCTTTTTTCTCTGTAACATCTGCAAGCCCCATCTGTACAAGACCCTCTGATTTCGCATTCCCGTTTATATGGTACGACACAAGCGGCAGGCTCATATTCAGCCTGCGCGAAAGCTCCTCAAAGGACGCGCAGCATGTCTTGTCCTGCTTCAATGTTTTCAATATCAGGAGCTTCCTCTCTGGTATCATTTTGTAGTACGAGAATTTCAGGACTGGCAGCATCATCGCCTCGCCCTTGTCTATGGAAAAGGCCTTGAGGCCGTTTACAAAAGCAGCAGAAGTGGCGGCACACTGGCCGTCCCTGTCCCCTGTGGCAACGTTCACAAGAATATTTTCAGCGCTGGATTTTATCTCCGCAATTGCCCTGAAGATGGACTCCCATGATTCATCGATGTCGATTATCTTGACGGGTATCCTGAATTTCTTCAGCTCCTTTTGCGCACGAGCAGCTTCGCTTGCGTATCTTTTTGGCGTAATCAACACTACTTTTTCCGTGGGAAATTCCCTGACGCCGATGAAAAGCGCATCGATGTTGTCGCCTGCAGGAGCGACGACTGTATGTTTCATATGAATTATAGGAAAAAGAGCAGTCTTAAAGCATGATTTAATTATTAAAACTAAAATTTAACTAACTTCAGGCACAATATTTTGCTTTTTAACCAGAAGGCTCATGCCGTATATCATTACGGCAAGCGCACCTAGTCTTATTAGGTCGAGGTAGCTTTCCAGGAACGGTGCGCTAAGCACGCCGGTTGCTGCCGGCACGCCTAACCATACCAGTATGAAAAGCGTACAGAACGGACATGTTGCTCCCCATATCCCGATTACGCTGCCTATTCCCCCAGTAACAGAGCATACTTTTGGCTTGTCCTTGATATGCCTTCGCATGGCGAGAAATGCGCCTGTGAAAAATGCGAACAGGAATGCGAATACCCAGTCATTAGTTACTACCGGATTATTCGGCGCCCTGATCGGCCATATGCTGGGCGTGAGGAATATGTATTGAACGAGCCCCATTATCGCAAAGCCAAGAAAAAACCGCTTGGGATGTTCGTCTATGGCTTGGAACATCACAGTCAGGAATTGTTTTATCGTAGTCATATCAATGCGGCTCATAAATTCCGCCATTTCAAATATGAAGGTTTAGTTTAAACTTAAATCCGAAATTTAATTGCAAATCACAAGATTATTATTTGCCAAAGGCATTTGTATTGTATGGAAAAGAAAAAATCAAGGCGAAAATCTGCTTGCACATTCTGTAGCATTCTTAAGGGGTCGTGAATATGAAAAAGAAGCGCATTTCATATAAAAAATACACCTATGGTGCTGTAGCGTTAATTGTTCTGGCTGCAATCATTTTCTACGCCGCAAAGCCTGTAGAGAAGTCTGAAGAAAGCCAGACAAGCGAGCAGGCGCCTGACTTCACGCTGCAAACGCCTGATGGCAGACCTGTTTCTTTGTCAGACTTTCGTGGAAAGCCTTTGATAGTTAACTTCTGGGCTTCTTGGTGTCCGTTTTGCGTCGAGGAAATGCCGCTGCTTGAGCGGGTAGCGAAAGAAAATGATGCGCAACTTTTGTTTATCAATCTGCAGGAGAGCAGAGACGCTGCAATGAGTTTTGCAAACAAGCTTGGGATAAAATCTCCGATATTGCTTGACCCGGAGGCAGACGCTAAGAAGAAGTATAATGTATTCACCCAGCCTGTCACTTACTTTATTGATGCTAACGGCATAATTGTTGATAAAAAATTTGGCCCATTGACAGAAGAAGAACTGCTTCAAAAAATAGGATCTCTTAAAGTCGCCATCGCAGCGTCGGCAGGGGTAAAAATCATAAACGGCGAGAAATATCTTGCATCTGTTAACCCGGCAGAAATATTGTCAGGCGGCCCGCCGAAGGACGGCATACCAAGCATAGACAGCCCGAAATTCGAAAACGTGGCAGAAGCAGACAAATGGCTGAATGATGACGACCTTGTGCTTGGGCTTTCTTTTAATGGCGCTGTCAAAGCATATCCGCACAGAATTCTCAACTGGCATGAAATTGTGAATGACTTTGCAAATAACACGCCTATTGCTGTTACGTACTGCCCATTGTGCAGGACCGGGATTGTTTATGAAAGAATTATTAACGGCGAAACCGTAGAATTTGGGACATCTGGGAAGTTATACAAATCTGATTTGGTCATGTACGACAGAAAAACAGAAACATACTGGTCGCAGGTACTCGGCCAGGGAATAAAAGGCGATCTAGCAGGCGTGAAACTAAAAGCCATACCTGTCGACACTGTGAGATGGAAAGACTGGAGAGCGCAGCATCCTGATACTCTGGTACTGTCAAGAGACACAGGCTTTCCCACCTATCTGACAACAGGCCGCTACGATATTGTAGATCTTTACGGCACAGACAGGCCTGGATTCTCGGGCATAGGCGTGAGCTTCACGGATACACGGCTTCCTTCAAATTCGATAGTGTATGGTATTGTGATTAACGGCAAAGCAAAAGCGTATGAGGAGCAGGCTATCAAATCTGCAGTCGCAATAAATGATAATGTGGGCGGGCAGAAGGTACTTGTATTGTGGGATCAGTCGCTGGCCACAGGTCGAATATACCATTCTCCAGGCGATTTCTCCATTAAAAATGGAATATTGACGGATTCTTCGGGCAAGATATGGACAATAGAAGAATTAGATAGGGTGCTGGCGCGCGTTGATAGCTTTCCGCATTTCTGGTTTGCATGGGCGGCTTTCTATCCAGATACGAAATTATACAAATGATTTTTCTTAAAGCATAAATTGTACTCTTCAAGATCAGCTTCATCTATAGTGGAAATAATTCATAGACGGTGATTGAAATGAAGAAAAAGTTGAAGCATTCCGACGAAGCGCACAGCAGACACAGCTCTAAAACAAGCAGTTGTGGTTGCTAGTCTTTTTTGTTTTTTATTTATTTTAATGCAGCCGTGAATGGTTATTATGGAAGAATCCGTATATTTTTATAATGCGTCGAAAGAAAGACTGTCAGGCTTTCTTCATTTACCAGCAGGTGACTACGATAAAAGCATTGCGCTTGCGCACTGCTTTACGTGTTCCAGGCACCAGAAAATAATGCGCAATATTTGCGATACGCTGGCAGAAAGCGGTTTTCTTGTCCTCCGGTTTGATTTCTCAGGCAATGGGGAGAGTGAGGGCAGGTTCGAAGACGCAACTTACTCAAAGGAAATAAGCGACCTGAAATCGGCTATTTCCTTTCTGTCGACAAAAAATGCCAGCAGTTTTGGTGTTTTGGGGCATTCCATGGGTGCTGCTGTTTCGATACTACACAGTGCCATAGACACCAGAGTATCTTCACTGTGTGTTGTAGGCAGCCCGGCAGAATCCTCATCAATAAAAACCATATTTTCTGATGCCACGCTGAAAGAAATCTATTCGAAAGGAAGGGCGGAAGTAAATATATTCTCAAGAAAACTTACAATGACAAAGGAATTTTTTGATGACGCTGAAAAACACAGTATAGAGAAGTCGCTGAGAACCTTCACGAAGCCATTTTGTGTTGTTCATGGAGGCCTTGACAGCATTATTCCTGTTGAAAACGCAATGAAATTGTACTCTTATGCAAAGGGGCAGAAAGAGATTCATATAATAGACGGCGCCGATCATATGTTCTCAGACCCAGGACATTTGGAGATGGCGCAGAAAATAATTTTGGACTGGTTCAGGAAAACATGTCATTAGAAAATAAGGATAAAGTATGTCACTAGAATTTATTGCGCTGACAATCGAGATCATAGGCGAGTTACTTATAGCAGTAAGTGTCCTGCTTGTCCATGGCAGAGTATCGAGTGAAAAGAAGATCGACAAACATGCGTTCAGGGAAATGAAAAAAGAAAAGTACATTGTAATAGCAGGCATTGCACTTATCCTGGCTAGCTATTTTCTTCGGATATCTTGGAGCATCGTGTAATTATAGTCACTATCAAGAGAATTTTTTATTTTTCTATACCTGCTGTGCCAATTTCGCAGTTAAATCTTAGATTTAATACTAAAATACAAAGTTTATACACCCCAAAGCTCATTCTATAATAGGTGATTAGCATGACGGTAAAGATTTACACGACAACAACATGTCCCTACTGCAGGATGGCAAAGGATTTCTTCAAGAAAAAAGGCGTCAAGTATGAAGAGCTTAACGTGGAGACAAATCCGAAGGCTGCAGCAGAGATGGTGGCGAAAAGTCATCAGATGGGTGTGCCGGTGATAGACATAAACGGAAAAATAATAACCGGCTTCGACAAGCAAGCAATTGAAAATGCGCTTGCAGTGAAAGCATAATTGAAATTTTGTGGAGGTGTCTTGTATGAAAAAAGAAAAGAAATGCAGTTGCGGCTCAGGCAAGCCAGCGAGCAAATGCTGCGGCGCGTGAAGTTTTTTTGGTTTTTTTCTTAGGCAAATTTAATAGTTGTTCGGTGATCTGAAATGGAAAAGAAAATTATGTCGCTGACATGCCAGGGATGCGGGCATCGAAATAGAATTGAAACAACGGAAAACGGGAAGCTGGCGCTATACAGATGTGGTAACTGCCAAAAAATTGCGTACTTCGATAATTCCAGCCATTTTGATTTCATAAATAACAAAGGCGAGACTGTAAGGGCTTATTATGCAGCAAGTAAATACAACAAAACTGAGGTTGTAGGATACGAAAAAGTTGGATAGTGGTGATAAGAATGGGAAAAATTTTAGTAACAGGTGCTGCAGGACAGATAGGGTCAGAGCTTGTGCCCGCGCTTAGAAAAAAATATGGGTACGAGAATGTAATAGCTGCTGGAAGCGGCAGAACGCCTCTCGCAAGAGATATAGCGGAGGCAGGGCCGGTTATATCGCTCGACATCACTGATTATAGCCGCTTGCAAGAAGCGCTGGCCGAACACGGAATTGACACGATTTATCACATGTCAGGCCTGCTTTCTAAAAGCGCAGAGGATAACCGCAGGCTTGGTTTTAACGTGAATTATCTGGGTTTGTTCAATGTTCTGGAGGCGAGTATAGCCAATAATGTCGGGAAGGTTATTGTTCCAAGTTCCATAGCTGCCTTGGGACCGTTTGGCATGGAAACCCCAAGACAGAATACGCCGAATGACACGCGCCAGAGACCAAGAACAATGTACGGGATGGCCAAGGTCAATGGGGAACTGTGGGCAGATTACTACTCTGAACACGAAGATCAGGAAGTAAATCTGGATGTAAGAGGCGTCAGATTTCCCGGCTTGCTAACGTGGAAAACAGATCCCAATCCAGCAGGCACTACGGATTATGCCAATTACATGATTTTTGATGCGGTGCGTAAAGGCCGGTATCTTGAGTGTCCGCTGGGCGCAGACACAAGGCTTCCTATGATGTACATGCCTGATGCCATAAAGGCTCTCATAAACCTTGCAGAAGCCGATAGAAAAAGACTGGAACATCATGGAGACTACAACGTAGCTGCGTACAGCTTTACACCAGATGAACTTGCAGGCGTCGTCAGAAAAGTAGGCTCACAATTTGGCATTTCTGATTTCCAAATGGAGTTCAAATTAGATCCAGTCAGGCAAAGAATAGCTGATTCTTGGGCAGACTCCATGGACGACTCTGCAGCACGAAGTGAATGGGGTTGGAAACCGGATTGGAGTTTGGAAAGGACTGTTTATGACATGATGGACAACCTTGTTAAAAAACAGGAGCATAAAATTTAATAAGGCGATATAGCATGGATACCAAACATGAACACATTACACATGATATTCTAATCATAGGCGGCGGCATCGTAGGCATGGCTGGGGCCATGTACGCCGGCAGGCTGGGCATGAAAACACTTGTGCTGTCGGAAATGAGCGGGGGAACTATAGTGCTGACTGACATCGTGGAAAACTATCCCGGATTCAAGAAAATCACCGGGCAGGAACTCGCGGATAAGGTTCAGGAGCATGCGATGGAATATGATGTGAATCTTGTGGAAGAGAAAGCGGTAAAAATAGAGAAATGCAGTGAGTCATGTTACACTGTTTTCACAGAAGATCAAAGCTTTCACACAAAAACTATACTGTTTGCAACAGGAGCAAAGCATCGCGAGCTTGGTGTTCCTGGTGAAAAAGAGCTTAAGAACAAGGGCGTGCATTCGTGCGGACTGTGCGACGGCCCTATGTACAGGGATAAAATTGTGGCCGTGATCGGAGGCTCTGACAGCGCGGCAAAGGAGGCGCTTGTGCTGACGCAGTGGGCAAGAAAGGTGTACATAATTTATCGCGGCGAGAAGATAAGGGCTGAGCCTGTGAACATGAGGCGTGTAGAACAGAAAATGGCTGAAGGCAAAATCGAGATAATCAGTAGCACAAATGTAAAAGAAATTCACGGCGCTGGCAAAGTTGAATACGTTATATTGGACAAAGAATATAGGGGCAGCAAAAAATTCGTGGTAGATGCTGTGTTCGTAGAGATAGGAATGATTCCAAACAGCCAGCTTGCGCAGTCAATCGGCGTAAAAACTAACGCAAAAGGAGAAATTACCATAGACAGGAAAGCGCAAACGAATTTACCAGGCTTATTCGCAGCTGGCGATGTCGGCGACGCAGAATTCAAGCAGGCAATCACAGGTGTGGGCGAGGCTGTTGTGGGTGTTTATTCCTCATACATATATGTTAATGAGAATGAATTCGTATGCCCCTGTAATGACGAGGAATTAGCAAAATAGGTGCTGATAAATATGGCCAGAAAAAATACATGTGTAACGTGCCCTACGAGTTCGAAAGCAGGGATTGCTCTGCTTCTGATTGGTTTTGCCCTTATTTTTGTTCTTGGCATGAAATTAACAGGAATAGCCCTGATTTTGCTTTCGTATGCTTATCCCTTTATAAAATCGAAGATGATAGGAAAAAAGAGGTGAGATAATGGCAAGATTAGTCAAGCACGAATCCCAGCAGCCGATGGAAATTAAAGTTGGAAACGAGAGCAAGTGGGTCTGCATGTGCGGCCTTTCAGGGAGCAAGCCTTTTTGTGACGGCTCGCACAAAAGAACAAAAGACGAGGACGAGAATAAAGTATACGCGTATGATAAGGAGAAGCGCGTCGAAGTTTGAAGCGGTGATGTAACATGAAAACAAAGCTTTTCCAGTGCCCTGAATGTAAGCTGTTTTACAAGGACAAGTCTATATCTGAGAAATGCAGGAAATGGTGCGCAGAGCACAAGTCCTGCAATCTGGAAATCATCAAATACGCTGTAAAAAAGTGAAGCGTAAGTAATGTGGCGCAACACCAGTTTCATCTTTCGCTTTCATTCATATTTTACAGTGTTCGCAAAACCTATTTATTCTTTTTCCGGCGAAGTAGATGGAAACAATTATAAGCATCATGCTCGCAGCAAGAATTTCTGTCCGGTGAGAAAACAATGCTAATGCAGCTGAGCCACCCAAGCCGATTGTGCTGAAGATGATGCTTATGCAAGAGGCGCACAAAGGCCCTGAGAACATGGCACCAACCATGCCGAAAATTCCGGTTGCGGCGCTTTCGCCCGCCATCAGTCCCTTGTTAGCTCTTTTCAGTTTTGTGGCATGGACGTGCATGGCCATAGAAATGCCAAATAAAGCCGAGAACAAGAGTATAAGAAGCGCGTTTTCCCATGTTATCAAAGAAAGCTGGTAACCAATTGAATTTCCTGGCGTGATTATTGAAGGGATGTAGACAGAAAGAGACAGCATGAAAAGAGCTGATATGATTGCAACTGAAAAATATTTTCTCGATTTAAGCGTAATTTTTATCGTACCAAATATAGGTTTTAGTTTTCCTTCCTTCATACTATGTCCGCGTCCTAGCTTAGAGCCTCAACCAGCAACTTTCGTGCTTCTGGCGTCAAGACTTTCTTCAAGTCCTTCGTGCATATGCAGATACAGCAGTCGCATGACGGGCATACTCCTCCAGTGCAGCATGGTTTTCTTCTTGCCATAACATCGCCTCCATTTTAATAGTTTCTTTTGTATACTATTTCAAAAGTGAAATATAAGGTGAACAGTTTCATGGCAGAAACCAGTTTACATGCGGTAACTAAAGGCAGACAGACGCGAGTAAATCGACGCCTTCGGCGTCAGTTCGTTCAGATGTCAACCGATTCTTGCAGGATGAAAGGTAGCGGCTATTGCCCGAGGCCTCTGGAAAAGACCACTTTCCTGAGCAGAAAGTGGACGCTAAGCATAATTGTGACCATCGGCAATTTCGGCAGCCTGAGGTTCAATGACCTGCTTAGAAGAATAGACGGCATAACACAGAAAACATTGTCAGAAAGGCTACAGGAGCTTGAAAGATATAAGCTGGTGTCTAGACAATCTTTTGCCGAGAAGCCGCCACGCGTCGAATACTCTTTAACCCACAACGGACAAAAAGTTAGGAAGGCTGTTTTGCCCCTCATCAAACTTGCTGAATCGAGTTTTTAGGAAAAATAGAAAGAGTGCGTCACAAGCGTCATTTGATATCAGTTGCTATCAATAGCTATCGATTTCTTCTATCCCCGAGTATCCAGATGCAAGCTTTTAATTCTTCTCTGGGACAGGAATCCTTGTTATTTGGTCACGATGAGCAACCGAAATAATCGTTTCACGCTCGCCGGGAGCATTTAACTTTATTTACGGCAGCCTGCATGTATTATCATGGCACCCAGAGGCAGGAGCGGCAAGAAGAGCTCCAAAGGCCTGCTCACAAAAGTAATCGTAATGGTTGTTGTCGCAGAGCTCGCGGGGGTAATAGGCTCCGTGTTTACGCTGCCTGCAATCGGATCATGGTATGCTTCTCTCGTCAAGCCGTGGTTCACGCCGTCGTCATGGGTCTTTGGACCTGTATGGACGACACTGTATGCTTTGATGGGCATTGCGGCAGGCATTGTTTGGCACACGAAAGCGGAAAAAAGGCAAACAGCGCTGAATCTCTACTTCGGGCAGCTTGGCCTTAACGTGATATGGTCGTTGCTGTTCTTTGGCCTACGCTCGCCATTGTACGCACTAGGCGAGATTGTCGTCTTGTGGATTGCCATAGCACTTACGATAAGGGCATTCTACCCTATCTCAAAGAATGCGGCCATGCTCTTGGTCCCTTACATTTTGTGGGTCACAGTTGCTACGGCGCTTAATGCCGGGGTCTGGCTGTTGAACGTGGCTTGAAGGTCGCATAATTAATTTACTGTCAATAACAATCGATTTCTTCTATTCCCGAGTAGCCGGATGCGATGTTTTAATAGTTCTCTGCTGACAATTCAGCTGAAAAGTGGGCGCCTGTTTTTTCATTCTGGGCTCGCCGGGAGCATTTTTAAGGGAGAACTATGCGCTATTTTGCATTTTTCATCGCAGACCCGGGGAAGGAAGAATTGGCTCTTATGGAGTCCAGAGCAAAACAACACGGTATGGATGTCCGGTTCATGAACAGCGGTAGGGTCGAGCCGGCGAACAAACCATGCCTGCACTATCGTCCCGGGATTGGTGTAAGCTGGCTTCTTGTAGAGACGGAAAGCGAAAACAGCGCAATGAGATATGCAGACAGATTATTCTCAGGACTAGCCTACGAGGACCGGCCTATATTTTGGAATTTTTTATACAAGGAATACCACTGTTAAACACCGAATATTATCTGTGGTATTCCGGTATAAAAGAATCCACTATCTTCAGATGGTGGATTCTTTTTATATAGAGGACAGCCAGATCAGCTATCATCCGGTTTCTGAAAGCCAGCAATTCTTATTGCTTCCTAGATGACATGCTATCTTCTCTGTCTTTTTCTGCAGCAGAAAAGCCAATCACATCCTCGTAATGACAGAAGTTCTATTTTAATTGCTTGGATCAGTAGTTTATTACCGGTTACTATGGATTCTAATCAGCTTTTGGAAGAATACAGGAAGGGCAGGAGGGATTTCTCAGGCATAAAACTCACAAATGCAAATCTTTCCGGGATAATTTTGGAAGGAGCGGTATTCAAGAATTGCAACTTATCTGACACGCATTTTGACCACAGCGACCTGTCAGGCGCAGATTTCAGCAACTGCCATATGACAAGATGTTCCTTCTTTGGCGCAGTTCTCAAAAAGACGAATTTCGAAGAAGCTGACCTCAGCTACGCGACGCTTAAAAACGCATACTTCGAGAACACGCGGCTGGGCAGGGCAAACCTGATGTGGGCCCATCTCTGCGAAAGCGACCTTGCAAGAAGCAGCATAGAGAATGCAAACCTGACATGGTCATGCCTCATAGGCTCGAACCTGAGCGAAGACCAGATAAAGTCCATACCGGAAGCGACGCTTACCACGATATCTATGGGAAAAACAACTACGTCAGAAAAGAAGTCCGGATATTCTTCAGAATCGCAACTTGCTGGTATATCAGGTTACGGGGCTGGCAAAGATGAAACTGCGCTGTACACTAACCCGCAGCCGAAAGAAAAGAAGAAACAGGACTGGTGCTGAATGGACCGGCTGGAATGCAAGATTTCACATTCGCTTAAATAGATCCTGACGGAAGCTGGGTTTTTACTTGGGCCGGGATTTCAGCAGGACTGGAAACTGGAACAACGTTCTCTGGTTCTGATGTTTTCCCGCGTTTCTGCGTTTCATCTGATTTTTCGGCTGGAGTCTCAATTGAAATGTCTGCCACAGGCTTTTGTGTTGGGCAAATAACCATCGTTTCCCATCCTTCCGGCACGTCGCAGGGCGTAGGAAATTCCCTGCATTCGCCTTCCGGGCTTCTTGCCGGAGTGATGACCTGGATGCAAATTCCTGGTTTCTTTTCTCCTGTTTTCTCCGTTCTTTCTGTGCGCTGTATTTTCATGATTTCTTCCATGATCTCAGTGTTCCGTCTTTTTTCCCGGATGACATTTGCCTGGATTTCCTTCCCTGTTTCCTGCGTTTCGTTGGCTTCTATCCTGACTTTTTTCTCGATGGAATTATTCAGCGCCTTCTCTATTGCGGGTCTTGCCTGCTCAGGGACCTTTTGCAAAACAAGATCAAGTACAATCGAGCTTTTTTCCAAGGCATCAGAGCTTTCTTTAACAAGCAGTGATACGTTCCTTCCCGCCGTTGACTCGAATTCAGTAAGCTCCTTGTTGTATTCGCCGAGTGCCTGATCTGCTTCCTCTGTCTTGTTCTTTTCTACAAGGCCTTTCGCCTCCGCCAGGCGAACCTTGGCAAAATCCAGATGGAGCTTTGCCTTTTCCGCAGCATCAAATGTGAAAAATAATCTAATACGCTCTGCAAATCTTTTCAGGAAATAAAGCGGCTGGTCTGGCAGCAAGCCTGGACGTGAAAACTCAGTCTCCACCAGATCAAGCTCTGCTTTAGTAACTACATTATCTTTGAAGTTTACATCAGGGAAGGTTTGCGCAGCAAGCTGCGCATGGGCAGGGCTAACGAAAGCCGCAATAAGTACCGCCTGTATCAGAATTATCGAATGTATTTTCATTTTCTTGTCTCTATACATTTTATGTTAAAAAGAAAAAATAAAAAGGGAGGTCTCCTAGCTGCTTACACACCTATCCCGACACCGCTGTTGCCTCCCGCACCGACAGATATCGCCTCTATATGCGTGTCCAGATCCACGGATGTTATGAGCCCCGTGTCTGCCTGCACCCACACCTCAAAGTTCTTCGCGAGTACAAACCCGCCGGTTGTCTCTGTATCCGTTCCTGTCACAACAAAGAAAGTTGTGCCGCCCCGAGACTGTGTTGTCACTGCGCCCGTCTCAAACCCCAGCTTTGTCTTCACAAGCAGCTTTGCCTCTTCAGATGTCAGGTTTGTTTCCCCTTTCGCAGCAAAGGCGCTTTCTATTTCAATCTTCAGCTTTGCGTTGCTGGACGAAGAAGCTTCTACAAGGGCATTTGCCTGGTCCTGCAACCTTAACCAGAGGCTGTTCTGTTCAGCTGTGAGGCTTCCTTCAACTTCTGCATCCACCTCAGCGCTTCCGTTTTCCTTCTTCACTTCCATTTCCAGTTCAGCGTTGCTCTGCGTGCTGGAAAGGCTGGAAACAAGCGCGCTTAGTGTTGCTCTTGCTTCTTCATTGAGGGCAACATTGCCCTGTACCCTGGCTCCTGCTTTCAGTGCCTCCCTGATTTTCAGGCCCTCTGAAAGCCCCGATTCCTCTGTTAGCTCAGCTTCTGTTTGTGCTTTGTGCTCAAGCTCTGCATCGCCTTTTGCCTTTGCCCTGAGCTGGAGCTCCCTTATTTCTTCTGTAGTCCTGAGGTGCTCTTTTATTATCGCCTCATGCTCTGCATGCAGGGTGCTTATCACCTGCTGCTTCTCTTCGGCTGTCATGTTGCCGGATTCGAACTGTGCCAGGGCATTTGCCTTTGTTTCCAGCCATGCCTGCTGCCTTGCCTTCATCTCCGCGTTCCTTTCCTTAATCAGCTCGACCTTTGCTTTCTCATCGAACGTTAATACCTTTTTTATATGGAAGACGAAATCGCCGAAGGCTTGGCCTATCTGCCTTAATCTAAGGTCGAAAACGGAAACCGTCTTTGCTTCCGCTTTTGTTTCTGCCTGAACTGTCGCCTCCTGGGCAACAGCCAGTGGCATCGCCAATACAAGCGCTGCCAGAAGCCCTGCAATCCATTTCATGTTCTACACCTCCATTCATCACCAGTCTTCAACGGACGGGATGCCATATTCTGGCTCTCGCTTCTTTGAGGGGAAAGTGGCGGTGACAAAACACCACTCCCACTTCTCCCCGCTTGATAATCGCCGCCGCCCATTTTCTGCAAACTATGCAGTTCATAATTCCCGCCAGAGACGCTTCAGCCTTAATTCATGATATGTGCTGCAAAGCGGGCAGTCCACGGTGTAAATCTTGTCTGCTATCCTGTATTTCTCGTCCTTGTAGTGCATTTATTACTCCGCCTCCAGCACTAATTCGCTGCTCGTTGCATTTGTTTGCTCTTCTATTTTCCGGGATTCGCAAAGAGGGCACCTCAGAATCCTGTAAAAAAACAGGTGGCCCGAACCGCAAATCCACGTCTTGTAAAATTTCTTCCTAACGGGGCTTTCCGGCTTCTTTGTCGCCTCCTTCAGCCTCTCTATGTCTTCTCGTGTCAGATATCCGAGGGTTTTGTCGTAAACGACTTCCTTTTCTTTTCCAAGCAGCCTTTGGATGGTTCGCAGCATGCAAAATCACCTGATAGAATATAGTATGTTTCACCCACAAGAGAGTGTGGTGAAACGTTCGTGAAACGGTCGCTATAAGTCCAGAAAGAAGCGGCTGCTACTTCAGCCAGAAAAGCTTGTTAGTCCTTCCATATTTCTGCTTTCCGACAAGGTTTTTCTCCTGCAGCTTTGAAACAATCCTTGTCGCCTTTGCGCGGGAGAACTTGAACTCATGCTCCAAGTCGCTTTGCAGGGCTGTCTTTCTCTCCTGCAGGTACTCTATTACCCTTTTCTCGTCCTCGCGGAAGCCCCTCAGGAATTCCTCCCTTGTCTTGTGCCTCAAGTAAAGGAAAAGAAATATAGTCAGACCGGAAAGCACGGCTACAGAAGCAATCAGTAACCCGCCTTCCTCAAGCTTGGCGAATTTCACGGAGAAAAAGACGGACTGAACATTTGTCGGTCTCCACAACAAGATTATTCGCCTGCCATCGGAAACAGTGCTCGCACCCGCTGGCCTGTACGAATCCTGGTAGAGTCCATAGCCTGCCGGCAGCTCCAGCCGGGCGCTGATGTTTGTTGGCTGTTCAAACGAAAGTTCAGTAAAGAAATGGTTCACTGAATCGCTGCGGAATACCACATTGTCGGCGGTGTAGCTGATTGAAAGCGATCTTGTCGGTCCCTTGAGGAAAATTCGCATGATGTATCCGCTGTCAGACCTGATCAGCTCGTGTTCCATCTTTTGCCCGCCGCCTGAAACCTCAGTATCGCGTACAATGCCGTCAAGCGCGTAGTCTATTGACGCAGCCGTTAAGGGGCTGCTGAAAGAAAAGACAATCGCGTGCTTGACAGAGCTGTCTGGCTGGATATCAAAAGTTATGTTCGCCTCCTGCTGCGCATAAGCAGGGAGCGCAAAGAGCAAAAGGGCCAGAAGGGTGTGCATTTTTCCCATAAGAACATAATGGCGTGCAACAATTAAAAACATCACGAATTAACTGGAAAGTCCAATGGACCTGCCGGGATTGCTGCAAAGAGCGGAGCTCTTTGAGCTCCCAAATAACCTCTGATTATTTGAGGATGAACCCAAGGATTCAAATCCTCTTATGGACCGGCTGGGATTTGAACCCAGAGCCTCTTGCTGTTCAGTTATTCTTTGATTAACCTTTCTTTTTAAGAAAGGTTATTGCAAAGCAAGCGATCTTCCTTCTCCCAAAATCCCTAATATCTTTGAATGTTCTTTGAGCATTACAAAGACCTTTCTTTCAAGAAAGGGATTTGTGTTGATCTACCGGCCCGAGACTTAGAGATATTAGTAGAGAGCTTAAATAAATTGTTTCTGATGTTGGTCACTATGGACATAAAAACCACAATAAAACTGAACAATAGCAGCAAGATACCTATCCTCGGTTTGGGCACTTGGGAACTCACCGGCAAAAACGCCGAACAGTCTGTGTTGTGGGCCCTTGAAGCCGGCTACAGGCACATCGATACTGCTTCTATCTACGGCAACGAGAAAGAAGTGGGCAGCGCAATCAAAAAAAGCAAGGTTCCGCGCGAAGAAATATTTGTTACAACGAAGCTGTGGAACTCCGACCACAAGAATCCCGAAAAGGCACTGGAATCCAGCCTGCAAAAGCTCGGGATGGGTTATGTTGATCTTTATCTTATTCATTGGCCTGCAAAGCAAAGAAATGAGACGTGGAAGAAACTTGAGCAGTTTCTAAAAGATGGAAAATGCAAGTCTATAGGAGTCAGCAACTTCACTATAAAACATCTTACAGAGCTAATGAAAACAGCAAAGATCATGCCGGCTGTGAACCAGGTGGAATTCTCGCCTTTCCTTTATCAAAAAGAACTTCTTGAGTTCTGCAAGTCAAAAGGCATAGGACTCGAAGCCTACAGCCCGCTGACAAGAGGGCGAAAGCTTGGTGATTTAGAATTAGCAGCAGTTGCCACAAAGAACAAGAAATCCCCGGCACAGATAATTCTCCGGTGGGCGCTGCAAAAGGATATTGTAATAATACCTAAATCCAGAAGCAGGGAAAGGATATTAGAGAACGCAGACATCTTCGATTTCAGGCTGTCTGAAGGAGACATGAAGGTTCTGGACGAGCTTAATGAGGATTACAGAACGTGCTGGAATCCGAACGAGATAGACTAATGTTCTGTCCAAGGCTTAATCTTCTTGTAGTGTTCGAAGATGTCTTCGAAGGCGCGGCAGAAATAATCGCGCGCATATCTGACGGTTTTCCGCCCTTCGGGCGTGATTGAGTATACGACTGTTTTACCCTTTTTCTCACCCTTAATTAGGCGCTTTTCCTTGAGGTCTTTCAGTGCAGGATAAATGGTGCCAGGCTTAGGTTTCTCGCCGCGGCGGTTTCCTATTTCTTCAGCAAGCTGCTCGCCATGCATAGGCTTCTTGGAAAGCAGCCACAAAATGTGGAAAGACAGCATTCCCCGCATGTCGCAACCATATTTACGCTTCATATTAACTACAATATATTGGGCATCCTATATATTTAAATACTTGAGCGAGCCATGTATAGGATATCCTATATGGGATAAATAACAACAGCGGAGGTAATAACAATGGACTCTATATGCATAGAAAACTGCGATAAAGAGGACATGTACGATTTGATGGAGCACAGACTGATGCAGATGACTTTCTGGGCACACAAAGAAGTCCTCTTTGAGAAGATAAAGCAGAAAATAGAGCAGCAAGAAGGAGAAAAACTCGAGAAAATAGCAGAACTTCTTGTAGAAGCTTCAAGAAATAAGATGAAAAGAGCGCAGGAAGCAGATGCAAAAAGCGGTGAAATAAGAGAAAAGCTCAAAGATGCTCTAGAAGAATAAAAACTGCTTTTAATTTTTCATTTTATTTTTCCGTTGATTTTTGTGAATAGGTGATTATATGGACCTGCCATGGGGAGACGAGAAGACGACAAAGTTTGTAACAAACGTAGGATTGATAACGAGCAATGGACCGTACGGCTACAACATCATGGCAGCCGAATGGACGCATCAGGTATCTTATTCTCCGGGTCTTATAATGGTCAACGTCGGCTTCAACAAAGCTACGGAAGCTAATATCACAAACACAAAACAATTTGGTGTCAGTCTAGCTGCTTTTGACCAGGATGTTGCTGCTAGCATATCCGGCGGCAGCAGCGGAAAAGACGTCGACAAAATAAAGGTGCTTAAGGAATTAGGAACTGAATTCTACAAAGGCAAAAAAATAGATGCCCTCATGGTGAAAGGGGCTGTGCTGAATATTGAATGCAAACTCCTGAAAATGGAAAAACTAGGCGACCATACAATGATCGTAGGTGAAGCTCTTGAAGCTTCAGCCAACGAAAAGAAACCACTTATTTATCACAGAGGCAAATACTGGCACCTCGGCGTGCAGATGCAAAAACCGTCTGAAGCTGTTAGAGAAAGAATAAGCAGGCTTGTAGAAAAATACAAAAAGAATTAGCTACGGATCTACAAAACGTAATCTAAAAGAAAACATTCCACCACCAGAAAACTGGGGTGCGAAGCTTCTGTGAAAAACACTTATACCAAGACCGCCGCTGAAAACCTTCGGCTTGAATATGCCATATGAAACATCAACGTTTGTCCTGAACAGTGCATGGGCCGGAATAGCCAACAGCAATAACATTCCAACCAGCACAGTTAGAAATATAACAGACTTCATAATAAAAATAAGACACAAAATCTTTTAAGCCAGAAGCAAGTAATTTCTGAGCACCACGAGAAAATTACGTATGTTCACTTCTTCTTTTCTTCAACCTTGCTGAAAAGAATTCCGTGACCAACTGAAACAAGCTGCAGGGCATTGCATTTGCCGCATTCTACGTTTGCTACAGTCATAGCACCAAGGAGATTGCAGTTCTTTGTTGAGAATTTTGCAGTCGATAGTATATCGAGATCACATTTACATTTGATGCATTGGAACATCATATACCTTCTTGGAAATCTTGCATTCCACTGTTTTCAAACAGTGGTTCAAGGTGGAATGCGGGATGCTCAAGGATTCACCAATTTCAGCATGCCACCGTCTTCAGACGGTGGTCCTTGACAAGTTTTGACAGAAGCACGAAGATTTTCTCAGAAAAAGGTTTCTGGAAAAACACAGAAGCCGCAGCTTCTGCGATTTGGCGCCTATCATGACCTTGCATATAAAAAATTTAGGAGGTGATCCAGCCGCACGTTCCCGTACGGCTACCTTGTTACGACTTAGCCCTCCTTGCAGACTTTTTGTTCGACTCGCTCAGCGCGAGCCTCACAAAAAACCCACTCGGATGGCTTGACGGGCGGTGTGTGCAAGGAGCAGGGACGTATTCAGCGAAAGAATCCACAGATGCAAAAACATGTGGTGCCAAAATTTTCTTTATTATCATAGTCAAACCATTTTTGCTGGCGAAGTAGAATGACATACCCTTGGTATGTAAAGCCACTTGCCATCCGCCCATTACTAATTCATCTAACAAAGAAAACAATTTGTGGTTCTTGCACCTATGATGACCTTCGCTTACTAGGAATTCCGGCTTCACGAGGGCGGGTTTTCTGGGCTATTACCGCTTTTCTATCCAACCGCTGTTTGGAGTTTTCTTAATAACACCTCTTTTTTCCAGATCCTTCACATGTCTGGAAACTGTGTATGGCAATCTCCTTATTTTTAAGCAAATATCGTAGATATGAATTCCATTAGAACTCCTTACTGCTCTAAGAATTTCATCTTTGATGAGTCTGCTCTTTTCCATTTTTCCTGCTCTTTCACAAAGCAACAAAGCCCACTTATCTTTGTTTTTATCAGCCATAGGACCAGCAATCTGATATATTTCTTTGAAACCAGTATTGCTTAACTTGAACCAAAATTCGTTCTTATTTCCAAGTCTGGAAATTTTTTGGCTTGCTGTCCATTTATGAGACTTACAAATACCAAAAATTACTTTCAGTTGATTCAAATTAGATTCTGCTTGTGTAATTGCTGGTTTTTGTGCACCATTAAATGCGAATTCAAATTCAATCAACGGTAACAAAATATTTGCAGCAATTAACCTTGAACTTATTGCTTTCTCATACACAGATTTTGAGGGTGTAGACATACTCTCTATATAACGGCTGCTCATAAAATAGTTTTTCGTTAACAACCTTGCAGCCCTCGATCCGAACTAAGCGTAGGTTTGTGAGTTTGGCTTCCGCTTACGCGGTTGCATCCCATTGTCCTACGCATTGTAGGCCGCGTGTAACCCATGGAAATTCGAGTCATACTGACCTGCCGTTGCCTGCTCCTTCCTCTGATTTAGCACCAGCGGTCCCGCTAGAGTGCATGCTTTCCGTGGAAAACATTAGCAACTAACGGCACAGGTCTCGCTCGTTTCCTGACTTAACAGGACACCTCACGGCACGAGCTGACGACGGCCATGCAACATCTCTCAGCTTGTTAGGTAACCCCTTCAGAGTGACCCTCATTCTGCTGTCTTTCCTGGTAAGGTTCCTGGCGTTGAATCCAATTAAACCGCAGCCTCCACTCCTGGTAGTGCTCCCCCGCCAATTCCCTTAAGTTCACTGATTCTCGACAAATATGGCCGAGAGGATATTCAGCCTTGCGGCCGTACTCCCCAGGCGGCCCACTTAACGCCTTCGCTCCGGCACCACGAATCCCCTAGAGATCCGTGACACCAAGTGGGCATCGTTTACAGCTTGGACTACCGGGGTATCTAATCCCGATCGCTACCCAAGCTTTCATCCCTCACCGTCGAACCCGTTCCAGTTGAACGCCTTTTATGGAATTTTTCCAAGATACATCAAAGCTGGAGTTCAAATTCAAAATTTCATTTGTTCCTTAGAAAAAAGCTCGCCACAGGTGGTCCTCTTCGGATTAACGGATTTTACCCCTACCCGAAGCGTACCTTCAACCTCTCCCGGTTCCAAGCCTGATAGTTTCTCCAGCACTTCTGACAGTTTGCTGCCAGATTTGGTGTTCGCAAAAAGCATTTCTGATGCGAACAGCATCTGCGGAAAACATTAATGTTTTCCGAGAGCTCAAAGAAACTTGTTTCTTTGGAGCAAATTCAGAAAGCTTCGCTTTCTGCAAATTTCACCAGAGACACATCAAGCCGGCTACGGATGCTTTAGGCCAAATAATCGTGACTACCCCTCGTGGCGCGGTTATTTACGGTTTGCAGAACCGAAATTTCAGAATCGTTGAATAATAAATCAGCGATTTGCCAGATAAAATAATTTAGAACGATTCTGCAAATTACCGCGGCGGCTGGCAACCGTCTTGCCCACCACTTATTCCTCCACCTATATAATCCTTTCTTCTTGTGTTCTTTCTTTTCGCAAGCTTTTTCTTTCTTCCAAGAAAGAAAAGGCTTTTACAGTGAAGAAAAGATGCCGCTTAGCGGCATCACTCAGGATTCCCTTGTCAGACTTTCGTCCATTGCAAAGTTTTCGCGCCTGCTGCGCCCCGTAGGGCCTGGCTTCATGTCTCAGAAGCCATCTCCGGGCTATCGCTCTCACGACCCGTACGGATTACAAGCTTGTTAGGCTTTTACCCTAACAACAACTTAATCCGTCGCAGTCCCATCCTATCGCGCCTTGCGGCTTTCGATGAAGGGGCATTCCAGCCATTATCAACTATGGGGTATTATCCTCACTTTCGCGAGATTATCCCCCACGATAGGGCAGGTTAACTACGTGTTACTGAGCAGTTCGCCAAGATGTATTGCTACACCTTTGACTCGCATGGCTTAGCCGAATCCTGATAGAGGTAGTCTCCGGCGGGATCAGCCGGAATTGTTAGGTTAGCACTACTAATATATTTACTGTCCCTCTATTCATGATAGAGTTGCGTCTCTTCGTGCTTCTATCTTGCATAATGACAACATCACGCAATCACGCTTGTCTGCATCTGGAAAAATGATTTCTTCACGCATGGCAAACAGCCTTATCTGAAACCGCGCCTTGATGCAGACATCAATATGATATTGAGATAGATGGGCATACCCAAGTTTAGAAAACAAGTTTTGCCAAACCTGACCGCCCAATGATGTAAATGAAAATTCACATCAAAAACAGTTATAATACCGGAGAAAGTTATATAAAGGTTAATAAGGGGCCCTATTGGGAAAGTTCAAAACCGAGATCAGTTACTGCTTTAGAGTCTTCTTCTGAAATTGGTTTGCTGACCCAGAAAGAAACAGCTTGGTATAATTCAGACGACATATCTTGTGCAATCACTTTACCAGATCCATCTTTTACTGGGGGCGTTTGAGGATCATAACCTTTCTTTTTCAATTGAGTAAACACATCAGCTATAGTTGGCACTGGTCTTCCCATATATTGAACTGCAAATTGTGGAAATGTTAAGTCCGGATTTAACAGCCTTTCTGCAGAATACTTTTTTCTGCATTCTCGCAACTCTGCTGTATCTTTCAATTCAGTAAAGTACCAGAATCTTTTTTCTCTTTGTCCACCCATTAACATGTAATTGCAAAAAGAAGTATTTGAATATATCTCAGCCTTTTCTTCTAATGTTTACAGAGCCATTTCCTATTTTGATTTCAAGGCCTTTAGGGTTTGCTCCTTCTGGCAATGATATAGAACGTCTGAGGGCTTGCTGAAAGAATTCTTCTCTATAGAAATTTTTTCCCTTTTCCTGTTCATGGCTTTTCTTTTCTGCAGATATATTGATGAAACCGTTTTCTATAGAAACATTAATTTCATTTTTGTTGAATCCGGGAAGCTCTATGTTTATCTCAGATGTTTTGCCCTGTTTATGATTTTCTTCCCAATAGAAACTGAAATTTTTGTTTTTCTTTTCCATAGGGATCAACCCGCTCTTTAATTTTAATTAAAGCTAAAAACTAATTTAAGCCTGACTTCGTACCAAACATTTGGATTAAAAATGCGGGGGGAGAGAATTTCCAAACCCTTTCTCATTCTTCTTAATTCTTTTTCCGCAAGCGCTTTTTCAAACACCAAGACGTACCTATGGTACGTCATTTCATTAGGAAAAAGGGCTTCTTTGAACTCTCGTAGACACTAAGTCACAAGGCCCTCAACCTTGCCCCAATAGTCAAATTAATATCCCAAATGTTCTTTGGGACATACAAAGACCTTTCTTTAAAGAAAGGGATTTGTTGACCAGGCTAGGGAACCCCCGCTTGAATCTTAATTGTATGAACTCTGATTTTAAATTTGCGTGTTTCTTCATACTTTGAAAATTAATAAAGGGGTTCTGGACAATAGATTAATTAGTGACCATTCACGGCAGAAGAATTCGTTCATTCTCAAAATGAGCGCAAGGGTGCGTTAAACCCAGAATTAACATATCTTCGTACAGTAACTCATGGAGAATTTCATTACGATGTCTTTGCTCGTAAACAAGATGACGCAGTAGTTATGCAACTTGTTCCAGCTATAAGATGTTTTTTGCGCAAAGATCATCCAGAACTTGTTTATTGAGCCCACCCAAACCTTTTTATATTTTTATACATTACTTCTGGTTACGCAGGGTCAGAAATCCTGCATTTCTACAATAAAGTTGAACTACCGAAAGCTGTTCAGAGTGGCTTTGGTCTTTGTGGCAAAAGACGAAGTTTGCAGCAGGTAGATGGCATATGGCAAAATCAAGAACGTATCTATGCTTTCTCTCTGTCTAATTCTGAACAGTGTTAACAAGATGTGAATAATGTCGAATGAAGCTTTGATCGTTCAAAAATATCTGGTAATTTCATAATCATCTAGTATGATTGCGGCCCACGAAGAAATTTGCTGGGTTAAGCGCAGAGCAAATGGAATACGCTTTTAGCGTTTTCCTTTTCAAAAACATATGAAGCGGTCACAGGTCCGGAGGTAAAGATAGCTAGCTCCCATGGTATTTGGTGGATGGCTTGGTTCAGGTGGCGACGAAGGCGGTGGTAAGCTGCCAAAAGTCTCGGCGAGACGCATGCAGTCTTCGAACCGAGAATTGCCGAATGGGACATCCTGTATACTCCCGCAAGGGAGGGCGAACGGCCAGAATTGAAACATCTTATTACGGCCAGGAAAAGAAAGCAATTGCGATGCTGTTAGTAACGGCGAGTGAAAGCAGCAAAGGACAAACCGAAGCTTTGCTGAAAAGACAAAGCAATGTGGTGTTTGGACTCGTGTCTTGCCTCATTCAACGAGGAGAAGTCTGCTGGATAAACTTTTTAGAAAAAGTTTGATCAAAAACTTCTGAAAAGTTTCAGCATAAGCAGCGCGCCAAAGCGTGACAGCCGCGTATCCGAAGTTGAGAAGGTGAATGGCGAGTATCCAGAGTACTGTTTCTTGAATTAGGAGCAGGAATACGGGTCTCATCTAGATCCAATCCTAAATACTGCCTGAAACCGATAGCGCAGTAGTACGGTGACGGAAAGCTGAAAAGAAGGGGTAACACCCAATAAAAAGAGCCTGAAACCAGGTACCTATAGTTAGACGGGTAACGCTGCTCGCAAGAGCAGATGATTCCGTCGTCCGTTTCGAAAAACGGGGCAGGGAGTTCATTCTCGTGGCGAGCAGAAATGCGAAGCGAAAGCGATAGAACGCAGGCAACAAGGTTCGTCGTGTTAACGCGCGATTAGTCACGGGATTGAGACCCGAAACCAGACGATCTAGCCCTGGGCAAGGTGAAGTTTCGCGAAAGCGAAATGGAGGCCTGATACCGAACATAGTCCAAACTTGTCGGGTGACCTGGGGTTAGGGGTGAAAAGCCAATCGAGTCTGGTGATAGCTGGTTCCTCCCGAAATGCATCTAAGTGCAGCCTCGCCTATGGCTGACAGCAGGGTAGAGCACTGATTAGATGGCTAAGGGCCGAGAGGTCCAACCACCTTGTCAAACTCCAAATCTGCTGTTGCGCAGGCGGGAGTGAGGGTGCCTGGAGTAAGTTTGGCATCCGAGACGGAAACAACCGAGACATTTGTTAAGGCCCCTAAATAGGGACTAAGTGTATCGAACTTGGTCTTGAAGCTCAGACAGTGGGAAGGTAGGCTTAGAAGCAGCCACCCTTCAAACAACGCGTAAAGAAGGCTTTTCTTTTTGCAAATCCTAAGAAGCAAAAGCTTCTTGGATTTCTGCAGAAGACGTTCGTCTTCTGCAGAAAAGAAAAGACCTTGGGAAAAGAAAACTAATGGGCTCGCTGTGTTCGCATTATTACAAAATATAATATTCGAGCGAAGCGAGTAAAAGTTCTCTTTGAACCCAAGGGCCTTTCTCTTACAAGAGAAGGGGCTTCTCGCGATATAGCGGACCCACCGAGCTTCAGGGCGGGGAAAATGGACGGGGCTAAGTCCCTTGCCGATACAAATGACATGCAGCAAACTGCATGTGGTAGGGAGGCGTGCTGCGAGGGCAGAAGCGTCCGCGTAAGCGGGTGTGGACCTAGCAGCAATGAAGATCCTGCCGGGAGTAGCAATTCAGACGAGTGAGAATCTCGTCCACCTAAGGGGCAAGGGTTCCCCAGTAAAGTTTATCTGCTGGGGGTAAGTCGAGCCTAAGTGCACCCTTAAGAAGAAGTGCGCGAATGGAGATCGGGTTAATATTCCCGAACCGCTCTATGTTTACCATACCGGAGACGCTTCGGGATAGTCCGAACATGGTTGTCGCTATGTTTAAACGCTCAACCAAAGGGAGTGTCATCATGACGAGAACTTTGGGAAGGCGCGATAAGGCTGCCGTATGGCGGCTTTGGATAATTCCTGGAGCCCTTGAAAATCCTGGTATGTTATGACATTGAACGCTCGTACTCAGAACCGACAAACCCTTTCCGACTCACGCGAAAAGCGTTTACGGAAAGGATTCGGGAAACAGGTGCCCCTCGCCGAGAAGGCGAAGGTGTTCGAGATAATCCAGTTTAGGGAACTCGGCAAATTAGCGTCGTATCTTAGGTATATGACGTGCCTGCTCAGTGATGGGCAGGTCGCAGTGACAAGATCCATCGGACTGTTTAACAAACCTGAAGAGTAGAAAACAGAAATGTTTATGTGCCACGCAGCATGTAAATTCTTGATGGATGCTTACCTTGCAGGTCTGCTGTACGGCGACGGTACGATGAATCACGGAAAGAATCGTGCGTTCGCAGTATGGATAGATCAGTGCAACAGAAATAAGGAAATTGCCGAAGAAGCGTCTAAAAAATTCAGAGAAATGGAATTACGAGTTCATCAGTACGGATTTTTGGATAAGACTAGATCATTAGTTTATTCCAAAAATTTGTACAAAGAATTCGAGATCCTAAGAGAAAATCCTGTAGAGTTTTTTGATAATCTACAGGATAAAGATAAATGGGATTTCATTTCAGGATTTTTTGACGCAGAAGGGACTGTTACAGACAGAATTGTAATCTATAACAGCCACCTCAAGCTTCTGGAAGCAATTTCAGAGTTCCTTAGCAAGCAAGGTTTGACCTGCAAAATCTATAGATTCGGCAAAATATTTGGAGTTCAGATATACAGAGCGAAATCTATAGAAATTTTCAGGAAAAGCGTCCGTGGAATCAAGATAAGGAAACCTATTCTTCGGAGTTAACAAACATAGCTGGCTGCAAAGCCGAAAGGCTTAGTATAGCCAGCGAGTCGTGGCCACTAGCGGTGTGTTAAAACTGGTTTCAACCGGTCGAAGCCCCGCTGTAGGCCGGCCCTAACTCTGAGGGTCTTAAGGTAGCGTAAAATCCTATCACGACTAAAAACGTCATGTTAGAGGATTCGTTAAATCCCTTGCCAATTAAATAAGCCTTTTTCTTTCGCAAAGAGAAACCCTTGGGAAAAAGAAAGCATATTATGAGGAAAAGGCTGTAACAGTTGGCCTGCATGATAGATTAACCAGATGGGTGCTGTCCCGAACTGGAACTCGGCGAAACTATTGTTCTGGTGATTAGGCCAGAGACCTCCAGTGGGAAGAGTAGACCCCGTAGAGCTTTACTATAGCTTGTTGTTGTGGTTGAGTTGGGATTGTATAGTGTAGGTAGGAGCTTCGGCGACAATGTAACACTACCCTTTTTTGACTCTACTGCTTAACGCGAAAGCGTGACAGCAGCAGGTGGATAGTTTGACTGGGGCGGTACGCCTTTGAAATTGTATCAAGCATAGCATGTATAATCCCTTGCGATGCTCGAGGTTATATCAAAGGCCCTCAAAGTGCAGCTCACCGCGGTCAGAAATCGCGGGTAGAGTGCAAACGCAAAAGCTGCATTGATTGGACTCCTAACATAATGGTGTCCAACCGTGAAAGCGTGAGTTAGCGATACGCAGTTTGGCCTAGATGGCTGACTGTGACATGAGAAAAGCTACCTCGGGGATAATGGTGTCGTGGCGGGTGAGAGTTCTTATCCGCAGGCCTGAAAGTCTGACTCTTTAATTGGAAGTCAAAGTTAGCTTAATCAAAACTTATTCAGAGCTATCTTTGCCTTAGCAGTTTTAGCCAAACGAAGAGCTCAGATGTGCTCAGGCTGATTAGGCGAATCCTGATACCCTCAACCGATAGAGTTAAGCAAAAAGCTTACAATGAAAATTGGCGTTAGTATCAGGATAAGTGTTGATTTACCTAGCAATGAAATTGGCGTTACTACGCTTATTCCATGCAATGCGGAGAACAAATCGACCCCGTGCGTTGCGGCGTCGCTGTCGGCTCGTCCTCTCCTGGCTGTGCAGCAGCAGCCAAGGGTGCTGGAGTTCACAGATTAAAAGGGCACGTTAGCTGGGCAAGAATCAGGATATCTATATACTATCTAACGCAATATAGAAATCAGTATAAAACAAACTAATAAAAGTTAGACATGTCTGATTTAGATTTGCTAGCTGGAATAGTTGGAAGTGACGGTCACATACAAAAATTAGGTGGCTATTCAGTTTATGTAATAAACAAAGATTTAGAATTTCTAGAAAGAATTGTAATTCCTCTGTTTATTGCAAATACAAAAAAGACACCAAAGATTTCTTTTATTTCATCAGGTTTTAGTGATGGTAAGTATGTAGTTCGCGTAGCTTCACGAGATTTATGGAAAACGCTTGTGGAGCAATATAACATTCCAGCGGGCGCAAAATCAAAAACAATTAAACCACCTCAACTATTTTCCATAAAAAATCGAAAAGATTATTTGTGTGGATGGATAGCTGGCGATGGAAGCGTTACTCATGATAGAATGAGAGCAAAAGTAGAAATCTGGTCAAAAAACCAAGAAATGATAATGTGGTTTAAAGACGTTCTAAGAGAAATGGATATAGAATCAACATGTTTTCTAGAAAAAAACAAAACCGAGTTTATCTTAAGAATAGGTAGAAAGGAAGATGTATTGAAATTCTATAAAACAATACAAATTCCACACCCAGAAAAACAGAGAAAATTTGATATTCTGATAAAAAAATGGATTCCTGATTCTTCAGCAATTCAGAACGGTGTGACCGTTTCTGTGAGTTCTGATGTTATGCTTTAGCTTAGTTCAGTTGAACTTAGCTTTAATTATCTTGCAGAATTGGCACCATAGCCAGTTTGGTCTATATCTGCTGGAGGTGTTTTTGCCTGAGAGAAAGGAAGGATAAGTACGAAAGGAACATCCTTTCGGGGCCTCTAGTGTACCGGTTGTCTGACAAGGCATCGCCGGGTAGCCACGCCCCATGTGGATAAGGGCTGAAGGCATCTAAGCCCCAAGCCACTCTCGAAAAGAGGCAATCGGCGCTGGAAGACGACCAGATATGGAAGCAGGGTGTACGCATCAAGCGCAAGCGAGATGTTCAGCTCATGCTCTCCTAAGCCAATGCTAGCCTTTAAAATCGCACAGTTGCGGCTTTGCGATCCAAGATATATTCTTGGCCTCCGGACCTGTGAATTCTGCTTTACTCTAATTATCCTCAGAGACATTGAAAACTGCTGTCTTTTCTGCAAAGGATTTCTTCAAAATCCTTTGAGAAATTCAAATCAAGCTTTGCTTGATTTAGGATTAGACAGCAGATGAAACACAATGTCTCTGGGATCACATCTTCTCACAAACCACCGACTTTAGTCGGTGGTATATTAAGAAGATATGATTTCTGCATAAAGTAGGTTAAAGAATATATAACCTGCTAAATTCTCAAAAAGCATAGCTTTTTGGAATTCTCGAAATCCAAAGGATTTCGGAATCTCGGAGAGACGGAGTTTCTCCGAAGATCTCGGAGAAGCTTCGCTTCTCCCAAGAGAAAATCGTATATATTGTTTACTTTCGTTTCGCAACGCTCACCCTTCAAGGTGTAGATGGACGGTATGCGAAACGAAAGCGGACGCACCACCCTTTAGGGTGGTGAGGCATCACATTGTAGTAGTTTAATAGTGTCCAAAGTGTAATCCCTATGATAAAACACAATCTTACAGGCAAAGTTACGCGAGATGGCACAGTTGCAGCTTCTGACGGCAGGTATTACAGGCTGAGAGCAGGAGATGTTGCCTGTTACAAAGAAGGCGCAATAGTCGAATTCAAGCCAAGTAGTGGTTATGCGCTTCATGTCAAAAGGCAAGAGAAGAGGCATTTGACGTAGGTTAACATCTAGCCTCTTGATCAGAGAAATCAATATAAACCCGCAAAACCATAATAACGGTGTTAAGGGTGTGGGATTTCTGTGGGAATCCTAAAATGGATATTAGATTAAGCTATCTCGGGAAAGCATAGCTTTCCGAGATTCCAAAAAGCTTCGCTTTTTGAGAATTTACTAGCTGGTCATTTGGTGGTGTGGTATGATGAAAAAGAAGACAAGCAAGACAAACAAATATGGTTTGCCATCTGCAAAGAAGATACATTACTGTGGCGACGGCTTCAGAGGACAGGTAGTCAAAGCCCGCGGTGTTGTTTTTTGCGGATTTTGCGGCAAAGAATTTAGACTTTAGATGTCTAGATACATTTGACCGGCTTACTGGCGGGCTATTTCTATTATTTTAACCTACAAATGTATTTAAAACGGTTAGCCTTAAATGTTGGCGCAACCAAAGAAGATTGCCAGATTGTGCGAATGCATTGCATTCAACACAATATGGATTTCTTTGCCATTTTCGCCCCAAAACCCCCTTTTGGGGCGGCTTTTAATATTTTATTTTGATACGAGAACCTATGTCTTATTACGTGCTTGTGCGAGATGAAAGCTCTCGAGATCCGCTTTTGGATGGTGGTGTTGCTATTCAAATTCGTAATCTTCTAGAAGAGTATGATGTTACAATTGATCGATTAGTCCCTTCATCGGATAACAGGAAATATGCAGCTACAAGGGATATTGATATATTCAGTCCTATGTTCGCGCGCATTAGAACGGATTTGAGACAATTTGGTTTCGATCTTAAAGGTCCATTTCAGACCCGATCAAAAGCCCTTCGATATTGGCTTACAGGACAAAGTCGATAAATCCCAAATCTTTATTAACCCTCTCTAGCATTATATCCTCGGTGACCTGTCAAGCAACCACCGGTCGGAACTTTATCTGAAATCCTTCCTAAAGGGAGGTATCGGAACCATAGGTTCTGATTGAGGAAGCTCTGTCCACTCTCATGAGAAGGACTGACGCGGCTTCGCTGTGTCATTGCCCCTTGTGAAAAGGCGTGGCAAGCAAATTGCATGGCTGAGAAGTCATTGGCAGGAACAGAAACGATACTGGGGCATAGAGCAAACGCTGTGATATGCCGTGCGTGGTAAAACATGCGACCAGTTGAAACGGCCTGCTACACGCGGGTGTAAGTTTCAAACGCACAGACAAATGTTGCAAGGCCTTTTCTTTTTGCAAAAGAAAACCCCTGGGAAAAGAAAACTTCTCAGGAAGCAAAAGAGGGCTTACAGAAGACGGGCTATGGCAGGTCACCGCTTCTTTTTCCCACCTTATCTGGCCGGGCTATATTTAAATTTCCTGCATCAAGTATCCTTATGAAAGTCTTCGGCAAATCGCTTTATGAATACCTCTGGCCGGTCAAGTGGTATGTCATTGCGTCCGTTATCGTTGTTATTTTCCAGTACGAAGGCATGATCGCCCAGATGGGATATGACCCTCTTGTGGCAAGAATAACACAGTGGCTATGGGAAATTTTTGTCGCGGCAGCTGCCTTTACGCTGGTCTGGAAGCACAAATTCGGGCCAAAGCACATATTTTTCACAGGCATTCTGTTTTCAGTCATCATACATGGCCTGAAAGCATTTGTATTCCGGGTGTTCTTCTTCCCGTACCCGCCGGAAACATGGCCATGGCAGCACATCGACAAATTTCTATACGGCAGCGCAATTGTGATGGCCGTGACTCTGGGCGCAGGACTGGTCACGTATTATTACAAGCAGGGCAAAATCAAGTGAGCAGCCGCCTTCCTTCTCCGCATCCTTGATGGCAGGCCACCTTTATGCTCATCCTCAACATTGTTTAAAACTACCGACTTTAGTCGGTAGATACTACATAAACAATGTTGGGATCACATCGTTCAACAAACCCACAACTTTAGTTGTGGGTTATATCAAGAACGATATGATTTTTCTGGCATTCTGATAATGAATATATAGCCGCGAGATAAAGTTTTATCTAATGAAGAACGTGCGCGCAAAATTCATAACTTTGTCATTTGTCGCGGCCTTTTTGGTTTATGTGCTCCCTTTTGGGCTGCCAGGCAACCAACAAGTCATGCTCGCTGTCATGGCACTTGCTGTTTGTTTGTGGATAACAGAGGCTATTCCTCTCCATGTAACGGCACTTTTTGTTGCGTTCCTTCTGACAACAGTGGCAGACATTGACTCCAAAGAAGTTTTCTCCCAATACTTCGATCCGGTTATAGTGCTTTTACTTGGCGGATTCGTGATCGCCATGGCAATGAGAAAATACGGCTTGGACGAGTACATAGCGTATAAGATCATAAAAACAGCCGGCAGAAGCACGAAAAACGTTGTTTTTGCGCTCCTGTTTACAACCGCTTTCATATCAATGTGGATAAGCAATTCTGCAGCTGCAGCAATAATCATGCCAATAGCACTTGTGATACTTGCAAAAAACAGAATGAAAGCCGGAAAATCAAATTTTGGAAAAGCATCCGTCCTTGCTGTTGCTTACGGCGCAACAATAGGCGGCTTGGGAACTATAGTCGGAAGCACGCCGAATGTCATAGCAGCAAAATTCCTACAGGATTCTGGAACTTCCTTCGGCTTTTTTGAATGGTTCTACCGAGGCTTCCCATTCATGTTAATTTTGCTGGTATTCTGCTGGGCTATACTTGTTCTGCTGTACAAACCCGAAAAAAGAAACATTTCAACCCTGGAGAAGGCGCCACAAATAAACAGAAACCAAAAAAAAGTACTGGTGATATTTCTGCTTACAATCATCTTGTGGCTTTCTGAGCCTTTGCACGGCATATCCAGCAGCGTTGTTGCCATTGTTCCAATAATTCTATTCTATTTTGCGGGGCTTCTTGAGGCAGAGGACTTTACAAGAATTGACTGGCCAACGCTGCTCCTTGTAGGCGGGGGGCTTGCGCTCGGTTTTGGAATACATCAATCGGCTCTAGACAGCTCCTTCGCTTCTATTCTTTCAAATGTTGTCAGTGGCCAGAGCATCCTTGCGCTCCTGTTGTTTCTTGGGTTCTTTGGCATCCTTATGACGGTCGTCGTAAGCAATACGACAGCAGCAGCTGTTTACTTGCCTATCATCGTCGCCCTCGCATCCACATTAGGAGCAGATACAACAAACATAGTCGTTGTTGCAGCCATGGGCGTTTCCCTCGATTTCATGTTCCCCTTCGGCACGCCCCCAACGGCTATTGCATACGGAACAAAATTCGTAAACATGAAGGACATAGCAAAAGCCGGAATAGTGATAGCCTTCATCGGCCTTCTGCTCCTCGCATTCATAGGGCTGCTCTGGTAACATGTTATAAATACAAAACAGGAAAATATATTTGTGTGCGTCACCTCTGTTGGAAAGGTATTGGAAATAAAAGGCAACACGGCCGTTGTTGACATAAACGGCAAGCTTTCCGAGGTGCGGATAGACCTTGTCGACGCAAAGACAGGCGATTATGTATACTGCGCCGCAGGAATGGCCGTGGAGAAGGCAGAATAGGTAGTGTCAATGGAAATAGAGGAAAAAAGCCGCATGCTCTTCATGAAATATGCAGTGCCGTGTGCAGGCACGCTTGTGCAGCGCGGCAGCGCAAGGCAGGAGTACGTCGACATGCTAATAGCCGCTGTAAAAAACAACAGGCCGATACCCAAAGATGCGGAGAGAATTTTCAAGGTCGCCTTTGCCGCCTGCTCCCTGATAGCCAAGGACAGCGGAAAAAAAGAAATAGATGCGGACATCGTACACCAATATTTCCTGTTCGGTCACGATACGGCCGTCAGCAAAAGGTATGGCGAGATGGGCGACTTCGATCCACAGGCGTGCCGCATAAGACCCGGAGTAGTTCGTAAGATGGGTAACGGCTTCGCTGTCGTTGAAAATTCTCTTGGCAGGAGCAGGTACAAGGCAGATTACTGTGACGTGAAAGAAGGCGACCTGGTTGTTACGCACTGGGATTTTATCGTGGAGAAAATAGACAGGGCAACAACGGAAAAAATGAAAAAACAGAAAAAACAGCTGCAGGTATTGTGATGAAAAAAGAGACGCTTGGAACGCTACTGGCGGCTATTGCAGCTTTTGTCAGCGGCATAGCCATACCTGCCAACAAGATTTTCATAGTAAACATCGAGCCGCTGGTTTTCACTGCCGTGCGCTCCGTAATTATCGGCACGGTTTTCCTTCTTCTTTCGTGGTGGCTGTTCAAATCAAAAGCGAAGAAAAGGCAAAGATTCATTTCCGTTTCCTGGAAATACCTGGCAGCCATAGCAGTCATTGGCGGCTCCGCTGCATTTTTCCTGTACTTTACAGGGCTTAAGCTGACCACGGCTGGCCATGCGGCGTTCCTCCACAAAACGCTGCCACTCTACACCGCCTTGCTTGCATTCTTCTTCCTCAGGGAGCGGATAACAAAAAAATATCTTGCCGCAACGTCGCTTATGTTTGCAGGCACCGTTGCGATATACTTCTCATCGATAGTTCCTTCTGAACTGTGGTTAAACCCCCAACTTGGAGACATGCTCGTTATTTTAGCCACATTACTCTGGGCAGCTGAAAATGTCATAGCGAAAAAAGCCATGGTAAAGGGTGAAACAAATTTCATAGTGTCATTCGCAAGGATGTTTTTCGGCGGGCTTATTTTATTCGGCGCCGCCCTGCTGATGAATAAGACGGACACACTGCTCGCACTGACAAACGCGCAGATCCTCAACATAGGCATGTCCACGCTTCTGCTGTTCAGCTACGTCCTTTTCTACTACTGCTCGCTGAAGCTCATCAACGTGTCAAAGGCGGCGGTCCTGCTTCTGCTGGCTCCTGTTGTTTCGCTCGCCATAGGCGCGGCATTCCTGGGTGAACCTACACCGCCCGTGCAGCTTGCGGGCTCCGCCGTTATACTGATAGGCGCCTATCTTGCTGCAGGAATAAAAAGTGAGCAGAGGGGAATCTAGTGGAGGAATGCGACGTCATAATAGTTGGCTGCGGCCCTGCGGGCCTGTCGGCAGCTATTTTCTGCGGCCGCGCTGAACTGAAAACGCTGATAATAGGAATGGTTGAGAAGAGCCAGGCGCAGCTGGCAATGCACATAGAAAATTATTTTGGTTTTCCGGAAGGCGTAGACGGCTCCATGCTTTTGAACAAAGGAATAAGGCAGGCGCAAAAATTCGATGTCAAGTTCCTCAAAGATGAGGTTGTCGCTGCTACTGCTTGCGAAGAAAGCGGCAAAAAATTCTTCTCGATAAAGACAAGCAAAGGAGAAAACCTGAAAAGCAGGGCCATGATAATAGCTACGGGCGTGCCGATAAGGCTTTCGGGTATCAAAAACGAGCAGGAGCTGACAGGCAAGGGCGTGCATTACTGCGTGTCATGCGACGGCCCCCTGTACAAGAACAAGAAGCTTGCCATAATAGGCAGCGGCAATCATGCGGCAGAGGACGCCGTAGAGGCGCTTTCCTATACGAAAGACATAACAATAATATCGAATGCCACGAAATTCGATTTCTCCGAAAATTACGGCAGGGAAATTAAAAAATGGCGGATAGAGACGCTCGTGTCGAATGTAAAGGAATTCACTGGCGGAAAATGGTTTGAAGGCGTTGTTCTGGAAGACGGAACGAAGCTGAAATTTGACGGCGTTTTCATGGCATGCGGCACAGCCGGCGCACTGGATTTTGCCACAGATCTCGGACTGGAAATAAGGGACAACGTGCTTGTTGTGGACGAAAATAACATGACGAGCATGGAGGGCGCTTTCGCGGCTGGCAACTGCGCGGGCCGCTGCAGGCAGATAGCAAAAAACGTCGGCGACGGCTGCAACGCCGCCGTGAATGTCATCAAATACCTGCGCTCACGGGAACTTTACTTCGATTATGTGCACGGGACATCAGCGCAGCAGACAGCGCAAGCGTCGTCGTCAACACCGGTTCAGGCCGCAGTCACAACAGCCAGAAGGATCGCAGAACCGGCTGCGCCGAAAAGGAAGCTTCGCATCGGGTGGTTCTCCTTCAGTTGCTGCGAGGACAGCACTATAGTGTTCACCGAAATCCTCAACGACTACTACGACAAAATAAAAAGCGTGGCTGACATAACTTACGCAAGAGCGCTGAGAAAACAGAACGACATGACGAACCTGGACATAGCTTTCGTTGAGGGCGCGATATCAAACGAGAAAGCCGCCGAAGAGCTGAGAAAGATAAGGGAAAATTCAAAGGTGCTTATCGCCATCGGCGCATGCGCCATAACAGGCATGCCTTCGGGACAGAGAAATACATTTGACGAAAGAAGGAGCAGGGAAATAGAGCCGATAGTCAGCACTTTCAGCTACAGCAAAGAGGTCAAGCCGCTTCATGAAATCGTGAAAGTGGACGATATCGTTCCAGGCTGCCCGATGACGGAAACAGGATTTCTTGCAGTCATGAACAGACAAATAAAGGGGTTAGGCATAGATGCACAGCTTTGACATAAACATAGAAAACCTGACAAAGGTGGAAGGCCATGCAAACCTGGATGTCCGCGTGCGCGACGACAAGGTTGAATACGTAAAGTTGCAGATAACAGAGAACCAGAGATTTTACGAGCAGGCTGTAAGAGGGCAGCCGATAACAACCGCTCCACAGCTTATGTCGCGCATATGCGGCACGTGCAGCATAGCTCACATGACGTGTTGCATCGAGGCAATCGAGAACGCCGTAGGCATAGAGCCTACGGAGCAGGCGCTGCTAATGAAGAAGCTTGCGATGTACGGGCTTATGATAAGGGATCACGCGCTTCATCTTTATTTTTTCAGCCTGCCAGACCTGATAGGAAAGGACTCCATACTGGATTTTGACGAAAAAAACGAAAGGGAACACAAGCTGCTACATGACTCATTCGACCTGAAGCGCGCAGGCAACACGCTTTCCACTCTAGTGGCAGGCAAAGCCGTGCATGCGCCTTATCCGACAGTAGGCGGCTTTCTGCACACACCTGACGAAGAAGGCGTAAAAAAGGCGATAAAAGAGCTCAGGTACGTCAGGCCTCTTGCGATCGACCTGATAGATACGTTCTTCAGATGGGATGAAAGATTCGATAGGGAGACGGACTTTGTGGCACTGGCAACGAACGATTACAGCTTCCTTGAAGGCGAGATAAAAAGCAGCAGGGGCATCTGCATAAAAGAGAAGGACTATTTAGATCATCTTATCAGGGTTATCATACCATATTCGCAAGCTTCTGGCTTTGAATTCGAAGGTGAGGAGTTCATGGTGGGCGCCCTTTCGCGCCTCAATCTCAATAAGGGCATGCTGCATCCCGAAACAAAAGACAGCGCCAGGGAATACGTGCAGGCATTCCCTTCAACCAACATCTTTCACAACAATGTGGCGCAGGCAATAGAAATCCTTCACAGCATAGACCATTCCATTGAGCTTCTGGAAACCGCGTCGTTCCATAAGGAAGAGCTGCAGAAGACCGATATAAAGGAGGAAAATGTGGGCGTAGGTGTTATAGAGGCGCCCCGCGGCACTTTATATTACAGGCTTACAGTTGGCAAATCGGGAAAGATAAAGAAGGCAAATGTCGTTGTGCCCACAGCCCAAAACCAGATAAACATAGAAAAAGACATCGCGAAACTTGTGCAGGACAGCGTGGAAAAGCTGCCGAAGGAAAAGATAGAATACGAAATAGAGAAGCTCCTGCGCGCCTACGATCCCTGCCTGAGCTGCGCAAGCCATTTCCTGAAGGTAAAGTGGCTCTAGAGAAAAAGGGCAACAGGAAAACCAACATTCTCAAAAAGCGCAGCTTTTTGGAATTCCCGAAATCCAAAGGATTTAGGGAACATGGCGGAGCAAAGCTCCGCCTGTATAGGCAGAAACGAAGTTTCTGCCATATATCTTGGGAGAAGCTTCGCTTCTCCCAAGATAAACGCATGCAGCCGGAAAACATTCAGCCGCAACGTCCCTCATCCAGGCACTACATGTTTCTTAGGGCCTTTCTTACACCTTTCAGCGCGAGGTGCTCTTTCATGTGCGCAGGCACGCCAATTATGCGCACGCCTTTCAGCTTTCCCATTTTTTTCATAAGCTTGAGGTTGAAGCCAAGATCGAAGTCGTGCAAGGAGTAAACCTTGCCCGTAACGAGGCTGTCTATATCCTTTATCACCCTGACATTATCTATGCCTATTACCGTATCTATTATGTGCAGCGTTTTTTCTTCTGGCGGGTTGTCTGTAGGCTCAAGCTCGCGGAATTCAAAGTGCTTGAAATCTTCCTGCAGCTTCGCCATTATGCGCAGCGGTATGCTGTCTTCCTTCACAAGCGGATTGCCTGCAACATAAATGATTTTTTTCCTTTTCATTAAGTATCACAGCCTCTCGAGATTTTATCCAGATGTTACATTGCGGCAAAATTTACTCTTCAACAACCTTTATGGCGGATGCAGGACAGACAGCGGCCGCAATCCTGGCTTTTTCCAGTTCTTCCTGCGTTATTGCGCACTCGAAGATCCCTGGCTTCTTCTGGACTGAGCCGTCCAGATCCACTTTGCCGTCGCTTGCAGGCTTCCATTTCTCAGGCTCTTCCTGCACGCACGAGTAAGCGCCTGTGCACTTGTTCCTGTCGAATACTATTTTCATAGTCATTAATTATCCCCAACATTGTTTAAAACTACCGACTTTTCTGCAAAGGGTTTCGTATGAAGCCCTTTGAGACACTCGGAATAGCATAGCTATTCCGGTGCATAGAAAATCTTACAGATTTTCTAATGAATTCAGTAGAGCTTTGCTCTCCATGAATTAGTCGGCAGATTACAGTTTTAATGACGGGCTATGGCAGGTCACCGTTTATTCCTTAGGAGAAGTCGCTTTCTATATCCAGTTTTATCGGGTTCGTCAGGCAGTAAACGCCCGGGCACCTATCCTTCGCAAGCTGCTCCACTTCTTTCAGGTCGCCGCTGCCGGAAGCAGTGACAAATAGTTTCACATTTTCCACTATCGGCTCGTCGCCAATTCCCAAAGACCTCGACAGGTTGACTTTATTTTCTGCAGACACCTTCAGGCGCTTGAGCTCAATGCCCTTTTCGGCAGCTATCGACGCGAATGTCTGCGCAAAGCATGCTGCAAGGCCAAACAAACAGTACTGCACAGGGTCGGGCTTCAAACCGGAGCCGCCCATTATAGGAGGGCCGTCTGCCTCAACGATAGTCTTTCCAGTCGCATGCTCTAATGTTGCAGCGAATTGCACACCCGAGAAATTCCATTCGCCTTCCACGCGCTTTATTTTTATTGCCTTGTTTCTGTCGGCCTTTACCTCTTCCAAAAAAGCGCCAGCCTTGTTCATGTCTACATTGTTTAGTTTCATATCATCTTCATGTATAGTCATTATCCTCAACATTGTTTAAAACTACCGACTTTAGTCGGTAGATACTACATAAACAATGTTGGGATCACATCGTTCAACAAACCCACAACTAAAGTTGTGGGTTATATCAAGAACGATATGATTTCACCTCATTTATTTTGAGTCAACGACATTACCAGCCAGACTACAAGAAACAGCACAAGTATCATGAAAGCCGGCCCCAAAAACATGCCGCCTGTATGGCCGAAACCCCATCCGAAGCCAACCAGAAGCAGCAGAACGAGTATAATGACTGTGATTGCCATGTTATTGTCATTGCGGTTTTTCTTTCTCATTTTCCAATCCTCTTTCTATTTTGTCAGAATATCTTTTACTTCCATGGGCATAATCAGAAAAGAAAAAATAAAAATCAGCGCCCTCTCATCATCGGGCAGTGCTCGGCCATCCCGTCGAATTCCTCGTCCGTGAAATTCATGTGCTCTTTCATCTCTTCTCTCATCCAGTCTATGTCATCTTCGTTGTGGACAAAGCCGTCTGTGCTCATCATGCCGTTCATCATTCCCATGCCACCCATCATCCCCATCATGCCGGAGTTCCCATCACCCATCATAGCGTTTTGATTGCCATTGCTGTGCGCGCCTGCTACGCTTACGGCCAATATTCCAACTGCCGCGGCGAGCAGCAGCGCTAGCACATATTTGTTTTCCATCTTAATCACCATATAACTATAGTAGCGGCCGGAATAACTAGGTTGCCTCTGGAACGGTTTAAAACGGTTTTCAGCCCGGCACCGAACCAAGGGCTACCGCCAAGATCATGATTTTTACCCGTTCACGTCTTGCCAAGCTCCGACTCTATTGCCTGCTTGAATGAAGCAAAAGGCTGGGCACCCTCTATTTTCACGTTATTTACAAAAAAGGTTGGCGTTGACCTCACGCCCCTGCCCTGACCCTCTTCAAAACCGCTTTGCACCCTGGAAGCCATCACACCAGAATCTAAACATGCATCAAACGCGGCCTTGTCAAGACCGATATCCGCAGCGTATTTCTTCAGTGATGCCGGGAAAAGCGCGTTCTGATTATCAAACAGCCTGTCGTGATACTCCCAGAACTTGCCCTGGTCAGATGCACATTCGCTTGCCTCGGCAGCCTTCTGTGCATACTGGTGCGTCTGCGCCAGCGGGAAGTGCCTGTAGACAAACTTCACCTTTCCTGTGTCAACATATTCCTCGATAATCTGGGGCTCTGTTTGCTGGTAGAATCTTCCGCAGAAAGAGCACTGGAAATCACTGTACTCTATGACAACCACAGAAGCGTTTTCCGCGCCCAAAAAATGCTCGCTATACCCTGATACAGGTGTGTATTTTGGTGCGGACGAAACCAGCATGTACCCGCCTGCAGCAATAATTATGACAATTGCCGTAACTGCAATCCATTTCATCGGGAGCTTCAGTTTTCTCTCCTTTTTCATTTCCTCGTGCTTCGCCTTCCTGTGCTGCTCAAGGGCTTCCTGCACGGAAAATCTTTTCCCGCAGTCCCGGCATTCTATTTTTTCTTCCATAAGCAGTTCCTCTCATTTCAGGTCCTTCGGCAGGAAAACCCTGTACGTCTTTCCCTGCCTTTCCCGCTGGATGAGATTCATCTTGTCAAATCTTGTAAGTGTCGTGGAAACCTTTGCCTTGCTCCAGGCGAGCCTTGCGCGAAGCGAGTCCTGGGTTATTGATCCCGCCCTTTCTATTTCCTTCAGCATTTTCTTTTCGTCGTCAGAAAGCCTTTTCCTGACTATGGAAAGAGCCCGTTCCCTGCCGCCCCTTATTCCTGTAACCGTTTTCGTCTTAAATTTCAGGGAAGCAAGTATGCCCAATCCCAACGCAGCCACCAAAGCCAGCATATTTGGTATAGCGCTTTGCTGGGAAAAGCCCATCGCCTGCTGCATCATTCCGTACATTGTTTCCGGCTGCTGCACGAATAAGGGCCTTATGATTATGCTGAGAACAAGATAAGCCGCGGCAACCACAAAAGCCACAAGAAATATTCTTGTCACGTTGTCCATATTTTGCGCCGGCATGAGAAAACATAATTGCAAACGGATTAAAAGATTCCATCATCCGGCCTGCGCAGCCGGCTGGTAAACAGGGAAAAACTGCGCCAGCTTTTTCAAGGCGGCGTACTCTATCCGCTCGCCGCTCCTGAGTATATCAGTAGCGGTTATGATGCCTGCAATTTCGCGGCCCTTTGTTACAACAAGCTTCTTTATCCTGTATCTTGCCATGAGCTCTATTGCATCCACAACGCTTTCCTCCGCATCGATTGTTTTCACAGGCCTGCTCATTATACTTTTGCAGCGGACGCTCTCCGGTTTTTTGTTCACAGCCACGACGCGCTTGAGCACATCCCTCTCGGTCACGATGCCTACAACCTTGCCTTTGTCCAGAACAACAACACTGCCGATTTTATGCCTGTTCATGACTGTGACGGCTTTCCTGACAGTGTCCCGCGACGCCACCGTTTTTACATTTCTTACCATGATAGGTGAGATTTTCATAGGATATTTTATAACAGCTCGGATTAAATCCCTTTCCTTTGACGTGAATATGGACTTCCTGAACAGTTTTGTGTATATCTTTTCCCGTTCGTGCAGCTTCTGCACTTTTGTAAAGGTCTTATAGAACACCAGGCCTACAAAAACAACTATCATCTCGTAAATAATAAGCATCGGCTCGAAATGAAGCAGCATCAGGCCGGAGCTTATGATGCCCAGCAACGCGAGCACAGGAAAACGGCCGATATTCACCGGCGACCTGAAAGTCCTCTTTGCGCCCGGCGCCTTGTACCTGAGCCGTATCAGCGACGCGTTAACAAAGACATAGACAACAAATATGCCGACATCAGTGAGCATGGCAATCGTTTTTATGCCGCCGATGAGCAAAAAAACAAGAGACATGACCATTACAATAAACACGGAAACATACGGCGTTTTTCTGCCGCCCACCCTGCCGCAGACAGCGGGGAACGTGTTGTTGCAGGCCAGGCCGTACAGCATGCGTGAAACAACTATCAGGATGACGAGCACGGTGTTGGAGGTTGCAAACAGGGCTATCAGCGACATCAGAAATCCGGCTTCAGGCAATGCCGCGGACACAACAGCTGTCAGGGGCGCGGGCGATTTCCCAAGCTCCTCAGCTCCGATGATGCTTATGGAGGACACGGAAACAAGGATGTAAAGGAGCGTGGATATCCCCAGCGACAAAACAAGTGCCTTCGGTATCACTTTCCTTGCGTTTTTCGTCTCTTCCGAGAGGTTCACAAGTTCCTCAAACCCTATGTAAGCAAAGAATATGAGCGCAGTTGCGGAGAGGACGCCGCCAAGACCGGCAGGGGAGGAAAAGTAATCTATTTCTGCCTTTCCGATAAAAAACAGCCCGATTATTGCGACGAATACAAGCCCAGAAACCTCAACAACCGTTGACAGGATATTATAGCGGGCCGATTCTTTTATGCCTATGTAGTTTATGGCCGAAAGCACGACAAGAAGGCCGGCGGCAGCAACAACCGGCGATATACCGAACATGAAAGAGGCGTATCCCCCGAAGCCCAGCGCCACCGTCGAGGCGCTAACGATAAGTGTGAATATCATTATCCACTGCACGATGAAAGAAAGATAATTCCTGCTGAACGCGTGCTTTGTATAAACATATTCCGCGGCGACCCGGGGGAACATGCTGGCAAGCTCTGCATAGCTCAGGCCTGTAAAGGCTGCGATTATAGCAGCCACGACAAAAGAAAGCCATATAGCATTCCCGGCTACGCCTGCCCCTTGGCCGATGAGGACGTAGATGCCGGCACCCAGGATTATGCCGACGCCGTACAGGGTAGCCGTGAAAAGAGACAGCTCTTTTTTCAGTTTCTGGTTTTTCATTCGCTCAGCCTATGATAAATGTTATGCCAAGCACTATAAATATTGCGCCTGATATTTTCTGCATGACTTTCCTGTCAACCCGCGCATGAATAAACTTCCCGGAACGCACTGCCAGATAAGAAAGCAGAAGCAGAGAAGCAAGGACTCCGGACAGAACAAAAAAAGGAATGAATTTTGTTGCAAGGAGGCCTGAAGCCAGCTGCGTCTTGTCGCCCCATTCTGAAAAGAACGTTACAGCGAAGCCAGAATAAAACGGGGAAACCAGCCTTGCGGTTTCCTTTTCTTCCGATGGCATGTGAAACAAATAAAATATCCCCACGGCAGCAAAAACAGCGCCGGCTGCGAACCTGACAGCCTGAACAGGAATAATATTCAGGATGTAGTGGCCTGCCAGTATTGCAACGCCGTCTACAACAAGAAACGCCAGAAAAGCCCCAGCAAGCAGCCGCTTGTGCATTTTTGTCCTGGCTGACAAAAGGAACAGCGCCATCTGGCTCTTGTCGCCGAATTCTGCAACAAGGATTGAAACAAAAGGAACCATGAAATCTTCAAGAATATTTGTCACCTTGCAAAAGCAGCCTTATTCTAAGAACATTAAAAACTACTATCTTCAGATAGTAGATGAAAGCAATGTTCTTGAAAGAAATCCACAAAGAAACCATCAACCTTTCTGCAAAGGATTTCACAGAAACCCTTTGAGAAATTCAGGAAAGCTTTGCTTTTCTCGAATTAGTTGATGGTAACATAGAGGATTTTCATCTCCTGCGCGTTTTCTTGGACATCCTTGACAGATATAAATAAAGCATCGCAAAGAAAAGAATCCAGCCGGCAACAGCAAGCAAAAGAACAGCATCGTAGCCGCTGTAGTATGCAGGGTAGTAATTGCCCATCATCCTCATCATCATCGGCATCATATTCACGCCCATCATTCCACTGCCCATTACTCCCTGGCTGCAGCCAAGCCAGTTTTTTCCCATCGCAACGTGCGTGCTTTGCAGGCCCGCCGAGCCCTCGCCGCCCATCATGCTGTCCATCTGCTCGTGCAGCTCGTGGCTTCCGGCCATCCTTCCCATCACGGCGTCCCCCAGCATCTCGAAATCCACTTCTAAAACACTGCCGCAATCCACCTCGCCTATGCTTGAAACGCCCTGGCGTGCCATTATCACGTTCATCATCTCTTCCGGCGTCTGCATTTCTTCGTGAGCGCCGGCCACTGAAGCAACAACAGACAACACAAAAATCAGATACACTGTTCTATTCACAGGTTAATCCTCCAATAATAGATTACACAGCATAGTATTAAAAATTACACTGTTCATCTGCCATGCGACTGCCCATGTTGGCAAAAAATGTTCTGCAGAATATTTGCAGAGAAACCAACAAACTTATAAATCTTGCATTCAGTGTTTATAACTGATTCCTTATGCCAGAGATATTTTTTCTCATTTTAACCCTTGTAGGGCTTTCTCTTTTTGAAATTGTGACGAGTGTCGACAATGCAGTAATAAACGCCGACGTGCTCAGAACCATGTCGAAACAGGCGAGACGCTGGTTCCTTATATGGGGCATATTTATCGCCGTATTCCTTATACGGGGGCTTTTGCCACTCATTATAGTTTATTCATTGAATCCGCAGCTAGGCTTTTGGGGCACTATGACGGCAGCCTTCAACGAAGATCCTGCAATCAGCCAAGCTATTGAGAACTCGGCACCCCCCCTCCTGATGGCTGGAGGTATTTTTCTAATATTCCTTTTCCTTCACTGGCTGTTCCTGGAACCAAAATACTACGGGCTAATGGTTGAGAATTACATTGAAAGGAAAGGCGTGTGGTTCTTTGCACTCGTTTCGGTATTGCTGACGACAATAGTATGGTATTCCATACACATCAACCCATTGATGGCTTTTGGCGCTGTCGTTGGCTCCAGCATATTCTTCATAGTTCACGGCTTCAGGGAAAATGCAGAGAAAAAAGAAGCGGAAATGCTGGAAAACAGCAAAATGAGCGACTGGAGCAAGATAATGTATCTGGAAGTAATCGATGCGTCATTTTCCATAGACGGCGTTTTTGGCGCTTTCGCATTCACCCTTTCTGTTCCAATAATACTCATAGGAAACGGCATGGGGGCCGTGGTTGTACGCCAGCTGACCGTGAGCAATATAGAAAACGTCAAGAAATACAAATACCTGAAGAATGGCGCCATGTATTCCGTTGCCTTTCTAGGGACTATTATGGTAATGGACAGCTTTGGCATGCATATCCCGCCATGGATCTCTCCGATAATAACAATACTCTTGATAAGCTACTTTTTCTGGAAGTCGAAGAATGAACTATCACTTGCCAAATCCGCCAAGACTAAGACTTAAATAAATCTCCTGGATATCTGATTATGTGGCCGGAATTAATCAAAGCAAAAAGAAGCACAGAAAATATATCGCTCGAAATCGAGAGGCTCATCAAAAGCCATAATTCTCTATACAAAAAAGAAATCGCCAATCACAAAGAACAGCTGCTGTCAGATACTGATGAGACTATAGAGGCAATTGAAAAGGAAATAAAGGAATTTAGAAAAAACCTTGAAGCCCATAGAAAGCGCCTGGAAGCACGAGCAGTTTTCCTCAAAAGGCACAACAAAAGAATTTAAGCGCAGAGAATAACTAATAATCATGGCTGATAAAGAGAAAACATACATGCCGCAATCAACGGCAGGCCTGATAAGATACTACGACGTCGAGGAAACCGGCATCAGGCTCAAACCTGCCCATATTGTTGCAGCTTCGTTCTTATTTGCAGGACTTGTCATGGCGCTTAAGCTCCTGGCCTGAAAATCAAAAAGCGGGCAAATCTGCAGGAAGCTTTGCTTTCCGGGATAGAGAATACCACAGTGATACCTGAACATACCACCTATCTAACAAAGTTATCCGCAACATTGCTTAAAACTGCTGTCTTTAGACAGCAGATATTACATAAACAATGTTGGGATGACATGCTCTCAGAAACCCACGACTTTAGTCGTGGGAGTATTAAGAGCATATCATCTTAGGGGACGGCTGTCCTTGACATAATGATTTAAGATTCTCTGTCACTAAAAATAGTGGTATTGTTGTATGAAGGTGCTTGTTACAGGCGGGTGTGGATTTATAGGCTCGCATTTAGTGGACAGGCTGATCTTAATAGGGCATGATGTAGTTGTTCTTGATAACCTTTCTACCGGCAAAAAAGAAAATCTTGACAAGGCTGCAAAATTCATCAACGGTGACGTAAGGAATCAGCCTGATGTGAACAAGGCCGCCAAAGACTGCAAAGTTATCTTTCATTTGGCGGCAATAGCAGACGTACAAGCCGGAGAAGATGCAGTTTTCCAGACAAATTTCATAGGTTCTGCAAATGTATTCAAATGCGCGGAAAAGAACAAAGCAAAAACAATTTTCACTTCTTCTGCTGCCGTTTATGCTGACGGGAAGCTGCCTTGCAATGAAGATGATACCTGCAAACCAGTTTCACAGTATGGAAAGAGCAAGCTCAAGGCCGAAAACCTGCTGAAAAAGCAGAGCGATTATTTTATTCTTAGGCTCTTCAATGTATACGGACCTCGCGGGTACGGCGTTGCAAATAGATTTTGCGGCAAGATACCGGAATACAAGGACATAACAATATTTGGCAACGGATTACAGACAAGGGACTTTGTTTTCGTTAACGACGTCGTGGATGCACTGCTTCTTGGAGCTGATAATAACGGCATTTATAACGCAGGCACAGGAAAAGAAACATCACTTTTGCAGCTTGTCGACATCATACATAATATCTCTAAGGCAAAGCCGAGCGTTAAATTCTTGCCTGAAAAAAAAGGCGAAATAAAAAGAAGCAAAGCAGACATATCAAAAATAAAAAAGCTCGGGTGGAAACCGAAGTTTTCTCTTGAAGAAGGTGTCCTGTCAGTTCTTAATTCCTCTGGCTTTTTGCCCCGATGAAATTCTTTGCCACGTACTTGAAATCGTCCACATAGCTCTTGAGGTTCCTTTTCCTTCTTTTGACAAGATATCTGAAATTCTTTACCCCATCCAGGACGCCGACACCCTTGACGTAGACAGGCGAACTGATGGGGACATTTGCCGTCTTTAGTTTTTGTTTGCCCACCTCAAATATTATTTCAACCGATATTTCATACCTTTCAGCCTTAAGGTAGAAATTTTTCAACGCTTCGGATTTTATGGCTCTAAAACCGGATTCCGTATCCCTTATTGCCGTGCCTGAAACAAGGTTCGTGGCCAGATTAAGGAAGAAGTTGCCGAACTTCTTTGTAAACGGGTAGCGCGAAAGGTTCCTTTCACCCAAAACAAAATCATAGCTTTCATTCAGCTTTTCAACCAGCCTGGGTATGTCTTTCGGGTCGTGCTGGCCGTCAGCATCCAGCGTTATAACGAAATCGGCCCCATTCCTGAGTGCTTCTTTGAACCCATCCCGTATAGAAGCTCCAAGGCCCATATTCTTTGAGTGGCTGATAACAGTCGCGCCATATTTTCTGGCTATTAGCGCCGTGTTATCAGACGAGGCGTCGTTGATTACAATGACTTTTCCGAACTGTTTTGCAATCGAAACTACGCCACCCACGGTATCCTCTTCGTTGTAGGCTGGAATAACAATTACTACTTTCATTCTAAGCACCCGAATACCAGACTATTCTTAACTCTTTTATTTTTATGTATTCGAGTATGTAAAATGCAAAAAGAAGAAATAGTCATAGAGCTTCTCGATATGAAAAGGCTCAAGCATGATATAGAAAAACTCTGCAAACTCGAAAGAGAAATATTTGGCATTGACGGCTATCCGCGCTATTTCTTCAGGCAATCTGCCGAGCTATTCGGGGATACATTCCTGGTCTGCAGGGATGCTGACAAAAATATTATTGGCTATCTGTTAGGCGCCGTGAAACATGAGAAAAAAGAAGGCTGGCTTCTTAGCATGTGCGTTGACGAATCTTTGAGGAAAAAGGGCATCGGCTCCGTCTTGATCAGCAAATTTCTGGATTTGCTGAAGAGCCGGTCTGCCCAGGCAGTTTTTGCCACCGTAGACCCCCTCAATCTCGCGACTGTAAACCTGTATTCAAAACACGGGTTCAGGATACAGAAACTCGAGCAGGACTATCACGGTATCGGATATCACAGGTACCTTATGAAAAAGACCCTGGCTTGATCATCCGCAACGGCATTGAAAACTGCTGCCTTTAGGCAGCAGATGCTTGGAAAAGCGAAGCTTTTCCTGCATAGGTGGAACGAAGTTCCACCATGTGAAGCTCAATGCCGTTGGGATGCTGTTGTCTCAAGAAACCACCGACTGAAGTCGGTGGTCGTACAAAGACAACATCATTTGCCCCACCTTATCAGCTTCATCCTCCTGACTTTCTCTGAAAGCAAGCCCAGGGATTTGAGGTATTCCATCAGTGCTATCCTGGATATTTCTGATTCTTTCGTCCCGAGTTTTTTGCACACTTTTCTTAATATCTTGTGCGTCTCTTCAGGCAGCTTGTATCTAACGTAAGCCATAAGCTATCACCCCTAACATCCCAATGCATTCTTCTTAAGCCTTCTATTTTAATTCGAATTTCTCATGAATACAGTATAGTGTATACGTTTGTTTTGCATTAAGAATTTAAAACAGGACGTCAATTATGTAAGAATCATGCATGTGGCCGTTTACATAACAACAAGAAACGCCAAAGAAGCGCGAAAGATTGGCTCTATCCTGCTGCATGAAAGGCTTGCCGCCTGCATCAACATAATCCCAGAAATAGAGTCTATGTACTGGTGGAACAGCAAGGTTGAGCAGCACGGCGAAAGCCTGTTGGTAGCAAAAACGAAGAAAGAGCTGGTTAAAAAAATAATAAAGGTCGTGAAAGAAAACAGCAGCTACAGCATGCCCTGCGTGAATGCATTGCAGATTGTGAAAGGCAACCCGGATTACCTGAAATGGATCGGTCAAGAAACAAGGCAGAATAAAAAATGAGGTGAATGAAGGATGAATTACTCTATGGAAGAAGTAGCAACGGCAAGAAGAACGTTTGAAGCTGAATTTAAAGGAGAGCCTGAAGATAAAGAACGATACGTGCATAGACGTTTAGTCGACACAGGTTACGCCAATGTGATAAATGCACATGACGATCCAGGAATGAATGTCTATCATACTGGAACTGCACCAATAGACTGCCTGGCACATGCTTTAAGTGCCGAAGAAGATGCGCATGCAAGATTCTTTGCCAACGAAGCAAACAGCGGAAAAGCCCAAACCCCAGAAACTCCATTAGGTGTGCAACCAACCGGAAGAAGCCCTTATTTTGTGCGCTGATTAGATCATCTTTTTTGGTTTTCTGCTGATTTCAGCTATTTATAGCTGCAGGGCGTAAAGAAAAAACATGCCTGGAAAATTTATTGTGTTTGAGGGGCTAGACGGGTCCGGAATAACGACACAGGCCACGCTTCTAAGAAATTATTTCATAAGCAAAAACAAAGATGCTGTGCTCACAAAAGAACCGACAGAAGGCCTGATGGGTGGACTGATAAAATCCTGCTTAAGGAAAGAGTGGAACACATCACCTCTTGTACTGCAGATGCTTTTCGCTGCTGACAGGGCGCACCACGTGCAGAGCGAAATCGAGCCGATTCTAAAAAAAGGCAAGATAGTCATTTGTGACAGGTACATCCTTTCCTCTTATGCATTTGGAAGCCTTGATGTCTCGTTGCCGGTTCTGAAGCAATTAAACAGCTATTTCAGGAAACCGCACATTACCATTTTAATTGACACACAGCCGAAGATCTGCATGGAAAGGATGAAAAAGGCACGGCCGCACATGGAGCTCTTCGAAGAGGAGCACAAACTGGAGCAGATAAGAAGGAACTATTTGTCCATGAAAAACCTTTTCCCAGAAACGTATATTGTTGACGGCAACAGAGCCCCCGAGGAAGTCTTGGGAGAAATAATAAAAATTTCAGGCAAGATAAACTGATCATTCATTCTTCTTTATCCTGCTCGTCATTCTTCATTTCGTTTATTTTTTCCTTCATGAATTTCTTCTTAACGCCGAAATATTCCTCGAATTGCGGAGTCAGCGAAAGAACCTTTGTCCTGGACTTCTTCTCTGTCTTCACGAGCCCTTTTTCTTCAAGCTCTTTAACGTAGTCATAAACGCGGTTGCCGACTATCTTAACGATGTCTGCTTGTTTTATGGGCTCGTGGTAAGCTATGATTGAAAGCACCCGGAGCAGCCCTCTGGAAAGGTCTGCGTGCGGTGTGAGGTGGGAAACCTTTTCCTCAAAGGCTTCCTTCACCATTAGCCTGTAGCCGCCTACAGTCGACAGCTTTATTCCGCTTTCAGCTGAAGAATACTTTTCTTCCAGCATTTTCATCAGCCTCTCCAGTTCTTCCCTTCTTATCTTAGTTGTTTTCTGGAGATCCTCGATATTCAGAGGTTCGGTAGTTGTGAAAAGCGCTGCCTCAAGCAATGCAAGCCTTTGCTGTGTTTTTTCATTCATAAGATCTATTCCCGAACTTTGATGAATATTTCACTGAACATTTCCGGCTGGTCACAATATATCTTGCTGCGCATGCACAAGTACAAAAGAGGCATGAAAGTATCAACTATTTCGCTCCTCTTCCAGGCAGGAACAAGATCCGAGAATTTTATCTCGCCGGCCTTTGAAATCTTGCTGAAAATGCCAGAGATCCTTAATTCTATATCCTCTTCAGGTTCGATAAGCGTCTCTACTGCCCGCCTGAGTCTTACTTGTTTTGTTTCTTTCTTCTCCTTGAATTCCATGGCTTTATTCAGAGCAGATATCAGTTCTGAGAGGGTGACTTTCCTTATAGGTTTTCTTACAACCGGCGGCGAAAGCTGGGGTATATTCTCCAGATTTATCTCCGGCAGTTTCTGTTCCTGCCTTCTTGCTTTTTCTTCCTCTTCTAAAAGCAACTCGCATTTCATTCTGAGGAGTATTGAAGCTACCAGGATGAATCTGGCCGGTATGCGGAAATCGAACTTCTTGATACTCTGCAAGTAATTCATGAAGGCCTCGGCCAGTTTTACAATATCTATCCCAAGAGGGTCCAGGTCTTCATCGACAACTATATTCTCCAGTACCTCGTGCCAGTCTGCACCGAGAACTATTGTTCTTATAAGCCTTGCTTCGTCTACCATTAAACCCGCCCATTTACTCGCTAGCCACAGGCAATTCTATTCCAAAGACCTTTGAAACGCCGTTTTCCATCGACACGCCGAAAACTTTGTCGGCCTCAGATATTGTCAGGTCATTGTGGCTTATGACGATGAACTGCACGTTCTTTGAGTATTTCTTGATCAGGTCAGCTATCTTCTTTGTGTTCGGCTTGTCTAGGGCTGCATCCACTTCGTCCAGGACATAAAACGGCGTCATGTAATGCTGCAGAATGGAAAAAAGGAACGCCAAGGACGTCAGCGTCTTTTCTCCGCCCGACATGCTGTCCAAGTTAAGGACTTTTTTCCCTGAAGGATTGGCTTCAATAATCAGGCCGGAATCAATCTTGTTCTCTTCTTCAAGCCTTAGTCTCCCTGTTCCGCCTGACATATCATAATATATTGTCGAGAATTTTGCAGCTATTTCAGTGAAAGTTTCCATGAACTTGTCGTATCTTTTCTTTTCGATATCCTCTGATATTTTCACTATTGCATTTTTTTCTTCAAGGAGCTTATCCAAGATCTTCTTCAGTTCTTCGAATTCTACATTCAGTGTCTTGTATTCTTCCAGAGCTTTCATGTTAATAGGCCCAAGCCTGTTAATCTCTGCTACAAAATGCCTCACTTTTTCCTGTAAAAGGTCAACAGAGCCTTCCTCAAAATTTTTTACCTCCTTGAATTCTTCCATTTCTACTTTCAGGTTATCAAGATTAGCTTCTATCCTTGCCTTTTCGATCTTCAGTCTGCTTATACTATTCTGCAGTATCATTTTTTCCTCAAACATGTCTTTCCATCTTTTTCTTGCGGACTCGATATCTTTTTCTATCTTTATCTTGTCTTCCCGTACATTTGCAGTTTCTCCCTTGTCCTGCAGATTATACTTTCCAAGCTCCTTGTCCAAAGATCTTATTTCGTCTTCAAGCCTTTCACTATCCTCCCCAAGCTGCCTTATCTTGGCCGCATAAGATTCTCGGTGCTGTTTCCTGTAGAATCCGCCTATCATTGCACCAGAAGGCTCGACCAAATCGCCATCAAGCGTGACTATTCTGAAGCCCTTGATTTTCTTTGCAATGTCTATATTTTTTACAACCAAAGTAGAACCAATAACGAATTCTATTGCAGGAGAAAATTTCCTGTCATATCTGACTAAATCTATTGCATAACCTATTATGTGTTCTTTTCCCTTGTATTCTTTCTTTTCCCTGCCCCTTATCCTATCCAGCGGCAGGAAACGGGCACGTCCAATCTTTTTAGCTTTCAGGTGCTTTATGCAGCCTGTTGCTATTTCATGGTCCGCAACAACAATATCTTTTGAATGCCTGCCTATAGCTACCTCGATTGCTGTGGAATACTCGCTTGGGACATCAACCAACGAATCAACTGTCCCGTGAATCCCCGGCGATTTCATAGCGAGGATTTCTTTAATAGCAGCATTCCTTTCAGGCACCTCAAATTCCTTTAGCCTGGATATTTCTCTTTCATTAAAATCAATTCTGTCTTTCTTTCTGATTATTTCTGTACGGATGGCATCGGCTTTTCTTAAAATATCTATGTTCTTTGTCTTCTGCATTATTTCATCGTCTATCTTCCTCATTGCCTTTTCCTTGTTTTCCAGATCCTTTTCAGATTCTTCAAAAACCCTTGATTTTTCTTCAAAAAGAGAAGTTTTTTCATTAATTTCGTTGTCTATGACAGCCCCCTTTTCCTCAGCCTCCGTCAGTTTTTTATGCAACGAAGATGCACGGTAAATATGTAATTTCTCGCTGAGATCAACGTATTTTTCTGCAATTTCCTTTTCTGTTTTCAACCGCTGGACATATCTTTGTTTTTCTGCAACAACAATCATATTTTCCCTGACACGCAGCTCTACACGCTCCAGCTCCCTTGTTGCTTTCTCGCGCTTTTCATCGAATTCCTTTATCCCCGCAACTTCATCTATTATCTCCCTTCTTTCCTGCAGGCCCATTTCAATTATCCTTGTTACATCGCCCTGCATGATGATGTTATAGCCGTCAGAAGACATGTTTGCATTTGCCAGCAAATCCTGGATCTTGTTCCTTGTGACTGTCCGGCCGTTAAGCTTGTATACGCTTATTCCAGACCGCGTTATTCGCCTAGTGATTTTTACTTCGGTCTCGTTTGTCGGTATTTTGTTGTCGGAGTTGTCGAGATAAAGTGTAACCTCGCAAAATTCGGCGGGCTTCTTGTCAGCGCCCCCGTTGAAGATAAGGTTCTGGAGCTTTTGCGCCCGGATGCTTCTCGCCGATGCAGTGCCGAGAACAAATGTTAGTGCATCGACTATATTGGACTTGCCTGAGCCGTTCGGACCACAGACTATATTGAAGCCTGCAGGGAACGGGACGGTCACTTTGCCGGCAAAGCTCTTGAAGCCCTGCATGGTTATCCTGTCAAGACGCACCATTATTTTTCACCTTGCTGTGCTTTTTGCAGTTTTTGTAGTGTTCAGCTAATTTCACAATTACAATCTCATAAGTATCAGAAAATTGCCCGAAAGATTCAAGCATCTTTTTTGCTTTCTTGGAGATGCGTATGGTAGACATGTGGTTATTATTTTCTGGCATATACAGAATATACTTCCTGTAAATAGTATATATAATCATACCTGCAAAGAACTAAGCGTGTCGGCCCAAAGGTATAAAAACCCAACTTAAATTAACTTTTAAAAGTATTTTTGTCTAAGAAAGTCTGGTTACCATGACAGATTTTGATGTAATTATTGTAGGCGCCGGCCCTTCCGGAGCCACGGCTGCCATGTATCTTTCCAAGGCAGGCAAAAAAGCGCTTCTTGTAGACATGGCAGAGTTCCCGAGGGATAAGATATGCGGGGATGCCCAGGGCAGGAAAGCAGCAACTATTATGAAGGAGCTTGGTATTTACGAGGGCTATGAGAAGCTGCCGGGACAGAAGATATACGGCATAACGCTTAGCAGCCCCAACGGCACGCTGGTCCACGTAGATGTGGAGAGCCGCGACAAGCCCGCTCCCGGATACGTGCACAAGAGGATGGTATTTGACAACTATCTCTTCCAGTGTGCAAAAAGCATGGCCGAATTCAGGGTTCTGACAGTCAATGATTATATTGTTGAAGACGGCTTCGTAAGAGGCATTGTTGGCACGAATAAGAAAGGAGAAAAAGAAGAACACAGGGCAAAGATTGTTCTTGCAGCGGACGGCGCAAACAGCGTTCTGGCAACAAAAATGGGCCTTAACAAAAACCCCCTGGAACATTTCATAGTTGCCATCCGGACATATTACCGCGGCGTTACAGGCATGACGGACAGAATAGAAATACACATGGTAAAATCCCTCATTCCAGGATATTTCTGGATATTCCCGCTTCCAAACGGCGAAGCGAATGTCGGTCTCGGGATGATAGTCAAGGACAAGAATGAAAAGAACGTGAACCTGCAGGAAGCGCTCTTACATGAGATAAAAAACAACCCGCTTTTTACAGAACGCTTCAAAAATGCAGAACTTGTTGAGAGGGTTCGTGGGTGGAGCCTTCCGATAGCGAGTTATCACAGGAAGTGCTATGGCGACGGCTTTCTGCTTCTTGGCGATGCCGCAAGCCTTATAGATCCGCTGAGCGGCGAAGGCGTAGGCAACGCAATGATATCAAGCAAAGTAGCCGTACAAGTGGCTATTGAAGCAATGGAAAAAAATGATGTTAGCGAGAAGTTTCTCAAGAAGTACGACAAAGACCTGTGGGAAGTCATTGGGCCCGAGATCAAAGCGAACTACCGCCTGCAGAAACTTGGCAAGATGTTCCCGCAGTTGATAGACAGCCTCATGGTTAAAGCTGCAAACGACGAAAATTTCAGGCAGAAGCTTGAGAAAATGCTGCCTTACACGGGCGGCCGGAAAGAAATGGGCGAAGAAGAATTCCTTGCAGAGATAAAAGGGTAATTCTATGGCAGCAGCATACAGGCAGAAACTGCTCGCAGGAACGCCTATTCTGAAATCCTTTGGATTTCGAGAATTCCAAAAAGCTGCGCTTTTTGAGAATTTAAGCTTATTCTTGGTTAATTGATCCATGCAGATAGCCCACGGCGCGGAAGCTGTTATTCTCAAAGAGAACGGCAGCATCCTGAAAAAAAGGGTCAGAAAAGGCTATCGTTTGCCTGTGATAGACGACAAATTAAGAAGGAAGAGAACGAAAAGCGAGGCGACGCTGCTTCGCGCCGCGCGCAGGGCAGGCGTGCACGTGCCGGGAATTCTGGAAGAAAGCGATTTCTCGCTGAAAATGGAGTTTATTGAAGGCGAAAAGGTAAGAGACGCCATAAGCGCGGGAAACGCAGCGGAGCTGGCGGGAAAAATAGCGGGATCTGTTGCAAGGCTTCACAACTACGGCATAATACACGGCGACCTGACGACAAGCAACATGATAATAAAAGAGAATGAAGTATACTTAATCGACTTCGGCCTGGGCTTCCAGAGCAAAAGAGCCGAGGACAAAGCCGTTGACCTGTACGTGCTCAAAGAAGCGCTTGAGTCAACCCATCATGAAATAAAAGAAATTGTATGGAGAATGGCTATCGAAGCCTATGGAGAGAAATTTGACGAAGCAAAGAAAGTTATTAAAACGTTGCATGAAATAGAGAAACGCGGCAGATACAGAGAAAGAGCTGGATAACAAATCCTTTTTCTTTAAGAAAGAAAAAGTCTTTGTATGCGAAGAGAAGCGTTGCTTTTCTTGCATCGCAGGAATTAAGAATTCCTGCAGATGTCCAAAAAGAAAATCTAGAAAAGAAAGAAGATTATTTTTGTGATTAACATGGCACGAATGCATTCAAGAAAACACGGCAGATCCGGCAGCAAGAAGCCTATTAAGCGCATACGCCAGGAATGGCTTGCTTACGACAAGGAAGAGGCGGAAAAGCTCATAGTTAAGCTTGCGAAAGACGGCAGGCCGTCGAGCCAGATAGGCATCGTCTTAAGGGACCAATATGGCATTCCTGATGTTCGTGCCTTTGGTTTGCGCATAGCAAAGATTACGGAAAAGGCAGCAAAAAAACAAGTCCCGGAGGATTTGTACAACCTGATGAAGCAGGCTGTCAACCTGCACAGGCATCTGGGGGAAAACAAGGCAGATGCAAAGGCCATCCACGGCGTGGAGCTCGTCGAATCCAAGATACGAAGGCTGGGAAAGTATTATGCCCGGACAGGAAAATTGCCGAAAGGCTGGAAATACAGCATAGACCAGGCAAGGCTGCTTGTGAAGTAAGTACTAGCCTTGCAAACGCTGGATTTGCACCCTTTTATTTCTTTTACCCTTACTAGTTCTATGAACCGCCAGCAGATCCTTGAATACTACTCCAGGAAAGATATAGCTGATTCTCTTATCAAAAGCTCAAAAAACAGGGAAGTCGCCGGCGCATTCTGGGACGGGTCATATGACAAGAGGCCGAACATACTTCAGTTTCCTACAGACGTATTCCAGATGGCCAAGAATGGTGTGACTTCATTCCACATTTCTGTCGAACACTGGAGCAATCCAATGGCACTCAGGCAGGATAACTATGAAAAACTGCGCACCGGATGGGACCTGATAATAGACATAGACTCAAAAATCGGTTTGCAAGAATCAAAGATTACTGCCGACTTAATATGCAGGCTACTCAAAAAAAACGGCGTGACATTCGGGATCAAATTCTCAGGCCGCAGAGGATTCCATATATGTATCCCATGGGAAAGCTTCCCAAAAGAGGTCGACTACAAACCGCTGCAAAAATTATACCCGGATGCCGCGAGGATTCTGGCAGCTTACATAAGGAAAAAAATAGCAAAAAAACTAATGAAGGAACTTGTAAAATCAAGAGGAGCAAACGAGCTCATAAACTCGCTGGCTGAGCCGCCAAGCAAACTGAATCCGTTTTATTTCGTGGAGGTAGAGAAGAACTGGGGAGTAAGGCACATGTTCCGGGCACCGTACAGCCTAAACGAAAAGACTTGGCTGGCATCGCTGCCATTAAGCCACAAGGACATAATGACATTTTCCGAATCAGAAGCGAAGCCTGAAAAGATCAGCACTGAAACCGAATTCTTCATATCCGAAGAAAATTCTGCAGAAGCGCTGTTTCTTGCTGCAATGGACTGGCGCGCCATGCACAAGAAAGCAGAAAGAAATGAAACCGGGAAGAAGCCGAGGATACAATGGGAAAATAAGATCAGCGAGGATATTTTTCCGCCCTGCATCAGGCTTGTTCTTTCAGGGATGCAGGACGGCAGAAAAAGAAGCCTTTTCATCCTGATAAATTTCCTAAGGATGATGAACTGGAAACTGGAAGAAATACAGGAAAAGGTGTTCCAGTGGAATGAAAAGAACAAGCCACCGCTTCCAAGAAATTATCTCCTTGCACAGTTGCGCTATCAGGAGCAGCACACAGCAAAGCCGCCCGCCAACTGCAGTGTTGCAATGTATTACAAAGACATTGGGATATGCAGACCTGACAATGTATGCAAGGGCAGAACGGAAAGGATAACAATAAAGAACCCCGTGAATTACCCGTTTAGAATCATGGGTTCAAGAAAAAAAGAGCGCGTAAAACCCCAGGGCTTCTCCTGCCTTGTCTGCAAGAAACAGTTCCAGACAGGACAAGGCCTTGAACTTCACAAGGGCAGAATGCATTAGCGGCTTTAATACTTTCCAATTATACAGTCCTTATGCTCACATTTGACAAGATTCGTGACATCGAAAGAGCCGAGAAGGAATCAAAAAAGCCGCAAAAATTGCCTGAAAACTTTCTTTCGGATCTCAGGGACTATCTAAAGAAAAAAGAACAGCTAAAATCATCTGCGGATGTGCATGAGCTTGAAAATGTCAGAAATATAATACGGAGATTCTTCGAGTCGAGGGAGAAAAAACTGCTTGAAGGGGCCCTTTATACCGTGAGAACCGGCCTGCAGCCTGAAAACCTGACCAAAGAAGAACAAGACCTGTTTTATTTCCTGACAGGCCGCATAAAGAATTTCCGGGAAAATTTCTTTTCAGAGATCCAAAAGGACAAAAAGCTGGCGTACAAGGTGATGAAAGCCTTGCCGGCTTTCGTGGGACCCGACATGAAAACCTATGAACTAAAAGAAAACGAGATAATTTCTACTGATTTTTTACCCAAGCCTTTAAATGATTTGTTGCTCAAGGAAGGCGTAATCGAAACAGTTGAAGAATAAGTCGAGAACCTAGGTTCTCATCCTTATGCTCAAAGACATCGTAAATGTCTTTGGCATCTCAGAAAGCTTTGCTTTCTGAAGATCAAACTCCTCTCCTAAATAAAATATTAATAAGTCGAGAACCAAGTGGCTAGAAGCACCAGAGGTGCTTCATTCCATCCGTCATCCTTGCTCAGAGAAGCATAGCTTCTCTGGCACGTCAGAAAGCGAAGCTTTCTGCACGTATCAACCTCCTCTCCTAATTAAAGATATTAAACGGAAAAAAGTTTGATGCAACATGAAAATGCCAAAAAAACAGAAAAGATACTGCCCGTTCTGCAAGAAACACACCGAGCATACGGCAGATGAGGCGAAAAGACGGCCTAGAAGGCAGAATACAAAAAGCCAGAGAAGATTCTTGAGAAAGCTTGCAGGTTACGGTTCTTTCCCGAAAGAAAATCCAAAAGGAAGGGAAAAGCCTACAAGGAAGCTGGACCTGCGCTATACGTGCGCAGAATGCAAGAAGAAGCATTCAATAGGAGAAGGTTTCAGGGTTAAAAAACTGGAATTTGTCAAGGAGTGAAAATATGGTATTTTTTTCAATAACCGCTGATATAATCTTGTTCTCAATACTCACGGCAGTTGTAGTAAACATCTTCTACAAGCTGCTGGTAAAGCAGCAGGACGCAAAAGCTTCCAGGGAAAGGATCAAGGAACTTAATGCGAAGATGAAAGAACAGCAGAAATCGCAGAACAAAACTGAAGTTGATGTGCTGTTCAAAGAAGTCATGAAGGAACAGGGAAAAATAATGAGGATGTCTTTCAAGCCAATGATTATATCCATGATAATAACGCTTGTCTCGGTTCCATGGATAGGGGCCGTTTACGGGGAAAAGATAATAGAACTTACAGACGGGAAAGGGGAAGTTTTATTCAACGGCGGTTCAATTGCAGTTGAGGGGAACTCCGTATCGTTTGAAGGCAAAACATGCGAAATGCCCTGCAGACTAGAGGAAAGAAAAAATGTTTTTGACGCAGCAGTAGCTGGTGATGCCGTAAAGGTCTCGCCGGTCGCAGCCCTGCTCCCATTTCAAGCGCCGTTTGTAGGGAATGAACTCAGGTGGCTTGGATGGTACTTGCTTTCTTTCTTTTTCGTAATGATGACGACACGAAAGCTAATGAAGATTTACTTATAAGTCGAGAACGAGCAGCTAGAAGTACCTTTGGTACTTCATTCCACTCATCTCATCCTTGCATGATGGAACAAAGTTCCACCTGTACAGGCAGATCTTAGATCTGCCATGTATCAACCTTCTCTCATAAAGTGGATATGATGATAAAATCAATTTGCGTTAAACAAGCCGGAAAGAAAGGCAAAGGAGTATTCGCTGCTAAAGATTTCAAGAAAGAAGAACTTATTGTCAAAGGCAAAAAGGGAAAAATATTTCATACAAAAACTGCCAGAAAACTATCCCGCGACGATAAGATCCATCTAAATGAACTAGATAAGGATAAATGGGAAATTATGGGGGTACCTGAACGTTTTATCAACCACTCATGCGATCCCAATGCAATTCCAAAGGGCAGATCATATTTTGCATCGAAAAGTATCAAATCTGGACAGGAAATAACTGTAGATTATCGTATTAGTGCCTACACCAAGCAGAAATGGAAATGTCATTGTAATAGCAAGAATTGTACTGGCTGGGTTATTAGCGATTTCTTCTCTATGCCTGAAAAACTGCAGAAAAAGTATCTTCCTTTTACACTCAAGTTTATCAAAAAAGAGTACAAGAAAAGACACAGCAAATAGCTGTTTTTGTACTTTTGCGACAAGTTCTAATCATGCGGGAAAAAGACGGGTTCTTTGTAAAGTCTGAGGACGTTTCGCGCCTTGAGTATGGCAAATATCCCGGCGCCAGGAGCGTTGAAGAACTGATAAGAAACGGCCTGATTATTCTTGACAAGTGGCCGGGGCCTACCAGCCACGACGTTGTTGCAACAGTGAAGAAACTTTTCGCGCTTCCCCGCGCAGGACACTCTGGGACCTTAGATCCTGCTGTGAGCGGCGTCCTTCCGATAGCACTTGACAATGCGTGCAAAGCCATACCAGCACTGCAAGGATTGGATAAGGAGTATGCAGGCGTGATGCATCTTCACAAAGATGTTGATGATGTCACACTTGAAAGGAATATCAAAAAATTCATCGGAGAAATAAAACAGAGACCACCTGTAAGGAGCGCAGTAGCAAGAAAAGAGCGGGCAAGGCATGTTTATTCATTCGAGATACTTGACAAAGACCACAAAGATGTTGCATTCAGGGTTGCTGCTCAGGCAGGCACATATGTCCGGACTTTATGCCACCAGATTGGCAAGGAGACAGGAGGCGCAAATATGACCGAACTGCGGAGGATACGTGCAGGCAGGTTTAATGAAAGTTTTCTTGTAAAAATACAGGATCTTTCAGACGCTTACATGGACTGGAAAGAAAACGGGGACGAGAAGCTGCGCGAATATATATTGCCAGTAGAAGCGGCAGTTGAACATCTGCCTAAAGTGATAATAAAAGATTCTGCTGTTCATTCCATAGCCAACGGTTCGCCTCTTTATACAGGCGGCATATGTTTTGTCCAGAAAGGAATTAAGCCCGGTGAGCTCACAGCAATAATGTCATTGAAAGGCGAGCTGGTGGCACTGGCGAAGTCGGCACTTAATGCAGAAGAGATGATAAAAAGAAAGGCTCTTGCAGTAAAAACCGACAGGGTAATAATCGAAAAAGGAGCTTATCCGAAGCTAAAGAAGGAATAAAAAGATATTTTAACAAGAGTCCAGCAGGTGCATTAATGGCAAATCTAGCAAGAGGCCTGGGTGCGGGCGCGAGAGAGTTCACTAGAACTTACAACGGCATGAACAGGTGGTTCCGTGCAGTGGAGAGTTCCCTGCCTCGCGGCTCTGATGTGAGAAGAAGCATAGATGGCAGTTATTATGTTATTAAAGATGGCCTATGCGGTGGAACTTTTGGTTATGGAAAAGGCCCTGAATATTCAGCCCGCACCCCTGAGTTTGAAGAAACATTCAAAGCCGCGGAAGCAAGGCGGCAAGATAAAACAGTTCTGCTATCAGACGCAAAGATAAGAAAGATGATTCGTGGCGCCCAAAAGTTCATGGAAGGATACAGATGGTTCAGTATGCTGGCGGCAGAAGCTCCACGCCACGGCTATAGACTGGAAAGGTCTAACCACGGCGGTTATGCACTTTTCAGGGGAGATGTTGACGTGGCTGTGATAGGCTTTGGCAGAAGACCTTTGTATACAGCCTACAGTCCTATTGCAGAAGATTTCCTTGAAGCTGTCAAATCAAAATGGAAAGCCAGGAAGGAACAAGATTGATATGTTGAAGAAAGATTTTCTTGATATACTCGTTTGCCCGAAATGCAAGGGCAAAATAAAGTACGAAGCTAAAAAAAACGCGATCATCTGCAACAAATGCAGGCTTAAATATCATGTTCTTGATGGCGACATACCTGACATGCTCATCGAGGACGCAGAGAAGTTCTAATTCTTCAATTGGATTAAATTCTTATCAGATCAGATTTTAGTTTATTGCCGAGCAGATGCCGAGATAATGAAACTATCTCGTACGCGTAACCTGGTATCGCGCCAATTTATTGAAGATTTCAATAAAGCGCAAGCCTGGAAAGCTGGTGCCCGCAAGGGCTTGAGGGTTCAAATGGCCCTTTCTTTGAAAGAAAGCGCCAGCGGAAAGAAACGGATAGAAGCTGAAAGAAGCTGAAAGAAACGAAAAGAAATAAAAGAAAGGCCTGAAATTCCCTCTCTCGGCGCTTATTTATTTTCCCGAAACAATCTAGAAATATGGCCGTGCAGATACTTCTCAGTCTGGCAATACTCATAATCAGCGCCAAGATATTCGGAGAAATTGCTGAAAGGCTGAAAATGGCATCTCTGGCCGGTGAAATATTTGGCGGCATCATAGCAGGGCCAGTTCTGCATCTTGTCGCTCCGGCTGCAACACTGCAGGAGATAGCAGGCTTGGGCATTCTTTTTGTATTCTTTCTCATAGGGCTCAATCTGAAATCTGAAAAGAGTGAGCTGTATTCAAGCAGCATTCTTGCCGTTCTCTCTTCACTGGCGTCATTTGCGGCCGGCTTCACGCTTGCTTTTTACAGTTCAGGCGATATTTTTCTTTCAAGCGTAGTAGGAGCCGCATTGCTCTCTACAAGCCCTTCAGCTACAATGAATGCAATAGCAGTGCTCGGGGAGTACAAAACCAGGGCCTACAAGTTTGTAATCTCTGCTGAGCTTGCCGAAAGCTTTCTTGCAATAATCGTGATTTCCGGCCTGTCTTTATTGTTTAGCGGGAAGGCTGATACATTCACAATCCTCCTCCTGGTTTCAGCTTTCGTAGCGTTCTTGGCGGCAGCCGTTACAGTGGGCCCGGCAGTGACAAAAAAACTCCTATCTTTGTTCCGCTTTGCAAAAGACGAGCAAATATACATCTCTATTCCTTTGATCATCCTGTTCATCGCGGCATTCATCAGCGAAAGGACAGGCCTCCTGGGACTTGCGGGGGCGTTCTTGATCGGCATAATGATGAGAAATTTCCAAATTACAGAGTCTACAATCGTGCCGAAAATAAAAACTATAGGCCACGGATTCTTCATTCCGCTTTTCTTTGCTTATTCTGCGCTGTCGATGGATATAGGTTCCGTCAGCGTATGGCTTATAGTGATCATGATTGCCGCCGCTGTTGCGGGCAAGGTAGCAGTTTACGGCCTGCTTGGCAACTTCTTCAATCTCAAGAACAGGGAGAAAAAGATAATTATACTGGCGATGCTTCCAAAGGGAGAATTTACAATAATCATAGCACAAATTGCCCTGGCTGCCGCAATAATAAGCACAGGCGCCTATTCTACTCTAATTATTTTTACTATTGTTAGCGTGGCTCTTTCTCCCTTTCTCCTGCGCTTTTTCGGAAAATAAGCTTATAAATATTATATGCAGAAGATTATGGTTGATAGCAGGATGAGATATTTTCACAAGCTTACAATGATAGGCGAGATGCCACAACCAGCACAGGCAATACTAGCGGCTTTCCCCAAGATAAGAACCAGGGACACAGGTTACAATGAAGGCTTTGAAGTAGTCGGATATTCACCTCCAGCGCCCTGGAAAGACAGCGACATGAGAGGTAAAAGCGTGCTTATTGCAGGCGACAGCCGTTTGGATCATTTATGCCCGCAACCGCAACTTGGTGCTACATTGCTCCTCTTGGGATACAGGCTAGATACAATTGCAGATGAAACGCAAGCTAAGAAACTTGGATTTGTAAGAAGTTAACATTCTGGCGATAAATATGGCACTACGTCCTGGAAGATGTTATAGAAGGCTTGAAAGGCCCTACACGAGGCAATCTAGAAAAACACCCAGAAAAGGCTACGTGAAAGGAGTGCCAAAGCCAAAGATCACTGAATTTGAACTGGGCACGAAAGGCGATTATGATAATGCCCTTTTCCTTGTTTCTGAAAGGGATGTGCAAATCAGGCACAATGCTTTGGAATCAAGCAGGATTACAGCTGTCCAGGCGCTTGAGAAGAACATAGGCAAAGGCGCCGCATTTTTCCTGAAGATCCGCGTGTATCCTCATCACGTGCTTCGAGAAAATGCACTGGCAACCGGCGCGGGCGCCGACAGATTCCAGCAGGGCATGCGCATGTCCTTCGGCAAGCCTATTGGCACTGCAGCACGAGTCAGAAAAGGGCAGAAAATAATGGAAGTGCGGGTCAACAAAGCTGGAATAGGCGTAGCACAGACTGCATTAAAAAAAGCAGGCTACAAACTGCCGACGCCTACAAGGATATCCATAGAGGGCCTGAAGTAATTCTTTCTGCAGGACAAATTCTTATAACATCTTCGGAGTTCGGTGTTCCATGCCTGTTGTTGAAGTTGAGAATGTATCTAAAAAGTTCAAATACCAGGGTAAAGATTTCTTCGCCTTGAAAGACATTTCATTTGACATAGAAGAAGGTGAGATATTCGGCATTCTTGGACCGAACGGAGCTGGAAAATCTACACTGCTCAATATATTAATCGGTATCTTATTCCCAGACTCTGGAAATGTAAAAATCTTTGGAAAGAATCCACTAAAAAACAACGATTTATTTGAAAAGATGAATTTTGTTTCAGGAGAAACAAGATTTCATTGGGCATTGAAAGTAAAAGACATATTTGAGTTTCACGGACGATTATATGGCATCCCAAAGAACAAGAGAATAACAGAAACAAAAAAGCTGGCAAAATTCTTTGAGATAGAGCGCATTATGGAAAGCAAGTTTAGCAATATCTCTACAGGCGAAAGAATGCGGCTCATAATGGCTAAAGCACTATTGAATAGTCCTGAACTTCTGCTTCTTGATGAGCCGACAGTAGGTCTTGATCCTGACATTGCAATCAAGGCTAGAAATGAGATAAAGAGAATTAACAAGGAGCTTGGCACCACTATCATACTGACAAGCCATTACATGCATGAATTGGAACAGCTATGTGACAGGATAGCTTTCATTAACAAAGGCAGAATAGTTGATATTGGAACTGTTGAATCCGTTAAGCTAAGAAAATTCGCCACATACGACCTGATAATTAAAGTCAGAAGCGTGAAGAACAAGGAGTTTCTAAGGAAAAGAGGTTTTGTCATAAAAGGAAATATTTTGAAAAAAGAACTGCCTGCTGATGAGAACATAAGCGAAACACTCTCAATGCTTGCTGAAAAAGGCATAGAAATAACCGAAATTGAGAGCAGGAAACCAACACTCGAGGACTATTTCGTAAAAATACTTGGTGGCAAGAAATGAAACTGTACAAAATAGCTGCGTTAGTCTATTACGACATGCTTGTATTCAAGAATTCTAGATGGAAGATTGCAGAATTCATTTACTTTCCGCTAACTACAATAATTATATGGGGCTTGTTTTCTGTTTTTGTCCGGGATAAGGCCGTAGAAGCCGGACTTGTTGTTCTAGTTGTCAACATATTCTGGAACTTTGCCTATCTTGCGCAAAGCAGTGTAAACATGCAAATGAATGACGACACTTGGTCTGGCAGCTTAAAACAAATACTCATTACAGGCATAACCGAGTTTGAGTATCTCACAGCGCGCATGATATTTGCAATAATCATATCCATTGGAATAATGCTGCTGATGCTTGGAATATCTTACTATGTGTTTGGCCTCTCATTGATAGCGACTAACGCATCAGATATACTAATTTTATCGGCCTTGACGTTGTTTGCTTCGTTGACATTGGCAATACTACTTGCCGCCATGATTATTGCAGCAGGCAGAGAATACAGCTTTCTTGCATGGTCTGCACTCCAGGCATTCATATTGCTTTCCGCACCGTTCTACCCTGTTTCCATATTCCCGGAACCAGTTCAAGTTGTATCAAAACTTATGCCTTTCACAAACATCTTCGAAGCGACTAGGGCTTTGGTTTCAGCAGGAACCACGAATTCAGCCGTTTTGACAGAAGGATTTTTGATAACTGTTGCTTATGCTGTCTTCTCGCTTCTGGCTTACAAGATTGTTTTTCATCGTGCAAGAAAAACAGGGGGCCTTGTAAGGCTTACGTAATGGTGACCATGATATTATAAGCTGGTTTTTAATGTTTTTCACGTACAATAAATATCAAGTAATAAGTTAGTTTCTGCTACGAGCCGTGCATGCAAAAGGCTTATAAGCCTTTTGCTTTATAGTACTAAAGAGTGGTTACATATGGGGTGGCTCAAAAGATCAGTAGCGGCATTATTTGTATCAGCTGCCGCTTTAGTCGGCTACAACACGACTGGCAATACCCAAGCAACTGCTCCTGCCGTCGTAGAAGAAAGAATATACAGTAAACAGCAACCGACTCCTGATATTGCTAACGATGCTAGATATAAGCTGGCTAACGCAGCAACTTACGCACTAGCAACAACGTTGATAACTAGCGCAGCTGGTGGCGTGGGCTATGCTGTTGGACAGAGGCGCAGAAATGGATACAGGCCAGAGGAGCTTGATGATGCTGATCGTGACGATATGCCACTTGTTGGATCTTTAACGTATGATAGACTCCCAACTGAAGAAAAAACAAAAGTAGATGCTCAATTGAAAGAAGCGCGCATAAAAGCAGAACAGGCAAGAGAAACCGCGCGTAAATTGAAAGAAGCTGAAGATATTCTGGGCGGAAAAAAAGCAGTTAAGAGTCTCAAGAACAATACAAGAATTACACGCCAATTCAGTGAAAGAACAAACAAATATGATGCTCCTGAATATGGAGTAGTTGTATCACAACTTGTAGACAATTGTGTACGACACGATTTTGTTGGTCATGGAAAAAGCAAAGCCTCTATAGTAGGCGGATATGATAATGAAACGGGACAATTTATTCAAGGCAGATTTGATATCACTGCAGATCAATTGTACAAGATAATAGAACCTTTCCAAAAGTTACCTGCTATTGATTTTAATACTGAAACAGGGCTTAAGGTTCTGGAAGATAAGAAAGAGCAAGCGATTGCAAGCAGGGCTCAAGCAAGAGCAATATATGAAGCACGGGTACTTGAAGAAATGAGAAGAGCAGTTGTTAAGTTATAATATTCTAATTGTTGCCAACTATTTCTCGTAACCAAAATCTTCCAGTGTGGCTTCAAACTTCTCCTTGCGCTTTTCAGTTATGAGTTTTGCAAGTATCCAGTAGACTAAGGCCAGAGACTTCTTGCCTTTGTTGTTGCAGGGGATTATTACATCAAGGAAAGTAGTCTCGTTGAATGTGTCAGCTAATCCTATAATAGGGATGCGCATCTGGACAGCTTCTTTCATCACCTGCTTGTCTGCCAGAGGGTCTGTGATGACAATTATGTCGGGCTCGAAGAATTCCTTGTAAGTAGGATTTGTAAGCGATCCAGGCATGAATCTGCCAAGTATTGACTTAGCACCTATCAATTCTGCAAACTTTCTTGCTGCATCTTGGCCGTTTTCTTTTCTGGATACAACAAGCACGTTCTTCTTTCCAGCAAGCATGTTTGCAACATAGCCTATTCGCTTGTCGATTGTAGCGACATTAAGCACAGCAAGCCCGTTTGGCCTTACTTTGTATATGAACTTTTCCATGTCGGCTGTCTTGGCAGTCAGCCCTATGTGAACGCCTGCTGAGAGGTACTGTTCTCTCGGCACCAATAGTTTCTCTTTTTTCACAGGCATATAATCACCAGCAGAATTCAGTCATTTTTCACAGGTGCCCGCCTTTTCACGGTTATGGGCAGTACGTTCTTCTCGAATTCAAGTTTAGCTATCTCTTTCGGTTCGTGCAGGTGTGTCTTAATGAGCACTGGCGCTCCCATTGATAACTGCAGCGCCCGCGCGGATATTACCCTTGTCTTTTCGAATCTTGTGAGTCCACTATATTCAAACATTTTTCATCCTCAGAAAATAAGTGTTAAACAGCCTATCTGTTATCCCAGAAAGCAATTAAATGCTTTCTGGATGACATGTTCTCAGAACATATCATACTGCAAATTCTTAAGCTTTTAGATTGGGCCAAAACTGATTCTCTAGCCAATATATCCCGTCTGGTCTTCCTTGCCTTGTTTTGGTATCTGTTCCAGTATACTCTTATGTATCTTGTCTGTGGTTCTGATCCTGTCTTCCATGCCCTTTATCGTCTTTTCAAGCTTTGTGAGATCCAGCTTTATGCCGAGAACCTTTGAAAGCACGTGAAGAACCCTGTCGGCCGCCTTTGGATCCGTCATCAGTGGAAGGCCGAAAGTCTCTCCCATCAGGCACAGGCCATCCATTCCGCGGCTTCTTCCAAGACCTAACAGGAGGCCGCTAGCGCCGACGACAGTGCCAACCGGGTGCTCTTTTCCAAAATCAATGCCATACTTTCCATATTTCTTCAGAAGGGATTTGTCATTTACAGCCCCGACGACGCGCGGTTCGTCAACCTGCTTGCCTTCTGCAAATCCGCCAAGTGTTATGATCTCCTTGACGCCCATCTTTTCAGCGAGATCCAGGATTACCTCACAAACTTCGTAATGACCTTCCGGGGAAATGCTCTGCGTGTCGCCAGTCAGAATAATGAGGTTGTTCTGCTTCTGATAGTAGAACTCGCATTTCAATAAGCTCGCGGTTCCGTCTTCCTGGAGCATGACAAGGGGCAGGAAATGGTGTGAATAAAGCTCTGCAAATTTCTTCATCTTCAACTCGGAAATAAGATAGCCCGCAGCAACCCTGCCAACATTGCCTATTCCCGGCAGCCCTTCAATAAGCACAGGTTTGTTCAGCTTCACCCTTTCGAGTATCTGCGTTTTTGTCTGCATTATAAATCAACATCAATCTGTTTTATGTTCAAGTTTCTTTGCAAGGCGCAGATAAGCTGCGCGGGCAGGATGATATTTCGCCGGATGCGGGCTGACTGTTGCCGAGCCGCAGCATACATGCTTAAGCGAATAGCTGCTGCATTTCGGGCATTTTCTTAATCTCATGCAATCACAAAAGACACGTCAGCTTCTTTGTTTTCCGCAAGCTTGTTGAGCTTTTCCTGAAATTCCTTTTCTCCTTTCTTTGCATTCTTTGATGAATATTTGACAAAATACGAGGGTGCCGCTATGTAATGCACTTTCAGATGCATTTTTTCTGCTTCTGACAGTATGCTTTTTATAACATATATCCCCGCGGGTTTAAAAGTCTTAATTGCCAGTTTTGCCTTGAATTCAAATTCCTTCTGCTCAATGTTCTTTTCTGCAATCTCTTTCAGCACGGCAATCCATTTCTCCGGAATGCCCATTTTCAGGAGGGAATCCGGTTTCTGCATAGCAGCGAGGAAGCCTTCATAAAGAGATCCAATGCCTTCCATCAGTTTGCTGCCCACTTCCTTATAAGCCTCTTCAGGCTTCTTGTTGAGCATCTGGGCAGCCAGCTCTAACATCTTTTCCGCCCTGTGTTCCATGCGATAGGATTTCATCTTCCTGTTCTTGTCAAGGTCGCCTACACGCTTAAGCGAAAGCGACACGCGCCCGCGATCGTCAACGCTTAAGACTCTTGCCACCTTTGTTTCGCCTGTCTTGACGAATTGTCTTATGTCTCTGACCCACCCGCTGGTGATCTCTGAGATATGCACCATGCCTTCTATGTCGTATTCTTCCATAAGGGCAAAAGCAGAATGTGGATTGATCTTGCTTATCCTGCAGATAACAAGCTCGCCAACCTCTGGAACTCCCTTTTTTTTCACCATAAAATCAACCCCTGAAGAAAATTGGAAGAAGAAACAAGATTTCTCTTCAACCCAGAACCTGCAGAATGCTTGCTTGTATGTTGGCTTTGCCGCCTGTAGGCTCAGCTAAAACAGCATCACAAACCAGACATTTAACTACTGTAGCGCATCTGTTAAATATTATCTGCTCGTTCTTGCATTTCTCGCATTTTACTTTCAGGAATTTGCTTCTTTCTTCCATACCCGGAACACCACCTATCTTTAGATCCAGCATCTAAATTCATCATTGCAGACGACGGGTGAAGATGCAAGGCACCCAGCAATCTTTCGGATAAAATCCTTAAAAAGGTTAATTTTAATAGTTTCGTTTCTTAATACAGCTTTGTATTTGAGACCAGGGTGTATATAATGAACAAGGTCAATGAAATTCTTGAAGTGATCGAGATAGCTCGCGAAACAGGAAAAATCAGGAGAGGCCTTAACGAGGCAACAAAGGCCGTGGAGCGCGGAATAGCCAAGCTTATTGTCGTTGCAGATGATGTCGATCCTCCAGAAATTGCTATGCATCTGCAGCCATTGTGCGACGAGAAAAAAATACCGCTTGTTCGCGTATCCAGCAAATCAGAGCTGGGACGTGCGGCTGGCATAGAGGTGTCCACAGCTGCGGTAGCTGTGCTTGATGCCGGCGAAGGCAAGAAAAAACTCGGCGACGTTTTGAAGTAATCAAGAATATCTTCGGAGAAACTCCGAAATCCTTTGGATTTCGGGAATTCCAAAAAGCTGCGCTTTTTGAGAAATTTGCATCCAAAATAACGTGATAATATGCAAGAAGCTTCACCTGCAGAAGTCATCAATATTATAGGGCGGGTAGGCGCCAAAGGAGTCTTACGAGTAAAAGCCAGGGTTGCTGATGGCCGCGACAAGGGCAAGATACTGACGCGTAATGTTATAGGCCCCGTAAGGATAGGCGACATCCTCATGCTTCGTGAGACTGAAATGGAATCCTCAGGCAGTTACGGCAGGCGATAAAATGCGAGAATCATACGAAACTGCATTTCAAGAAGATATCCGGCAACGGGTTGCAAAACGAGTGGGGTCGGATGAAAGAGCCAGGCAGGCATACGAACTTTTTTCAAGAGACATGGATGCGCAAGGAGCGCCGCCATCCTTGGTTCGTGAATGGTTCATAAGGCTTGTTTACAGAAGATGCGGTGCATAAGAATGGCAAACTGCAGTTTTTGTTCAAAGAAGGTAGAGCAGGGGACGGGGAAGATGGTTATCGGTAAAACAGGCAAAATATTGTGGTTTGACGCCCTCAAATGCGAAAAAAATATGATGAAACTTGGAAGAGACCCAAGAAAATTCAAGTGGGCTAAGGCGATTTAATGGCTGAACAGAAAACTGAAGTCAGGAGGATAGTAAGATTTCTTGCAACTGATATAAACGGCGAGCTTCCTGTAAGCAGAAGCTTGAGAAAAATCCCGGGCATAAGTTTCATGCTCACCAACGCAATACTCCAGAAGACCGGTATAGACGGAAAAAAGAAGCTTGGTACCATGGCCGAAGCAGAGATAAAAACGCTTGAAAATTTTGTGAAATCACTGGCAAAAGAAAACAATGAGATGCCGGCGTGGATGATGAACAGAAGAAAGGACACCGAGACAGGCACCAATGTGCATGTATATGGTTCTGAATTGCAGTTTAAAAAAATGGAGGACATAAACACCCTCAAAAAAATGCACGCCTACAGGGGCGTAAGGCATGAATTTGGCCTGCCTGTAAGAGGCCAGCGCACAAGATCCTCATTCCGCAGCCAGAAAACTGTCGGTGTTGTGAAAAAGAAGATCCTGCAAGCCGCAAAGCCCGCTGCAAAAGAGGAGAAGAAATAAATGACGCTTCAGGCACACAAGATTCTCAAAAAGCGCAGCTTTTTGGAATCTCGGAGAAGCGAAGCTTCTCCCAAGATATTTTTCAGGGGTGCTATTCAGGAAGCTTTCAGGACGGGCGGAAAGAGATGTCTTGCTGATGCAAAACGACATTTTTCAGCAAGAAACAGGGACACGGTGGCGGGATATAAATCCACGCAGCCTGATTCGCCTGGCCGGCACAATTATGCGGAATCAATAAGAGCCCTTTACAGGCACGAGGTTTTATCAGCGACCGAAAAAGCAGAAGTATACGCATATATCTAGTGATTAATCATGGGACACCCGAAAAGACAGGAAAAGAAATATTCGCGGCCGCAGAAGCCTTATGACAAGGACAGGATAGAAAGAGAGAAAAAGCTCGAACAGGATTATGGCTTACGCAGAAAAAAAGAAATATGGAGGGCAGAAGGGGTGCTGCGTGATTTCCGCGGGCGCGCCAGAGACCTGCAAGCGCATCATGACAAGAAGAAGGAAAAGGACCTCATAGAAAAATTAAATAAACTCGGGATAAAATGCCAGACCCTTGATGATATACTTGAGGCAAACCTCAACGATCTGCTTTCAAGAAGATTGCAGACAATCGTGCACAAAAAAGGCCTTGCACACAGCCCAAGGCAGGCAAGACAGCTCATTGTTCACGGCCACATACTGGTGGACAGAAGAAGAATCAGGTGGCCAAGTTACATAATCAAGCAAGAGGAAGAAGGAAGCGTTTCCCTCAGCCCGAAGATAAAAACAGCTGTCATGGAAAAGGAAAAAAATGAAAAAGAAGAAGCAAAGAGTTGAATGAAATGGACAAAGAACGATGGGGAGTCGCGCATATTTTTTCGTCGCTAAACAATACTATCATACATATAACCGACGTTACAGGCAGCGAGACTATTGCAACAGTCTCAGGCGGCATGGTGTCGGATAAAGACATGAACAAGGGAAAACCATTCACAGCCATGGTTGCATCAAGAAAGGCAGCAGAAAAGGCATTGTCCATGGGCATAACAAATCTTCACATACGCATAAGAGCCCCGGGAGGAATAAAATCAAAAATGCCCGGCCAGGGAGCACAGCCGGCAATACGCGCCTTGGCAAGAGCAGGTTTCAGGATTGGCTCCATTGAAGACGTCACGCCGATACCCCACGACGGCTGCAAGAAAAAGGGTGGCAGACGCGGAAGAAGGGTATAGCGCGCGCATAACCCTTCTTGCTATCTGACGTAAAAGTATGGCCAGCATTCTTCTTCGTATAATCTCTCAAAATGTCCCTGACCTACCAATGTGCCTTCTGCTCTTGCGACTCTGCCTACGCAATCCAAACAGCTGCCATCAAATCCATACTTTCTCAGGGCTTGATGGAGTTGTTCTCTATGCGGATACTGCTGTGTAGTTTGTACGCCTAGTCCTATAGCATACAATGTTGTCTCAATTTCCCGCGGATGCATCCTGTGCAACAAAGGCTCCTCTGCGGTTTCCGGCGGTTCCCATTGCGGCATTTTTATCACCTCCTGCTTTCGAGTTTCATAGAATAATAGAAATACAAACTATTTAAAGCTTTCGAGTTTTCTATGATAGTAGAAGATGATCATATGCCGCTTTTTGAAGACATTGTCCACAAAGCTTTGGCGTCAGAAATGAGAAGGGAAATACTTCTTACCCTTGCGAAAGACGACAAATATCTGACTGAAATATCCAAAGAACTCGGGAAAAAACCACAGACAGTTGATTTTCATCTGACTTTGCTTGAAGAAATAGGGCTTGTCACAAGTTCTGTAAAAGACGGCAAGAAATATTATTCTTTGAAAGACAAAAGGATTCTGGATTTCCTGAGAAAAGAAAGACCTTTGCCTCCCGGAGCAAGGCCAAAACCGCCTCACGAGATAATGCTGGACGCATGGGATGATATCGGGAAAAGACTGGATGTTATAGAGGGAAAGCTTGACAAAGTTCTAAAGAAGCTAAAATAGGTTTTAATCCTTTGCTGATGAAATTTCTGTGGTATTATGCAGGTTAAAATTCTCGAACACAACGGCACAAAACTGAAATTTGTTGCAGAAGGAATAGATTTTGCCTTCGCTAACGCACTGCGAAGGACTATGTTCGGCGAGATACCAATAATGGCTATCGAGGACGTGGATTTTGAAGAGAATACTTCCGGGCTTTTTGATGAGGCTGTTGCCCACAGGCTTGGCCTGATCCCGCTTTTATTCGACCAGAAAATGTACAGGCTCAAAGAAGACTGCAAATGCGGGGGTAAAGGCTGCGCTAACTGCGAAATTACATTTGTTGTTGAAAAAGAAGGACCCTGTATTGTAACTGCAGGTGACATGAAAAGCGACGCAGACGCTGCATCAATCGATCCGAATATTCCAATAGTTGAACTCCTGGAAAGGCAGAAACTCAAGTTTTCAGCTACGGCACAGCTAGGCTTCGGGAAGGAACATGTGAAGTGGCAGGCGGCTGTTGTCGGGTATCAGAATTTTCCTGTTGTTCGCGTAAACCCTGAAAAAGCCAGCCCGGAAATAGCGGACGTATGCCCCACGCATGTTTTTGAAAAACGCGACGGCAAACCCAGAGTGGCAAAGGAATCCAGCTGCATACTCTGCATGAGATGCGTCGAGGCCAGCGACGGCGTGACTGTCAAGGCTGACGAGAATTCGTTCATATTCACCATAGAATCCGTGTCGGGGCTGAAGCCGCGGGAAATCGTTGAGAGCGCGCTGGATGTATTGGAGCAGAAGGCAGAAGATTTCCTGGCCGAGGCGAAGAAGAAGCTGTGATTCTTATGACGATTGAATTGTCCGTTGGAAGATCATGCAGAGTAAGGCACGCGGATGAAGAAGCTTATCAGGAGCACAGAGTCGTAAGGCACTGCAATAAAAGCTATACTTTCGCAAAATGGTTAACATCTTACAAAGGAGCAATAAGCGTCATCGAAGTTCCAAAGGAGCCTGCTGATCTCTTGCAAATAACTGAGAGTCCTGAAGGAGCCGAGATTGTATATGTTGTATCAACCGGCGGGGGAGTTCTTGACAGAACCCCGCATATGCTGGATAGGCTGCCTGAGTCCCTTCGACAAAATGCCTTGAAGAGACATCTGGACAAATTCAGGGAATTCGAGAAAATACTGGATGCTTGAACGCACAACTACTTTTAATTCCTTCTTTCCAAGATTATAGTGAAGCAAATAAATAAACAGGATATAATTTATTTGCTTCACATATAGTCAGCAAAGAAAGTATATATCGATTCTTTCTTTGCATGACTATAATTGCAGGGCCGGGGTTCCCGAGAAGCCCTTTTTGCTTCGCAAAAAGCGCTTGCGGAAAAAAACTGAAAAAAACTGAAAAAAGCGGGAAAAGCGCGCAAAAACGCTTGCGAAAAACCAGTTTAAGCAAAAGAGCTAGGGAATGGCCAAAGGGGCAGGACGGTTATTGCGAAAGAAATAATCGGGCCTTACTTAAGACACAGCTTAAGTCTAGAACGCAGTAAGGCTGCTGCTGTGATAGAAATCCTGTGGCTTAGTGCCTTCAAGAGTTCGAAAAGGCTTTTCTTTCAAAAAGAAAACCCTGGAAAAGAAACGCTTAGAATATCTCTTCCCCGGCATCAGAACCTAGGTTCCGATACCTCCTATAGATATTGTAGCAGGTTATTGTGCCGAGATTGAACCAGACAATACCGAGTTCCGATACCTCCTATAGATATTGTAGCCTCAAAACGAAGGCACTTAAATGTTTCTGATTAAATGTGAGCTTGTTATGCCGCACCCAACAGGGCCTACAGACCCGAACATGGAAAAACTTATCAGCGATCTGAAAAGGAAAAAAGAGAAGTTTTACCTAGTTGTTGCAAAACATCTTGAAAAATCGAGAAGAAGGAAATCTGCCGTTAATATCGGAAAGATAGAAAGGCATGCAAACTATGGCGAGAATGTTGTTGTGCCAGGCAAGGTTGTCGGCGGCGGCGAGATAATAAAAAAAGTCAACGTCTACGCCTGGAAGTATTCGAAGACAGCAAGGGAGAAGATTAAGCAAGCAGGCGGCAGATGCCTCGAGCTTGAAAAGATATTTGATGCAAAAGAAAAGGGAAGGATTCTTATATGATCATCAACGGCAAGAATGCTGTGCTGGGAAGGCTCGCGAGCAGCGTAGCAAGAGAACTGCTTAAGGGCGAAGAAGTGACGGTTACCAACGCCGAGAAGATAATAATAACAGGCGACGAGAAGAAAATAGTCGCGAAATATACCAATCTCAGGCAGATCGGCAGCCCGCAGCACGGGCCATTCTTCCCGACAAGGCCTGAAATGATTGTAAAGAGGGCCATACGCGGCATGTTGCCGTACAAAACCCCGAAGGGGCGCAAGGCACTGAAGATGCTGCGCGTGTATGCGAACAACGAAGACAAGAATGCAAAAAGCATAGCTACAAAGGAGATCCGTACAGACTATATTACTATTGCAAAACTTTCAAAACATCTTGGATGGAGAGAATGATTATGGAAGAACAAGCATTGCAAAAGCAGGAAGAAAAGGCAGAAAAGAAAAGGAAAGCAAAGATAATCCAGACTGTCGGCAAGAGGAAAAGGTCAATAGCAAGGGCAACCATCAAAGAAGGGAAGGGCACTATAACAATCAACAGCACGCCGCTTGATTTTGTAGGGCCCCGCTTCAAGCAGATGAGAATCAAGGAAGCCGTAATGATCTCGGGCGATCTCGCGAAGAGAGTTGATATCTCTGTGGTCGTTTCAGGAGGCGGCATATGGGGGCAGGCAGACGCTTCAAGGACGGCGATTGCGAACGCGCTTGTGGATTTTTCCAAGGACAGCAACCTCAAGCAGGCTTATATTGACTACGATCGTACTTTATTGATATCAGACGCGCGAAGAACTGAACCGCACAAGCCATCGAGAAGCAAGGACGGGCCAAGGGCAACGAAGCAGCAAAGCAAGAGATAATCTACTCCTGCATATTTTGTTTTCTGAAATAGAAAATAATAAATAGTAATAATGCCTATTAGATGCTTATGAAAAGGATAGTCCTAACTAAAGAATTTCAGAAAGACATATTTGAAGAATTACTTGATAAGTTTTCTAGAAAAAAACTAGAGAAGACACTTGGAATTAATAGCGCTTCAATATACCATATGAAAAACTATAAAATAGCCAGCCTTAACCTAGAAAATTTTGACAAGATTGCTAAACTATTAGAATTACCTGATATGAAAATAAAGAAAAATACAATAAAATTTCTTTCTGAACGGGAAGCATTGAGAGGACTTGAAATCGGTAGAAATTACAGAAAGAATCAACTAGAAAACTGGAGAAAAGAAATTCCAAAAGTTAGTGATTTGATACAAAACAATAAAATTAATGTTGAAAAATGGTTTAATTCCTATGTAAAATTAATTAATTTTGGTTCTAGACAGTTTAAATCAGTAGAAAAAGTAAATAACAAACTTATTCTGAAATATACTAATTATGTAAAAGGTGAAAAACGTAAATTTAAAACTATTCTACCACGACAAATAAACATTGACGATAAATTTATTTATTTTTTTGGATTGTGGTGTGGAGATAAGGCTGGCGGTGGAAGATTAGGTGTTTGTAATAAAGCACCAGAAATAAACATAATCACAGAAAGTTATCTAAAAACATTGCACCAAAAAATTGTATTTCAAATGTTATTAACGTCTAAAATTAATTATACACCACTAACAAAAGTTAGGATAGATAAAGTACAAATAGTCAGAAATATGCCTGGAGATCACGTTATGGTCGTTTTCTCTATAAATGGAATATTGAAGACATTTTTCGATTATTTATTAGAAAATCTTAATGAATTTTTGGATCTTATAACTAATAAAAATATTTTCTTTGCAGGTCTGTTCGATGCCGAAGGAAACGTATCATTAGAAGATAAGTATTTTAGATGGGCTTGTAAAAACGGAAAACGAATTGAAATATATAAAAAGCATTTGAAACAGATGAATATGTTTAGACGCTATGATGGAGCAAGTTTGATCACAGATAATAGACAAGTATTTTTGGAAAAAATTTATCCTTATCTTAAACATCAGAAAAAAATAAATCGTATTAATCTCTTATTCCACAACTTCGGACATCTTGAACATGATTTTATAAAGATATTGGAGACAATTAACAGCAATCCTGGAATAATTATTTCAGATCTAAACAAAAAATTAAATAAAAAGAAAATGTGGCCTAAAATTAAGTTTTTAATTGATACGGGTCATGTGGAAAAAGAAGGATATCCAATGAAACTATACGTAACAAAAAAAGGATTGACTGAATCACGGAGGGAAGGACAATGATCATACCAGTCCGCTGTCTTTAGCTGTGGCAAGCCGGTAGGCGGCTTGTGGGAGACTTACAAGCAAAGAATAGGCAACGGGGAGCAGACAGCCAAGGTGCTCGACGATCTGGGGCTTGAAAGGTACTGCTGCAGGGCCTTATTCCTTACGCATCAGGACGTCCTCAGCAACGTTGCAAAGTTCAGGACTTAAGCTTTTTTCATTAATTCTAGCTATGGATATCAAGCCGCTCAAGTCTAGGGACCAGTTCTTCCTTCAAGACGAGGAACTTCTGGACTTTGAAGTACATCTGGCAAAGCTGGGCAGCAAAGACACTGTCCTTGAAATAGGCGCGGGCACCGGGAACCTGACAAGGAAAATAGCTGCGCATTGCAGTGCAATTGCAATAGAAATTGATGATAGATTTCTTCCGGAATTAGGAAAAATAAGCAACACGAAGGTGATGCACAGCGATGCAATGAAAGTGCTTGCCGATAAAAGAAACGGCAAGATACAAATTCCTTTCAACAAGATCATTTCCAATATTCCTTACAGCATATCACAGGATTTGCTGATTGAATTGCTGAGACACAGCTGGTCAATAGCTATATTGTGCGTCCAGCGCGAGTTTGCAGAAAAACTCCAGGCAAAAGGCAAGCTTGCTGTCGCAGTGAACGACTGCTGCGGGCTTAGATATATGTCAGACGTTCCTGCAGAAGCGTTTTATCCGAAGGCTGTAAATTCTTCGATAATAATGCTCAAACAGAAAAAATTACTCAATTATAATTTCTGGCAGTTCCTTGGCATTCTGTACCGCAAGAAAAACAAAAACGCCAGAAACATAATTAAAGATGCGCCAAAAGAGCTTGCAAAAAAGAAAGTTCACCAGCTGACAATAGAAGAGCTGAAAGAAACATTTCAAAAATACAGAAAAAATAACTAGTGACGTGCTTTCTGATTTCCATTGGTTAAGCGGTTTCGCTCACCTGCGGTTCGTTACACCCATATTTTGCTAACGCAAAACATCGCTTAATCGCTGTTAGTTGCCCACGAATACTTGGAGTGGTTGAATTTTAATGCAATGTTCCGTAGCGGAGCGAGGGAAAAATTCAAAGTTGGCTGGCTAGGATTTTTGCAATCCATGAATAGTACCCAAGAACGAGACAAAAACAGTATCGGTTCTATGATACTCTGGTGAATCGGATGGTAGCATACCGCATGCATATTCTATTTTCACATTCACACCAAACAGGGTTCTTTGTGATTCTTTAATACCACATCCATTACAATTAAATCCACAACCATCCATTACGTCCTGCCATTCAGCAGTAAATCCTTCGGAAGCAAGCCTTTCAGCATATGTATTAGTTATCCACGGAGACCATGTAATGATAAGTAATAAAATAATGCCTATTATAAAAATCAAAATTCTTTTGTTAATCATATTCTTATTTAATCAGCCTCTTGTTTAAATATTACCATAGTTTCAAATTCACTTGAAGCAAAAATCCGTTAAAGCCCGTCAATTGCAACTAACAACTATTAAGCGAGATAAATATTCGCTTAATAGCCTGATTTGGGACAAGAAGCGAGATTTCATATACTTCTATCTTTACAGCTCACCAATTTTCTGTTTTGCACTGCTTAAACGCTTAAAAAGGGCTAACTTTAAGAAGGCGGGACGCATATGCTATTGGATAGTTATGTCAGTAACAGCAGAATTGCACGAAGAGTTGTTTAGGGGAATAAGGGATGGAAGAGCCGAAGCTATAGCAGAAGCTCAACACTTTACCAGAATCGCCGGGTTAAAGGAACCTAATTACAATGCGATGAGAGATCCAATTCGTGTCGCTTATTTGCCTGACGGTGTTCTTGGTGAGACAGGAATAACATACAAAGGTGAGGTTACAGATGTTGCAATAAACGGCAAGATACCATCAATGGTCGAAAAGGCAATGAGAGTTTATAACAAAAGCCTTGAATGGGCCAAGAAAATTGTGTATAAAATAACCAAACTTACAACAGAGCATGAATTAGGTCATGTGCAATCTTCAAAGCTTGCTAAGGGCGAAAATCCAGGATATGATACCACTGCAGTTATGGAATCTGTTACAACTTATGCTAAACACAAAACTGCCAAGAGACTTGGCAAAAGAGAAAAAGCAGAAATGATCAAAAGAACCAATCCTTATCCAAAAGCGTGGAGACTTGGAGAAGTTGCAGACTGGGCGCCTTATAGCGGCCCTTCCGGAGAAGGCTATGCCGCTTTCATACAGGATGCACATTCAGAGCCATTTTACAAACCACTAGGCAGGCTGGCAAAATCAGCAGCAAAGGCTGCAGTCAGAAAAGGAAAAGATTTTGTTAAAGGAAACTATCCGAACTATGTTCCGCAGGCAGCTTAAGACACTATTATCTTGTTCTTGCCCTTGAACTCGCTGCCGAACTTTGTTTCTATCGGCATGTGGCCTTGCTGTAGAAGCTTTATTTCAGCCAAGCCGTCTGTGTGCTTCTTGCTGTGGCGCCTGAGCGCATAAATGTTTGAAAATTCTATCTCGCATCTGCCGCAGCGATAGGTCTCGGCTCTTTTTCTCATGCTAATAACATGCATCGAATCCTTAAATTTTCATAGTGTTATAGAAAACCTGTAAATTCTTCTACCGTTAATCCCGCCTGGCTAATTATTTTCCTTAATGTTTTCTTATTTAGTTCTTTGTGGTTTGGAATTGTTAATCTTCTGTGCGGCGGATCCTTATGTCTGAGAATTATGTGACTGCCTGTTTGATGATCCGGTAGATATCCAAATTTTGCTAAAGCCCTTATCGCTTCTCGGCCAGAAATTATAGGCAGTTTAGGCATTTATCTCTACTACCTCTTCATAAATTGGAGGCGGCGCCGGCTCATTATGTTTTTTAAGACTTTCTAAATACCCGCGAATCGCATCCTTTATGTTGTCTATAGCCTCCTCTCTAGTTTTTCCTTGAGATATGCAACCGGGAAGCGAAGGACATTCTGCTACATATTCGTCTTCATCCTGCTCTACCACTATTCTAAATTTCATCTTGCTCATGTTGATTTTCCTCCACACCTTCGGGTATTCCCATTTCTTCTATATACAATTCGACGGCTTCCTTCAAATTCTTCAAAGCTTCTTCGATGGTATAACCTTGGCTGGCAACATCCAATTCAGGGCACAATGCAACGAACTGCTTTTCTCCCTTCTTTATTACTGCTGTTAAATCCATATTTTGTTATTATTGAGAGCATTTATAAAACATGCATAGAAAAAGAAAAGCAGGTAGTTTCCGTGCTTCTCCATAAATACGAACCCAGATCGCTGCAGGGATTCGCAGGCAATAAACAGCAAACCGCAGAGATATTGCAATGGATAAAAGGCTGGAAAAAAGGCGCCTTAATGATTCATGGCCCGCCGGGCGTCGGGAAGTCGCTTGCTGTGAAACTTGCTGCAAAAGAGCTTGGATTAGAGTTATTGCAGAGACACGCAAACGACCAGGCAGATGTATTGAAGGAATCTGTATTGAAAGCTGCGCAGCAGAAGAGCCTGTTTTCAAAGGGAAAGATACTGCTGATCGACGACCTGGAGCAGCTGGATTCTTCAAAGCATGTTGTTGAGCTGATAAAATCAAGCCAGTTCCCGGTCGTTCTGGTCGCATCAAACCCTTACGATATGAAATTAGCTGCATTGCGCAATCACTGCAAGATGGTGAAATTCCAGAAGCTGCGCGCGGATGAGATGGCGCGCTTTCTAAAATTGATATGCGAAACGGAAGGCATAAAATACGAAGAAGCCGCCCTGAAACAGCTGTGCAGGACAAGCAACGGCGACATAAGGGCGGCTTTGATGGACTTGGAAACTTTGAAGCCTGAAGTAACATTAAGAAACGCCGGTGAACTGGGTGGCAGGGAAAAAGAGGACAATATATTCGAGACGGTGCGGCTCGTATTGAAAGCAACCAGCATCCGGAGCGCAGCACTGGCAATCCAAAACAGCGAGCGGCCGGAAATTGTTTTAGCGTGGCTTGAGGAAAACATACTGAACGAGTATACCGGCATTGAAGAGATTGCCGAGGCCTACGACTGGCTCTCGAAGGCGGATATCTTCCGCTCGAGGATAATCAGAAGACAATCATGGAGCCTGCAAAAATACGCCAACGCACTGGGATTCTACGGCGTAGCACTCAGCAAGAGAAAGACCTATGCGGGATTTTCCAGATACAGTTTCCCGAAAAGTACGCGGGCAAAAAACCATGCGGACTTGGAGGAGCTCGCGGCGACATTGCACGTCTCGAAGAAAAGGGTCGGAATGTACAGACATCTCCTCCTAGCTCTGCCACAGAAAGGCATTTAAAGAAGTGGGAATATAAATGGTATGGGAATTTATATGGGAAAAGAAACTTCCTTGGAGGAGCGCGGCAGGGTTTTGATCCCGAAAGAGCTCAGGACTGAGCTTGGCCTGAAAACCGGCCAGAAACTGCTTGTCGAAAAAAGAGGAAAAGAAATAGTCTTAAGGCCCGCCTCAAATGCTGAAAAATTTGTTTCGGAGCTTAAAGGCTGCGTAGCTGCTTCCAGGATAAAGCCGCTGGACGTTAAAAAGATCTGGGAAAAATTATGATCTTTGTCGATACGAATATCTGGTGCTATTTTTTTGATAAATCATCAAAAGAGAACAAGCAAGCATCGCAATATATAGAAAAAGCCCTAAAGAAAGAAGAGATACTGATAAATACCGCAATAATAATGGAGATCTCTCACTTTCTGGTAAAAAACCTCGGACCAGTAAACGGGAAGAAAAAGATAGAGGTGTTTCTCGAATTCCCTCTCCAGATAGATAATTTCGATTACTCCGCTGCAAAAACAGCAATAAGCATGCTCTGCGAATATTCCCATGGGGGCATAGGGGGGAGAGACGCAACAATCCTCGCCACAATGAAAAAAAGCGGATGCAAAAAACTGGTGACGCATGACAACTGCTTCAAAAATATAGAATGGCTGGATGTTATAGACCCTGTAAATTAGACGGTGGTCCTTGACAATCTGTAAGGCTAACGGGCATAGCCTCTCTGCACCACCAAAAAGCTATTCTAAAAATTTTATATACCACCCCAACACAATTACTTATAGATCCGAATGAAGCTCGTCATCAACATATCCAAGAGGCATTTCAACGCGCTGCTGATTCTCGTCACTATCCTCGCTTCTGCAGGATTCGTCATCGCAATAACAAGCACGCAGGCCTACCATCCGCTTCAGGACGTCGCGAAAAGCGCAAGCGACCTTACGAGCGTCGACGCAAACTCAAACGGGATAATAGACACGGCAGAGGGGCTGAAGATAACTGCGGGCGCGGGAACCGGCAAGGTGCTGACCTCAGACACTGGCGGCACCGGAAGCTGGCAGGACGCTTCAACGGGCGGGGGCATTGAAACAGGCCCCACAAGACCGACATGCACCGCCGCAAGGCGCGGAACCCTCTGGTTCACCCCGCGGAACGGCGAAGACAGGCTGGACTTCTGCTACCAGGTCGCCACAGTAACCGACAACATTGCCCAGTCCCAGACAGGCGGGGCGGCCGGATGGATTAATCAAAGCCTCTTCTTCGGCGCTAGTCTACGCAACAGATCGGACATCGCCGGGTTTACCGCTTCTTCATCGTTTGTATTGGGCAAGGTCCTCCTTCATATCGCAAGGCCCGCGCCGCCAACGGCGTATCCCACCAATTACCAGGTTTTTATCCAGGACGCTTCCGGCGCAATAGTCAACGGCGGCACATCCAGTAGTGTTCCTTTCACAAACGTGATAGCATGGCCCCCTGGCGGCTGGACAAATTTTACATTTCCTGACGGGGCATGGATAGAGGCAGGAAAATATTACACCATCGTTCTCTACCAGACCAAGCATCCAGGGACTGTCTACTTCAACGAAGTTGCATCGTACGGCAACGACTACAAGCTGTATAGTTCTTCAACGTCGTATGCATGGAGAAGGGTTTCGCTGGCTAAATTCCCAGGCCAAGACGAGAACTTAAATTTTGTTTCTATGGATGGCGCCTGCGCTGTCGGCATGACGGCGGCCTTCAGGGACGGCATATACACAGGCGCTTGGGCAGCGGGCGGCGACACCTCATGCACGAGCTATAGTACAGGAACCTATTCCGTTGGCGGCGACCCGGTTGCGGCCAATGCCCCCAGTCCTACTGCCAGCGACCCAGCTCCTGGCGTAGATGGAGCTCCGAGTGGACCTTACTGAAGTTTTCAGAGAATTCTAAAGGGTTCCCTGCAAAATGAAACCGCCATATTCAGATGCCTGAGGCTTCTGAATATTCAGAAAGCTTCGCTTTCTGAAAATATGCGTGCTAGTTGCCCTGAACCGAATGAGGTTAATTTCAGTTTTTGACAAAAATGAAATTCTCTTTGTTGCCATCAACTAATCCGTGGAAAGCTTCGCTTTCTGCAAGTTGAGGATTTCTTTCAATAACATTGCTTTCATCCATTATCTGAAGACAGTAGTTTTCAATGAATCTAAAACAAGAATAATGCCGTTTCCAAACTTTTCATATCCGGAATATCGCATATTGTTAAAGACCGTCGGATGATGGAAAATCCTGAATGGGGTTTGTTTTTAGCTGTTTTCTGTCATGCGTTTATCGGACACAATCATTAGAACCCATCGTACGATACTTAATTTAATCGGTTCCGATATCTTCAGAAAGCGAAGCTTTCTGAGATCTCGAAGAAGTTTCACTTCTTCCAAGACAAAGTGGAACCTTCGATTCCACTTGTACACACAAACCAATGTTTTTGTTGCACCCCCGAATGATAAGCGCGCAAAATCAATTTATACGAGGAATACCACCGTTTGAAAACAGTGGATATCTGTGGTATTCCGGTATAAAAGAATCCACAAATCGTATTGTGGTATTTCACAGAAATATCACCATCTTTAGATGGTGGATTCTTTTTATACCCCGCATTACAATTATTTGTTAGGATCGCATGAAACGCCATACATTTCTTTTGCTGATTGCTGTGATGGCATATGCTTACACCGGCTATTCTTACGCGGCGCTTTCGTGCAGCATCGGCACCTCGCCTCCGGGGGCTGGCGAAGCGACTGTGCTGAAACTTTATTCAACCTCCAACACGCATGCCGCGCTTCCCGGCATCGCCAGCGCGCAGTACTACCTGAAATGCAGGGAAACTACAGGGATAACGCTGTCAAGCGCATGTTCCGGAAATTATACAACGTTCCTCAGGCTTACATCATCCTCAAACGCCCACGTGCAGCAGCCTTCCGTAAGCAGCTATCCCACAGCAGCCTGCATAAGCTCCGGCAGCAACACGATATCATGCGCATATGCGGGCTCGTGCGCGGGCTACGACACGTGCCTTGCATCGATAAGCAGCGCAAGCAACGCCCACATCGGCCAGTGCAGCCAGTTTCCCATAAACATCTGCTGCAGCATGAGCGACAGCACGCCGCCCGCTGTAAGCATGACGCATTCGCCCGGGGAAATCGGCTCGCTCACGACGGTAACGTACACGGCGACAGCAACGGACGCGGGCGGCATAAAAAACGTCTGGATATTTGTTGACGGCGACCCGATTGCCAAAAAGGTCTGCACCGCCTCGCCCTGCACATATACGGGAGGGCCTTATGACGCAGGAAGCCTGCACACATACTTTGCCGTGGCGGAGGACGTGTCCGGCAATATAGGCACGGGTTCGACAGGCAGCTTCACCGTGTGCAAGCTTGACTCCGCAAGCATATCCGGCTCCGGGAACACAACGCCCGGGGACAAGATCACCATAAATGCGGCCTATCACGGCGCGTGCCCCTCACCGGCTTACATGCAGGTAGACGCCAGGGACGGGACATGCAAGATCGAGGCAACGGCTGCGGACATGACGGGCATACAGGGCATGTGCAGCTCGTCGCCCTGCACCGCGCAATGGACCGTGCCGGTAGTGCCGCTTAAATGCCAGGGCGCCACGATAACGGCAACAGCAGCAGGGCTGTACAAAAGCGGCTACCCGCCGGCAGGCGAGAGGTTTGACGGCATACCTGCAACCGGCTCGTTCAGGTTCTATTTTGACAGTTCAAACACATTAAGCGTGGGCCTCGGGCTTTCGAGAAGCCTCGCGAACAGGGCCGACATGATAACAGGCTTCCTTGCCTGCTTTGTCTCGGACACAACCGGCGGAAAGATCATATGCAACAATTCGAATACGAATGTCACGTTCATAACCATATCCGCCAAGGATTATATTGCGCAGGAAGGATGGAGCCAGGCCCTGTACTACAACAGCACATTCAGCTTCTGGGAGATACCCATTGACACACTGAAATACCAGTCAGACGTGTCGACCGGCGTGCTGTTTGTTCCCGGCGGGCTTTCAGGGCTTGCCGGCGGCGCGTATACAGTCAACCTGCCGCCGGAGATTTCAGAGGCGAGGGTGGAGCCTTCTGTCGTGAGCATCGGCGAGACGGTCAACTTTTCCGCAAAGATCACCGACCCCGACGTTGCGCTCAGCAGGGGCATAGACAAGGCAAAGATATGCGGCGCCGTGACGTCGCTGGGCTGCGTCAACGAGCTGTGCACAATGAGCAACATAAGCGACGCCTTCAGATGCAGCTACGACACATCCAGCCTGCCGCCTTTCGTCTTCGGCTTCTACGTCTTCGCCAACGACACGCTGGGCGCATGGAACTTCTCGCTTATCCCGGGCAACTTCAGCGTTGTGGCCGGCGAGATAAATATCTCGGTAATCTTCCCGGGGGTCGTGAACAAGATTATCCCGACGACCTCCCCCGAACCGAACTTCACAAGGAGCATGGAGGTGGATTTCCTCGTTACCGCGCAGCTGCGCAACCGCACGACAGGCGTGACAAAGGAATGCACGCCCGGCATATGCAATGCGTTCTACAACATAGACGGCTCCACGGAAACAACCGGCCCCGGCTGGATAGCGCTTGACTGGAGCCCGTTCGACGCTGCATGGAGGGCCGCGCCGTCAAGCGTGGACCTTGTATGCGACATGTACCATAACCTGAACGTGAAGGCGGAGTCGCTGGAAACGCCGGGCCTGACAAGCGTGGCGACACACAGGTTCTTCGTCAACTGCGTGCCGAGAATAACCGTGCAGCCAGTTGAAAAAAGATTTGTGCTGGGTGAAACATCAGTCACTGTATTCAATATTACTGTATGGAACCCCCTTGACCCTGCTGTTTTCACGCTTGACATGAAAGCCCAAAGACCGGACGGGTTGCCTATCCCATGGGTGGTTTTTGTCTGCGGGGCAAACTGCACTGTTCCGCTAGGATCTACAACCGGCCCAACTGCTGTAATACTGAATATTGACAAAATCAGCGCTGTTTCCGTGCCCGTTTTCATGTTTACAGCTGCAAAGACAGGCGTATATCCGATAACATTCTCTGCAACAACAGGACCTGAAAAATACCAGGCATCAGGGGTGCTCCAGATCTTTGCTGAAGGGCTTGATGAGCTGGGGGTATGGCAGCTGATTGCAATAATAATCATAGCCGGCTCCTTCTGGTACCTGATGAAGAACTCAAAGTCATCAGGAAAACAGAAAGCTCAAAGACGATCAAGGAAAAAGAGCCCAAAGAAAAGAAGGCGCTGACGGCTGCGCACGCAAGATATTTTTAAGCCAGTAATTCTTATGATCTTCGGAGAAGCGAAGCTTCTCCGAGATTCCAAAAAGCTGCGCTTTTTGAGAATTTAATAATGAGTTATTATGTTATTATTCGCGGGCCGGCAGGAAGCGGAAAATCGACAATAGCAAAAAAGTTAGCGAAAGAATTGAATGCTTTTTATCTAGATTTTGATAAAGTGCTTTCTGGGCATAAACTTGATAAAATAGACGGAGACGGCATTAGCACTGAGAACTTCATCAAAGGAAATGAACTCATTTTAGATGATATTAGGCAAAGAATCAAATCAGATCAGATTGTGATTATTGACGCGTGCTTCTACAGAGAGGGGCACCTTGATCATCTTGTTAAAAACCTCCCGTATAAGCATTTTATCTTCTCATTGCAATCCTCACTGAAAGAATGTATCCAAAGGAATAAGAAAAGGAAGAGTGGGATGGCAGACCAAGATATCATTGATGTATATAATTTGGTTGCAAAAGACAAGACAGGGATTCTTATAATCACAGAAGGCAGGAAAGAAAAAGACGTGATTAATGAAATACTTGAATATCTCAAGAAGTAGTTATCCGTTTCATGAACAAGGCACCAAGTGACGGCGGACTTGGACAAAATCATTTCCGGGCACCTGTACTGACAACTTTAAAATCTTTGCTTCTGAATAATAATCACAGCAGAGGGCAACAAACATGAAAGAGTATGTCAATAATCTTGGAAGGGAATTATCCAGAAGGGATTTCCTGAAGGTGGCAGGGACAGGAACCGCTGCCCTGCTTTATGCTGCACATCCCGCGCAGGCGCAGGAGCCAAACTGGATTCTCGGCGTCTGGGAAGGCGCGCACGCACCTAGAGGGGCTCCTCTTGGATACGAAGATTCGGCCCGTTTCGAGTTCTTCCGGAACGGCGGCATAACCAGCTGGAAGGCGACCAGAAAAATGTCTAGCTCGGGGAGCGGCACCGACTACCTTGAGATATCAGGCCGGGTTCTGAAGATGTCCAAGTCGTCAGCAGAGCTGAAAGGAAAGTACGATATGGGCAGCACGATTCTCAGCGCTGTCGGGAAGGAAGTAAGCTATTCCCTGAAACAGGAGATACAGGACGACGACAGCTTGGCGCTCTCGGGCACAGCCATCGGAGCCAACAACGTCTCATTCTCAGTGAAGCTGCACAAGAAACCGCCCCTCATGAAAGAATGAAAATCTTTCTGCCTGGTAATCAAAGATGAAATGCCGCTGGGAAAGTGAATATTAATTTCTCATTCTAACATCCGCCTGTCAGAAACCCCTAGTGACTCGGTACCATAAATAGTATATACTCAGTGACATTATTCTGCAGAAGCGAAATATATTTATTACATATGTTACAAAATTATAACAAATGGCGCATTTTGCGGATATTTTTTGATGATCCTAATCCTAAAGGCGGATTCCAGCTCAGGGAAATTAGCAGAAAAGCGGGGATTGCACCCACATCTGTAAAGCGTTATCTGAATGAACTGAGCAGAGAAGGCAAGCACGGCTATGCATTGGTTATAAAATCAAAGCACAGAGTGCACGGCTATCCCTTATATTGGGCTAACAGGGACAGCGAGTTGTTCCTCTTTTACAAGAAAATAGACACGATAATAAGATTCAGGGAAAGCGGGCTGCTTGACTTTCTGTGGGATTCGTGCATGCCTGAGACAATTATTCTGTTCGGTTCTGCGGCCAGAGGAGAGGATATTAAAGACAGCAATATCGATATATTTGCACAGTGCAGGGAAAGGAAGCTTAACCTGACAGAATATGAGAAAAGGACAGGCAGAAGAATCAACGTACTTTTTGCTGAAAATTTCAATAAATTAAGCGGCGAGCTCAAGAACAATATCCTGAATGGCATTGTCCTGAAAGGCTACCTGAAGGCGTTTTGATGGACGAACTGATAAGAGTGACTCCGGACAGAGAAAAGGCCAAGTCTATGGCAAAAATGGTGGAGATTACTCTGGAGATGATAAAAACAATCAACGCCGAGAGATTCTCTTCGAATATTGTAAAGGAGTACTATGATGTCATTAGAGAATTGATGACAGCCATCCTGCTTCTGGACGGCTACAAAACACAGGGCGAAGGAGCCCACAAAAAACTCATAGAATATATGGAGAAGAATTGCAGACAGCTTACAGGCCGTGAAATTTCGCATTCCACTGTTTTTAAAAACGAATTCCACCTGTCTTCAGACGGTGGATGCTAATTCTTAACAGACAATAATAAAATGCAGGATGCTGTTCCAGCAAAGCTAGAACGTTTAGTGCATCCTGCAGGAACGAATCCGTATGAATCGATTTAGCT
>JACPDL010000003.1 GCA_016184005.1 Candidatus Aenigmatarchaeota archaeon | reverse complement strand
AAGAAGTTGTGGGGCGGTCACTTCTGGTCTCCCGCATACTTCTTTGATTCCGTCGGTGAGCAGACATATGAGAGACTGGAGAATTACGTACGGAATCAAGGCTCATGAATTCCACCGTATTTATACGGTGGTCAATTTAAAGATTTATATCCTTCGTAGGTTAAGTTCAGTAGTAACAGTTACAGAAAATTACTTAACAAAATGATTTTGCAAGATTCAAAGCTGTAGGGATATGATTTTTTTTTGCTATGGCGTATAGCATCGGCGGCACTGTGCAGCCACATCTATTGCAATCAGCTGTTGGGCCCATCACGCAAGGCTTTTTCACATCGCCTTTATTGTCAAGTGATATGTTTGCCCCGTTTTTTAAAAGACAGTTATCACCGAATACCTTCAGCTGATTTTCTGACTTCAAGGCTTCTATCTCAATTTTTGTCATCCAGATAAAATTCCCGTACTTTTCTTTGAGCATCGATATTTGCTTGACAATATTGTCTCGTTCATCAGCAGATAGCCAGAGAGGATCTTCCACTCCGTATTCTGGCGTATGAAAACTGAATCTAATGCCTTTTAGATTAGTGCCTATCCATTCTTCTACTAATTTCTCTATACTATCTTTATTCTTACTGTTGATAACACAATGAGCATAAACATTTGCTTTTGTTTTCATTATGTTATTTTTTGCCCTTGAATAGACGTCTTTTCCACGTATCTGGTCATGATACTCTTCGGGCCCATCAAGAGAGATTATGAGGGTTGTATTCTCGAAGTCTTCCGGAATTGGCAGCGTCCCGTTGGTAATTATCCAGTTGTATTTGAAAAGCGTTGTTCCTTTTCTTAAGAGTTCTCTTTTCATGAGCGGCTCGCCGCCTACCCAAGTTACATGATTTATGTGTGGGTGCTCTTTTTTGAGGCGTTCTATGCGTGCTATCCACTCTTCATCAGACATTTGAGATAGTCTGTTAAACTCGTAAGGAACCTTTTCGTTTCTATAAACATAGCAGTGTACACACCTTAGATTGCAAGCTGTGGAAATATCTATAGCTGCAGAACTAGCATGTATCTTTTTTGTCCAGGCTTGTTTAGCACTAATAGAAACAAAATTTGGTATTTCTTTAATAATTATATTGAGCACTTTCAGATCCGTTACTAATTGAGGGTGCTTATTCAATCTGGAGTGGTCTTTTTCCATTATTTCTTCTCTAAGTTCCATAAGGTCTCTGATGAATTTGGATTAAAGAGTATTTATCGCTATGAATTTAGTTTTACTACTACCTTCAGGCCGTTCATATTTTACTTCTAAATTCATGTGAAAATATTTTGGGCTTTAACCCAAAGATATTTACTGTTTTGAAATTTACCACGGCGTCTTTTTTATCTTCGCTTTGTATGCGATATAGTTTGTCAGCCAGTGTATAGGAGGCGTGAGCAGGAATAATGTCAGGATTATAGCTGCAGACGGCCTATAGAAAAGACCTGCTGCTAAAACAGATACAGTCAGAAAATCAAGCTGGTCTAAAAGCCAAGCAGGATGACCGCGCGGCATGCCCATCCTTCTCTTTATGAAAGCGCCTATTAAGTCGCCAAATATTGCGCCTATACCCAATGCAACTACAATTGGCAGTGTGAAATGTGCCAATCCTAATTCTGGTGGTAGCTGTGATTGGTAAGTTATTTGCACTAAGCCCACAAAAATGCCTGCAAGAATTCCGCCTATAGTGCCTTCAAAAGTTTTACCATTGCCTAACACAGGATATTTGCCAATCTTCTTCCTAAAATCCAGAGGCTTTTTGCCCCGTACAACAGGCGGGAAGCCATTGGCCACGTAAGCCGGCGCTATGAACCAGAGCGCCTGAAGAAGGAGAAGCAAAACCATGGAATCACTATCTTATCACTTCGTAGTCCACCATATGTGCTTTTTTGTAGAAGTTTTTCCTGCGAAGCAAATAGCTCAAATATATCTTGGAGTATTTCTTTATTAAGCCCCGCCCGCCCCATTTGTTCATCCTTCTTGTTGACGTGAACACGCACGTGTCCTTTGAGAACATGAAGCGGCCCTGTTTGCCTACGCGCAAAGCAAGGTCATGGTCTTCCATGACGCGCATGTTCTCGTTGAAGCCGCCGACCTTTTCGAACACGCCTTTTCTGACAGCTGTAACTATGCCGGGCGCATGGGGCTTCTTCATGTATTTTGTCAGGAATTCAATGATATTGTTGCTCATGTTGTACAGTATCTGCTCCTTCCAGCTCGGCGAGAAGCCGTAGATCAGGCATGTCCAGCCGGCAAGCTCGCTGTCCTTTCTGAAATCTCTTTTAATGATTTCCAGCAAGTTCGGGAAGGCTATGGTATCAGCATCGAGGAAGAGAAGCACATCACCCGTTGCAGCCTTTGCCCCTGCATTCCTGCCGTAAGAGGCGGCCCCGCGCTTGGAATAAACGACTTTGCAACCATACTTTTTTGCTGTTTTAACCGTGGCATCTTCAGAATGCGCGTCAGCTATGATTATCTCATGCGGTTTCTGCTTTACTATGTGGAACAGCGTGCCATCGATGTATCTGCCTTCGTTTAGTGTAGGTATTACAACGGATATCCTCATGACAGACCTCTTTGCAGTTTTCAAATGAAACAATATTTTATTGCAATGAATGCAGCCTTACTACGACCTTCAGACAGTTTATGCTCAAAAAGCTTTGCTTTCCGATAGAATATTTCGGGTTTTAGCCTGAAGATATTTATTTTTATACTATTTAATTGCTAAATCTTGGTATTACCCTGTCTTTTATAAAAAATAGCAGCCCGGCAGCCGCAAATAGTAGCAATGCTAAAAGCACCACAAATTTCTGCCCGAATGTTATTCCGATGTCGCCGGTATTTGTTTCGTTTGTCATCGCCGTCTTGTAGACGTTGATCAGGTTTCTTGAAACAATTTCCATATCTTTCTTTTTGGCCGTTTTTCTGGCCTCGCGACCCAGCCGCCGGCGTACGACCTGTTGTTTTATAAGAACGGACAAATTTTTTCTGTATTCCTCATATTTGTTTGACTTCCGGCAGTTAACCCCGTTGTTCATCCACCCGTCAAATGTCGGCAGGTTGCTCACCAGTATTGCCCGGCCGACCGAGGCGGCTTCCAGTATTGCTATGCACTCGTTTTCAAAGCTCGTTGGCATCAGAAATATGTCTCCGGCGCTGTGTGCAGCCACAATGTCGTTAACAAACCCCGTAAATATGACGTTTTTTGGGGCGCCGCTGACCAGTCGGCCGACCCGTCGGTTGTCACCGGACAGGTTGCCAAACGGCCTTCGGCCTATCCATACAAATTTTATCTTCGGAAATTCCCGCGCAAGTCTTATAAATTTCTCCAGGCCTTTCCGCAGTATTACCTGGCCGACGCAGTAGACCATCAGCTCATCCATGCGAATCCCGTATTTCTTCCTGAACTCCCTGCGCCCACCGGTGGAAAACCTGAATTTTTTTGTGTCAACCCCGTTGCTCACGACGAATATCGGGGCTTTTATGCCGTGCTCCTCCAGGGATTTCTTGGTGAATTCCGACGGTGCAACTATGACGTCGGCTTTGGAGTAGAAATATGGAAGGTAGTAATGGAAAAAATCTGATACCGCCGAAGAATGGGCAACGCTGCCTATTACTTCCTTGGGCAGCGTGTGTGCCGATATGACCACTGGTTTCTTTGTCAGCGATGCTTTCATGTAAGCCAGTGTCCCAAAGGTGTGTATATGTACAACGTCCGACAGGTCGTTCACAAATTTGTTATAGATGACCTTGACCCCGGCCTTTTCAAGCCCCCTTGACTGCTGTCTGTAAACGGCCCATATACCCTCGCCGAAGTTGTTTATCATCTCAGCCTCAGAAATAAGATTAACTTTCATTTGCGCAACCTAATTAATAACTATTTGTTATATCTAATCTAATGAAACTTTTTTATATGTTAAAAAATCTGCGTCTGACCGATGTGGCCGGCTGGCTGCCCATAACAGTCCTGACATTCTTCTTTGCGTATTATTTCCTGGGGGTCTTTGACGGGTACAAAATCATTTACTCCATCCTGCTTGTTGTCCTGTACCTGGCCTACGCCATGTGCATAAACAATTATTTTGACTGGAAAAACGACGCCAGGAACCCGGTAAAAATAAAAAAGAATCCGATTTCATCGGGCAGGATAACAAGAAGCGAGGCTCTCTTGGAGTCGCTGATTCTGCTTCTGGGCGGAGTGCTTATTGCCTCGGTATTTCTACCGGCAGTGCTGCCTCTCTACGGGCTGATGATGGCAAACGCCTTCCTGTACTCGTACAGGTTCAAGTCCATGCCTGTTATTGATCTGCTGTCCCACGGGATTTTCATAACAACACTTTTTGTGCTGCCGGCTCTCGTTGAGAATTTCAGTGCGCCGCTGCTTGTGGCTGGAACCCTGTTGGCATTCTTTGTTTCGACAGTGGGCCAGCTCGAGAACGAGATAAACGACTACCCTGCCGACAGGAAGGCGCACGTAAATAGCACGGCGGTATTTTTTGGCACAAAGATTGCCAGAGCCGCGTACTACGCCTCAAACGCCCTTTGTCTGCTGTCGCTGGCGGCGTTGTTCTACGTTCTGGACGATTTCAGGTTTCTGATTTTTATACCGCTCGTGCTGCTGTCAGCGGCTCGGTTGGACAGCCATTTTGTCAGAAAATATTTTGAGAAGATGTTTCTGTTGTACGTGACTCTCGCGCTGATTGCAATAATAGTTCTCTGATGCCCCCGCCGGGAATTTCGTGCCGTTGCGGAAGCTTATTTCCGCAAGCTTATTTCCGCAAGCGCTTTGCACGTTTACCATGTGCAAAGGGCTTTTCGAACCCGAGTCACAAGCTGTTTGCAAATTGCGGAAGCTTATTTTCCGCAAGCTTATTTCCGCAAGCGCTTTGCACGTTTACCATGTGCAAAGGGCTTTCCGCAAGCTCGCATTCTTTCTGGTTTACTTTCCGCAAACCCTTTCGTGCGTTTACTTGCACAAAAGGGCTTATCCAGACTAAACTACAGGGGCAGTAAGGGCAGTTTACCGCCTACGATATTTAAATGATAGCACAGAATAGATATCTATATATACTACTTGAGAGTAACAAATATAAAGTAGATAATTATGAACGCAAGAAAACTATGGAATGATTACAAAACCCCGTTAGCTATAGGGGCCGGTGCTCTTGGCACTTGGGCGCTCGGAGCAACAGTAGAACCTGAGTTGGTTAAAAGTCTTGGAGATAACGCTTATAATTGGAGATTTCTCAGCTCAGTTCCTTTGGCGCTTGCTGGTGCAGAGGCTTCAAAAACTTACTGGCAAAACAGTGTTGGAAGAGGTCTTACTGCTGGTGAAAAGGCCTTGGCTTACTTGTCAGGCGCAGTCTTGGCAAGCACTGTAACAGAAGGCTGGGAGCATTTAGGCGCAAAAATAGGCCCGATACAGGAAGGGCTTAAGAATGTTGGAGATGCCCTAGGTACAGATATCATAGGCAAAAAGGAATTTCCTGGCCAGGGGTCTGCAGTAGACACAGTCATTAGCACTCTTGGAGCAGGCGCAGTCGAAGGCATAAAGGAGTACTTCTCGAAAAGAAGGAAAAACTAATTTTTATACTTTTTTGTTGAAGTATCTCACTGATATTATGCAATGTACAACATGCCATGATACGCTGGTCTCGGAGAACAATTTCACACAGTTTTCCTGCCCTTCTTGCATGAAGCACGAAATTGTCCGCTGCGAAAACTGCAGGCGGAAGAGCAATATATATCGCTGCACCTGCGGCTTCGAGGGGCCTTGACATGCAGGAACACAAAAAATTTCCAGAGCACGCAGACAGGCTGGAAAGGGCACTTGGCTTTGTTGGAGCTTTGACAGGGGCGGTCGCGGGGTTTTATGCAGCGCGCCGCGGAATCAGCCCGCCAGTGGATTTTCAGTATCATGCACTATCTGCAGCGGCAACGGCCGTTTTTACATTTTATGGCTACGAAACAGGCAGGTTTGCAGGCATAGTCGCAGGCGAGGGATTTAGAGCATTTAGGAGCCATAAATAATGGGACAAGTTGCTATCACGCTGAAAGTAATGCCTGAATCGCCTGAAGTAGATATCGGAAAACTGAAAGAGGAGATAAGAAACAGCGTTGATGTCAAGGAAATCAGGGAAGAGCCGATAGGCTTCGGGCTTGTTGCGTTGAAAGTCCTCATCGTGCTTCAGGATTCAACCGGCGGCACGGACATGATAGAGAAGTCGATTTCAGAAATAAGCGGCGTTGCAAGCGTCGACACGGAAGACGTTACATTGCTGTAAGAAATATTCTATTAATAAATATTTTTAATTAGGAGAGAAGGTTGATACCTTGGGAGAACGAAGTTCTCCGAGGTGCCAGAGAAGCTATGCTTCTCTGAGCAAGGAAGATAACCTAGGTTCTCAACTTATTCTCTCTTTGGAATTTCTACTTTTGCCAGCTCATCAACATATTGCTGCAGCCTGTCTAGTTCTTTCTTCAGTTTCTGTATGGCATCCGTGCCATCTTCTTCAGTATACTTCTCAATCTCGAATTTTGTTGTGATTATTTCTTTCTGCAATTTGAGCAGCAGCGCGTTCCTCAGGCCTTCAAGCAAGTCTCCATCGAGCCTGACATAGAGTTTCCTGTCGCCGGCATTCTTTATCTTTCTTATCATGCCAACGAGCTCCAGAAGATCCAAGGACAGCGAAATGGCTGCAGGCGAGTAGCCGGTGCTTTCGCTGAGTTCCTGCAATGAGACGGGGTTGTTGTTTACAAGCAGCGCAGCTATGATCCTGCCATGAACCTCGCTGTAACCCAGCGACGTTGCGATCGAAGAGAATGTCGTGAATATCTTTTCCTGAACGCTGTTATCCATGCGCCTACTTGCTCAGGAATGTTTTAAAGTGTTGAAACAAATAGTTATGTAGGTTAATCCGTACTGGGGAAGGAACATGGGCATACAATTAACAAGTCTTGTAGAAGGCAGCGAAATAACGCTGGAGGACCTTTTCGGCAAGAAGATCGCAATAGATTCATTCAACTGGCTTTACCAGTTCCTTTCCATTATAAGGCAGGCAGACGGCGCCCCCTTGATGGATTCCAGGGGGCGCACAACCTCGCATCTTTCTGGTCTATATTATAGGACTATCAAGCTGCTTGAAGCAGGTGTAGAACCTGTCTATGTTTTCGACGGCGAGCCGCCTGAATTCAAGAAAAAGATAACAGAGCAGCGCCGCAACGTGAGGGCCGAAGCCATGAAAGAATGGACGAAAGCCCTGGAACGCAAGGACTATGTATCGGCAAAGAAATATGCACAGCGTGCTGTAACGCTTACCGGTGAGATGATAGAGCAAAGCAAGGAACTGCTTGAGGCATTGGGTGTGCCTGCATTGCAGGCGCCCAGCGAAGGCGAGGCCATGTGCTCAACCATGGCGAAGCAGGGCGACGTTTACGCAGTTGCCACGCAGGACTACGATTCCCTGCTTTTTGGAGCGCCTTATCTTGTCAGGAACTTGTCCATTACCGGCAGAAAGAAGCGCGGGAGCGAATATGTCATCGTCAAGCCAGAGATGCTTGTGCTCAATGACATCCTGAAGAAACTCGGAATAAGCAGGAACCAGCTCATAATCATCGGCATGCTCATAGGCACCGACTACAACCCGGGAGGCGTAGCAGGCTTCGGCCCAAAGCGCGCGCTGGAGACTGTAAAAGAAAAACAGAGCCTTGAAGAAGTCCTGAAGGAAGTCTCGTGGGAATCCGAAGTGCCTGCAGAAGACATATACAATTTCTTCAGGACCCCGCAGGAAGCCGGGTACAACATAAAATCCGGCGAAATCGATGAAGAGAAGATAAAGAAGATAATGTGCGACGAGCACGATTTCTCGGAAGAGCGCGTCATGAGCGGCCTGAAGAAGCTGATCGAGGCAAAATCAAAGGACCAGAAAAGCCTCAGCAAGTGGTTTTAGACTGCACAGCCGCAAGAGCGCGCGCATGCTGTAGCTTGCTCATTGCCTCTACCGCTGCCAACTGATACACCCTTTTTTACGTCTCCTTGTCCCAGTTTCTGTACACACAATTCTCCCAAAGTAAAGCTGCTTCTGGGATCAGATATTCCTGGAGGCTGATAAAGAACACTTACAACCCCTATCCTTTCGGGATCACAATTATATGACGTCCTCAACTGGTTGCACGCGCCGTCAAAGGCCTTGTTGAAATCTATGTCTCCTATGCCCCGGGCAAAAAATCCTCCGAAAAACCCGGCTGTGACAACGAGTACCAGGACCGCTACTGCAACGATGACGATCATGTTTATTGGAAGATCCATGCCCTTCATTAAATCACTAATTAACATTGTTGGAAGCGGTATATAAAGTTTAAGTCAAGCTGCGACAAAAAATACAGCATGACCAAGGGAATGTCTCTGGCTCTCGAGACAATAATTATACTCATACTCTCGCTTGCAGTATTCACGGCGCTCACTTATTTCTTCAATCTTCAGTTTGGCAGGGGCCAGACAACAGTGGATTTGCTGAACGGCCAGCGCGAATGGTGCGGCGCTTACCTGCGGCAGGATAGCAAGTGCATCAGCACAGGTTACGCATCTGTTGCAAGCTCCAATGAGGGGAAAGAAACACTGAAAAGGCTTACGTTTTATTGCGGAAGAATACAGGGATATCCGAACTGCCCACCCCTCTGCAGCAGCAGTGGCGACCCAAGTCAGTGCAAGACAGAAGCTAAAAAAGAATGTGTTTTTGATTGTTGCACATTGTATTGCCCTGCAGGAACAAGGCCAAAAGCCCCTGTTGCGACAAGGACCGGCCCTGCTCTTCCTCCATAAAATGATTTTCTTCTTCTGTTTAACTCTTATGTTGTTATCCCGCCGGCCGTGCATTTCCAGAAGCCGTCCGGCATGTTGTTGCCAACGCCTATGATATTCTGCCGCGGCAGGTTAGGTATCTGCAGGTCTCCGCAGGAATACAGGATACCCTGGAAGCACATGAGCTGCCTCTTTGAAGGCTCCCAGTTGAATATGCGCTGCAGCTTATTGTTGTTATTTCTCATCTGTATCGCCTCCAACACGCCCTTCTCTGTGCAGTCTATTGCAGGCACGTAGTCCTCCGCCTTAAGCTGCAGCTCGGGCTGCCTTTTCTCGAATTTACTTTCGTTCACGTTGTGAAAATAGTACTGGCCTTTGTCCCTGATAGTTATTGTAATGTCGTAGTGGAAGAGCAGACCAGTTCCACGCAGCATCATTCCCGCACCCTGCGGCGGCGATATCAGCTCCTGCTTGTTGAAACCCACAATTATATCGGAATTCTTCAGGTAAGTGCCCCTGAAGCTGAAAAGATTCCTCCACATCGCTATTGCCGATATTATGCCCCGCTGTTTTTCTATGTATTCCGGCCAGCTGTTTGTCGTATCAAATCCAAATGTCGATGATGCGAATACATCTTGATATTTCAGTGAATAAATGTAGCCCAGATTATTGAGTTCTTCCTTTGTGACGGGATCGACAAGGAACTGGATAAAAGCCGTTGAGTAGTCAAGAAGGTTGCCGACAGGGATATCGACAGTCACAGGCGCCACGCCCTGATAAACTATCATCCTCGCGACGTCTACCATCCTTCCAAGCTCGACATCTATCGATGATACGTTTTTTGTTATCGTGCTGGCGCAGCTGACGCTGTTTGCGCATCCGCCTGAAGAGACTTCCAGCGCATAAGATGTCGTGCTTACAATCTTTTCATCCTCCGCCTTTACGACGGACCCGACATCCCTTACATCAACGTCAAGATTGTTGGCCTTGATGCTTGCTCCTTTTGAAAACTCGGCCATCTTTTTGTTAAGCACTTCTTCAAGGTGATTTCTGTCAGGCCCGCAGATCATGGGTGTCGTTTCCTTGTTGTATTTCTGTCCGTCTTCAGGCACGAGCATTGCCCCCGCCTTGTTTGTTTTTGCGTTCGCAATGGGCGTCCTGAGCCAGTATTTCTCGCCTATGAGAAGGTTCCTGCCTCTTGCATCAAAACCGCATTCAACGCTCGTGTCGCCTGCGTAGAATACTGTTTGTATTGCTGACAGCCGCCATGTCTCTGCAAGGCTTTTATTGGCGAGGAAGAACGTGTTCTTGACCTTGAACAGTTCAGTCTCTTCAAGCACTATCTTCTGCGTTTTCAGGCTGTTCGAAAAAGCGCTGGCAACAAGAAGAGAAAATATAAGCACGACTGTAACTATCATCACAATCCTGCTTATCGTGTCTCCTGCGCCTTTCATTTTTAACACCTACGTCCTTGAAACGCCGACAGTTATCTGGCCGACTTTTTCTCCTTTGTAAACAAGCGGCATTTCTGCATTGCTTGCTATGCCTATGTCAATCGGGTCTGTGTATTTGCAGCATACTTCAGTGACCCTGCACTGCCCGTTGTCATTTATCACCTGCCTCCCTTCGCCGCACGAAAGCGAAGGCGTAAGAGCCCCTACAGGCGCAGCTGTGCATACGCCATTAAGGTTTCCTCCGCATTTCTTCGCATCCTGACTGACAGCAAACGAGCAGCACACCTGGTCTCTTGAGCATGCTGATCTGTCTGATAACTGTTCTCTACCCTCGCCGCAAGGATTACTGCCCCTGCCTGCAGACGCTGTGCACATGCCTTTTCCCTCGCCGCATGTAGTCACAAAGTTGTTAGCCGTGAAAATATTATTTTCACCTTTCCCTATCACAACCTGATATGATTTCAAACTATAGAAATTCAGGAAGTCCGTTACAGGCAATGGAATGTTTTGCGAATTTGATTTTGTGAGCGCACCGGTTATGGAAGCCTCAAGTGCATTTTCAAGAAAGCTCCTGTCGTTGGGCTTGAATGATGTCAGGCTTTCTATAATCGAATAGGGCCTGTTGTTTATGCCGATGAGCTGGAATGTATTTTCGCCGCCGTATAGCTGGTAAACCTGAAAAAATACCATGATTGTAAACGCTGCGATAATTACAGCTACCATTATAAGTGACAGAATTACCGTCTGGAATATCGATGAAACGTCTCCTTTCATTTCCAAATCCCCATGGCTTCATTCGATGCAAAATACTACCGTCTGGACCTCTCCTTTCTTTGCTATGAGGCCCGGATTTATTTTCAGCTCCTCGCACGGTGTCTGTGTTCTGACAGGGTATGCCTTCAGTACGGTTATTGAATTTTCTTTCGGGCGGTACGTAAGGAATGTGTCCTCAAAGAAAACATCAGGCAGATACCTGCATTCCGTCATCGTCCTGCCGAAAGCTGCCTGCCTGCTCGACGTGCACATGAACTTTCTTTCGCCAAGTTTCTCCTGCCTGTATAAAGCGAACGTACAGTCGCGAAAATCAGAAATCTCACTCTTGCCGGTAATAAGAAGCTCGCATGGTATTTCAGTTTTTTGTATCTCGCCGAGCTTGTACGCCTTCTCAGCCATGCAGGACACTCTTGTTAACAGGTTGTCGTAAACAGTCAGCGTGACCCTTGCCGGCTGTATGCCGTTCTTGGAAACAGCAGCAGGATAGCTTTGAGATACCGTCAGTCCGTCTGTGAATATCTCCGGCTGGTATCCAAAAGACCATTCTTCGTCCTTCGTCTTCACCTGCATGAAGTATCCGACCCCGCAATGCCGCACAGGCTCCTCCAACTGTGAGCCTTTCCTGCCATCAAGCTCTTTTGCAACAAACACGGCGCGCGGCACGACAAGGTTCGAAGTAAATATGTTGTCAGCAATCTCTGCATTTGTTCTTATCAATGAATCTGTCTGGACAATAGGCCTGGTGCTTACAAAGAGCGACACTAATATCAGTATTGTACCCAGCGTTATCAGCATGCTGAATATAAATGCAAACTGCTCCCCGGGAGACATTATCTTCTCGCCCATCAGTTGCACCTTCTTTCCCGTTCATCAATGAATATCCTGTCGCCGCAGCGCTTGATGTAGAAAACCTTGTCCTCTCCCTTGATGCACAATATTTTCTTGTCTTCAACCACTATGTGGCTTATGATTTCCCTCACTATGCTGTTTTTGTTTTGCGTGAGGTTTATCACCCCATTAGTTACCGTAAGCTCACAATCGCCTTTCGGCAGAAAAAATTTGTGCGATGTGCCCGAAGGCGACGCCTGCATGACATTTACCAGCCCGGCCACCTGCTCTGCCTGCACAAAAAGGGTTCTTTTTATGTACTCATCCAGAGAACCGGCGACTGCAGGCGCGAAAGCGCCAAGCATGATCAGCGTAAGCATGAGAATTATTATCGTCTTTGATATTATGAAACCTTTCATATGCAAAATATGTGCCAGAATAGTATATAATTATCCTCAGAGACATTGAAAACTGCTGTCTTTAGACAGCAGATGAAATACAATGTCTCTGGGATCACATCTTCTCACAAACCACCGACTTTAGTCGGTGGTATATTAAGAAGATATGATCTTGCGCTTTGTCATCTAGGGCGCATCTGGATCGAAACCGCGGGGCGTTAAGGCGCTTTGTACTTCTGGTTTTAATCTTTCGCCGCTGCCCGGCCAGCTCCAGATATATCTGCGCTCCAAGAAATCATCTATGGATGTTAGGCCAGTTTCTACAGCTGATTGGGGTTTTAATGCAATGGAAGGTTGAGCACCCTGTACATATATATTCGAGTTTTTCACAGGCGTGAAGCCAAGCAGCCACGCAAGACCTTGGGTTTGAAAGTCAGAAAATTTATCCAAGAAACCGCTTCTGGAAATACTTTTTGTTGGGTCAGCTGTCCAGCAGAAGCCTTCGGGGGAGCTTTTCACTTTGACCTTGAGGCAGTCTCCCTGCGGTCCGGGGACAGTCACATTTTGAGTATTATCTATGTTTTCTATGCACTGATAGTGGCCGCCCGCCTTCACATACTGCCTTTCACCCCTGCTGTTGACTGTAACTTCGTACAGCGGATAGGACATCCATTTGTCGCACAAAGTCTGGCAGCTGGCTTTTTGTATTTCAATATCCTGTGCGATGCACGGCGAGGCGAGATAGAAATCAGAAGATTTGTAAGCCAGATAACTTTTGAATAGCGGCCCGAAAACATTTTCAACAAGAAACTTTGCACTGAAAGCTACCACTATGCCGCGTACTATCGGGATTTTACTTATTTTTGATGCAACTCCGGCCGCAAAAGTTGCAGGAATTGTTAAACACTGGCCTCCTGTAGCTACAGCGCACGCGCCTAATGCAATTGCCGAGCCTCCCACAATTACATTAGCTGCTCCTACAGCCCTGTTGTCGTATTCGAGCTGCACATATTTTATGTTATCACATGATTGTGGAAGCTTGAGCCTTTCAACGCCATCGGCTGTCTTCAGGCATAATGAATTATCGCCGCAGCTCCTGTATTTCAGTGATGTCTTCTCGAGCGCCGTCAGCAGCGCGTAGCTGGAGAATTCAAATGTGTTGTCGCCCTTCTTGGCTTCTGTGTCGGTATTTTCAGTTTCAAGATGTTTCCACTCGCCTGATCGGCTTATCTTTGCCGCAGCAAACTGTCTTGGATCTTCATTGGGTATTGGATTCAGCTGGCTTGTCAAAACTATGTTGTTTACAATAATCTTTATCGGTTCTGCTCCTGTTGCCTTTACCCCTGCTTTGTCTGCAGATTCCTGAACCTGCTTCACAAGGCTTCTCTCGCCTTTGTACATCTCTCTCTCGAAATCGATATAATTTATAGGGCCGCTGTCCGATCCTGCTTGCTTCGAGTAATCGAAGGGTGCAATGATGCGATAATCAAAATCATGATAGACTTCCCATCCTACTGCTTCGCCAACAGGGAATGCTTCGTAATACAGCACGTATTTGGGATCTGCAGTGAGCTTTATGTAAGTCCTTGCCAGGAAGCCAGGCACATCTATGAGTCTGTGAGCAGCTGTCGGATAAGGCGTGTTCTGCGGGAAAGAAAGCCTGTCTATCCTCACGCTTCCGCTTCCTGTAGCAAGCAGCGAGCAGGCTTCCCCCATCTTGCTGCGCAGCAATTCTGCGTTGAGACGAACAACACCCTGCTCATTTCCACCGAAAGCCGAGAAGACGCTAGTCAGCAGCAGCAGGAAGAAAAGCAGCATAAGGACCATAATGAGTATTTCTGTAAGCTGCGGGATGGCGGCTCCTTTTTTCATAAATCTTCCTCTAATGAAATCTATGTTCAGGTTGGGTATAAAAGAAGCTGAGGATCAGAACGGCAAATCATTTCGCGCCTATGCTTGAAAGGAAGTCGCTTACAGCTTTCGGGAACGAGGGAAATATATTCTGGGCGAACGTTATGAGAGCGAGCAGCACTATGACCATGAGTATTATGGAAATAATCAGGTATTCAATTCTCATTCCAGGCACCAGCAAAGCATCTTATTGAATTTATCTCCAGCTCATCATAAATAGGTTAAGGAGCTATCGGAAAAAAGAGCCCATGAAGCCGCCGATTATCGAGATTATGTTTTCTGCAGAGCCTTTATTGACAAAAAGAAGCGATATAGAAAATACAATAGCCACAATAACTATTATTAAAGCAAACAGTATATTCAGCGGGATTCCTAGTATCGTTTCCGGCATTCTTATCTCCTCATGTGATGCTGGGTGCTGTGGTTTCCAGGCAAACCCCCTGTATTGGAAAGCTTTCTGGTTTTGAGAATACAAATTGTCCGCATTCCTTGACGAACTGGTCAAATGCAGGCTTGCTTGTTACCAGGTTCATGCATTTTTCGTCATCAGACAACAAGACAACAAGGTAACTCTGGCCTTTTTTTGGAATGCTTGTCGTGATGCTTTCGGACGCGATAGGAACCGTAGAGCTTTCTTTGTCTTCCAGCGTAATTTTTCCTTCGGCGTTCTTGTAAACTTTCCCGTCGTAAATAAAGACAGGAATGAGCTCCAGTCTTTTGCTCTGGGCAGGCCTTCCTACTTCTGCTGATAGCTTAATAGAGAATGAACCGCCTAAAACTGAACGTGTGCAGTCTTTTCCTGTAATTGGTATGTCAGGAAGCGGCTTCCATTTTTCGAAGACCGTTTTTATGTCCCCGAACGTGCCAGATGCTATAAGAAGAATAATCCCGAGTGTCAGCACCATGACTATCACGGCAAATGTAATATTCAGGGCTACCATCTTATCATCTCAAAAGAATCCCACAGGCACGCAGCTGCCTGCGTTATAGTTTTCTCTGCTCAGGTTATAAATCTTGGAACCCAGAAACTTATCTCCGCATGCTGCAAAATAGCCAGCCTGTTGCCAGCACGTGCCTGCAGCATCGCCGCGCCAGAAGTTAATTATTGCCGAGTCGCCGTATTCCCAGCCCTGCGACTGTTTGTTGGTTTTTGCAAGAAAACCCATGGGCCTTGAGCCGCAATTGCCCGACTTATACTCAATCAGCTGCAGGTCTACCCGGGCGCCGCATAATACGACCGTCTTCCTGCATAAGCTTTCATCCTCTTTGCAGCCTGTCAGCGAAGCCCGTGCGGACTCTGTCCGGCATTCAACAACAAAGTCTGTATAGCAATTTTCCTGGGATATCGCGGCAATTACGGGATTGACCGGCTTTAATTGCCTGATTGCAGTGATTTTGTAGTTATTGATCACTACTGACTGTTTCACCCGAAACTCGCCGGCAAATATTGGCGTATCAGGATGCATGAGTATAGGCGCAACGCCGCTCTTCAGGTCAAATTCAAGTTCGCCGAAAGGCTGCGCTACGCCTTTCGTCAGCGTAATTGTCTTTTGCTGCGTGTCTCTTGCGACCGCATCCTTGAAGCCAAGTGTGGCGAAGACAGCCATCTGCCCTGTTTTTTCGTCTGCAGGCAGGCCCTGGAAAAGAACCTCCATGCCTGTTATGCGGAACTTGTAATTATATGCCGTGTCTTTCGTGCAAGTTTCCATCCTGACACTGGGCTCTCCCTGGACCTGCACAACGCGTGATATGCGGCCCGAAAGGTCTTCTACTTTTTCTATTTTTTCCTGCTTGGCAAATATGTCAGTTATTGATTCCTGAAATAAAAGAAGAGTGAGCGTTAGTGTGATTAAGAAAACGATTATCAACATCGGTGCGTTCACAGCAATTTCTGCCATTAATGAATTATGCGCAAGGTTGTATATAAGTAATTAAGCAGCTAGCCGCCAGAAATCAGGTTGATGAACGATTGGTACAAACTTGTCTTCAGCAAAAGCGGGCTAAAAACCAAAAGCAATGCAAGGAGTGCAAGTATGATTATGACAGCCATCACAGCATAACCGCCTTCTTCGACTATCATAGACATAAAAATCACCCGAGTATGGGACGTATATCCTGCATAAAGGCGGCCAGCACGTCTTTTTGAATTGCAACCAGCGCCATGAATATGAAAAGCAACGCCAGCAGCGCGATGACTATCACATATACCGGCTTCATGATTATTCCTGCACCGGGTTCCTTTTATTGGTTTTTTGGTTTTTCAAAGTGTCAAAATGTTGCAACAATGAGGGGCGTGAATATTGACAGTGTCACGAAGAGGGCAATCATGAAGACAATGAAGCCGATGAGGACGCTTTTTCCCATGGTGTCCTGCTTGCCCAGCGTGTCCTCGCCGTTCTCGATGCCGTTTATGAAGAATCCCAGTATCAGCGCCGTCTCGACAAGATAAACGCCTACAACAACCACGAACTGGAAGGGCGTGATGCTTATCGCGCCGAATTGCGTCACCAGCGGGAAGTCGGTGAAGCTTGTATTTGCCAGCCTTGTTGAAAGCTGGCTCAATATCCTGATTATAATTATTGCCATCGTTACAATAACCCCGGAGATCATAGGCGACAAGAAGTATGACTGGAATTTCAGCGAATTGACAGTCTCGCTCAGGGATTCCTGCACCTCTTCCTGCGTGTCGTGCAGCCCTTTCAGGTACTGCGAAACAGAGAGCATAGCTTGCGAGGTTGTTTCAACGCCTTTCTTTGAGGCCTCAACGACAGTGCGCATCACTGATTTTATGAGGCGCGACGGGTAAAATCTTATGGCTCCGTATTCCTTGTTAAAGAACGCCTCGGAAAACGTCATGCCCATAGTCTTCATGTTATTAAGCGCCCGGGAGAAAAGATCCTTGATTGCCAGGTTGCCTACGCGCTTCAGCGAACGCTCGACAGAAAGCTCCACCGGTATGCCTGTGGATATGCTGCTGCCCAGCTGGAATAACGCCTCGGCGAATTCCGTTTCGATTTTTCTTGTTTTTTCCCTCACGCCCATTCTCTGCGAGCTGAGCATAAGGCAGTAAAGCCCAAGGCCTGCAGCAATGCCGCCAACTATTATGGCCCCTGCGATCACGCCTTCCTTGTCAATCTGGTGATAAAGGAGCCCTAAGGCGATTATCGAGCCGCCCACGACAAAAGCTACGGGAAACGCCGGTAAAAACCTTCTGCCAAGCCTGAATTTTCCCTTTGGAGGTATGTCTGGGCTTTCTGTTATGTCTATCTTGCTGAATGTTGCAGGCCTTTTCTCGAGTATGTTTGATATCACAAAAAACAGCACTATAGGCAGCAGTATGTCATAGCCGACAAAGAGCAGGGTTGCGTCAACGCCGAGGAACACGGCGACTATGGGGAACAGCACGAGGCCCAGCACAGGCAGTATTATTCCCATCGCATGCACAACCATCACGGGCATCTTGAGGTCCTGGTTGAAGTGCCTTGCCTGCTCTCTGCTACCTTTTAGTATAACTTCTACAGCTTCGCTCAGCATCCTTTCGCGCGAAGGCCCTATCTGGTGAAGAGAAGCCACCAGAAGTTCCACAGCCTCGACGAACTCGCGGTTCTTCCGCCATTTCTTTGCGTATTCGAACAGCGCGTCCTGCATATTCACATAGTTGCCGACTTCAACATCCCAAAGCACCTTGCGTATCTCGTAAGAAAGCCGGCCTGACATGTTTTCTGCTGAGAATTTCACGGCGCCCTCAAGGTTGGGCATGTTCCGCATGTACATCGCCATGTACAGGATAAGCGTGACTATTTCAGATCCGGCATCCATCTCATACAGTTTCTTGATATGCAGCGGGTATATGTACAGGTAATAAACAAAAGGCAGTGCAAGGACCATTACTATAAGGCCTGAACCAAATGTAAGTCCCGGCAGGCCAAAAAGAAGCTTTAATGCAATCAGCACGAATGTTGGAAATACTATAGCAAATGCAAAGAGCATTGTCAGGGAAGAAACCTGCGTAGGCGTGACTTTCAGGTGGGCAAAATCTATGGCTTCCTGCAGCGTTTTTTCCGTTTTTCCGTCAGGCCGGACTTTCATTATTTTTTCAGCGGATATGCACAGCTTCTCATAGATGCTCCTTGGAAGGCTTGATTCCCTCTCTTCCTCGCTGAAAATCTTGTATTCGCGCGAAAGCGCTGAATACTGGCGCTTTTCCCCCGGCGTTGCCATAAGATATTCTTTATTTTAGCGATATATAAAATACCTGAAGAAAAAAATAATATTTTTAATTAGGAGAGGAGGTTGATCTTCAGAAAGCAAAACTTTCTGAGATGCCAAAGACATTTACGATGTCTTTGAGCATAAGGATGGGAAACTAGTTTCCCGACTTATTTAGTAGTTTTTCCTTAGCCAACTGTACCATTTCTCGTAGACAAGCTTGCTGTCAATGGTGCCCGTTTCTTCCTTTACCTCGTTGCTTATGAGATGAAACATAGAGTTTGACTCGATGACGGCCTGTGCCTCAAGGATCTCCGCGTTATTTTTTGCCTTTGAATAATCTACAATCGATTGCAGTATTTTTGCGCGCAGGTTTATGTTTTCCCACACAGAATCCCAGTTGCCTTTCCATTCCCTTGTTCGTGAGGCTATGTCATTGAGCACCTGCGATTCGCCGGTGAGCAGCGTCTTTGTCGGCTTGAGTACGTCGTCTTTCGCCGAATACTCGAGGAGATTCACGAATCCGCCTTCGTCAAGCGGATCCGATTTCCAGTGCTTCCTTACTTCTGTCAATTCCACGACCCTGCGGAATGATGTCAGGCCGTCAGGCGAGCGCAACATGTTTACAATAACTATTATATCCGTGGCTTTGAAACTTGTCGTCGGCACCCGCAGGTCATTGACTATCCTGTCAAAAACGCCGTAAGCGCTGTCACCGTGTATGGTGCCTGCTACGACATTAGCCAGTGCGCCAATGCGCATGGCCTCGTAAAGCGCCAGGGCTTCCGTGCTGCGCACCTCCCCGACAATAAGCGCAGAGTCGCCCAGCCTCAGTGCAGTTCGCAGGGCTTCTTCTGCCGGGAGCTCTGTTTCAACCCTCGTTATGACGCTTCGTGATTTCAACCGTTCTATATTGTATCCCAGCTCACGCAATTGTTCTATAGGAAGTTCTATAGTGTTATGTGCAAGTAAGTTTTCACAAATAAAGTTTTCATCGTTGGGCACTGAAAAATCATAGACATATTGCTCTTTGTCCTCGAGCCTTCGTATTTCCCTTATCTGATCCCAAAATATGTCAGATTCTGCAAGCATCGCAAGTTGGGACGCAAGAATATTACTCTTAACTTTTGTGGCTATTGTAAGCAGTTTTTGCCTGCCTATGTTATTGCCCCTTGATATGTAATCTTGATAATTGAAATTCTCTGAATTTTCATTTATTAGTCGCTTGAATTCTTCTGATAATGGTACAATATCTGTGCTGTCGTGCGTAGATTTTTTATTGCATAATTTCTGCAGTTTTTCCATTTTGTTTTTTTGGAAAAATCCGATCTCATTGAACGCCTTTAAAGAGTGCAAGGCACTTATTCCGGAAGGGAAAGTTTTATCGCGCTGCTGAAAGTTGTGTATCCTCAATATAATGCCAAATCGCAGGAGCATAGTTTGTATATCCTTCATCAGTTCCTCTGAAGACAGGCTTATTCCGATCTCATGGTCTGTTATATACCCGTCACCGCTAAAGAGGCCTTTCAAAAGAGAGGCCGCCTTTTCTTTATCTAAAGAATAAACCCATCCCGGGACTTTCTTTGTGTACGCGTCCCCTTTGAATCCTAAAATCTCCATCAAGCGCTTCAGTGTCGAAGAATTAAGCATGAGCGAAATTCCATCACTGTGCATCTTGACATTTATGCCGAACTCTTCTGCAATCTTTCTCACGCAAGTTCTTGATCCCTCGTCAACTACAGATATTATTACAGATTTCTTGTCATAACATCCGTCAGCAAGCCATAGGCCGAAGAACTCCATTATTTCTTTTTTTAATGGTATAAATCTTGGCAGAGGTCTGGATTTGTGGGCAGATTTGTAGTATATATCTTGGCCGAAAGCGTATTTCTTTGCAAATTCCTTCACAAAAGAAACAGGAAGAATCTTTTTCCTTCTCCAATAACTTCTTTTTCCTCTGTTTTTGATTTTTTCCTTTATTTCTGTCCAGTTGGATCTGATGCATCCCTCAATATCAGGGCCTGTAAAATAGCCTTTTTGCAGATCGTCAAGATAGTCAAAGACGTCTATGTTTTCTTTGCTGCTGCCTTCAAATGGCAATATGCGCGGTGTTGCAAGATAATCATCTATTTTCAGTTCTCTTGCTTTTGCAGGTTTTATTTCGCCTTTTTGCCCCAATGTAAAAAGAGAATGGTCACCCGTAACCTTGATTTTCCTGCCAGTTCGCGTTGTTATCTCGAATATATCTTTCCTGGTCATATGTCTTACAAAAGAACTGACGTCTGAAAGTCTTATTTTCCCGTCTTTCCCTATTGAAAAGACTTTTATCTTTTCGGTGTTCTTCCTCAAGACTTCTCTTCCGAAGTCGTATTCGCAGCCGTGTTTTCCTATAAGATCGTCTATTAGCTTGCTGACGGTGCTTTTTTCTATCTTGCCGTTTCTTTGATAAACGATTCGTGTATCGCCAGTTACGCTGTCCTCCACCGAGATAATCCTTATCTTTGGCATTATCTGCGCCATGCACGCGCCAAGAAATGCCGTCTTTCCTGAGCTTCTCGTTCCCGCTACAAGAAGTGTTCTTGCACCATCGATGATAAACCAGAGAAGCCCTGCGGAAAACGGATCTATCATCCGGTTGTTTATGAACAACGGAAACGTCCACGGCTTGTCGCGGTGACGGCGCAAGGCAAAGCCCAGCCCCTCTGGCGACAGTGTTCGCGTGATAGCCGCAACCCTTGCACGGCCGCCGGGTGCAGAAAGCTCTGTGTCCAGCACCGGATTTGCCTCGTCTAGCGGCCGGCCGGACTGGAGACGGAAGCGCGTTGCCCATGATTCTGCATCTTCATGGCTTGGAATGATGTTTGTCTCGCATTCCTGATGGACGCCATGATATATGTATACCGGCGCAGCCCCGACAGGAGAATTGACATATATGTCCTGAATGTTCTCGTCCTCAAGCAGAAGTTCCATGGTTCCAAGCCCCGCCGTGTAGCGGGTTAGTATGCCTGCGAGCTCCTTGAGTCTTGATTCAACCAGCTTTAAGTTTCCTGACCTGGAAAGATCGCGCAGCATGTCCAGGCCAATGCGGTACAAATTCTCTCTCACGCGCTGCGGATCTGAAAGCTCTGTTTCCCTTGGTTCATGGCTGCCTACCATGCGCCGTGCTGTATCAAGCAACGTGTATTCTTCTTCCTGCAGCCTGAATTCAGGCGGTATCAAATGATAGGCTTTCCTTAACTTGCCCTTGATCCTGTATATCTCCACTTCGCTGTCGCCAACCCGGTAGCGCTCGATAAGTTCTCCATTTGCCGGCGGCAGCGTCATGTAATGGGTATACATGAAATTCGGCCTTACAGTTGGATGGAACAAGACCCTGTAAAGCTTTCTTTTCTTGTGGTCTGTCAGGCGGTCTTTAGCGAACCTTATCATCTCGCAGTTGTCGAAAAGCCTCTGCATCTCAAGTAGCGTGTGCTGCAAATAATGCTCCAGGCATTGCTTGGTGATGTCAAGCTCCCTGTCTATTTTGATATGCGTGTGCCTTATCTCGCGAAGAAGTGATTTGTAAGCGTCTATCGGATCGTAGCGCGCATCGTTGACAAACTGCTGCAGGAACTGATAGCGCGGCGCTGCATCGTCCCTGCATTTTTCCAGCACAACATTTTTTATTGAGATTACTTCCTTCATAATCCTGTCGATAGCTATGGCGACCTCAAGCAGCAGCTTCGATTCTGAGAAATCATATTCGTGCTCTCTGGCTTCAGCCAGCACGATTCTTACGGGCTTCCTCACTTCCATGAGCTTGTCAATGGTTATCGCCATTGCAATGTCATAATCCTCTATGCTCGGCCCAAAAACACAGTTGATGCAGTTCATCCTTATTTCTTGCCGCTCTTCGTTGTACTCGTATTCGCCAGCCATGACAATAATTGTGCACCCGAATATTAAAAATGAAATCCAATCCTTTCTTTGTAAAGAAAGTCTCGGAGAACCCCAAGAAACTTTCAGGATATGAGGAGCGACAAATACACAACTTAATAAACCGGGAAAGACATCCTATAAAGCAGCAGGCGATATAATGGCAAGAGAAGACGACAGCGCAAAGGTATACGCGGTTCTGCAAGAGATGCTCAGAAGAAGCAATGCGGAGATGACAAGACTCAGGGATCTCGAGCAGCGGCTAGATTCGCTGGAAAACAGGCTCGCTTCTCTTGAGGAAGTAAGCCTTGAGCGCATGGAGAAGTCCACTGACAAGTTTATCGACGTCAACGCAACGCTGAGAAACGTAAACGACGAGATATTCAGGATGAGGAATAGCCTGGAAAAGATAAACAGGCAGATCAACAAGTTCGCGCGCAAACGTGACATAAAGGAAATAGAAAAAATGTTCGAGCTACTGTCGCCATTGAAGCAGGAGTTCGTTACAAAGGGTGAACTCGAAGAAGAACTGCGCACCAGGGAATGAAATCCCCTTACAACCATCGACTTTAGTCGACGGTTCATTAGGAAAAACAAAGTTTTTCCTATGTGTCGGGAAGCTTCGCTTTCCAGACATCTTTATGGATTTCTTTCTGAATTCTTCCTATTCAACCCGCATCTTTAGATGCGGGTTTTCTGACGAATTCAAAAATAAAAAAGCAAATTAACTATATAAATAGCTTAAAATCATATTAAATAAGAGTGCTATGTTCTTTCATAAAAAGAAGCAATTGGGTCCTGTTCCTGTAGAAGAGGTGCAGAAGTTAACTGCAAGTGGCATGAGCGACAAGGATGTCATAAAGCGCCTCAAGTCCGTGGGTTACCAGTACGAAGAGATAGAAAAAGCGCTGGTTTCTGCTGTCAAGCGCGGTGTCGACAAGACTTCATTCCAGCCTTACAATCCCATGCAGCAGCACGAAAAGCCCCAGTTTCCTGATTTGCCTGAGCTAAACGAGTACAGGCCCGAAGAGAAAGACCTTATAGCAGGCCTGGAGGAAGTTAACGATGACATTAACCCCGATATAATAGTCGAGGAGATAGTCGAAGGCGTTGTGGAAGAAAAATGGCGAAAGTTTGAGGACAAGATGAAAAAAATGGAGAATGATTTCATAACATTAAGCACGCAGATGAAGCAGGCTGAGCAAAGGCCTGCAAAGGAGCAGCCGGCGAAGGATTACGATCCCAAGATATCTGACATCACAGAGCAAATGGAAGACCTCCAGGCACGGGTTGGCGGACTGGAAAAGGCATTCAAGCAGTTCCTGCCGTCATTAACAAAGAACATAGAGTCTCTTTCTAACTTAATCCACGAGATGAAAGAAAAGCAGGGCATGGTTGCGCAGGAAATTTAATAATTAGTTATAGATGTTCTTTCTGTGGCCTATCTTTAGAACAGTTATAGTTGATTTGTCAATATCAACAAGTACTCTGTAATCGCCAATTCTTAGTCGAAAGCATTCAGAACCTACTACTTTTGTTAAAAAGCGATGCGGGTTTTCTTTTAGTTCGTCCACTTTCGCAAAAACTCTGTTTGCTATCGGCCTTTCGAGTTTTTGAAGCTGTTTTATTGCACTTTCTGGCCAAACTATCTTAAAAGCCATCAGAATTTCATCTCTTTCTTCAGCTGTTCGTGTGTCTTAAAGCGGCCTTGTTTTACCTCTTTTCTTGCAACTTCGATCTCCTCTTTGGACTTTTCACTAAGTTCCATAGAATCTTCAATAAGACGTTCTATTACGTCATTGTAAGTTTCTCTGCTGAAAAGCCTAAAGTTTTCCAATTTTTTCTTGACAGTATCTGAAACCTGTATCGTTGTTGGCATGTATAATTGTATGTCAGCTAATTTATTTATAAGTATCTATAGCTTGTTATAGGCTATTGTAAGGAACTATTTCACTTAGTAATAAATGCTATTGCCACTATGAGTATGAGCAGCATGAAGATTATTGACACGCTGCTTTCGCTGAGCTGTATGCCCAGCGCCCCAGCCGCTGTGAAGAAAACCACTATGCCGATGCCGACTATTGCATAAGCCACTGCCTTGTTATCAGCTATTTTGCTGATGTCTGTACCTGACATTGCCAGGAACAGTGCTATCACAAGTATGCCTGCAAGCACTACAGCAGCCAATCCGAACAGGCTGGAAAAGAACACTGCAATTGCCGGCCCCCCGAAGCCTACGACAAAGAAGGCCACGACAAGCGAGATAACCCCAATGATCCTTTTGTTCTCGCCAAAGGCCTTTGACTTGAGAAGCAACCCGAAAAGCACGGCGAATGTGAATATCCAGGGGAGCAGGAAGCCGAAGAAGCCGAGCCCATTCAGGTTTGTTACAAGCGCCTCGAACGGATTTACCATGATTAAGCCTCAAAGGAAAATAAGCCGTCAATCTTTCTTGGCTGAAGTAGCTTCAGGCCTTGTGATGTAATAAATAGCAATCAGAATAACTACCAAGGCGAAAGCCAACGTTGCTGTTGTTGAATCTACAGCGATGCCGATGAAGCCGGTTGCGCTGCTTGAGCTCAGGAACAGGAAAGCGCCAATCAGCACGGTAATTACAATGACAGCCAGATTCTTTGTCTGGGATTCACCCCTAACCAGCGTAACCAGCAATATAACAACCAGGATGCCTCCAAGGAACATTGAAGCCCCGCCGAATAGGTTTGTAAAGAATGCAGCAAGGGTCGGCCCGCCGACAGCCGTTACAAAGAAACCCATGACAAGCGCTAGTATAGCATTGATGCGATCGCTTTTTGCTCCAAACATACTTGCCTTTGTCAGAAGCCCGTAAACTATTGCAAACGTGAATAGGAAAGGCAGTATGAAGCCGTAGAACTCAGGTCCTAAAAATGCAGATATGTCAACCATTTTGTTTCACTCTTTTACTTATTTTCTATTACTTTCCTTGTTTTTATACTTTATCTGAAACGCAACAGCATTACACATGAATTACTAGGGACCGGGCGAGTGCTTGTACGCTGCAAAAAAGATCATTATGACTATAATTATGCCTATGAGCCACATCATGTTGGATGAAGACATGCCCGGTACTGAAAGCCCTAGACTATCCCAGAAAAGGCCTATCAGCAGCAAAAGGAAGCCTATCACGACTAAAAACGGCAGCGCGTCGAAATGCTGGCCCGGCTTGCTTCCAAAAAGTCTTTTGAGGAAGACAAAAAAGAATAGCACAAGCAACAACGCTGCAGCAAAAGGTATGACTTGTTGTAATGCTGTTACAAGCGGCTCATAAGTTACAGAAAAAGCTGCAAAGACAACTGCTATGATTACGTTGACGCTGTTCTTGAACAGTACCTTGTCATCCTTGCCTTTTGCAATGCTCAGCAGGCCGAAGACCACCGCAAAGACGAACAGGAACGTAGAAAGAAAGGGAATTACTGCAGGGTCTATGAAATCTAGCGCCATTCTAGAAACCCATCCTTTTTCCCAGATTTAATTGCCTCTCGACTTCTCTCAGTTCTTGCTGCAAAGACACCCGTTCTTTTCTCAGGTATGTCAAGTCTTCTTCTACCTTACCTGCTTCAGCTTCCCTGATCTCATGTGTTACATCTGCCAGTCTTGCCTGTATCCTCTTTTTTGTTTTGTTGAGTTCTATGAAACCCATGTTCTCGTAGTGCGGAATACTCGTTGTAGATGCCGAATGGCTGCCATTGCCTCTGCCACCATATGAAGATCTTAATTCATGCCCTCTTCTTCCAAAGTGTTCAATGAAGAAAAACAATATACCAAGCACGAAAATCAGGAAAATGAAGTATGGTCCTGCAAGCAATGCAAACGTTCTATAGTATCCGCCCGCTATTATAAACAGGTAAGTCGTGGCGCCAAGAAGAACCCTTAGTTTGTTGTATCTAGCGTCGGGTGGAAGAACCCTTCCTACCATCATGTAGACAACAAGAATGATAAAGACGCTAGGAACTAGAAGGAACATTATAAGGTCGCGCGCGATATCACCAGTGAAAGGCGAGCCAGGATAGTCCGTCATTTGTAGGAGTTGGACAAATATTAATTGGCCAATGTCTTCGAAAGCCATATCAAATAATTAGCAAAAGCGGAATAAAAAGATTTAGAGAATTAATTAAGTCTTGAATCTCCGTTCTCAATTTTTCTTAATTCAGATGCAGCTTTGAAAAGGCCAAAATGTTCAAGGGCTTTGCAACCTATTGTGTAAGCACCCTCTTCTGAATCTTCTCCCATCAAATGGCCTAATTCATGAGCAACCACCGCTGTTTCAGCATCTTCAGAAAGGCCCTCTTTAACATAGATTTTTCTGCCTTTTGCAAATCCAAGTTGATCGTCTGAATATCTTGTGCGCTCAATTGAAATGCCTTTTTTTCCTAAATCGCGGTAAAACTCCATTCTTTTATAAAATTCAGATTTAACAGATTCGTCATCAAAGCCAACATTATATCTAGAACGAAGTTCAGGCGGCTTTATCTCTTCTGGACCTGCTTTTTTCTTTTTAACGCCAAAGTATTCTTTCCAACCATCAATCAATTTTTCTACAGGACTAATGACTGCGTTAGGTACAGGTATTCTGCCGCTATAACCTTTTTGTTTAGCCTCACCCTCTGGGATGAAGACAGCTTTGTTTCCGCCAGGCACGGCAGTAAAAATTCCTGTTGGCGAGAATATACTGTTGTAGGCTCTAGGCATCTAAATCACTAAGTATCTTATACTACATGAGGGTATATATAGATTTCGCTACTTAAGAGTGACAAGTTACTAGAGGCATCTTGTTTGTTAACGTCTGAGATCGTGATCGTGTAGATTCTCATATATCTGCTTGGTTACTTGAGGTATACCACCTATTTCGCTTCTTCCGCCGATTAGGAAAGCGTCTTTTCTACGACCGTCATAGCCAAATCCGCCACCATTTCCAATTGAATACACAGTTTCGATGCCGCCTGTTCTGGTGTTGATTACTCTATAACCGTCTGGTGTAAACTCAAACTTCAGGTGAAGTCTTTCATTATCTGGACTTTCACTTTTAGCAGTTGTTTTACCATTTTCAGCTGCTCTATCACCAGCTCTATAATTGTTAGTAGTGACATCTCTCCAGAATTTGGCCATTTGATATGCTGTTTGATCCGATATGCCCGGATCACCAAGTAATTGTGCAGGGAAAGCAGATGGGGTATAGTCTCCGAAATCCCTTTGAATTCTGCCAACAGCTTCCATGAGATAAGTTTTATAAGACATGCCAATCACCTAAATCAATAGCTCCCCTTTCACGCCTTCCATGATGTCCCTGCGGACTATCAGCGGTATTTCCAGCTTCCTGAAGTATTTCCTGTCCAGAGGGCCCTCAAGCTCCTCGTAGTAGTCTCCATTCTCGTCTCTAACAAAAGTCCTGTTCGTTTCGGAGTCTTCTATCCGCTTCACATTGCCTGTAAGGTATAACATTTCAATCACTATCTTGCTTTTCGAGCGTAGCAAGATACCTTTTCCAGTATTTTATGATTTCTCTGCTCTGCGAGATAGGATTCTCACTGCCTGCATGGCTAATTCTTGCCTTTCATCGGAGTAGAAGTAAGCTTTAAATAATAGGATTCTTACTTAATTAATAAAAGTAAGAAAAGTGAAAGCAATGCACGAAATCAGGGTTTCATCCAAAGGCCAGCTTGTCATCCCGAAATACATGCGCGATGCCGCAGGCATGAAAACCGGCTCTATAGTGCTTGCAAGCCTTGAGGGCGGCAGGATTATTCTCGTGCCGAAGCCCGGTGATCCTCTGGAAGCTTTGAAAAAAACCGGCGAGGAGCTTTCGCTGAAGAACATCAGAAGGGAGATCAAGAAGGAATAAAGCCTTTTCTTTTTCCAAAAGAAAACCCTTGGGAAAAGAAAAAGGGAAAGAGGGTTATCAAAGTGATAGTTTTCCACAGGAGAGAAGGTCTAAAGTATGCAAAAGGAAGAGGGTAGAGGGAGAAACGTAGTTTCTCCTCTTAAGGTGTATTTTGACACATTTCTGTTTATGGACCTGCTTTCTGGCAACCTGGAGCTTGCAGAAAAGGCAGAAGCCTACCTGAGGAATTCCCGCGGCGTTGTTTCTTCCGTTCTTCTTGCGGAGCTTGCCTTTCACGTCTCGCGGAGGAAGAGGTCGAAGGCGGCTGAAATCTTGTTTTACGTTCAGTCGCTGCCCAACATAGAGGTCATTGGCGTTGATGAGGAAATTGCAGGACTCGCAGGGCTGCTCCGCTCGAAATACCGCGGCAAGATACAGAAGAAATTGACGTACTTCGACTGCCTCCATCTGGCAACAGCCATGCAGTCAAAATGCAAGAAATTCATAACAGGCGACCGCGGCTTCAGGGAGATAACTGACATAGAAGTTGAGGTTTACTGATTTTATTTTTTGTCACGTAAAAAGTTAATCATTTACTGTCTTTGGCAAATGTTATACCTCCTCCAATGCTTTCTAATTTAACGTGCCTAAGGTCCACTAACTCTTGTTTACCACTGCTCTTTGTTACAATTGCATAATCGCCTTTGATTTCTGCTTTTACAGCAGCATCAATATACTTACCATCACTTTTGCTATAAATCCCGACAGCTCCTGTCTGGTCTCTCCAGATTGGGTCGTTCCAGATTTTATATCCCATGTCTCTCAAGCCTTGCAGCATCTTTCCAGCGTACGTTTTCATCATACCACCCTGTATACTGCTATAACGAAAAACTTCTTAAAGAAGTAGGTTAACTTAACCCACTGCTATGTTAGCTTTTTATATATAGTTAGACAATGTATAACTGATTCATATGACAGAAGTCGAAAGCAAGATACGAAAATGGGGAAATTCCTTTGGTGTAATCATACCTAACGAAGTGATTAAAAAAGAAAAGCTGAAGGAAGGCCAGAAGGTTGGTATAATAATCCTGAAAAAGTCTGATGTCCTGAAAAAAACATTTGGCATGATGAAAGGAGAATGGAAAGAGCCGGCGCAGGATATCAAGGACAAACTCAGGAAAGAACTGTATGATGAATAGATTTTTCTTCGATTCTTACGCGATAATTGAGATTCTGAAAGGCTCTGAAAGTTATCAAGAATATGCCGATGCAGAATTTGTAATAACCAAACTTAATCTTTTCGAGGTTTACTACAGGATGCTGCAGGATTCGCAAGAGAAAGCAGACTTATTCCTTTCAGCATATGCGCAGCACGCCGTGGATTTTGATGAAACTGTTATAGCCGAGGCTTGCAAATTTAGACTGGAAAACAAAAGAAACAGTTTATCAATGACAGACTGCATAGGCTACATTTTAGCACTTAAAAACTCTCTGAAGTTCCTTACAGGCGATATGCAATTCAAAAGCATGCCAAATGTCGAATTTGTCAAGTAGGTCAACTTAACCCACTTCAGTTGTAAAGTATATTGTCCTCTGCTTCTGCTGCTGCGCTTTTTGAGAACATAGTCATCCTTGATAATAGATCCTGTATATTCTCCCCGCGTTGTCGTCAGATACGTACATGTCGCCGTTCCATACGATTATATCTACAGGCCTTCCGAGAACTGTATTGCCTCGAAGCCATCCTGTAGCAAAATCCTCGACAGCGAGGCTCTTCATGTCTATGCTAACGATCTTATACCCTGTTGGCTCGTCACGATTCCAAGAGCCGTGGAAAGCAACGAACAGGCCGCCACGATATTTCTCCGGGAACCTGTCTCCATTGTAAAAAGCTAAACCTAGTGGGGCGGAATGTGCCTGTAAATCTGCAAAACTCTCTGCCTCAAACGGCTCCATGCACGGGTTGCGGATGTAAGTATTTTTGTCGAAGTCTGTATCATGGATATTCTTCCCAAAGCATGTAGGCCAGCCATAGTTTCTTCCTTCTTCTACAATGTTTATTTCGTCAGGCGGTGCATCATCCCCAAGCCAGTCCCTGCCGTTTTCAGTTGCATACATCCTTCCGTCCTGGAAAACAAACCCTACCGCATTCCTCAGTCCGCGCGCAAATGTCCTGCAGTTTGTGCCGTCAAGATTGCAGACAGTTATCGCCGCGCGCCTCTCATCTGATTCAATGCAAACATTGCACGAAGATCCCACGCTCAGGAACAGGCTGTTGTTGTAAATCTTTATTGTTCGCGTGAAATGGTCGCCTGCCGGCAGGCCATCAACAAGCACTTGCAGCGTGTTCATGTCAGCAACGCCGCCTTTTTCTCTGACCCTCACAGCACGATTCTCTTCTGCAATATAAAACCAGCCGTCAAAGAAATCTATTCCATGGGGCGTGTTCAGGCCCTCAATGAAAGTATATGCCCTGTCGGCTTTTTTGCCTGCATTCCCGTCTTTTATTGCTACAATTTTCCCTTCGCTTGGCACGCTGGCAAAAAGAACATTATCTTTCACAAGCATCATGCGCGGCCCAGCATTAGGCCCGGGGCTTGAAAGATAACTGGTCCCGATGTCGTCTGCATAAACTTCAATCTTGAACCCGGGAGGCAGCTGAATGTCCGGCAACCCGGTGTTTGACAGGTTGAAACCGAACCTGTAAAAAAGAGCTATAATAGCAACCAAGACAAGCATCAGAGCAACCATCAGCGCTACCGGTTTCCTTGTTTTGCTTTTCGATTTCATGCGTAAATAGTTGGGTATCGGCTTTTATATTTTCAAAATAACTCTATTCAGTGTGTTTATGCTTGAGAACTATTCGCAAGAACTGCAAAAGATCCTGAAAAAAGAAAACATCACAACAGGGCAGAAAATCTCCATCAAAAATGGAAATACTGAATACGATGGCTTTCTGATGCCGAAGAGTGCCGGAGACCCAAACATCATTGTGCTGAAACTTGCCAATGGCTACAACATAGGCTTAGCCTTTGCGCCGGGCATGAATATAAGGAAACAGCAGGACAAAAGGACCCTGGAAAAAAGAAAGGCAGGGTCAGGAAAATACAAGCCGGATCCCGGAAAACCCACGATAACACTGCTCCATACTGGCGGAACTTTTGCCTCGCGCGTTGATTACAAGACAGGAGCTGCGTATCCTGCTTTCACGCCTGAGGAGTTGTTTTTCGCAATACCCGAGGCGGGAAAAATTGCCAATTTTAACACGCGCGTGGTCTTCCAGATGTTTTCAGAAGACATGGAACCTGAACACTGGATATTGCTTGCGAAAAAAATTGCCCAGGAAATTGAAGAAACAAAGCCGGACGGCATAATTGTAACGCACGGAACAGATACAATGATTTTCACTACCGCCGCTGTCTCTTTGATGCTGCAGAACCTGTCAATCCCGGTGATTTTTGTCGGTGCCCAGCGCAGCAGCGACCGCAGCAGCAGCGACGCATGGATGAACCTCATGTGCGCCGCCCAGTTCATTGCAAAAAGCGATTTTTCAGGCGTTGCACTATGCATGCACGGATCAGTTAACGACGATTTCTGCTATATACTCGACGGCCTGCACATAAAGAAGATGCATTCTTCGCGCCGCGACTCATTCAGGAGCGTCGATGTCTTGCCTTACGCAAAGGCATTTCCTGACGGCACCGTCGAGTACCTGAGAAACGATTATCAGCGAAGAGACAAGGCAAGGAAATTAAATGCCCTTGAAAGATTCGACAGGCGCGTGGCTATAGTAAAGATATATCCCGGAGTTGACCACCGGATCTTCGACTTCCTTCATAATTCAGGCTTCCGCGGAGTCATTATAGAAGGCACAGGGCTTGGCAACGCCCCCGTGAATGTCATCGACGATTACACAAAACATCATGACGACTTTCTTGCCGCAATAAAGAGGACCGTTGATAAAGGCGTTGTTGTATGCATGACTTCCCAGTGCGCTTACGGCAAAGCCGGCCTGAACGTTTATTCATCCGGCAGGAGACTGCTTGAAGCAGGCGTTGTGCCGATAGCAAGCACCACGGAAGCAGCTTATGTAAAACTCGGCTGGGCATTGGCGCACACAAAAGACGCCAAAGAAGTGAAGAAAATGATGCTCACGAATTATGCAGGGGAAATTTTGGAGAGAATTGACCCGAGGGCTTTTCTGTTTTAATGGGATGTTAAAAATGGCAGAAGTAAAAATCCTTGCAGAAGGTTACGCAGTCAAGATTAAGCGCGGATGGATTGCCAGTTCGACGTGCACGCTGATAAAAGATGGTAAAACAAAAATTGTTGCCGATCCCGGAGCGAACAAGAAACTGCTGATATCGCGGCTGGAAAAAGAAAAATTAAAGCCATCAGATATCAACTATATTTTCCTCACGCATTACCATCTGGACCATATACTGCAGGCATCTCTGTTTGCAAAAGCGAAAATTTTGGACGGCTCGACGATATATGAGGACGACAAGGAATTCGAGTACAGCGGAGAAATTCCAGGAACTTCGATCAGTGTCATGAAAACGCCCGGGCATGCCGACGAACATTGTTCCTTGGTTGTTAAAACGGAAAAAGGCAAGGTTGTTGTTGCCGGCGACAATTTCTGGTGGACAAGAAGCGAGAAGCAGACATTAGATGTGAACAAGGAGGATATCTTTGCAAACAACATGGAAAAACTGAAAGAAAGCAGAAAGAAAATACTGAACATAGCTGACTACATCATTCCCGGCCATGGCAAGATGTTGGAAGTAAGGTGATACTTATGATGACAGATTACAGTAAACTTGGATTGCGTGTTGGCTTGGAAATACACCAGCAACTGGATTCAGAGACAAAGCTTTTCTGCAGGTGCCCGATAAAAAAGAGCGAGTCGTTTAACCATGCAATAAAGCGCAGGTTCAAGCCTGTTGCCGGAGAGCTTGGTGATGTTGATCCGGCTGCGATGTACGAATACATGAGAAACAAGAACTTTGTCTACAGCTATGATTCTGAATCCTCGTGCCTTGTTGAGCTTGACGATGACCCGCCAAAGGACATGAACGAAAAGGCGCTCAGGACCGCGCTGCAAGCCTGCAAGATGCTTAACTGCCGGATAATTGACGAGCTTTATGTCATGCGCAAGACTGTAATCGATGGTTCTTCTGTAAGCGGCTTCCAGAGAACACTGCTGGTTGGCATGGACGGAAGCGTGGAAACGGAATTTGGAAATGTAGGAATAATAACAGTGTGCCTCGAGGAGGACTCGGCGCCGTCAATAAAAAAAGAAGGCGATACCGTTGAATATCGCCTTGACAGGTCACTTGTGCCGCTGATTGAAATCGCCACAGCCCCTGACATGCATTCTCCAGAACATGCAAAAGCAGCAGCAGAAAAGATCGGACTTCTCCTGCGCAGCCTCGAGGTCGTTCGGGGCATCGGATCGATAAGACAGGATGTCAACATCTCAATTGCCGGGGGGGCGAGGATAGAAATAAAGGGTTTCCAGGAACTCGAAAAGATCCCGCAGCTTGTCCAGAACGAGGTTTCCAGGCAGCTATGCCTGATTGAAATAAAAGGCGAGCTGAAAAAAAGAGGTGTCAAGTCTGTCGCAGGCAACGCAAAAGACGTGACAGATATGTTCAGCAGGACAAAAAATAGCATGATCCGGAAAATAATAACTGAGAAAGGCAGGATTCTTGCGGCAAGCCTTCCCAGATTCTCAGGACTCCTGAAGAAGGAATGCGGCCATCATACTTTTGGAAAAGAGCTTTCGTCCTATGCAGGAGCCTATGGCTACGGCATAATGCACAGCGATGAGGATCTTGAGAAGCATCAGCTTGCATGGGAATTCTCAAGAATCAGGGAAATGCTGAGAGCAGGAAAAGACGATCTTGTTCTGATTGTAGCCGGCAGGGACCCGGCCAATGCAATTGCTGCAGTGATTGAGCGTGCCGGCCAGTGCGTTCAAGGAATACCCGAAGAAACGCGCGTTGCTGATGGCCTGGGATCAAAGTACACAAGGCCTTTGCCTGGAACGGAAAGGATGTATCCTGAAACAGACATCCGGCCCATAAGGATAACAGAAAAAATACTCCAGAGTATCAAAGCGCCAAAAACACTCCTTGAAAAAAGAGAAGAACTGAAAAAACTGCTCTCGGAAGAGATCGCAGAACAACTTGTCAAATCCAGGGAATTCAGCTTGTTCGAAAGGCTTTCCAAGGAATACAAAATAGACGCGACAATAATAGCAACAACGCTGCTTTTTACAATAAAAGACCTTAAACGCCGGAACCTCAATGTAGAAAACATAACAGAACCCGCCTTAAAGGACGTCTTCATGCTGCTGGAGGCGAAGAAAATATCCAAAGATTCTCTGCCTAAGGCATTGGAGATGCTATGCCAGGGCAGAACCATTGCCGATATTGCCAGGTCCCTTCAGGCCATGCCCGAAAACGAACTCAGGAAAATAATAAAAGAAGCTGTAAAGAGCAGTTCTAAAGAGAAGGAAAGCGTATTGATGGGCTTAGTCATGAAAAGAGTCCAGGGAAAAGCAGACGGAAGCACAGTAATGCGCATCTTAAGGGAAGAGATGAAATAATTTCGCGGTATTCTGAATATCAAAAACCACTGCTTTTAAGCAGTAGTTTTTATATACCGCCTTCTACAAAAGTTATATATGGTAGAGATAGGCAGCCTGATAAGTCTGTTAATACCACTGACTATCCCGGGCATTGTAACGATGTTTGTCAATTCCCTGCTTGCATTCATAGTTGTCGTGCTTTCTGACAAAGTCATTTCGCATAATCTGGAGCTTAAGAGAGCATCAATTGTATCAGGCGTCGCTCTGTTCATCACGCCTGTAGTGGGGGCTTTGGTTGCCGGGTATACAGCCCTGCCTGTTTCTTTATCCGGCATCATATTCGCATACGTGCTTCCGCTGCTGGTATGGATAGTATTGGGAGAAATCCTGCTGAAAAGCGACATGAAGACGAAACTGAAGGTCATGGCAATAGCGTTTGTTGCCTATATAGTTTTGTCCTTCACCGTAGCGCCGGTGCTGCTTGGCGTTGTTTCAGGTTATTTGCCCGCCTGATTTTTCTCAGGCCTTTCAGGAATAAGAACTACGTCTCCGCTCTTTAGTGTATCCTTTTTGTTATAAAGCCGAATGGCATCCGCCCAGCAGCTTTTGTCCCCCGGGTAACCCAGTTCTTTCGCTATGTGAATGTAGCCTCTGCCTCTGGGTGGAGAAACATAAGTAATGCCGTCACCCAGGGATCTTGCCCTGCCCTGTTCAATAGGCGGAGCATATATCCTTCCCCTGAACGTCACAGCATGGCCGCTGCATTCTTTTGGCACTTGGGAACGAGTTCTCTCCAGTTGATTGTATGTAACTTGATTGTATATAGCACTCCCTGCAGTAGCACCGATAGACAGTGTGCCGAGCAACAAGGCTGTTCCCATGATCCTGCTAAACCCGTCAGATATTTTTTGCGTCATTTAATCACCTTTCTAAGCACGATAATCTCTTTGATCCTTTTTGTCGCCAAAAACGAACGGCCTTCCTGACATGACTACTGTCCTGTCTGCTTTGGAATATTCTCTTAAATCATCTTCAGTCAACGATGCAGGGTATCTTCCAGTCTGCCTGAGTGTTTCTTCCATTGCAGTTCTTACAAGGTCTATGAAAGCGCCTCTTGGCATGTGGCTGGAATACCTGCTTTGCGAATTTACCTGTCCCAAGAAAGACCCCTCTTCAGCAGCCCAGTCTATCTCGCCGACAGCTTTAGCAAAATTCCTGAGCACCTCGCTTGTTAACGTTACATATCCCATCATATCACCTAATATTTGGGGCCTATCAGTCTGGATCGTTGCTGTGATCTTTCAGCATGCCCCAAGCGCTGGTAATAGTTATTGCTGTCTGTTTCCAGATCGATGACAAATGCCCGCGGACCCGATGGCCGCAATACACCCATCAGCCATTTCCCGTGGTATTTCTCTTCTTTTCCGAGGGCGTTGGCATGAGCGTCCATATATGCGTCAAATCCCATCTGTTTATCCTGCCATGCAAGGCTTCTTTTTTGCCACGCATCAGTCTCTTCTCTGTTAAAATCAAATATTGCCATGCCCATCGCCGCCAGTTTATTTAACTACTATATAGTGACTACTTTATATATAAAGCTTTGGGATTTATATAGAATGCCCGCTGGTAAGGCTTACCAGCTCAGAAATATTCTTGCCCGTACCAGTCAAGTCCAGGCTTCTCGAAAATCTTCTTTTTTACTTCTTTGCTCTGGCCGGTCCTGTAAGAAAAATGTTTTTCAAGCCCGAAATCTCCGAGATGCCGCCATCTTTTGCGCAGCAGATTCTTGACAGGCTTAAGGTCATTATCGCGCAGTGCGGGCCGCTTTGCAAGCAGCCTGCGGAGCGCGCGCCGGTCTGTTTCTTTTTCGCCTGCAGACATGTCCTTGACGTGCTCCTCTTCGTGGAGCAGGACGAATTCTCCTAACAATCCTTTGAGATTCCTCCTTAGCGCAATCTGCCTGCCGTTAGTGAAGCCCAGTACAGACCGCGGCATTTCATGATTATCCATCCTGAATATGTCCACGCCAAGGTAGGACGGATAACCCGGATAAGAGAAGCCCGCGGAAGAAATATTACTGTTGCCAGTGCTTAGTGTTTTATAGCCGTAATTGGGATTATGCGAAGAATCATGCATAATAAGAATAGACGGCAAGCAATTTAACTCTTGTTTGCTTAAAAGCGTTCTAAAGTAAATCTTGTAATGCTGCATTCAATTAACCCGGCAACAGAAGAAATTCTAGGAGAAGTAGAAACAGCCAGTAAGAAAAGCGTTAATGACGCAGTAAAAAAAGCAAAAAGTTCTTTTTCTGGCTGGGCATCAATTGACTTGAGTGAAAGAGCACTTGCACTTACAAAGTTTGTTAGTGAATTAAGAAAAACAAAAAAAGAACTAAGCGTTCTGATGACGCAAGAAATGGGCAAGCCAATTACAGAAGCAGAAGAGGAAATAGACGGCGCTTGCACAGAAATTGAGTGGTTTGCCAAAGAAGGCAAGAAATACCTGGAAAATGAAATTGTCGAAATTGATGTACCGCAAGTTAAAAGCTATATAGCATATGAACCTTTAGGAGTGGCTGGAATAATTACACCTTGGAACTTTCCATTGGAAACTCCTATTTGGAGCATTGCTCCTGCTTTACTTTCTGGCAATACAGTTGTCTGGAAACCTTCTGAACTTGTACCACTATTTTCCAAAGAAATCTCTAATTTACTTGATACATTGTTGCCTGTAGGGGTGTTTAATCTAATACAAGGAGCGGACTCTACTGGTAAAAGTCTTGTGGACTCCAAAGTTAACATGCTCTCATTTACAGGAAGCTCCGAAACAGGAAAGAAAATCGCAAGTAGGAGCGGCAAGAAACTCAAAAAAATAGTCATGGAACTTGGTGGAAGCGACCCCTGCATTATCTTAAAAGACGCAGATATTGAGAAGACTGTTGACGGAACAATTTTAGGTAGATTTCTTAATTGTGGACAGTGCTGCACTTCTGCAAAAAGATTCTACGTCGAAGAGGAAATTGCAGAAGAATTCACATCAAGATTTGTAGAAAAAACGAAAGCCATGAAAATTGGAAACCCTCTTGAACGTGATACAAAAATTGGGCCTATGGCAAGCAAGGAACAACTGGAACTTCTGGAACGCCAAGTTAATGAATCTGTGAAAATGGGTGCAAAAGTTTTATGCGGTGGGGTTCGCCAGGGGAGCAAAGGATATTATTACCTTCCTACTGTCATGTCTGATACTAATCAAAAAATGCCTGTTATCTCTGAAGAAACATTCGGGCCTGTAGCACCTATTGTACCTGTAAAGAATGTCAAAATAGCTGTCAAAAAAGCCAATGACACACATTATGGCCTGGGTGCATCTATCTGGACAAAAGATAAAGAAAAGGCAGAAAAAATATCAAAACAACTTCGTTGCGGAATTGTCTGGATTAACGATGTTAATGTTGCATATCCTCAATGTCCTTGGGGCGGAATAAAAGAAAGCGGAATCGGTCGCGAATTGTCAAAATACGGAATTTTAGAATTTGTTAATATAAAATCTGTGATTGTAAAATAGAGATTAACGGTATTTAATAACTGCTTGCGTGCGAGCCTGATGTACATAAGACTTGTCAAATGCCATTTCATGTATTAACTCTTCAGGCGCATCAGGATACAAATTGTGCAGTATCTCATGAACTTCTATCGGGAGATAGGGATCGCGCCTTTCCGGAGGCAGTATGCATACTGTTCTTTTGCGGGGTTCCGTATGCGCCCATGCGCCTCTGGCTGTATATTCTCCTGTTGTAAATCCTGTCAACTCGAGATAACGTCCATAAGCTTCGCAGCGAAGCCTCTGGCGATCGTAAGGCGTTAAAGAATACAGATAATCATGCCGTTGTAAAGGCAGCCTTCTCTCATTTTCCTTGCCGGTAGTTTCCATATTTAATCACGAATATATCTACATTTAAAATTTGCCTGCTTGGAAATATAATGATCGGGGTTTTAGGCGGCACAGGATTCTACTCGCTTCTTGGGGATGCGGAAAAAAAAGAAATTGAGACCCCTTTTGGAAAGACAAGTTCTCATGTAGGAATAGGGAAGATTCACGGCAAAGATGTTGCTTTCATCGCCCGGCATGGCGAAAAGCACGAGTACCCGCCGCACAAGATTCCTTACAAGGCGAACATGTTTGCATTCAAAGAAATTGGCGTGACGCATATAATTGCTCCGGCAGCCGTAGGCTCACTGAAGCGTGAAATAAAGCCGGGAGATTTTCTTGTTCCTGACCAGTTTGTCAATTTCACGCGGCGAGAGGATACCTTCTACGACGGGCCCGAAATTGTCCACATGGGATCCACAGAACCTTACTGCCCGGATCTCAGGAGAATAATAATTCAGGAAGGCGTATCCGCAGGCTATCCTTTGCATCCAAAAGGCACTGTTGTAGTCATCCAAGGCCCGCGATTCTCTTCGCATGCAGAAAGCGGTTTCTTTCGCAGCCAGAATTGGGACATCATCAACATGACCCAATATCCTGAGGTGATGCTTGCAAGGGAAAAGGAAATGTGTTACGCAAACATATCGCTTGTGACTGATTACGATACAGGCGTCAAGGATGACCCAGATGTGCTGCCTGTCAGCATCGAGGACGTCATGCGCATACTGAAAGAAAATAATGAGAAAACAAAGAAACTTATTTTTAATGCTGTCCGGAAGATTTCTGAAAACCGGTCATGCGTATGCGCGAAAGCGCTGGATGACGCAAAGCTGTAACATTAAGCTGCAGTTGTTTTCTCCAGCCCCTCGAATCTTTTCCAGTCGCTGGCGGCTTTCTCCTGTATTTTTCCCATCTCTTCGTCAGTGAGATGGGAAAAGCGCCCCTGCGCCTTCAGATAATCCTTCACGCCTGTCCTGAAGCTTGGCCTTCTTGTTATCTTCAACTTACCGTTTTCTATCTCGTAAAGCACCCAGAGGCCGCAGTCGATCGCCATGCGCGCTATCTCAACTGTTTTCTCAGGCGGATACCTCCACGCAAGCGTGCACGGCTGGTGGATCAGGATGAACTTCGGCCCTTCTACGGCAAGCGCTTTTTTCACCTTCTGCTGTATATCAAGCGGGTAGGCAACGCTTGATGTCGCGACATACTTGCAGCCCTGTGCAGCCATCATTTCAGCTATCGGTTTTTTCCCCGCCGGGTTGCCGTGCATTTCAGCGCCGTAAGGCGATGTTGTCGTCCACGCGCCGTGCGGCGTCGCGCTGCTTCTTTGCACGCCAGTGTTTGCGTAGCACTCGTTGTCGTAGCAGATGTAGAGCACGTTGTGTCCGCGGTCAACCATCCCTGACAAGGACTGAAGCCCTATGTCAAAGGTGCCTCCGTCTCCGGCGATGACTATGACGTTAGACTTTTTTCCCTGCCTTTTCAGGGCGGCTTCTATTCCAGAGGCGACAGCGGCGCTGCATTCAAATGCAACATGGATGTAAGGCACGCGCCATGCGCTGCACGGATACTGCGACGAAACTATCTCGCTGCACGACGTCGCATTGGAAATTATTGTGTCCGGCCCTGCCGCGCGCAGTATGTTTATTATGACATTTGTCATCCCGCATCCCGCGCATGCCGTGTGGCCTGAAGAGAAAAGTTCACCCATCATAATCACGGCCTGGAGCCCACAAACGTAAGCCCTTCCCCGCTTTTCCCGGCGGAGTTGAATATCTCCTTTATCTGCTGCAGCGTGATGTCGCGGCCGCCGAGACCGCCGACAAAAGACGCGACAGGGATGTCCATGACGCTTCTTAATTCAGTCGCCACCGCCCCGCCCGAGCCGAAAGAGACGTCTTTCTCTATGACGGCTATGCTTCCGACATCGCTGCATATCTTCTTCAGGTCCTCTGACGGAAACGGCCTGAATGATCGCAGGCGGATAAGGCCGACATCGCTTTTTTCCCTCTCTATGAAATATTTTATCGTGCTCGACAGCGTGCCCATTGTAAGCACTGCGTGCGAGGCGTTTTCCATGTTAAACGTTTCTATGACGCCGTTGCCGTAGCCGCGCCCGAATTTTCTTGCAAATTCTTCATTTACCTCGCCGATTACTGAAAGCGCATTGCCCATTGCGTTGTGCTGCGCCTCCTTGAATTCCTGGTAATAATCCGGGTTTGCGTATTCACCCAGGGACAACGGGTTTTCAGTGTCAAGTTTGAATTCAGGCTCATAATCCCCCAGAAAACCGTCGAGGGACGTGAGCATGCTCACGGGCTCAGACGTATGCGTGAGATAGTATCCGTCAACACACACCATGACAGGCAGCAGCACCCTCTTGTGCTCAGCGATGCGGTAAGCCTGTATTACAGTGTCGTAAGCCTCCTGCGGGCTCTCGCAGTATAGCTGGATCCAGCCGCTGTCCCTGCAAGAGACTGAATCGCTCCAGTCGTTCCATATGTTCAGCGGCGCCGACAAAGCGCGGTTGCCGACAGCCATCACCAGGGGCAGGCGCATGCCTGAAGTCACGTGAAGAAGCTCGAACATGAGCGCCAGGCCCTGCGACGACGTGGCCGTGAACGTCCTTACGCCTGTTGCCTGTGCACCGATGCACGCGGCGAGCGCACTATGCTCAGATTCCACGTTAATGTATTCGGCATCTATCGCGCCGGCGGCCACCATGTCCGCGAGCATTTCAATGATGTGCGTCTGCGGCGTGATAGGATAGGCAGCGATAACCTTCGGTCCTGCGATCTTCACGGCTTCGGCAATCGCGTGCGAGCCCTCTATCACTTTTGTGACCTGCATGTTTCATCAACTATTATTATTTCTTTTCCATCTCCTTTGTAATCGCGCCGTGCGGGCACACATTCAGGCATATGAGGCATCCTTTGCAGTAGTCGTAATCTATTATCGCCTTTTTGTCCGTGATCTGTATGCAGTCATCCGGGCAGCTGTAATAGCACAGCTTGCAGCCGATGCATTTGTCGTTTACAACCGGCCTGAAAACGCGCCACGAGCCTGTCTTGTTTCCGGCAGTTGAAGATTCTGTTGCGGGAAACATCACAGCACCTCCCTGCATTCTTCGTACGCCCTTCCGGCAGCCTGCATGTTTTTTTCCGCAACGCTGCCGGAAAACCTTTCCTTTATGGCGCCCAGTATGCCCTTCAGGGAAACAAGCCCCGAGGCTTTCGAGAACGCCCCAAGCATCGTTCCGCTCACTATGTTTTTTCCAAGCGTTTCCAGCGAGATTTTTGTCGCGTCGACCTCGTATGTTTTGTGCCCGAGATTCACGTCCTTGTTCGAATTGATCAGTATCATGCCCGCGCCTTTTATGCCGGCCGTGACATCCAGCGCGTCAACAAGGCTCTTGTCCATGACGATCACGCAGTCCGGCTCGTAAGAATGAGACCTCAGCCTTATCGGCCTGTCGCTGATGCGGCAGAACGCCTCCACGGGCGCCCCCGTCCGCTCAGGCCCGAATTTCGGGAATGCCTGCGGGTATTTGCCGTCGATGAATGCAGCAGCCGCAAGCATCTCGCTTGCAGTCACGGCCCCCTGCCCGCCCCTGCCGTGTATGCGGATTTCAAACACATGAATAATTCTTGCCGCAGCTTAAATCAGTTTTCGATTCAGATGCGAATGCACATTTATGTACTAACAGGACATGCAGCTGCCTGCTTGCATGCCGTGCTTGCAGGCAGTGCGCTGGAAAGATTTCCTCGCGCGCTTCAAAGTTTGTCGCCATGGGCACAACAGAAAGCCCGGCAACGGAGATAAGCGTTGCCCCGCTCGTCGCTGAGAAGATCAAGAATGTCGCCAGCTAGCCTTTCCAGCCGTATTTTTCCTGCCCTTTTTTTCTCATGAATTCTCTCCAGAAACTTCCCCTGCCTTCGGTACGATAATATCTAACTACTTCACCCATCCCGAAACCTAGAGCAAATATTGTTCCAGCAGCCAGAGAAGTCATAAGCCAATTATTTGCCATATTATCGTATGCTGTGGCGAATGATTGAAACAGTTTAGCTACCCCAGAAAAATAGTTGCTTACTTCAAAAAGATTTTCTGAATATGCAAACCCTCTTGCTGTTTCAGCATTATCATATAACCACTCGGGTGCTTTCTGGAATGCTTTAATGCCATTAGTGATTCTGCTGGTGTACTCATAACCCGTGCCTTCATCTTCGCCAAAAACAGCACCTATCGCACCAACAACCCCGGCCGTTTTGTAGAAGTATTCGGCAGGCAGAAGACCGAGGCGCTTCGCAATCTTTGGCCGTTCCATCAGATAATTCCCGCTATGAACAATTAAAAATTATCACGGATAAAAGTATCAAGACGAATGAATTACGAGTGAATTACAACCGGCCTTTATCTTCGAATCTTATCTTCTTGATCAGCAGCACGCCTGAGCGCGTCTTCTGGTCCCATTCCTTTTCGGAATCTTCGACAATAATCCTTTTCGAGAACATCGGGCAGTTTAGAACGAAGCTTTCCGCTTCTCCGCCTTCAAAAGTCACGTGAATGCCGTATTGCATGTTAAGTTTCACGAGCTCACCGACGCATTTGTAATCCACTATCCTTCCAAGCCATGATTCATCGAGCGGCGGGGCGCCTACGGCAACAATCATTATTTCGAATCCGTCTTTGATCATGTTTATCAGCAGCTCTTTCGGCGCCTGAAACCACAGGGGTGCCAGTGACTCTAAACCGGCTTCTTTGCAAAGCTTGTCTATCCGCTGCTTCTGGTACCTGCTTGCTACTGCGCCCGTTACAACGCCTTCGATTCCTTGTTCCTTAAGCCGCTGAAAGACCCGCTTCAGGTCTTCAAGTTCCAGCTCTTTCTCCCCCTTTGTTCCAGCAAAGGTTACTGGCAGGCCGAGGAGCTTTGCCTGCTCTGCAACCAGATGCACGTTGGGCACGTGGAACATGTAGCTTTCAGGATTTTCAGAAAGCATCGATACTATCTGCACGATATCATGCCCCTGCTTCCTGAGCTGGTACATGGCGTACATAGAGTCCTTTCCGCCTGAAAGCAACGCTGCTAATTTCATGATGCCTATAACAGAAATAAAGTTCTTAAGCTGTGAGCACATAGGCCTATAATGCTGGCGAACAGGAAATGCGTCCCCTGCGAAGGCGGGATAAAGCCCATGACGAAAAAAGAAGCGGAGGAATATCTTTCTCAGGTGAAGGACTGGAGTCTTGCAGGTCATAAAATAGGGAAAGAATTTGTTTTTAAGGACTTCAAGGAAGCCATGAAATTCGTTAACAAGGTTGCAGAAATTGCCGAGTCAGAAAGGCATCACCCCGATATCCGTATTTCATGGAATCGCGTGGGACTTGATCTTTCAACGCATGCGATAAGAGGCCTCAGCGAGAACGATTTTATAGTGGCAGCCAAAATTGACAGGCTTGAAAAGTAAAAATGAACTGTATAGCAGATTACAGAAAGCTTTAAATAATACAACTATATAGTAGTAACATATGAAGATTCTTCCTACAGTAAGAATGGAATTAGAATTACAAATGAAAGGATTTACTTTAGAAAAAAGACGTTCTTATTTATCTTCTATACTCGGACCTCCAGCTCCAGTTAGAGATCTATGGAGAGTATCAATGGCTGGCATTGATATCGGAGAGTATAGAAAAGATCACTTTTTTTCAGCACCGACTTTTGCTGTTTATACACCTAAAACATTTGAACAAGCTTATGATGCTTCAACTTTTAATGAGATAGCAAGCAAGTATTGTAGTGCTGAAACAAAACCAGTAGGAATTCCAAGATTTTATGGACAACCTCGTTAACTTAATTTGTGATTTTATCCACAACATTGCTTAAAACTGCTGTCTTTAGACAGCAGATATTACATAAACAATGTTGGGATGACATGCTCTCAGAAACCCACGATTTTAGTCACGGGAGTATTAAGAGCATATCATTCCCCAAGAACCGTGATTACCAGCTGCCTGGTTCTTTTTTCCTTGGCAAATTCCCAGAGAAGTATGGACTGCCATCTGCCGAGAACTATCTTGTTGCTTGCAACAGGCACCGTGATGTCGGCATCAAGCAAAGACGCGCGCATGTGGGAGACCGCGTTTTCTGGATGGCCATAAGGTTTATCTTCATCTATCAGGCTCTTGAAAAACCTCTTCGTGTCTTCTGCGAGGAACCTGTCATTCTCATTTATCTGCAGTCCGGCAGTGGTTCCTGTCACGAAAACGTTGCACAACCCTTCGCTTATCCCCGAGTTCTTTACGATCTTCACTGCAATGTCTGTAATATCCCTGCAGCTTATTCCCCGCTTCGTTTCTGTCTGAATGATCTCTCTGTAGAACATGCTATCATCTCATTGATGGGCGTTTATAATATATTTTAATTAGGAGAGGAGGTTGATCTTCAGAAAGCAAAGCTTTCTGACGTGCCAGAGAAGCTATGCTTCTCTGAGCAAGGATGTTCTCGACTTATTGTGAGTTTAAATAGTTTATGACGTTTAAATACCCTATTTAAAGACAGATTCTTTAAAAGGTGGTCTACATGGCTGAAAAGATAAAGGTCGAAAACGTAGTCGCTTCTACTGACATAAAGAAGATTATATCCCTTGACAAGCTGCTCACAGTGCTTGAAGCAAGCGAATACGAGCCGGAACAATTCCCCGGATTAGTTTATCGTCTTGATGAGCCGCGCGTAGCAACGCTGATATTCCGCTCGGGCAAGATAATCTGCGTAGGCGCCCGCTCCACGGCAGATGCAAAGGTAGCGCTGAGAAAAACGGTGAAGAACATCAAGCGCATAGGCATCCGGGTAAATGAAAACAACATCAAAGTAAAGATAGAAAACATAGTTGTTGCCATCGACCTCGGCAAAGACCTTAACCTTGACCAGCTCGCCTTCCGTCTTGAAGACAGCGAATACGAGCCGGAACAATTCCCGGGACTCGTGTACCGCATATATGATCCAAAAGTCGCATTCCTTCTGTTCTCTTCGGGCCGCGTCGTATGCGCGGGCGCAAAGAGCCTCGACGCAGTCAAGCTCGCTGTCAAGAAGCTCGAAGCCAAGCTCAAGACGCTTGGTGTATAGCTGTGCTATCCATTTAAAACCTTTACTGCCTTTTCCTGTAGTATGTCAAAAGAAGTAGTGGCATCACACCACTTTATGTGTGGAGGAATAAAGGCAAACGGATCACCTGTTTTTGTACAACCTACTATAGGACAACCTGTTATAGTGAACGTTTATACGGGCGGAAAAACAGACGTTTTATGTAGATATTCTATAGGCGAAGAATGTCATGCAGAATTTACTACCGATAAAGGTAAATGCCCATATCTTAGATAGCTCATTATTTTTGAATTCGTCAGAAAACCCGCATCTTTAGATTCGGAAAAGACAGAGTCATTTCTCCACAGGAAATTCCCGTATAGCACGCGAAATGCAGGTCTGGTGCTTAAAAGTGTTCGACTCATATTCTTAGCATGGATGCTGTCAACCGCCTCGAGGACTTCTTGCGTGATAAGTATTACACAGAGCTTGCGAAATCAAGCATGGAAGAGCAGGCAGCTGTCATTGATTTCTCAGACCTTAACAGGTCGGACCCGTTGCTTGCTGACCAGCTTCTTGAAATGCCGGAGATCATACTGAAAAATCTCAACGAAGCGGCGCATAACATCCTTGACGAGAAAACAAATGTCAGGATAAAGAACCTGCCTGCCAGCAGGGAGATCAGGATACGAAACCTAAGGTCAAAGCACATAGGCAAGCTCATGCAGATCGACACCATTATCCGCGCTGCAAGCGAGGTCAAGCCGCAGATATACGAGGCAATATACCAGTGCCCAACATGCTCTACAAACATAGTAATGCCCCAGGAAACCAACTTGCTGCAGAAGCCCTGGATGTGCGAATGCGGTTACAGGGGAGATTTCACGCTCATAGAAAAAAAAATGTATGACATCAGGTGGCTTGTCGGCGTGGAGCCTTTCGAGCTGACAACGGGAGAGCGCCCCGGGGAGATAAGCATATTGCTCAAGGAGGACCTCACAACGCCGCGCATGCAGAAAAAGACAGATCCCGGGAACAAGATAAAGGTTGTTGGCATCCTGAAGGAACTCCCGAAGAGGATAAAAGGCAAGCTTTCGACGAAGATGGACACATACGTAGATGCTGTGAATGTCTTGCCTAGCGAGATTGAGTTTGAGGAGCTTGATATTTCAGAAGAGGATGAGAGGAGAATAAAGGAGTTTGCCGGCGATCCCGGCATCTATGAGAAGCTTAAGGAATCCATCGCGCCCGGGATATACGGTTTTGATGAAATAAAGGAGGCGCTGGTATTTCAGCTGTTCGGCGGCGTTTCACACAAGCTTCCCGATAACACAAGAATCAGGGGAAACATTCATATTTTAATAACCGGCGACCCCGGATGCTTGGTTGGCGATGAAAGAATTGTACTGGGAAATGGTGCAATTTCAAAAATGCAGGACATTGGAAAGGAACACCTGCAAAAGATTGATGTCAGTATTTTAACAGGAGAAGGCGGGAAGAAAAGAGACAAGGCCTCGGTTTTTCACATTTACAAAAAACAACCAGTAATCGAGGTCATTACTGAAAGCGGTAAGAGCATAAAGGGTACTTACAACCATCCGCTGATGTGCATAAGCAACGACAATGGAAGGCTTGTCAGAAAATGGAGCCGTTTGGATGAAATGAAAATTGGAGATAAATTGGCTGTTGTGACGGGTATACCTTGCACAATCACCAAGCATCTTGAGACAGGTTTCACATCTGCTGCAAGAAAATACGGCCCGAAATTCAAAGGGAAATTGCCTGAATATTTGGATGAAAATCTGGCAGCTTTAATGGGCTACGTTCTTGGCGACGGATGGGTGGACAAGTACGAAGTAGGATTTGTTGTTGCAGAACCTGAAATCGACATCCTAGACAAATTGGTAAATATATCAGAAACTTTGTTCTTGATAAAACAGTCAATAAAAACCCGTAAACTTAAAGATAGCATAACAGATGGAAGGCTGATAAAAAGAAAGATACCATTGGTTTATGCCACTATAAATTCAAAGGATATAGCATATAATCTGAACTTTCTTAGAACAAAACGTGTTCCAGAACTTATTCTTAGATCCGGCAACAAAGTCGCTGCTTCTTTTTTGAAATGGCTCTATGAAGCCGATGGCAGCGTATTTGACAAAGGCAGAGGCAACAGATCAATAAATCTCAAATCCAGCAAAATTGAGCTGCTCAGAGACGTCCAGATACTTCTTTTACGGTTCGCTATTCATTCTCGAGTTGTCGGCGATAACCTGATGATCAGGCGGGGAGAATCAATGCTAAAGTTTGCGAAGCACATAGGTTTTGTTTCTGAAAAAAAGCGCACAAAACTTGCGCAACTTGCAAAATCAGCGGAAGGTTTCAAGCATTTCAAATCGCAGAGGACAGAGAAGATTGTAAAAATAATCAAGCACCCGCCTGAAGATGTTTACGACATAGAAGTGCCGCGCAGCCATAGATTCATTGCCAACGGCGTAATATCCCATAATACCGGTAAAAGCGTCCTTCTCAAGCTTGTTTCATCAGTTGTGCCAAGAGGCCGCTACGTTTCAGGCTCGGGAGTCTCGGGCGCCGGGCTCACTGCGACTGTTGTCAAGAATGAAGCCATAGGCGGCTGGGTGCTTGAGGCGGGCGCGCTGATCCTGTGCAACAAGGGCCTGATAGCAATAGATGAATTCGACAAGATGTCACTCGACGACCAGATAGCCATGCATGAGGCAACAAGCATAGAAACAGTGAGCATAGCAAAGGCATCTATAGTGGCGACATTGCCTGCGCAGACAGCCGTACTTGCTGCCGCAAACCCGAAGTTCGGCCGCTTCGACATCGCGCGCTCGATAGTTGAGCAGATAGATATACCGGAGACGTTGCTTTCAAGATTTGACCTGAAATTCGCACTCATGGACAAACCGGACAAAACAGTAGATGAGAAGCTTGCAGAGCACATAATAATTTCCAGGAGGCAGCCGGAAAGAATAGAGCCGATTATAAGCACAGGCCTTCTGAGAAAATACATTGCTTATGCAAAACAGATAAACTCGCTGGAGCTTACAGACGAAGCAGCGCAGCTGCTGAAGAACTTCTACGTTGATATGCGCAACAGATATTCGGCTTCCGAAACAAGCGTCGTGAGCATCACGCTCCGGCAGTACGAGGCGCTGCTGAGGCTCGCCGAGGCCTCCGCAAAAATAAGGCTCGGCGATAAAATCCTGATAGAAGATGCAAACAGGGCAATCAGACTGGTAAAATTCTCACTGACACAGTTAGGCTATGATATCGAGACAGGCCAGATTGACATAGACAAGCTTGAATCTGGCATCACAGCAAGCAGAAGGAAAAAGATAAGCGGCATCATAGACATCATTGCTACCCTGGGGAAGGAAACAGGAAAGGAAGTCGCAATAGAGGATGTGATGGCTGAAGCAGAGAGCCAAGGCATCACAAACGCAGAAGACATAATAGAAGAGCTAAAGCGCCAGGGCACCATCTTCGAGCCCCGCGCCGGCTTCGTGAGGAAACTTTAATAGTTAAAGATGAGTTAGTTATCGAAAACAATAAGCAGAGATGATTATAATCGAAAAGAAAAGATTAACAGCCGTGAAGACAAAAATCAGGCAGATAACTACTGGAAAATATATGCCTCAGGAAGGCTTCAATCCAAATTACGTGCTGACGAAAAACGGCGTTCGCCTTTCCCGTGTGAGGCTGCTTGCTACGGTTGTTGACAAGTTTGTTGCTGAAAGCGGGAAGTTCGCTTCAATAACACTCGATGACGGCACAGATACCATTCGTGCAAAGATATTCAATGCCTTGTCGCTCTTAGAAACCGTCAATACAGGCGATATTGTTTACACAATCGGCAGGGTAAAGGAATATCAGGGCGAGATCTATATCATGCCTGAAGTGATAATGCAATGCCAGGATCCAAACATAGGGACGCTGTTCGAACTTGAGATCAGGAAGCAAACGGAAGAATGGAAAAGGAAAAGAGAAATAGTGCTTGAGCACAAGGCACAGGTCAGCGACCTGGCAGAACTGAAAAGATTCCTGCGCGAAAGATTCGGCATAGGCGAGGAAGAGGTTGAGGGCATAATGGCTTCCTCTGAAAACGAGGAAGAAGCTGTCGAGGAAAAGAACAACAAGCAGAAAGTGCTCGAGCTTATGGTAAGCCTTGATGCCGGCCAGGGTTGCGACTACACGGATCTCATAGCGCAATCAGGCATAAGCGAGGAAGATGTTGACTCTGTTGTCAACGAACTCCTTGAAGAAGGCGTCTGCTTCGAGCCAAAGCCCGGAAAGATAAAGAAACTGTGATTTTTCTTCAATTACAAAATATATATATCTTGCGGCTGTAGAGTTAATTAGTGATAATATGTCTAAAATGGAGACGATCAAGGGCATTTTCAGAACGTTCTGGAGAATGTCATTGGAAGACTTTGCAGAAATGGACCATAAGCTTGTTAGAATAACAGTCGGTATAATCACTTTTATCATCGTGGCATTCGTCTGGTTCTACGTATTCAGGTCGATAAGCCCTTTCAAGTTCTAAATCAATTTTTTTTGCCGGCCTATCTCAATGTACGCCCAACTCCACACAACGGCCTCAAAAGCCCTGATCAAGTCCCCCTTTTCCATGAAATGCCTTGAGTCGGAGATATAGGCGTCAATATTCTTTATTATATAATCGTCTCCTGAGCCTATCTTCTTCCTTTCTTCTTCTATTTTAGCGAGCCATCTCTCCGTTTCCTTGCGCAAGTCTTCATCTATTGCCATAATTTCATAGCCTCTTCTTCGTTGTAGTTCAGGATGCTTGGAATAATGATTATGCCCGTATCTTTTATTTTCAGGTCTTTTGCATAACCGTATCTTATTGTCTGCCTGCCGCCGCCCATGTTTGCAGCGACAGCAATCCTGGTCTTTGTCAGGATTTCTTCCTTGTCCATCTTTTCAAGCAGTTCCAATGCCTCCGATATTGTCATGCCGCTGTTCTTTGTATCCAGCAGCACGAGTGTGTGCAGGCCAATCTTTCTGTTGAGCAGTATGATCTCATAAGGCGAATGCGGGTCGTAGCCTTTTTCCGGGTAAGCTAGTGTCGTTGTCCTGCCAAATTTGTATATCGAGAATCCAGTTTCAGCTACAACAGTGTAGATGCTAGATGAATGGATTATAGTTGTTTTCACATGCTTCTTTTTTGCGTCCTGAACCAGCTGGAGATGCGTCGTGGCTACCAGCGGGTCGCCTGGCACAAGCAAAGCTATTCTTTTCTTCCTGGCTTCAGCTGGAATCAGGTCACTTTCAACAATTTCTCTTTCAAGCATCTGGATTTTCTTGCCTGTCATTTTTTCTATTGCTTTCAGGTCGCCTTTCCAGTTGGCCGTGTAAAGCTCGCAATAGATCTTGTCGCATGTCTTTAGTGCTTCTATCGCCCTCAGGGTTAAGTCCGTCTCATCCCATATTCCAAGACCTATCAAGTAGAGCATTGTCATCGCCTAAAGCCTGAATAACCTTTCAATAGCCAGCTTGCTGTTCCTGTGCTTCTGGTAAAAAGCCAGGGCATTCTGGTACAGCTTATAATTTCCATAAGGCAAAAGGGCCCATGAGAATTCATTGAAGTTCTTGTGCCGCAGGAGCTTGAATACTAAATAGTCTTTTTTCTTTTCTCCGAAATCCTTTGCCATACTGATATCATCGAACATCTTGGAGTGTATTCTCTTCGTATCCTTGGTTATCCATACGACCTTTATAGTGCCTTTTTCTATAGCCATCACAAAAACCTCTTTGCAAGGACGCGCTGTATGATATCAGCAGCAAGGAATCCTGACTTGCTTGGCAATTTATCATCGCATATTTCCATTATATCAAGGGAATCTGCGCCTATTTTATCTAAGGCTCCAAAGACTTCTTCCTTGGTGGCTTTGCCTTCATAGTAGCCTGTTTCACCTATGAATGACGGATCGAAGACGTCAATATCAATGCTTACATGGACAGGTTTTTGCATTTTTGGTGTCTTTTTAATGAATTCTGCAAACCCGAAGCGTTCTATATTCCGCTCTTTTACTATTCTCTCTTCACCGGGTGTTTTCGTGTTTACTCCCAGCTGGATAATGCGCGAAAACCTGCTGGCATGCCACGCCCATGTCTGGTGCGTGTATTTGTTGCCTAAGTAATCTGGAAGGCAGTCACCATGCGCATCAAAGTGCACTATGGTCTTTGGTTCCAGTGCCTCAGCCAAAGGCAGGGTCATCGAGTGCTCTCCACCCACCAGAATTATGAACGCCTTCTTGTTTACAGCCATTATGTCTTTTGCTGTTTCCCGCACCCTTTCTGCAGTGAGTTCGAAAGAACCGGGAACGAATTCCAGGTCACCAAGATCGCAGACCTTTATCTTCTCATACATCGCAGGCACAAAATCCTCGACTATCTTCAGGGATTGCCTCACCATTACTGGCCCGTATATGGACGGCTTGCTCACGCTTGTGGCACCGAACGGCACGCCAAGGAAAACAACATCTGCTTCACGCGGCTCATAGTTATTCGGAACAAATGTGTTTGATGTGTACATCATCGTATCTTCTTCTCCCCGCTTTTCTTTGAAAAGTAAAACGGCAGCAAAAACAAGATGATTATAACAAGCACAATTGTTATAAGGCTTGACATTGCTTCAAGCGAGGAGAATATTTCGGCTCCTGGCAGGGAAGAATATTGAGGAATGTAGCCCTTTGATACATAAACGAGCAGATGCACGCCTATAATTACAATTATGATTGTAGCAATAAGATTCTTAATGTCTTTTGCCGCCATGCTAATCCTCCAGGATAGATTTCTCGTATTTTTTGCTGAGAAGCCGACGGATGCGCTTTGCCATGCCTTCACCTATTCCTTCTACCTGCTGCAGTTGTTTTTCATTAGCCGCGAAAATTTTCTCAGGCGTCAGGAAATGCTTCAGCAGGTTCTTGCCTTTTATCGTTGATACGCCCGGCAATCCGGATACGAGGAACTCCTGCTCCTGGTTTGTGCTCTTCGCGGGCCTTTTGCCGCGTATTGCCACAGACCTTTTTTCCTGCATCTGCTCGCGCTTCGCTATGGTATAAAGCATCTGCGCGCTTTCCAAAGGCGTTTTCGTCCAGATGATAGGCATTGAATAGTCAACTATAATGCTGGCCAGGGCTCCGCGAATCGCATTGGGATGCATGTTTATGCCCGTATCGAAAACCTCTTCACCTTCTATCAGCAGCACCGGCGAAGGAAACTGCTTCATGTTCGAAAGCTGGCTGAAAAGCCGCTGGTCCATGATGCTGGCAACGAAATCCTTTGCCGTCTTCCTTTCGCAAGCAACCCTGTCGCTGAGCAGGTAATCAGCGACATCCAGCTGCTGCTCCCTGAGGTCGCAGTGTTTCTTGAGTATCATTGCGGCCTTTGAGCTTAGCTCCCTGTGGTCTGCGTAGATCACAATGCTCTTGCCGTCCTTGAATGCGGTTTGCATGATACATCACTACAATAATTTCAAAAATGAATATTATGGATTTTTACTGGCTATTCTATAGTTTTGAATTTTTCTCTAAGGTTAACTATCTGCTCGTTTTTGAGTTCTGCTGTCAATAATTTCATTTTGACCAGAAAGTCTTCTGCCATCTTCAACATATCTTCTGTAGCTTCCTTCGTTAGAACAAAATCCTTTTCAGATGTCACATAATACTGCTTGTCTATTCTTTCTTCCTTTGCAAATGATATTATTTTGAACAGATCTGCCCTGCCAAATAGCCTCTTGAAAAGAATTATAGAGGCTGCGTGGTTTTCGCATTTCATCCCGCATTTGAACAGCAATGCTGTCAGTAAATTGTACATTGTATAATACGACATAGACACTGAGTTTTCGTATAAATTATGTTGCAATAACAACTTCGCTGACTTTAGGCAATTATCAGCTTTCTCTGTATAAGACCTGCAGATTTCTTCAGAGGGTTCTACTAATTCTAGTTTGCCTTCTTTCTTCAGCTTACGCAAAAAACTTGGTTTTTTCATAGAAGTCTTCCACCCCCTTTAATATGATGTGATTTTTTATTATTTCTTTTATCAAATATGAATTGAGATCAAAACCACCTATTTGTACCCTAATTTTTGAATGGACTGACTTCATTTCATCCTTGACTTTTCTGCTTCTTGTTTCTACATATATGTCGATGTCACTGTCGGCCTTTGCCAAAAATTTTGCATAGCTGCCGAATAGAACTATCAGCTTCTCCTTGCTTTTCTTAAGGAGTTCATCTATGATTATGCTTAATTCTGGATATTTCTTCAGAAGCTTTATCAGCTTGTAGCGTTCTGCATTGAATACATAGTTTTTTGCCTGCAAGTTCTTTCTTACGAAGAAAACTTTGTTTCTGCCTTCTTTTTTAAAATCTAAGACATTCGCACTTGCCAATTTATCCACCTTTCTTAAAATTGTTGAATGTGATTCATTTAGTTGTTTGGCTATGCCTCGTAAGTGATTTTCACCTCTGAGAAGGAGGAGTATTATTTCCGATTCTATACCGTCTTTATTTTGAACCATATGTACCATATTTGAACCAATAAGTATATAAAATTTCCGCCACTTCCAGCTGCTCCCTGAGGTCGCAGTGTTTCTTGAGTATCATTGCGGCCTTTGAGCTTAGCTCCCTGTGGTCTGCGTATATGACGACGCTTTTATCGCCCTTGAATGCGGTTTGCATGGCTATCACTTCACAGGCTATCTAGGGGCTTTTCGATACTTTATAATATGCTTTATTCTTTATAATGATATTATGAAAAAACAATCCCTTTATCGCGAACTTGCATCATATTACGATTTAATCTACACTCGGAAAAACTACAAAAAAGAAGCAGATAAAATCAAAAAACTCATTGCAAGATACAAAAAATCAAACGGTAAAGACCTGCTTGAGGTTGCATGCGGCACGGGACACCACCTTCAGTATTTTAAGCAAAAGTTTTCCTGCACGGGAATTGATTTAAATCAGGGTATTTTGGATGTCGCTAAAAAGAAAATCAAGAATATCACTTTAAAAAAAGCTGATATGATTAATTTTAATCTCAATAAGAAATTTGATGTAATCACGTGTCTTTTTAGCTCCATTGGATATGTCAAAACTTACCAAAATCTAGAAAAAACATTGGAAAATTTTGCAAAGCACTTGAAAACAGGTGGTGTAGTAATAATCGAGCCATGGTTTACCAAATCTGCTTACAAAGCAGGCTCTCCCCACATGACAATTTATGAAAACAAAGATATCAAAATTGCAAGGTTGGCCGTGTCTAAAGTTAAAGGAAATGTTTCAGAAATGGATATGCATTATTTAATTGCTGAACGAAACAAAGAAGTGAAACATTTTGTTGATAGACACGAGCTTGGATTATTCGAAATTGATAAAACCTTGCAATTTATGAAACAAGCAGGTCTTAAAGCAAGATTTACCAAAAATGGTTTGCTGAAAGACAGAGGATTGTTTATTGGTGTTAAAGAATAAAGCACCAGCTCTTATTTTATGATTGATTCTAGTTACGCCAGAAAATTTATTCTGCGCTTACAGCCTCGGGAATCATTCCGTTCTCTTTCATTACAGGGATCTAATCCAATATCTGTAAGTTGAGATACGCCATGGGTTATGATCGGTTGTCATATCATGTATTCTGGCCAGGCTTCTTGAGGAAGAAATTCTCAGTCTCCGATATCCGGCGAACCATCCATGAATATCTTATGGCTTCCGATTTTGTAGTAGCACACAACCTTGTTTTCCACGAAGGCTACTAGATGCGGTTCCATATAATTGATAATAAGAAACAATCTTATAAAGTTGATTTTTCCTTCAGGAATTCATCCGCCTTTTCCAATACGTTCTTCGAGTTCTGGTAGGTGGTGAGTTTCATGGCGTCTTCAAAAGGCAGCCACTTGAAGCCCCTGTGCTCAGCGGAGAGACGCACTTCCCTGGTTGTTGACTCAGCAAGGAAAAAGATGACGTCTTTTACGATAAGGTCTTTATGGCGGTAGAAATAGCTTATTCTTTTGCGAAAGCCCGGAATAATGTTAATATCAAGCCCTGTTTCTTCCTTCGTTTCCCGCCGGGCCGTGTCTTCCTCTTCTTCCCCTTCCTCAACATGGCCCTTGGGAAAATCCCAGTGTCCGCTGGGGTAGTGCAGGAGCAGATATTCTTTGCTTGCTTTATGAAAAACAACAACGCCGCATGATTTCTCGCGCTTCATACTCAGGATACCACCTATCTTCAGATGGTGGAGAAAACCAGTAAATCCACAAATATAAATGTGGTTTCCTGGTATCACAACCATCGTTTAGTAATACCACATACCACCGTTTTCAAACGATGGTTGTTGATAAATAAAGTTGGACTGCAACGAATTAAAACTCAAGATTAGAAAAATAGTTCTCTCTCATTGGCAGAATTCAAGCCTTTGTTTCTGATAGTAATGCCTGGCTGTTGACGAATCCTGCCAATAACTTTACTTGAAATTCCATATTGTGATGCAACTCTCATTACACTATGAGGTTCCGGAGTTACAATTAACATTCCTTGTCCCATATTCCATGTATTATAAGCAACTATGTCTGGAACACCTCCATTTTCTTGGCAATAAAGCATCAAATCACAAGGTTCGAAAGGGTCATCAATATAGGCTCCTAAACCACTTGGTTTAAGGATTCTTCCTAATTTTCCCGGAACTCCTCCGCCTGTTATATGAGCAACACCATGAACTTTTGCACGAGGTTCACTATCAAATCCGCCGAACATGTCTACAACTGCACGAGTATAGATTCTTGAAGAATGAAGAGCTGATTCTGCTAAATTTCTGCCTTGATGGCTGACTGTATGCCAGTCATCACCGTGAACTTTTTTCATTATTTTTCTTACAAGGGACAAACCATTAGACCTGAAACCATCTTCTCTAAGTCCTACAATGTCATCTCCTTCTTTTATTTCATATCCTGTAAGCATTCTACTCTTTCTTGCAAACCATACAGCGCCTGCTCCCCAATTATAATTAAATGGTCCATACCCGCTTACTCGTGCTCCAAGTTCAGCAACTTCTCCGTTGGCTACTGCTACGTTAGCCTCACTAGCAGCATTGATATAACCTTTTGCAAGTTCCTTAACAAAATTAACATAAGATATTTCTTCATCTTCAACATTTTCTCCTAAGCTTCTGACATCAAGAATTGAACCAACAAGTACAGGTTCTGCTCCCCTAACAACAGCGTCGTCACAAACCATAGCAAATAGATCATAAGCAACTGTTTCATGTTGTCCTGTTCTTTCTGCTAATTCCATCTTTGTGCCTACACCATCAAAACCAATATTCATGTATGCATCAGAAGGTAGTCCACCAACATGTATCGCCCTCAAGCCAGTGAAATCTGGAAACAGCTCAACAACTTCGCCTAATCTTCCTTGTCTGTTGTTCCAAGTTAATTTGGCAGCTTCGTATAGAACTCTAGAAGCATCATCGCCAAGTTCGATATTTACGCCAGAAGCTTTGTAATCCATTCTGCTCTGCTACACATCTAATCCTTATAAAATCATTTCACGAATTCAACGTTGTCCAGTTCTTTGAATTGCATATCACCTGTAAGGAATTTTAACCCCAGTCTTTTTGCAATTATGTATCCTATAGAATCTGCATAAGAGAACTTTTTCGGATAGTTTAGCTTGAACGTTGACGCATCAAAAATCATATCAATATTTATCGGAACGCAAAAATCTTTGAGGGTTTCTATAAACTTCATCGCAATTTTTTTGTCGTAGGTTTTTATTAAATTATAATAAAGCTCGAGAAGATTGAAGTAAGATGTTGCAATATCAGATTTTGAATATTCTTCGTAATTCGCATTTCCTTTGAAAATTTCTATAAGAGCGTAAGTGTCAAAAAAATAGGCATTATCTGTCATCTGTTCCAGTCTCGGCGAGCTTCGTCTTTAACTTTCTGCGCATCTATTTTCCAGCCTTTAAGCGAACCAAATAACTTGCTTAAGTCCCCCTTCTTTGCAACGCTAACAAAGACAGTTTCATTTTCTCTTAATTTTTTCTCTTTGACAAGCTCACTGGGAAATATAACACCTAAAGAATTCCCAATTTTTCTTACTTTAAGGTCTGGCATGAATACCACTTGTTAAACTTATGTTATACATATGTTTAACATATTATATAAAGCTTATTCCCAGCTGATCTTTAGGAGCACGGCTAGCGCAACTGCTTTTATGCCTTCTAGCGCCATAGCCGCTGTTTCTGCCTGCGTTGAGTAGTACATGACCATTGACGCATCAAAGTAAAGTCCCATAGCGCTTTGCACCAGGAAGAACAGCGAAAAGATCATCAGGCCTATGGTGTACTTTGATTTCAGTTTCCTGTAGTTCTGCGAGTATATGTAAAGAAGACCTAAGGCAAGGAGTATGTTTACCAAGTGCAAGGCACTGCTTATCATTTCTACCATATTAATCAAATCCTTCCTGCTTTATTTACTTTTTCCCATATCATTGATTTCTTTTAGCAGCCTCTTATTTATCCTGATTATTTCTGCAAGGCTGTAGCTGTTTGCGTACTTTTTGCCTGAAGGGATTATAAAACCTGATTTATGAAGCACCCTTATGTGATGCTGTACAGTCTTGTAGTCCAGTGGAATTTTCGTAGCAAGTTCATTTATGTTATGGGGCTTTTTTTCAAGCATTAGTAATATTTTCAATCTTACAGGACCGCCTCGAGTGCCAGACAGGTGCATGTGCAGTATTCTTCTGAGAATTTTTTCATCTCCTGCCAGCATAATGTTTAATCTGGGAAAATCTATATATATGCTACACGCTTCTAGCTCTATGATGTTGAAGCTTATCTTGCCACTTTTCCTTGTAGCGGTTGTTTTTGCTTCTGCATGCGTATCGCAGCAGGAACAGAGACTTGCTGACGGCACTATGGTCAAGCCTGACGGAACCATGATAAAACCAGACGGCACTATGATAAAGCCCGATGGAACTATGGTCAAACCGGACGGTACAATGATCTTGCCTAACGGCACGATGATAGAGAAAGGGATGAAAAAAGAAAATGAAACAATGATGAAAGAATATTCAGGCACAGTGCTTGCAGGCAGCAAGGCACAGCTCTTGGACTTTACAAAGGCGGATTACGACAAGGCAATAGCTTCTGATAAGCTTGTTGTGCTTTATTTCTATGCAGACTGGTGCCCTATATGCAGGGCGGAAGTGCCTAAGCTTTATGATGCTTTCAATGAGCTATCAACTGAGAAAGTCGTGGGCTTCAGGGTGAACTTCAATGACGGCAGCACAGACAACGACGAAAGAGCTTTAGCCAAGCAGTTCGGCGTTCCTTATCAGCACACAAAGGTGTTCCTGAAAAACGGCCAAATCGTGCTGAAATCGCCTGAAACCTGGGACAAGGCCAGGTATCTGAGCGAGATAAATAAAGCAGGTAGCTAAATATTCTTAGGTGGTTGTTTGAACAACAGGAGTGTCATTTTTCTTAATTCAGTGGCATTTGTCCTGGGATTCACGATTGTTTTTTCCCTTGTAGGCGTGCTGCTGCAGACAGCGCTTTCTGCTGTTGCGTTTGATGCTGTCAATGTATTGCGCACAATAGGCGGCGCAATAATCATTTTGCTTGGCGTTCTGCTTATAGCGTCCCTCAAATACCGCATACCCTTTCTGTCCAGCGAACACAAGATCCATGTGAGGAAGTTTAGCAGCAGCTACATAACATCTTTTGTCTTCGGTGTGGCTTTTGCCATCGGCTGGACGCCCTGCGTAGGTTTCATACTAGGTGCAATTTATGCGCTTGCTGCAACATCTCCAGGCTACGGCTTTCTGCTTCTTTTTGCTTACTCCCTGGGCATAGGATTGCCTTTCTTGCTGGCTGGAGCCTTCACGTCGCGACTTTCTGTTTTCCTGGAAAAATCCCAGAGACTTCTGAAATACTTCAACATAATCGGAGGTTTGCTGCTCATAGCGATAGGAGCGATGGTGGCATTCAATTACATCGGAATTATATCCAGCTTCTTCGTGGGTCCCGGTTCAACAGGAGCAGAAGGAAGCCTGAGCCTGATAGCGTCTTTCCTGGCGGGTATAGTGACTTTCCTGTCCCCCTGCATATTGCCATTGCTGCCTGCATTCTTCTCCTACATGGCAGGCACGACAGCTGCTGAGGTAAGGAAAAAGAAATAATTCTCATTCTTGGTGATAAAATGAAGAAAAGCAGGAAGAAACTAGGACCTGAAGTTATTGTATTCGGCTTAATAGCGCTGTTTGTTATTACTATAGCTATTTTTGCCTCAATCCCGCAGCAGGAAAAATCCTCACTTCCGAATCTCGGAAAAGCGCCTGAGATTGCCGGCATCAAGACGTGGATAAATTCAGAACCACTGACAATAGAAAACCTGAAAGGCAAGGTTGTTCTCGCCGACTTCTGGACTTACAGCTGCATAAACTGCATAAGGACGCTGCCGTATCTTAAAGACTGGCATGGAAAATATAAAGACAAAGGTCTGGTTATCATAGGCATTCACACGCCAGAATTCGAGTTTGAGAAGGATTATAATAATGTCAGAAATGCCGTGGAGAAATACGAACTCAAATATGCTGTGGCTATGGACAATGACTACGCAACATGGAGGGCTTACAAGAACAGCTATTGGCCGAGAAAATATATAATTGATAAAGAAGGAAATATCCGGTACGACCATATAGGCGAAGGCGCTTATGAGGAAACAGAGAAGGTTATTCAGGAGCTTCTTCAAGAGCCAGCGTCAAGCACTACAAACTTATCGTCTGGCACTGATTTTTCCCAGATAGGCACTCCAGAATTGTACCTTGGCTACGCGTTTGCAAGGGCGCCTCTCGGAAACGAAGAAGGCTTTTCAACTGGCAATGTTGTTGACTACAAGTATAAAGAGCCAGTACAGGGCAACACAATATATCTCTCAGGAGAATGGAAGAATGAAGCGGACAGGATTATTTCTGTCAACAATTCAAAAATCTTTCTCAAGTATAAGGCAAAGAATGTTAACATCGTAGCTGGTGGCGAATCAAAAATAAGCACTCTTCTTGACGGGAAGCCCCTTTCTGAAAATGCATTTGGAAAGGACACGGTTAAAGAAGACCAAAGCGCGATATCGAATATAAGCAGTCACAGGCTGTACAATATCGTCTCAACACCTGATTACGGCACGCACCTGCTTGAAATAGACGCATCTCCTGGATTTGAATTGTACACCTTCACTTTTGGCTAGGCTTGAATTCCCCGATACTTTTCTGGGTCTGCTTCTGCGCGGCGTAAAGCAGTGTCCGCATCTTCTTTTCCTTGTTTTTTGCAGACCAGTGGTAGGCTTCGTCGCGCGTCTTTTTTGTTATCATCATTACCGCCCTTCCGGGCTGGGTTCTTGCAGTCCTTCCGATGCGCTGCACCATCCTGATGGCCGAAGGCACGGGCTCGTAGAAAATCACCAGATTCGTCTCGGCAATGTCAAGCCCTTCTTCCCCTATCTGCGTCGCGATCAGTGCGTTGTAGAATCCCATGCTGAATTCGTTGATAATCTGCAGCTGCTCCTTCTGGCTCAGCCCTTTCCCTTTTTTCTTTGCCTGGCCTATGAATTCCACAGGTGCCGCCAAAGGCACGTCTTCCAGGGCCTCGGTTATGCGCGTGATGGTGTCCCTGTACTGTGCAAAAATGATAATCTTGGCGAATTTGTTCTTCTGCAGTTCCCCGCCTACTATTTGCCTGAGCTTCTCTATTTTCGGATGCTCTACGCCTTCCTTGTAGAGTTCCCCGGCAAGCCGCACTGCGTTCTGGAAATTCTCTTCTTTCTGCAGCCGAGCCACGGCGCGCGTTGTTTCTACTTTTAATTTTTCCAGGTATCTTTGCAATGAATAGATGCTTTGTGTTTCCAGCAGTATCAGGGCATGATCCAGCTTCAGTACTTCTGCAAGCATTGACATCGCTGCGTAGCCAACGCCTGTGCCTTTTTTTGCAAGCTTCTGCTGCAATTCAAGGATTTGTTTTTTTGATATGCTATTTGTGTTTATTATCCTCCATTCCATCAGTTTCTTGATCCTCTCGTTCTTCACAGCCTCCAGGTAGCCTTTTATCGTTTTCATTGATGTAGGCAATTCAACCTCTATCCACTCCTCCTTCAATGGCTGGACAAACGGCTTGACGTCCTCGTCTTCCCTGTCACGGACCTCGACGTAATCGATGTAGAGTTTCTGCTTCATCTCGTCCACCCTTTGCCTGTGCGAGCCCGGCGACGCCGTGAGCGCGAGTATCAATGGCTTCTTCGCCTGGAATATGTACCTCTTTGCAACATATGTGTAGGCATAGTTGCCCACGCATCTGTGCGCCTCGTCAAATATGCATAAGGAGAATTCTGCAAGGTTGAAGATGCCGGACTTGAGATCGTTTGCCACGCACTGGGGTGTTGAGAAGACTATGTCAGAATCCTTGTAGAGCTCCATCCTGTCCCCGGGCTTGGTTTCTCCTGTAATCGCATTGAATGTCAGTCCTGTCTTGAAAAATCTCTGAAAAGTTTTCATGTGCTGGTTTACTAGGGGCCTTGTGGGCGCCATGAAGAGTATTTTCTTTTCGCCGTCCTGAGAAAGCCTTTCCGCTGTTACCATTGCAGCAATGTTTGTCTTTCCGAGTCCTGTAGGGAGCACGCAAAGCGTATTTCCTTTGAGTGCCGTTGTGACGAGATTTTCCTGGTATGTGCGCTTCTCTATGGCATTCTCATTGAGCCATGGATGTGAAATGAATTGAGCTTTCATTATTTATCACTTTATACAGTTTTAGGCAATCAGTTATTTATGCCCAAGGATGTCGAGCAACTAATCAAGGAATCCGTGATACCAGAAGGAGGCAGCATCTCCTGGTGCGAGCCTGTAATATCCGGCGACAAGCTTATTTTTGGGGCCTTGGACAAGCATCTGTATTGTCTGGATATAAGGACAGGAAAAATACTATGGAAATTCATAACAGGCGGCGCTATATTTTCGGGAGCTGTAATTGTTAAGGATAAAGTTTTTTTCTCGTCCTCAGACAAATATCTTTATTGCATTGAGCTTGGAGATGGAACCCTGATATGGAAGAAGATATTTCCAGAATGGCCGATGTCCATAACATTTGCAGAAAACCTGTATATAGGATGCAATGACAGCAATGTTTACTGCCTATCACCTGAAGACGGAAGAATGATCTGGAATTTCCGTACAGGCGGTTTCATGATCGGATACCCTGCCGTGATAAACAGCCTGGTTTATTGCAGTTCTTTTGACAGCAATTTTTATTGCCTGGATTTAGATGGCAAAATGAAATGGAAGTTTCTTACAGGCGGCCGTCTGGAATGGGCATACTGCATATCCGATGAATCAGGGCAAGCATGGAGCGTTACTGACCGTCACGGAAACAGGAATGCAAACGGCAACATCTACCTGGGTTCTTATGACAACTGCCTTTATTCCCTGTCCCTGGACGGCAAATTCAACTGGAAATTCCTTACAGGCAAAAGGGTTGGCGCGCCGCCGGCTGTACATGACGGCAGCATCTATTTCGGTTCAACGGACAAGAATTTCTATTCGTTAAAGCAAAACGGCGTGATGAACTGGAGATTTGTAACAGGCGGCCTCATTGATACGCCCGCCTGCATAGAAAACAATACTGCTTATTTTGGCTGCTATGACAACAGTTTGTATGCGCTGAATCTAGACGGAACCCAGGCCTGGAAATTCCTGACAGGAGGCCCCGTGATGTCTCCGCCTATAGCCATTGGCGGCATTCTTTACTTTGGGTCTTGGGACAGTTACCTGTACGCAATACGTTTGCGCGATAAGAAAGTTATATGGAAATTCAAGACGGGCTCGGCGCCTGTTCCTCCGAAAGATTTTCTAACGGATTTCATAGAAATAGTGGATGCAACAGAAAAGAAGCCGTTCAGTTTCTCCGACTGGAAGCCTGAAACGCTGAAGAAAAGCTACGAATGGAAGGCTGAGGTAGGCAACATAATAACCTCCCCTTACAAATCAGAAAACCCGTACATGAACAAGCCCGCCTACAAAATGGATACGCGCTATAAATCCTGATTTATAAACACCTTCGCACAATTTATGTTATGCGCATAGACTCTGTGAAGGCAGATGTGCTGAAGAACATAAAGCCCGGGAAAGAGGAAGAGGAGCGGGTAAAAAAATTTGCCAATAAGCTGCTGCTGGTTTCAAGATCCATAAGCGGGATGGATTGCGTCCTCGTCGGGTCACTTGGGAAATTCACGTGGCTCCGCGGCGACCATGACGTTGATTTGTTTATCATGTTCCCGCCGGAGGCACCGCGCGAAGAGCTGGAAAAGCGCGGGCTTGAACTGGGAAAGAAGATAGCTTCAGAAATGCGCGGCAAATGGCGGATAAAATATGCCGAGCATCCCTATGTTCATGCATTCATCGGCGGTTTTGACGTTGATATCGTGCCGTGCTACAGGATTGCAAACGGCGAAAGCATCAAGTCTGCAGTCGACAGGTCGCCGCTGCATCTCGAATACGTGCTGAAAACCCTCAAGGACGGGCAGCAGGATGAAGTCAGGCTGTTAAAGCAGTTCTGCAAAGGCATCTCGGTTTACGGCAGCGATGCCCGGCACCTTGGCTTCTCGGGCTACATATGCGAACTTCTTGTGATGAAATACGGCAGCTTTGAATCAGTGCTTGCATCAGCTGCAAACTGGAGAACCCCCCAGATAGTGTCTTTCGGTGCAGTAAAAGGAAACTTCAAGCAGCCCCTGATTATCATAGATCCTACAGACCCCAGCAGAAACGCAGCTGCAAATGTGAGCGGGGAGAATCTTGTCAAGTTCATCGCCTCTGCCCGCAGTTTCATCAGGCAATCCGACAAAAAATATTTTTACAAGCAGGAACCGGACAGGCTTTCGGCGCCGGAAATAAAGCTGCTCCAGAAGCGCGGCACGATTTTCATCGCTCTTTCATTGAAAAAACCGGATATAATAGACGACGTGCTTTATCCGCAGCTTAGGAAAACCCTGAGGCGCCTGGAAACAATCTTCATGCAAAACGGCTTCTCCGTTATGCGATGCTACGAAACTATCAATGAAAACGGGATATTCCTGATTTTCGAGATAGAAACAGCCAGCTTGCCCAACATAAAGAAGATGGTCGGCCCGCCACTATCCTCTCACACGCATACCCAAGAGTTCCTGGAAAAATACAAGTCTCCTGACTACGGCCCTTACATAGAAGATGACAGGTGGGTAATAGAAAAGAAAAGGGAATCTACAACACCTGAAAACCTGCTGAAAGCCCTGCTTCATCAGGATCTCATAGCAATAGGCATACCTGACAACATAGCAAAACCTATGAAAAAGTCTGTTATAGTAAAAGATGTCTGGAAATTAGCAAAAACTAAAAAAGCAATTTCTGCGTTCTTGCGAGAAAAATACTTTTCTTCGCTGCGCGTCTAATCATGCCTTTGGCCACAGCATGTAAGCCGCTATGAGCACGACAACAACTGCCACGCCTGCAATCAGCCATTTGTTCATTTTCAACCGGATTCCTCCTCTTAATCTAGGGCGCTTTCCCTGTGAACGCGCGCAACAGACGGGGTGACAACGATCCAGTCGTCCCCTATGCCGGCAATATCGCCGTTTATCGCCGTGCAGGTTTTCTTGATCTTCTCTATGGCGCGCTTGAGCTCTGTCATATCTTTCTCTTTGAGCTCTTTAATCTTTACAAGAAGCACCCTTCCGTCACGGACTTTCTTCTGTATCCTGTCAGAATCCGCAAAATCACCTATTTTCTCGACTTCGATGAGCATCGTTGGCGATACTTCATCCTGCTCGTTACCAATTTCCACGTACTCTTCTTCCTCAGTTTTCAGCCTGTCAAAAAATCTCTTTATTGCCATCAAAACACCTTCTATTACTTGTTGCCTGCCGTATTTAAAATTTCGGCGCAACTTCTGTTTATAAGCCCCACGAAACCGCGTAATGCATTAGTGCTCCCGCGAAATCACAGTAAATTCTTGACACATGCTGGATTACCGTATTTTTATATAGAGGACCACTGCCTAGTATAATTATGCAAGAGGATGTTGTTAATACGGGTATTCTCGACAATACGCCTGAAAAGACCAAGTGGAAGAAGTGCCCTTACATGTCCAGCAACATGCACTGCCTTGCGGGAGGCTTCGCGAACCTGGACTGCTACGACCAGAAGTTCCATCACATTTGCGGCCACAAGAAGAAAGCGGACGACAAAGGCGAAAGATGACTAAACAGTTAAATAATTTTGATTAAATATAACAAACATGAATTCTGCTGCAGTAAAACCTGCGGATTTTGCATATACACCGTTCAAGGAAGGGTTTTTAGTTGGCTATGGAAAAGATAAAGAAGAGATGCATGAAGGCAGCAAACTTTATTACGGTAAGGGTGAAAAGGCAGTGGTTGTGCGGAATGAATTCACAGAGCCGTTAGATACGTTTCCTTACGTTCTCTTCCTCAAGGATCTGAAGAAATTAGAAGATTCCAGATTTCCGTGGCCATATCATGAACTAAACAGGCAGACCGAAGCAAGAAGGACATTAACTGGCGGATTGCGGCTTAGGAGGAAATCAGGGCCCTTAATAAAGGGCTTCAGAAAAACAGCCACCTTTTCCAGACAGGATTACAAAACAATCAGGCGATTCTTGTAAAGCAATAGAACCATCAGATTTCATTTTTCGGCCTGCATCAACCTTAAATAGATGATACTAAAAATAAGATTTAGATTCATTTTCTAACTTTTCTGAAGTGATTCAAATGCTACAACAAAAAAAGTTAAAAACAGGAACAACAACCGTCGGCATGGTATGCAAAGACTGCGTCATACTCGCTGCTGAATCAAAGTCAACAATGGGCTGGCTTATTTCCAGCAAGACGGCGCAGAAGATATACCAGATAGACGATAAGATAGCAATGACTATATCTGGCGGAGTGGGCGACGCACAGGCACTTATCAGGATCCTGAAAGCCGAGATAAACATCTACAAGCTCACAAGGCATGCGGATATAACTGTGAAGGCTGCGACAACACTGCTGTCAAATATACTCATAGGAAGCAGGTGGTATCCTTACATGGTTATGCCGATCGTCGGCGGCGTCGACAAGGACGGCTTCCACATCTACAGCATTGATCCTGTCGGCGGCATGGAGGACGACAAGTTCATATCAACAGGCTCTGGATCGCCGATGGCATACGGCGTGATGGAAAATGAGTACAAGGAAGGGATTCCAAGAGAAGAGGGAATCCGCATCGCTGTGCGTGCAATAAGATCAGCGCGCGAAAGAGACGTGTTTTCGGGCGGCCGCGATATCAATGTTATAGTTATTGACAAGGACGGGCTCAGACTCGTTGACAAGGAAAAGATAAAAGAAATCGCGAAGTGAAGCCTATTAAAAATATTCCTTATAGCTGAAAAATTTCTGTTTGTTTTGCTGCTTGTGATGGTAATATGAAAACCAATTTTTCAAACGACAAGATTTAGATAGCATAACAGTTTGATTCGTATGACAGTTCTAGAAGAAATAAAATCACAGCTGCCGAAGAACGCTATGATTTCTGACATCAGCTACGAAGGCAGCGAAATAATTCTTTATACTAAAAGCAAGGAGTTTTTGAAGTCCTCGCTTGATCTGATAAAGAAGATTGTCGGCACCGTGAAGAAAAGGATAGAAGTGCGGGCGGACCCCGGCATTGTCTTGGACGAGGAAAAAACAGCCGAATTCATAAGGAAAGTTGTGCCGCCTGAGGCAGGCATCAAGGACATTTATTTCGAGCCTGAATTCGCAAAGGTCGTTATACATGCAGAGAAGCCGGGGCTTGTCATAGGCAAAAGCGGCGAGACGCTGATAGCGATAAAGGACAAGACATTCTGGACCCCTGACATCAAGCGCGCGCCTGTCATAGATTCGGAAATAATCAAGTCTGTCAGGAGAATGCTGCACAGGGAAGCGGGATACAGGAAAAAATTCCTGAATAACCTTGGATCTAAAATCTACTCAACAGGCAAAGAGACGGACTGGATAAGGGTTACCTGCCTCGGAGCATTTCGTGAAGTCGGGCGCTCGTGCGTCTTGTTGCAGACCCCTGAAAGCAAGGTCCTTCTTGACTGCGGCATATCAGTTTCCTCGACAGTCAAGCCTTTTCCGTATCTTGAAATACCTGAATTCAATATTCAAGACCTGGATGCAGTTATCTGTTCTCATGCCCACCTGGACCACAGCGGGATGCTCCCGTTCCTGTGGGAGTATGGCTACAAGGGCCCGTTGTACGCAACCGCGCCAACACGGGATTTGTCAGCGTTGCTGCAGCTGGATTATATACAGATTTGCCAGCGCGAAAACAAGAAGCCGCCCTACACCTCAAAGGGCATAGAAGAAATGATAAGACATACCATACCTCTGGAATACGGCGAGGTGACAGACATTACTCCTGACATGCGTCTTACTCTCAGCAACGCAGGCCATATACTGGGATCTTCAACATGCCACGTTCACATAGGTGAAGGCTTATTCAATGTCCTTTACACGGGCGATATAAAATACGAAAACACATTAATGTTCGACAGGACATCGACAGACTACGCCCGCGTTGAAGCGCTTATAATCGAATCTACTTATGGAAACCCCCAGGCCCTGCTTCCGCCGCACAGCGACGGAGAGCATAAGCTGGTAGAAATTGTAAGACGCACGGTTGAAAGGGGCGGCAAGGCACTCATCCCTACGTTTGCCGTAGGCCGCGCACAGGATGTCATAGCGATGCTTGTTGAAAGCAACCTTGACTGCACAATATATCTCGATGGCATGCTTTGGGACTCGACTGCAATACATACTGCATACCCTGAATTCATGTCGAAAAACATGCAGAGCCTGATACTGCATAAAGGAAAAAACCCCTTCATAGACCCGCGGCTGAAGGGAATAGGATCCCAGAAAGAAAGAGAAGCGGTTGTCAGCAGCAGTGAGCCGTGCGTTGTTCTGGCCACTTCAGGCATGCTGATGGGAGGTCCTGCTCTTGAATACCTGCAGCAGTTCTGCGGTGATCCCAAGAACATGCTTCTTTTTGTCGGTTACCAGGCAGAAGGCACAATGGGCAGGAGAATACAAAAGGGCTGGAAGAATATACAGCTCGAGAACGGAAAGATGCTCGAGCTTAAGATGGAAATAGCAACCGTTGAAGGCTTATCGGGGCACAGCGACTTCCGTCAGCTGATGTCTTTTGTGCAGCATTTGCGAAGCAAGCCAAAGAAAGTCATTGTAAACCATGGAGACAATTTAAACTGCATGGAGCTTGCGAGAAACATCCACAAGGCCTTCGGCATCGAGAGCTCTGCGCCCAAGAACCTGGAAACGATAAGATTGCGTTAATCAACTGTATAAGTCAATCCGACTTGTGTTGTTAATACCTTTAACCTTATCATATCATCAACATAATCGCTGACATCTTCTAAAGGAATTTTATCGCCTTCGAAGGAATGACGGCTTTTAGCCAATCTAAGTTTTATCTCAATAGGTCTCAATGGGTATTCTACTTCGCCTACTACATCAAGCAATTTTTCTGCCAAGAAAGCAGCCTGTTCTACACTGTATCTGCCTGGCATCGAATGGTTATCTTTCTAGCTTTTAAATACTTTATCAAAAAATTACTTTAGTTGATCTTGGGAGAAGCGAAGCTTCTTGAGAATTTTGAATAATTAGATTTTGGAGTGGTTTTTGTGGTCGTCGGATACGGTAAGCGCCTAAGGGAAACTGTAGCACTTGTCAAGTCAAAAACATCAAAGAGCTACATGTGCCCTTCGTGCTCGCGCAAGTCTGTCAGACGAACTGCAGTAGGCGTCTGGCTGTGCAAAAAATGCGGCCGCAAGTTTGCTTCAGGCGCATACGAATTCAGGTCTTAGATCTAGGTTAGCGGTGATAAAATGTATATATGTTTGAAATGCCGGCAGGAGTTTATGATGGAAGACCGCGTTCGCTGCCCATTCTGCGGTTTCCGCATAATATCAAAGAAACGGCCTGTTTTCAGGAAACGCGTAAAGGCCAGGTGAATAAATGTCCGAATTAGAAGATGCCCTTAACGAACTGCAGCTGCACAACCAGCAGCTTCAGACAGTCATGATGCAAAAGCAGTCGCTAATGATTCAGGACAAGGAAATGGAAAAGGCGCTTGAAGAGATAGAAAAATCAGGCGGCGAGGAAATATTCAAGAGCATCGGGCCGATACTTGTGAAGACCTCAAAAGAGGCAATAAAAAAAGATCTTGAGGAAGGCCGGGAGGAAACAGAACTCAAGGTAAAGGCTCTTGAAAAACAGGAAATCAGGATAAAGCAGAAGATAAAATCTATGCAGGAAAGATTTCAGTCCCTGACTCAGGGCGGCTCTGGCGGGTGAAACCATGGACATAGAAGGAATAAGCGGCTTGCTCGACGAAATAAACACTGACAGGAGCGTGCCGAGGAACATAAGGACGCTGGTCATGGAAGCCAAAGCCCACCTGAACGACCAGAAACAGGAAATGCCCATCAGGATAAATTCAGTGATATCCATACTTGACGAAGTCTCAGCTGACCCGAACGTGCCTGTCTACACACGAACGCAAATATGGAATATCGTCTCGCTTCTCGAAGTAATGAACGAAAAAATCAAAGCCGACAGGACGATTTAAACTTTTCTTTTTGTTAATAAGCCCTCGCGAAATAAGCGCGCAAGTGGCCGTCTTTTCCGCAGGCGATGCATTTGCCCTTCTTGTCTATTTTTTCGAAAGGCATGCATCTTATTGTGGCGCCTGTATCAGTCTTTACTTGTTCCTCGCATTTTGCATCGCCGCACCAGTTTGCGATTATCATTCCGCGGTTTTCAATCAGCTTTTTGAACTGCTTGAGATCAGAAGCTTCATGAGTATTTTCTTTCAGGAGTTTCTTTGACTTTTCAAAGAGATTTTTCTGCACCATTTCTAGCGTCTGCTTCACTTTTTTTCCAATCTCAGGCAGCTTGACAATTTCCTTTTCTCCTGTGTCGCGCCTGACAAGAACAGCCTGGTTCTTCTCCACGTCTTTTGGCCCTATCTCTATCCTTATTGGCACGCCTTTCAGCTCCCATTCGTTGAACTTGAAGCCCGCCGAATAGCCTTCGCGGTCATCCAGCTCCACGCTGAACTGGGTTGAAAGCAAGTCCCTGACTTCCTCGGATTTGTTGATCACTGCTTTCTTGCTCTTCTCGAAGACTATGGGAATTATCACAGCCTGCACAGGCGCAATGCTTGGCGGCAGCACAAGGCCCTTGTCGTCCCCATGCGCCATTACAACAGCACCTATCAGTCTTGTTGAAATGCCCCATGAGGTTTGCCAGACATATTTTTCCTGCCTGTCTTTGTCTGAAAACTTTATCCCGAATGCTTTGGAAAAATGCTGGCCGAGGTTGTGCGAGGTTCCCATCTGTATTGCACGTCCGTCCGGCATTAACGCCTCGAGCGTTGTTGTGTACAACGCGCCCGCGAATTTCTCGGATTCTGTCTTTTTGCCTGTTATGACAGGTATTGCCAGCAGCTCTTCCATCAGCTTTTTGTAGATATTGAGAATGGCCATTACTTCTTTGTCCGCTTCTTCATTTGTAGCATGGCACGTGTGACCTTCCTGCCACAGGAATTCGCGTGTGCGCAGGAACAGTTTCGTCATCTTTGTTTCGCTGCGGAACACGGAGTTCCAGCAGTTTATCAGCACAGGCAGATCGCGCCACGACCTGATCCACCTGGAATATGAATCGTAGATTATAGTTTCAGAAGTCGGTCGCAAAGCTAACTTTTCGTTTAACTTCTCTTTTCCAGCTTCTGTTATCCAGAAGACCTCAGGCGAAAAGCCGTCCACGTGCTCCTTTTCCTTCTCGAAGAACTTTTCAGGTATGACAGCTGGAAAATATGCGTTCTTGTGACCGAGCTTTTTTATTTCAGCATCAAAATGCTGCTGGATCTTTTCCCATATCGCATAGCCGTGCGGCTTTATCACCATGAATCCCTTGAGATCTGCGAAATCAGCCAGTCCTCCCTTAAGCACAACCTCGTTGTACCACTCGCTGAAATCCTCATTCTTCTTGACCGTTATGCCAAGCGTCGTTTTCTCTTCAGATTCCATTCAATACACCCTTGAGCCTAATTCAACTTCTCTTTCCGGTTTTAATAAGACGCATTCGACTTTCTCGTCTGGCAGCCCAAGAACAAGGACTTCTGACATGAAGTTGCCTATCTGCTTGGGATGAAAATTTGTCACAGCAACTACAAGCCTGTTAATCAGTTCTTCCTTGCTGTAGTTGCTGCAAAGCTGCGCCGATGACTTCTTTATCCCGAAAGAGCCGAAATCTATTGCAAGCTTGTATGAAGGCTTTTTCGCCTCTGGATAATCCTGCACGTCAACTATCCTTCCAACTCGCATTTCAACCTTGTGAAAATCTTCAGCCGATATCATTTTTTCACCAAGTGAAGTAAGAATGGGCTCGCCCGGAATTTCAGGCTCTTTTCGCTGCCGTTTTCCGCCGGCGCTTTTTGAAAAGGGCCGTTTGAACCGGGGTTTCAAGCTGGTTCGGAAAACCACCTTCATTGGTTTTCACCCTCTTAGCGGCTTCCACCCATTGAGCAATTTCTTAAGCTCGGGTCCTGACCAAACTAGACTACGAGCCCTATAGAAAGACTCTTTTTTCTTGTAAGTTTAAAAACACTCTTTTCTAAAGGTCTATAAGGTGTGGTTTACGTTAGGGCAAAATATAGGTTTAGCTATACTGTTGATATCTGTTATTGTGATTGCTGGATGTATTAGTAATAGTAACTATAACTCAAATACACAGACAATTAAACAAAACGAGAATTTACGTTATGATAATGATGGAGTTTCGCTAGATCTTAAAGAAAAAACTACACTTCCATATTTAGAATCTATAAACAGTATTGACTGTTCAAATCCTAATAACTACAACAGAAGTTCTATAGGACATGGGTTTTACCTCAATTCGAAATGGATACCTTCTACAAAAGAAGGCACTTTTGACACCATTGTAGAGTCAGTCGTTAACACCGGATGTACGAATCTATACACAAGATACCTAACATATATCGTATTTAATTCCAGTGTCATCAAAAAATACGATTCAGGTTGCTATCCCAACGCAGAACCATTAAGACCAACCAAAGGATTTGCTCATGCTGGTGTATTTTTATGGACCGAAAATCTTGTTGTAAACCAAACAGGCCAATATTTGGTGCAAATAGATATTATGGATTGCATAGCAAACGAAACTTTATCCAAAAAAGCCGTAATTGTTGATATGGGCAATATAAATTCAGAGTATTACAACAGAGTAGATTCTTCAAATTCAATAAATATTTCGTGATTTTTGTGGCAAATAACAAATGGATACGGTTAACTCTTTTTACACAAGAAAATTTACAGAATATCATAAGAAATAATCTAAAACCGCTGATTTTTAAACTCACATCAGGCGAGAAAGTTGAGCAGTTTTATTTCTTTCAGTATCCTCAAGAAGGCAAAATAGAAATTACAATTCAAGGTGACACAGAAGAAATAAATAAAAAACTTTTGGATATGGTACAAGAAATTAAACATGATTCAACTAAAACTGAAATTAAGAACCCTTCGATTCCGATAATGATGCTTATGAAAAAGGGAAATATAATGAAAGATGGCTAGATTATAGAGCACTGTTTTGTCTAGGAAGTTCTGCCGCATTAGAGTATATGAATAATTTCGCCAACAAAGTAAATTATCCAGAAGCTACGGTTCATAGCTTTCTGCAGAATCTAAACTATTTTTCTCATGAAGAAATTCAAACAGGACTAAAATTGATTCTAGACAGGCGAGCCGATTTTACTAAAGAACAATGGAATCTTCTTCTTGACATGATAATTAAAAATCTAGAAGATTCTAGGCACGGCATTTTATAGGCTACGAATCAACCACCCATAACCCACGATTAGTCTGCACAAAACCAAGCCATCAGCCTAACACAGCTACGAGCCCGGGTATTTTATGCTGATAATTTTAGCAACTTTTATCAGCCTAATTCTTAACCAACAGAATCAAACCCGTAGGCAAATACTCTGATAGTGTTCATTAGTAATGAATATTAGTGTTCATTAAGGCTGAAAACTTTATATACTCAGTAATCTAATGATTCAGCATGATGCTAAAGGAAACACTGAGGGAGATTGTCAAGTCACAGCGCAAGGACATGGAAGGGCTTGAAATAGGAGTAATAAGAGAAAAACTAGATGATATAGACATTAACCTGCCTTTTGCGCTAGTTATATCAGGCGTTAGAAGATGCGGAAAAAGCACACTACTTCTTCAGCTAATCAGGAAAAGAAAAAACTTCTATTATTTCAATTTCGAGGACCCGAGGGCGGCATCTTTTGAAGCAGGTGATTTTCAAAAGCTTAATGACGTCTTTGCTGAAGAATACGGAAAAGCAGATTGTTATTTTTTTGATGAAATACAGAATGCGCAGAAATGGGAGCTTTTTGTAAGGCAAATGTTAGACAAGAAAATGCATTTTGTGCTTACAGGGTCTAATGCTTCATTACTCAGCAAGGAGCTTGGAACGAGGCTTACTGGAAGGCATATAAGGTTTGAGCTCTTCCCATTTTCTTTTGGCGAATTTCTGAAGATCACAAAATCAAAATCCGGTATAAACTCATTTGAATCTTATATGAAAAGAGGCGGTTTTCCTCAATATCTTAAAGATAATCGAAACGAGATACTTTACGAGCTTCTGAATGACATAATAGTGCGCGATATTGTTGTGAGGTATAATTTGCGCAACCCCAGATTAGTTAAAGAAGTCGCAATATATCTATTAACAAATATTGGAAAAGAGTTTTCTTACAGGTCATTAAATGAAACATTTGGGCTTGGTTCAGTAAATACTATAATATCACTAATTTCTTACTTTGAGGACAGCTATTTGCTATTTACTATTCCAAGATTCAGCCATTCTTTAAAAAAACAGATTAAAAATCCTAAGAAAGTATATGCTATAGACAATGGGTTATCAGCAACTAATTCTGCATCGTTCTCTGAAGATAAGGGAAGGATGCTTGAAAATACAGTTTTCCTGCATCTTAGGAGAAAATATAAAAATGTATTTTACTTCAGAGAAAAACATGAATGTGATTTCCTGGCTGGAGAAAAGAACAATATAACAGCCGCTATTCAGGTATGCTATGAACTGAATGATGACAACAAAGAGCGTGAAATCAAAGGGCTTCAGGAAGCTCTCGACGTCCTTAATCTTAAGGAGGGCATGATATTAACATTTAATCAGGAAGATGAATTATCGGTTGCCAATAAAAAAGTTATAATAATGCCTGTTTGGAAGTGGCTAACGAGTTAAAAATCAGTTTGTTTTGTAGACCACGTATCAACCACCCACAACCCACGATTATCCTGCACCGAACCAAGCCATCAGCCAAATAAAGCTACGAGCCCTATAGAAAGAAGTATATTGAGAGTAAACTTAAAACAACCATTTACGCAGTTTTGTACCCATAACCTAACATTTTGCCCACATCGGAATCGAGAACAAGCAGGTAGAGTGTATAGCCCTGTGGACAACTGCAAGCCAGACAGATTGCTTTTCCTTCATATGTATTCTTAGTTTTAATGGAGAAGATTGTTGTACCCTGCTTGTTATAGTAAGCAGTGATTATTTCATTTTCTCGATCTCTAGGATATTCTTCTGTTCTGTTGTTCGAAAACCGCCAATCTTGCTGCCAAGGATTTCCTAGGCACTGAACAGGATCTGTCTTTACCCATGTCTTCCCAGTTTCTTTTGGCAAGAAAGAAATTTCTGAGTATTGCATCCAGGCAAAAACTATACCAAAAACTAGTATCAAAATAATTCCGTAAAGTATTGTACGTTTCATCATAATACATTTTATTCGTCGGTTATAAAGTTGTTGATTATTTAGGGTAAAGAGTAGACTACCAACCAACCACCCACAGCCTGCATCCGTCCTGCACAGAACCAGACAAGGGGCATAACACAGCTACGAACACGACAAACGGGAAAGATTAATAAAAACCATTGCACATGTTTTAGAGATGACTATCCAAAAAGGATTCTACGATCTGGTAGCCTTAGCAATGAAAGAGCGGCCTAAGCCGCCACAAACAAGGGAGGAGTTATGGGAAAAATTACTTTCAGTCATATTCATGGGCGGCAAGCGTTCCGAACCTGATATCCAGTTCATCATGAAACTTCTCAGGAGCAAAAATCTTGTCCAGTTTGATCAAGTTCTTGCTATAAAAGGCGAGGATTGGCGTGACAAAGTTGAAGAACTTCTGAATGAGCGCATGCCAAGGATTCAGGACGCAGACAGCAAAGCTGTGCTCAAAGAGTTTCAGAAGGAAATATTCAGAATAAGCTATTCTATCAAGGGCAGTGCGCGTTTTTTGAATGGCATAACGCCAGAAAGTCTGGCTAAAGACCTGGATACAAAGGAAAAAACGTGGAAATTCATTGAAGATCTCGCAAACAACGAGGATGTATCAAACATAAAATATACTAAAATAATCCTATGGTTGCATTCTATTGGCTACGGCTATGATTTCTGCCCGCCCAGTTGGCATATGAAAAAATTCATCAACAATGAAATAGGGCCCTATTATCAGTTCTATGAAGACGACAAATATTTCATGAAGAAAGGCGAGGAATTCGCTGAAGAAGTGAAAAAAAGAATCAAGGAAGCTACAGCCAGGGACGTCTCTGCGGCAATCTATTATTATATGTCGCTCAAGAACCTGATGCCTCAGCGTTCAGCAGTCAAGAAAAAATGCACGCCTTTTGCCATCGTCCAGTTCCTCAAGAAAAAGAAGATCGGACTCAGGGATCTCTCTGCAGCGCTTGCGGATTTTGAAAGCAGGGAAGACATGATTGAATCTTTCTACGAATTCCTGGACAAATTAAGATAATCCGCTTTTCAGTATTCTTTCCATCTTTGCTTTGCGGGTCAATGACTTGAACATAATCTCGTGCCTCATTGCCTCTGATTTCGTTTTAAACTTCCAGTGAGTCACCAGCTCAACAGGAAGACGGTTCCTGGTATATCTTGAAGCTTTTCCACTTATATGCATAATGAGCCTTTTCTCCACATTATTCGTGTAGCCTGTGTAGAGTGATCCATCCCTGCATTTCAGCACGTAGACATAGAACATTATTCTAAGTAGATTGTCAAAATCTTAAAGAGAAGCAGATTTATTTTAGTTTGCCAGCAGACACTCGTCTATCTTATCAAAACGGCAGCAAGTAGCCAAAGTAATAGAGAACGGCTGCCAACAGTACAACAAGAACTGCAATAATGATAAAGTTCTTGATTATTTTCAGCCCGATGAATATGACAGCGACGAGGACTATTATTGATAGCAATGATTCGAGAAGAGCCATAATGAATATACAAGGCATGGAATCATTTAAACTTGCTGGGCGCGATCTTGGCAGTAATAGTATAAGTTATTTCTCTTTATTCTTCTTAAAATCCAGCGCGCAAGAGTTAATGCAATAACGCTTTTTGCTAGGCAACGGCCCGTCATCAAAGATATGTCCCAGATGACCGCCACATCGCTTGCACAGAACCTCGGTTCTCTGCAGCCCATGACTGGTATCCTTTCTGGTCTCTACATTTTTCTTTACTGCGCCAGAAAAGCTTGGCCAGCCCGTGCCTGAGTCAAATTTTTTGTCTGAAGAGAACACTTCAGCCCCGCAACCAGCGCATAAGTAAGCTCCTGTATTCTTGTTGTGCAGCAGTTTACCAGTGAAAGGCGCCTCGGTGGCTTTTTTGCGCAGAATGTTGAATTGTTCGGCGGTAAGGCTTTTTTTCCATCCAATGTCCGATAGGCGCACTTTGTGCGCCATCCTGTTTTTTGTCTTTGGAATCTTCATTTTCACACAAATTCCTTCCTATTTATTAGTTTTGCTTAACATTTATTTAATACCTGAACATACCACCTATCTTTTAGATGGTGCTATTAAGTGGCATCTTTTATAAATTCCAAGATGCCACTGTCTTTAGACAGTGGTTTTTCACATGACAGCATTATGGCGTAATGTCCTTGAACATGAAAAGAACAACAAGCTGCTTGTGGCTTCGGCTTGCTTCTTGATTCTGGCTATTGCTATCTATTTCAGTTTCTTTGACATACTCATCCCGGGCCTGCCAGACGGAAGCTACAGGCTTGCAATTGGTGACTTGTTTCTGGTCCCTGCGATTATTCTGGCCGTTGGGCAGTCTTTTATTCTGGGATTTGCCTTGCACGCGTCAACAGCGCTTTTCAACGCAAAGAAGGATTTCCTGAAGGCGATGTTCATATCTTCACTGCTTACGTTCCTCTTTTCCCTGACTTATGTCATCTTCCCTTTCTTCGGGCCGTTTTACTACATAGTCTTCGCAGTTGGTGGCCCATGGTACGCGCTGCCTGTGGAGATACTCTGGTCTGCAGTAACTGTCAGCATAGGCGCGTTGCTGATAAGAAACTTTTACGGGCTGAATCTAAAAATAAGTTACGCTATTTCACTATTAGTTGTTGCCGGGATAGTGGTTGCAGCTTCCTGATCTAGAGATTCTCAACAATCAGCGATATGTCACTGAATACCTGTTCTATGCTCTGATTCGCGTTTATCTCGTGCAAAAGTCTTTTGTATCTGTAGTGGTCTATAAGCGGCTTGGTGTCCTTGTGGAATATTTCCAGCCTTCGGCGCACAGCAAACTCGCTTTCATCGTTTCGCTGATACAGGTCGCCGCCGCACGCATCGCATTTTCCTTCTTCTGCAGGCTGCTTAACAATGCCATAAATCTCGCCGCACTTGTTGCATACAAACCTTGTCGCAAGCCTTTTCACCGCTTCTTCATCCGAGAGTTTCAGGTAAATCACTGCCTCTATCTTTGCTATGACCTCGAGCAGCTTTGCCTGGTTGGCGTTCCTTGGATAGCCGTCAAGAACAAAACCTTTTTTGCAGTCGTCTTCTGAAAGGCGCCGGCTGAGAAGGTCTGTGACAATATCATCGGGTATAAGCGAGCCTTTCCTTATCAACAGGTCGATATGGGCGCCCGTGTCTGTATTCTGCCTTGCAATTTCCCGCAGCATGTCGCCTGTCGAGACATGGGATATCCCGAATCTTTCGGCTATCATTCTCGCCTGAGTTCCCTTGCCAGACCCCTGCGGGCCGATGATTATTATGTTCATGTTGATACCTTTTTCATCAGAGAATTCAGTTTTTTGTGAAGCTCTTCGAGCGTTCCATTATTTTCTATAGTATAGTTAGCATATTTGAATGTTTTTTTAAAGTTAAATATTTCCAATTCTCTCTTTTCCTGCTCTTTGAATTCTTTGGGTGTCTTTGGGTCTCTGGCGCTTCTTCGTGACTTTAATCGCTCAAATCTTATCTGCTCGTCTGCATCAATATGAATCATTATTATGCTTGCACCAAAGGCCTTTTTTGGCATTTCATAATCTTCTGGCCTTCTTATTGGAGTTAGCAGAACCCTTTCATGGGAGCTGTTTTGTATCTTTTCTACAATAGCTTCTGCCAGGAAATTGTTGCCATGTTTTAATCTGTAATTCTGAATGTTTATGCGTGTAGGCTCAATGCCCTCTTTTCGCATCATTTCTCTTATTAGATCAGCATAATCAAAAATAACATAGCTATAATTTTTGGCTATGTAATCAGCTGCCTCATTTTTGCCGCTGCCAATTAGGCCTGTTATAGCTATGATAGATTCCAGTTTCATCTCCAATCCACTAGGTTTAAAGCTTGGTTGGATTTAAACTTATCATGGGACTCAAGGATCTTTTGAAAAATAAGCTTACAAAAAAAGAGCTGTCTCTGGTGCCCACATCTTTTGACATCATAGGCAACCGCGAGAAAGCCGTGGCGATAATAGAAATCCCTGAAAAGCTGCAAAAGAAGAGTCGGATCATTGCTAACGCCCTCATGAAGCAGCACAGGAATGTGAAGAGCGTGCTAGAAAAATCTTCCCCGCGAAAAGGTATTTACAGGACAAGGGATTACGGTTTCATTAAGGGCGACAAAAATACGGAAATAATGCACGTTGAAAACGGCTGCCGGCTGCTTCTCGATCCGCAAAAAGTTTACTTCTCTCCCCGCGAAGGCACAGAAAGGCAGAGAATTGTCCAGCAGGTATCTAAAAAAGAAATTGTAATGGTATTTTTTGCCGGCGCAGGCCCTTTTGCAATTGTCATTGCAAAGAAATCCAAACCCAAGCGCGTGATAGGCATCGAATTAAGCGAAGCAGCCATTGATTATTTCTGGAAGAATGTGAAGCTGAACAAGCTAGAAAACGTCGACGTTGTCCATGGCAACGTTAAGCAGAAAGCAAGGGATTATTATGGCAAATGCGACCGGGTTATAATGCCCTTGCCGGAGACCGCGATAGACTATCTTGAGGATGCAGCAAAATGCCTGAAAAAGAAAGGGGTTATACACCTTTATTTCTTTTCGGAAGAAGAAAAGATCGCGGAATGGAAAAGGAAAGCCAGGAAAATGCTTGGAAAGGGTAAAAAACATATAGTTCAGGCAAGAAAAGTGCTTCCTTATGGTCCCAGAATAAACAAGTACAGGATGGATATAGAGGTTGGCTAAATGTCTAAGAAAATTTCTAAGAAACAAATCAAGATAAACTGGAACGAAATTGATACGGTGTTGCTTGACATGGACGGCACTCTTGTTGATCATCATTATGAAGGATATTTCTGGAGTACTCTTCTTCCAAGAGCTTACGCAAAGAAAAATGGCATTTCAGTAAATAAGGCATTTGAAATAACAAACGAGGAAATAATGAAACATGAAGGAACATTCAACTGGTCTTCTGTGGATTTCTGGGAAAAGAAGTTTGGCATACAATTATGGGATATTCGATACCAGATTAAACATCTCATAAAACTTCACCCCCATACTATCAGATTTCTAAAATTTCTCAGGAAAAACAACAAGAAAATATACCTTGTAACCGCAAGCGAGCCAAGAGATGTCGACTTGAAACTGTCACATTCCAAGATAAGGCCTTATTTTGACGGAATTTACAACCAATTTGACATAAAAAAAGCAAAGCATGAAAAGCTTTTCTGGAAAAGACTAAAGAAAATTGTCCGTTATGATAATGAAAAAACACTTTTTGTTGACGACGGGGTAGATGTATTAAAGGCTGCGAAAGCCGGCGGAATAAAATTCCTGGTGCTTAAAGCAAAATACAATTCTAAGAGGCCGGCCAGAAAATCTAACGGGTTTCTGCGTGCCCATCATCTTGACGAGATTATTCCTTGATGATTTTGAAATCTACAACAACGTGAAAAACGCCGGGTTTGTAGCTCTTTACTTTCTTCTTTTCGAGAACCTCAAAACCACATGACTGCTGGCTGCATGCTTCCTCTATCTGCTTCAAGGGTTTCTTCCACAGGTCTTTTGCAGAATAAATGTTGTGAAAATGCACTATTGCATTGTTTTTTGCTATCCTCACGGCATAAGGCAGGAATTCCTCTGTATCAGGAAAATATCCCATTATAATCCGGTCTGCAAAGTTTGTTACGCTCTTTGCAAAATCCTTGCAGTCTCCCCATATTGTTTGCACATTTGTCAGATTGTTGAGCTGTATGTTGTTCTTGAGGAATCTGAATGCGTCCAGATTCTTTTCTATTGCAACAATCTTTTTTGCCTTGGTGTGTTTGGCTATCGGGAGCGAGAAATAGCCTATGCCTGCAAACATGTCGACTATTGTCTCATCTTTCTTTATTTTTTTGATAAGCCTTTGTCGCTCATTGAGATTGCCCTTGGAGAACATGATTTTTGAGACATCAAGATGATACTTGACGTTGTTTTCTGTATGTATAGTCTCCGTTCTTTCTCCAGCAATAAGCTTCACGGCAGGTTGCCTTAATTCACCCTTGACCTCTTTTATTTCGCACACGCTCCTGACGTAAGGCAGCAACAGCATTGCGCCCCGAGCTATCTTATTTTTCTCAGCTTGTGTAGCGTTGGGAACTTTCAGAAGCATTATGTCCCCGAGAATCTGGTAGCTGCTTGGTATCAGGCTCGGTTTGAGGCCTGTTACATTTGCCAGCTTCTGCTTGAAAGCCATAGATAAACTCAGTGAACAAGTTTTAAGTATCTGCTAAACGGACTAGCAAAAATGCAAAGCAACGTGATCTTCAACCAGAATTCTGCGAAGTCTTACCGCGAGCGAATGATGGAAAAGATGGAAAAAGCCGGCTACAGGTTTGTCGGAAAACGGAAGCACTCTGCAGTAAAGATATGCAGCTGGTGCAAGTCCTCGCTGAATGAAAAAGGTCACTGCTACAAGCAGAAGTTTTATGGCATAGAATCGAGCCAATGCATCCAGATGTCGCCCACTGCGCTGGTTTGCAGCGAGAACTGCCTTTTTTGCTGGAGGCCGCTTCGCTACACAATGCCCGGGCAGGGCGATGAATGGGACGAGCCAAGCGAGATTTTAGACGGGTGCATTGAAGCGCAGCGCGATTTGCTGCAAGGGTTTGGCGGCAATCCGAACACAGACAACAAAAAATTCTATTATGCTATGCGCCCCAAGCACGTCGCCATTTCGCTTTCCGGTGAACCAACTCTCTATCCAAAGATAGGCAGTCTTGTTGAAGAAATAATCAAGAGGAAAATGACTGCCTTTCTTGTAACAAACGGCACACTTCCTGAAAGATTGCAAAGCCTGCTTGATAATGATCAGCAGCCAACCCAGCTTTACATCACGCTCGCAGCTCCCGACAATGAGACGCTGAGGAAAACTGCGCTGCCGATGTTTGATGATGCTTGGGAAAGATTGATGGCTTCGCTGGCTATGCTCGAACAGTTCAAGAGGTCTGTTATCAGGCTTACTCTTGTGAAGAACCTGAATCTAGTAAGTCCTGAAGGCTATGCAGAAATTGTCGACAAGGCTTCACCTGACTATCTGGAAGTTAAGGCGTTCATGTCAGTCGGCGGCGCCCGCGAGAGACTTGCTTACGAGCTGATGCCAAGCGATTCAGAGATCTTGGATTTCGCAGAAAACATTGAGAGGAACAGCTCTTACAAGATAATCGACCACAAGGAAGACAGCCGTGTAGTGCTAATGACCCGCGACGGCAAGCCGAAAGAATTCTTGCCTGGTGATGACTAGTCAGCAAGCGGTTTCCTAAAGAATTCTTCTTCTATTGGTTCTGGTTGTGGCATCCTGATGCCATTAGTAAATTGCCTGTAGAAAATATTCAAGGCTTGTAAATATCTATCGCTTGCCTTGAACCTTCCATCAAAATAATAACATCTTTCAAACAGCGATCTACTATCCATTGGAACTTGATCAGAATGGTTTGCTGCAAGTACAACAGCTGTTGGCAAGTTGCCGAACGTTGATATTGGCCCGTCAGATTGTCCTTTTGAAATCCTTCTTACTAATTCTTCAAAAACAGCCTTTTCATCATCAACGTCTTTTGGTACAGTAGATGTATGGTCTACGCGGAATAAACCATAACCGCCTTTAACATGTGATATAACATAATTTTGTGGCACAAACGACTCTGGTGTTGGCAGTAACTTTGATATTGTTAAACATCTTGCGCTAAAACCATGCCATTGCATAAATCTGTGATAAAGCTTCAAAACATCTCCTTCTCTTTCCTTTATTTCCTGTGATGACAAACGATTCATTTTAGCTCTGAGCAAACCGTTCAATTCTTCAACACGCAAATCGTCTTCTACACTGGGAAGATCAAAGTATAGCTGGACTGTTGGACCGCCATCAAAAGTTTGGCCTGTTGGAACGACATCTAAGACAGAGTAAGGATGTTTCAGTCCAATTTTCCAATAACTCCAGTTCAACCTGCTTACAGCTTCCTGTTCTCTTTTAGCAGCTTGTTGTGACAGAACTGCAAAAGGTTTGCCATTCGAAAGATTATCGGGTCTGTATTGTGTAAATCTCTTAACATCCTCTATTTGATTTCTGGGAGAGGCTGCAATTCTTCTAGTCAATTTGCCATCCGGGTCTATAATTCCTTTCACTCTTATTGCCCTGTTTTCATAAGGGAAAACAATGCCCCGTCCACCAGAATTGTAGCACATTTGAGCATTTCCAGATTTTTGATAAACTAGTGGTCTTACTAATTCACCGTCTCTCACAACTTCTAATTGAAGTTCTTCTCTTACCTGCTGAAAAAGATCAAACATTGAGTTTATCGAAACAAATAAACTTAAAAAAGAAAGATCAAACAAAAATTTTGAGAATTTCTTCTAGAATTTTTTAAGAATTTAGCAGTAAATCTATTTATTTTAAATATATTTTCTGCATATAGAATATCAAGGAGATTATTATCAGAAAAACACAAAATGTCGCTGTTAGTAAGGTTGGGGGCTTACCTGGCGGTAAGCATGCTGATATCTTACTTGTTTAGGGATAGCTTTCTTATTCTAGGAATTATTCTAACAGTTATGATGATAATAGCTATTGAGACTTAGCGCTCGATAACTTTCTTGCCTTTTTCCTGCGGAACGATGTTTATTTTTCCCTTGAATCTGTTGTCAAGCTCTTTGCCTTTGAAGTATTCATGCATGAATATGGCCAGCGCAGCAACCTCGCTGTGCGGCTGGTTTGTTACAGCTATATTGTAATTCACTAAAGAATAGAGTTCGCCGGGCACCTTTTCACCCCCGATGACAAAAAGAATCTTCTTCTTTTTCCTGATTTCTTTTATCCTTTTTTGCAGCGGCAGGCCGTACATTGTTGCGTGCACGATGCAAAAGCCTTTTTTCTTGTGTGAATCAAGTATCTTCTTCCATTTTGCTTCATAGCTTATCTTGAATTTGCCACCCCACCTCTTTGACGTTTTCTTCAAGCCTTCTATCATGCTGCCATCATGGTCGCCGCTGTAGATTATAGCATCGGCGCCCAGAGCGCGCGCTACAAGGCCGCAGTGGGTGCTTATTCTGTCGTCTCTTCCCAGACGATGGCCAAGCCTAAGAATGGTAATCATCACAACACCAAGCTGAGCATAAGCGGAGAAACAGCCGCTATAGCAACCCCGATAATTAATCCTGCAATTACATCACTCTTGTAATGTCTTTTCTGCAGCACGCGTGCTATTGCTGCCGATACTGCAGCAATAGCAGCAAGAATCCAGACTAGCGGCTGGTTGAAAAACATGCCTATTGTCACAGCTATGACAGCCGCACGCATTGAATGCAAACTAGGAAATGAAGATGCATCTATTCTTTCCAGGAAGTTTTTGTACTGCTGCTTCAGAGGCCTTTGCCTGAAAAAAGCCATGCGAAACAATGTTGTAAGCATGTAGCACAGAATCAAACTTACAATAAGCTGATATGTCACTTGAGGCTGGCCAAAAAACCAGAACAGGCCGCCTACCAAGAAGTAGACGGGATTGCCGCCTAACGCCGCTATATCTTTCACGTTTTCAGAGCGCATATTACCAATAGCCCCGGGCAGATTCGAACTGCCGTCAGTGGGTATCCTTTGTCATCGCGGTCTCCCGCTAAAGCCTTTAGTTTTGGCAACCAAAGCCCACTATGCATAGTCCTATTTTTGAAGTTTGACCACTACAATCCGTGAAGATTTTACTCTCCTCCACGGGGCTGTACAGGGCTTAGAATTAGTTTCAAAATAAATCTTAAATAAGCCAAGCTAGGAGAAACAGATTATGGACTTAGACCGCTTTCTTGAGAAAAATAAGACATGGCATCAGTTCAAAGAAAGCCACAGCACAAAGTCTGCAAGAGAGGCGGCAGACAATGCAGGAGTGCCTTACGACAAGATAATCAAAACTCTTGCCTTTGAGACAGCCGATGAGGTCTATCTTGTCATTGCACGGGCTGTTGATCGCGTAAGCACAAAGAAGCTCAAAAAATTGCTTAGCGTAAGCGACACAAGACTTGCCTCACCGGATAAAGTAAAAGAGTCCACGGGCTATGAAGTTGGCGCTGTTCCGCCGATCGGGCACAGGAATCTGCGCATTTTCATGGACGAAAAAGTTCTGGATATGCAAACAGCTTGGGCAGGCGGAGGAGCAACAAACCGTGTTATTGAGTTGAAGATAGAAGATGTGATAAAATTCTCACAACCAACTATTGCAGACGTCTCGGAATAATTCATACTATCGAACATCCAAAGAAAATGTTCTTCATACTTTCTTCGTTTCAAACGTTGTACTAATTTTCGGTCTTTGTACCAAAACCAGTATTAGAGAAGCTCCCTAATTGACCAAAGAAACCTTTATATTGAGGTTCGCATAAATCTTGGGAGAAGCTTCGCTTCTCCGAGATTCCAAAAAGCTGCGCTTTTTGAGAAAATAGGCTTCGACGAGGTGAAAAAAATGGAACAAGAAAGTCAAGAATTACCAGTACAGGAAAGAGTACCTGCGTGGTCTGTCGCATACGCGACTATAGGACCCAAGGACTACAAAGGACCTGACTTAGAAGAACAAAGACGAGATAAATACAGACTCTAGCTGGACATCCCAGTATCTTTTTCTTTAAGAATATTTTCATTCATATAATCAAAGCCACATTGTAGGTGGGTTTGATAAATGAAAATACTTCTTGTTCATTCTGATTTCATAGAATACGAGCCAAGAAAAAAGGCCATAGCTAATGCAGAGGAAATAGAGAAAAGACACTTCAGGGTTGACGACTGTCTTGTTGTCTTCTGCTCTTCCGAAGAAGGAGACACGGATAATGTAGTTGGCAATACTGCCGGCGAGATCAGGAATGTAGCCAAGCAGGTTGAGACGAAAAGAATAGTCATTTACCCTTTTGTGCACCTCACTGCAAGCCCATCAAAGCCGCAGATAGCTTTGCATCTTCTCAAGGAGATAGAAAAGGAGCTGAGCAAGGACTACGAAACCTTTCGCGCGCCTTTTGGCTGGTACAAGAGCTTCACATTGAAATGCAAAGGCCATCCTCTTTCGGAGCTTTCGCGCGAGATCAGGGAAAGCGGAGTTGTAAAGGAAGCAGAAAAACCGAAAGAACAAAAAAAGCAGCCCGCAAGCAAGATAATTCTTGACAGAAGGGATTTGCAGCCCAGCGATCACAGGATTCTTGGTGAGCAGCTTGGCATCTTTCATCTTTCTGATGATATAGGCCCTGGATTGCCTTTATGGCTTCCGAAAGGCGAGACGCTGAGGAATGTACTTGTTCAGTACATGCGCCAGGTTGAAGAACAGCATGGCTACAAGTATGTCAGCACGCCTCACATCACAAGAGGTTCCATGTATGAAAAGACAGGCCATCTGCCTTATTACAAAGATACAATGTACGCGCCCGTTGCCATAGAAGAGGAAGAATATTACCTCAAGCCCATGAACTGCCCGCACCACCACGTGATTTACAGCAAGCTTGTTGAGAGTTACCGCGATTTGCCGCTGCGTCTTGCAGAAGCAGGCATGACTTATAGGAATGAATTGTCAGGCGTGACGTATGGCTTAATCAGGGTAAGATGCTTCACGCAGAATGACTCGCATATCTATGTTACGCCTGGCCAGCTCAAGGACGAATTCATCAAAGTCTTGCGGCTTTTCAAGGATGTTTATGATGTTATGGGGATCAAGGATTACTGGTTCAGGCTTTCGTTGCCAGATTTCAAGGCTAATCCAGATAAATTCACCGGCGATCCAAAAGACTGGAATCATGCCTCCGAAGAGATACGGTCTGCGATGAAAGAATTCGGCGTGAGTTTTGCTGAAGGAACAGGCGAAGCAGCCTTTTATGGACCAAAAATAGACGTGCAGATAAAGAACGCGCATGACAAGGAAGAAACAATTGCAACATCCCAGGTTGATATTGTTGTTCCGAAAAGGATGGGCTTGTCTTATGTTGACACAGACGGAAACAAGAAAACGCCTATAGTAATACACCGCGCAATACTTGGCAGCTATGAGCGATTCATTGCGTACCTGCTTGAACAGACTGAAGGCAGATTGCCTTTGTGGTTGGCGCCTGTACAGGTTGCTGTAGTATCTGTGACAGACAGGAATATTGCGGCTGGAGAAAGACTTGTTGCTGAAATGAGGAAAAAAGGCATACGTGCTGAATTAGACGCGCGCAACCATACGCTGCAGTACAAGATAAGGGAAGCTGAACTCCAGAAAGTGCCTTACATATTAGTCATAGGCGACAAGGAGCAGGAGAAAGGCACTGTTGCTGTACGGAAAAGAGATATCAAAGAAGTCAAATTCGATGTGCAACCCAATGAATTTATTGACCAGGTACTGGATGAGATAGAAAAGAAAAGCAAGTGATTTTAGATGGCTTTCGAGGAAATTGCTGTTTGGCTGTTTGAGCTGATAAAAGCCTATGGCCCAATAAGCGTTTTCATCGGCGTTGTTCTGGAAGAAGTCATTGTTCCCATACCATCGCCGCTTGTTATCATGGGAGCCGGCGCCTTGCTGATACCTACAGGTATCCCTCTTTCAAGTGCGCTGCCAATGATATTCTTTACAATTGTTGTCCCCGGATCACTAGGGACGGTTGTCGGTTCTTTCTTTGTTTACGGTATCGGCTATTTTGGAGGCAAGCCTTTGCTGCAGCGTTTTGGCCGTTTTGTAGACTTTAACTGGAATGATGTGCAGAAGTCCAGCAAAAAGCTAGGGAAGGGCAGGAAGGTCTGGTTGAGCATAGCTGTCCTGCGCGCAGTTCCTGTGTTTCCAACGTCGCCAGTGTCTTTCCTTGCAGGTGCTTTGCGCCTTGACATTAAGAAATATGCTATAGCAACTTTCATCGGGTCTATACCGCGCATATTTGTGCTATCTTTCTTGGGGTGGTATTTCGGCTCTGCATACTTAAGCGTGGCAGGCAGCTTTACATTCATGGAGAACATCTTCCTTGCCTCTATGATGCTTATCGCCGCTTACTTCCTGTACAAACACCGCAAGCATATCGTAAGGCACATGGATCATCATGTGGGCAGGCATGTAAGAAAACACGTAAACAAACTCCGCGGAAAGAAATAACGCTTATATCTTTTCCTTCAGTATGTTTGCCAAGCTGAGTTTTATTTCCATATCTTTTTCAGGCTCGCCAAAGTTTTCCCTTAGAATCTGCAGATCATGCCCTTTTTTCTTTCTCAGCGCCAGAGCATGCTCTATCCTTTTGTAAAGCCTTGCAAGCTCTTCGTCAATGAGAACGATCTCTTTTTCAAGGCGCCTGACTTCAACGCGCATCTGTTCCTCGAGTGCCATAGACAACACCTTTCTGCGTCAAGAACAAACAAAATATCTAAATAAATTTGTCGTGGAAAGGACTTAAAGGTTTGAACTCTGATGTTAAAAGGTGAAAATTTTGCAGCCTGTCAAAATAGGTTTCATTGGAATAGGTACAATGGGAAAAGGCATGGTCCAGAACCTGTTTAAAGCAGGTTTTCGTATATATGCGTACAACAGAACAAAAGAGAAACTGGATAACATAAAGCACGAAAATCTTGTTGTTATGAATTCTCCACGGGAAGCTGCTGATCAATCAGATGTAATCATAACGTGCGTATCAAACGACGCTGCTCTGAAAGATGTCCTATTCTCAGAAAATGGGGTATTCAAGGCGCTCAATAAAAACAAAATATTGATTGATTCAGGCACTACATCAGTTGATTTGACTGAAAAAATAATGCAGGAATGTTATGCAATTGGCGTGGAGTTTATTGATGCACCGATAACAGGCGGAAAAACAGGCGCCGAGAACGGAACTTTAATGTTCATGGTTGGTGGTAAGAAAGATATTGTTGACCAACGTATGAACATTTTCAATGCGATGGGAAAAAGAGTTGTTTATTGTGGCGCCAGCGGTCATGGCCAGAAAGCCAAGATTGCCCTGAATCTTGCACAATCTTTGATGCTTCAAAGCCACCTAGAAGGAATTATGCTGGGTGTAAAAAATGGCGTGCCTCTGGAAAAGATGCTGGAAATATTTGAAAATTCTGGAGCAAAAAGCGGAGTTGGATTTGCAAAGATGCCCTCTATACTCAGAAGAGATTTCTCCCCTTCTTTCAAGCTTGAGTTGATGAACAAAGATGTGAATCTGGCAATGCAGGAAATAAACAAAATAGGATTAGATCTCCCTCTAAGCAAAAAACTCCTGAGTGTCTTCCAGCAGGCAATGGAAAATGGCTGGCAAGAAGAAGATTTTGTATCCATAGTAAAGTTGTTAGAAAGGAACGCAGGAATAAAGTTTGAAAAAGTATAAAATTTTATTCAACTTTAATGTCAAAAAATAGATCTTCCATTGTTACAGGAAGTCTTGCGACATATATCTCTAAACCTCTCGGATTTTCTGGAGTAACTGGGCCTTTTGTGGCTATAGTATCATTTTGCGTAACTCTTTGCCAAATATCCCAGCACGAAAATTGTCCTGTTCCTCTTTCTCTTTCGAGCTGTTCTTTGAATTCAGTTTCATAACCTGGACTTCTAGTATCTACAACTTTCCTACCTTTTGATAGTTTTTCTAAAGAAGATACAACAACTATTTTTGCTTGTCTGTTTACGCATGCTGGATCAAAATAAAATATAACACCGCTAAAAAGAAGATCGACTTCTTCATACGGCATCAAAGTTTCTCCTGTTTCATAAGTCGGTAAATTTCTAGCGGTCAAAGGTCTATAAAGCGGTGTTCCGTGAATTCGTGGCTGAAGACTTCTAAGAGAACTAACCAAATCACATGATCTGACTGCCATAGCTTCCATATGAACTCTTTCCTTACTCTTTAGTTATAAAAACCTTTAAAAGTGTTTGTGTTATAGCCAGATATATGAAGGAAAGATCAAAACGCAAACCGCCGCTCTTGATTTATACAGATGGCTCTGTTCGTGATATTACAGGCGAAACTACTTCCCCTGTTTATACCTTTGGACTTGTAAAACCGCATGCTTACCATTACTGGAGAGAAATAATGAGCGACATCGAAAGCTTAAGCAGAGAAAGAGACATGCCGTTGGTTGTTATCTGTGAGAAGGAGCGTAGAGTCACAAGAGATGAAGCTGAAAGGCATTATAAGGCGCACAGAGAAAGGATATTCTTTGATGATCTTATTAGAACAGTAACAGAAGGTCCGACAAGGCAGTTTATACTGACAGGATCAGATGCAATAAATAGCTTTCGTGAAATTGTTGGTGCTACAGATCCTGAGGCAGCCGGAAAAAACACTATTAGAGGCAGATGTGCCGCAGGAAAATACGGTGAAAGAAAAGTAGCAGTTCAGTATAACGCAATACATGGATCAGACAATGTCGTTAGCTTAATAGAAGAAGTCAATATCCATTTTGGCAGAACTGAAGTGAATCCTGAATTCTGGCAACGTGTTGACAGTTATTCAGCTTACTTGCAGGCACTAAGAAGATTCAATCCTGGTAAATATTTCTAGGCATAAATTACAGATTCAGTGGTGATATATTCCTTCTTTAGCAGGTTTCTGAGCCACGTATATATTAGACTTATATGCTTTGATTTTGGATTTATATTTGCCCTCAACTTCTGCAAGCGGATTATCTTCTTTTTTCACTTTCTCTATTGAAAATCCTGCTTTTTTAATGTTTGATTGTAGCTCTTTGTCCGTCTTGATGTAAACATTGATTGTAATTTTCTTTTCAATGCATATTTTGATAATAGTATTTGCTAGTTTTTCATTTTTCGGCTTCAATAAGGTTATCGGGACAATAGCAACTAAATATCCTCCTTGTTTCAGTACTTTGTATATTTGCTTCAACGGAACTGTCGCATTTTTAAAATTCTGGAGAACGTAACTTGCAAAAACCAAGTCGAAAGAGTTCTTAGGCAACAGCAGTTTGGCACCGTCTTGTTTAAAGTATTCTATACTCGGATCACTATGCTTCACTTTTGCAATCTGAATCATTGAAGAACTGTTGTCTATACCAATAACCTTTTTCGCTCTTTCTTCTATAAACTTTTTTGAATAACTTCCGTCTCCACACCCGAAGTCTAATATTGTTTTGTCTTTGATGCCCAATTTTTTGATTGTTTGGAAAGGAGATATGTCAATTTTTATTCTATTGTTTTGCATTCTTGAATATTTGCTTGCTACATTTTGTGAATAATTATCAGCTAATTTCTCTTGCTTCATATCCATCTAAACTCGTTTTGTCATGTAGAATCCTTCCTTCCGGTAGCCTAGTTTCCTGTAGTACTCGCGAGCACCAACGCCTGATGTCACTTGCATCTTTGTTTTCCCGTTGCTTTGGGCGATTTCTTCAGCTTTGGCTAGAAGCTTCTTGCCATAACCCGAGTGCTGCACAGTTCCTGCCTTCCCGATTTCTGCCATTTCACCGTATACGTGCAGTTCGCGGATTTTTGCCGTCATGCTTTCGTCCATCCGAAGGCGCAGGAAGCCCATGAGTATGCCCTGTTTTGCATCCTCGAAGCCCAGGAAGAGTTCTTGGCCGCCAGATGCATCGTATTCGATCACCTGCAAGCCAATGTCCTGCGGTTCCATATAGCTTTCTTTCTTTAGCAATCCGGCTTCCCTGCAGCGTATGCACATGCATCTTAGTCCGCGCTTTTTCATATCCATCCTGATGAGTTGCCGCAGGTTTGTTACAGCCGGGCCTGATTTTACTTGGTGGTGCGAGATGTCGCGCATCATCTTCTTTATTCTCACGTATTTCGGCACCAGTTTTTTCAGCTCTATTATAAGTTCTGCAGCTTTTTCCGCAGTCAGCGCTTCATATTCGCCGCGCTTCCACATTTCATGCAGCTCGGTATCTTCTATGACCCATACAGGATATATCTTGAGCTCGTCAGGTTTGTAATCAGGATTCTCGAATAATTCCTTGAAACCCTGGATTTCTTTTTCTATATCAATTTTTCCATAGAGCCCCGTAAGGCCTGGCATCCAGTGAGCGCAAACCTTCAGCCCGGCTTCCCGGAGGGTCGCAAAGGCATCCTTGTTTTTTTGCGCATTATGGCCGCGTTTTATCATTCTTAGGATATTATTGTCTGTAGACTGCACGCCTATTTCTGCGCGGGTGCAGCCAAGATAAAGCATGTCCTGCGGCTTGCAGAAATCAGCCCTAGTCTCTATTGTCAAGCCTACGCACCTGTTCGCAGCGGTTTCGTTTATTTTTTGTGCTTCTTCCAGGCTTGAGCTTTCGCAGCCATTGAACGCATCAAAGCATCCTTTGACGAAGGCTTCCCTTTTGTCTTTCTGCCATGCCATGAATGTGCCGCCCATTACGATGAGCTCGCACTTGTCAGTCGGGTGGCCAAGAATATGAAATTGCCTCAGGCGGCTGCTTACTTGCAGGCGCGGATCGAAATGAAACATGATTGCGCGCATCGTAGTTGGTTCTGTGCCTGTGTAGCTTTTTGGGACGCTTATGCCTTGCGGGCAATAGACGCACTTTGCAGGGCATGAATTTTTGTAATCTTGAGGAAGCCACATGACCGAAATATTTGCAACACCAGAAAGAGTTCTCACGGGTTTTGTCCTTAGGAGTATTGAAATTTCGCTGTCGTTTGCAAATTCTATGAGTTCTGCATTCTTTGGCAGCCTCATGAGGCCGTATTTCTTGGCAAGACGGGTTTTAACTTTTTCGAGCTGTTGCTTGTTTTTGATCTGGCCGTTCCTTATCTTTTCGATTATTTCATCGTAAGCAGGATTAGCCTCTTTGCCAATTTGCACGTTTTGCATAGAATTAACTCGAGAACAAAGATTAAAACAGTTACCTGAATGCTTCCAGCTTGCTTATGGATAACTCAAATGCAGGCTTCAGGGTTGCGTTTCTCAGTATAGCTGCAGGGTGGTAAGAAATAAGATACCGCATCCCGTTCTTTTCTATGATTTTGCCGTTGTTGTCTCTGATCGTATAGCCTTTGCCAAGAAGGGCTTCTATTGCTGTCAGGCCCAGCAGGCAGATTATCTTTGGTTTTATTATGCCTATTTCCTCATGCAGCGTAGGAAGAAAATCCTCGATTTCTGTTCTTTTAGGTTTCCTGTTATTTGGAGGCCTGAATTTTATTGTGTTGGATACGTAAACATCATTTCTAGCTATATTTGCTTTAGCCAAGGCGTGGTCCAGCACTTTTCCTGCCCTGCCAACGAAAGGCCTGCCGTGTATTTCTTCCTGCCTCCCCGGTGCTTCTGCGATCAGCATGATTCGGGCATTTATTTTGCCGTGTCCAAAAACGATCTTCCCGTATTTCTTATGGAATGTCTTTGTGATCTTTCTGTTAAGCTGCTCTATCCTGTCCTTCTTCATTGAGAATACCATTCCATAAGTGTTGTGGCGAATTTTTATACTTTCTTTATGATTATTTCCTTATGGCCGCAAAAGACAAAAAACCCGATGCGATTTCTCAGGAAACAGTCAGGCATGTTGCAGGCATTGCAAAGATAACGCTTTCAGACAGCGAGGTGAAGCAGTTTCAGAAGGATCTTGCAGATGTACTTATTGCTTTCAAGGAACTGGACAAAATCAAGACAAACGAAGAAGCCAGCTTCCATCCAATGGAGATAAAAGACGTATTGCGCGAAGACCAGCCGGAAGAATGCCTGCCGCAGGAAAAGGCGTTGGACAACACGGCGCACAAGGAGAAAGGATTCTTCAGGGGGCCCAAGGTGATTTGATGATCAAGAAATGGAAGCTGGTCAAATCCAGGCAACTTTTCAACGGCAACCGTATAGCTGTGAGAAAAGACACGCTAAAAATTCATAACGGGAGAATTACTGACTATGAAATCTTAGAATGTCCTGATTTTGTTGGCATTATTGCTGTAACAAAGGACAGAAAAATATTATTTGTCCAGCAATATCGACCGGCTCTCGATGAAATCACGCTTGAAGTTCCGGCCGGGGCTGTAGACAAAGGCGAAACGGCCAAGATTGCAGCCCTGCGCGAACTCGAGGAAGAAACAGGCTACAAAGCAGGAAAAATAAAGGAAATAGCTCATTATCATTCACTTATCGGCAGGTCTGCATCAAAAACTACTGTGTTCCTTGCAACAAACCTCAGGACAGCCAAGGAAAAGGCGAAAGAAGATGAAAATGAATTTCTTGAAGTTGTTGAAATTGACTTAAAGAAAGCCTTTGAGCTCGTTAGAAAGGGAGAGATAAACTCCGCACCTTCTGTCGCAGGCATTTTTGGAGTGCAGTCTTTGGGATTGATATCATGAAATACAATATTTCCGTGAAAGAATTCATGGATGAAAGCAAAAACGGCAGCATAAATTACGCTGATTTTTGCTCAGCCGTGACAGAAAAGACAAGCGCATTGAACGAGACTTATAATTTCTTCCAGTTTGTTGCGAACTTCAGGCAGCGGGCTGCAGCAGAAGTGCCATTGTACGGCTTGCCTGTCTCTGTCAAGGATTGCATATGCGTGAAGGGCATGCAGTCGTCTGCCGGCTCGAAAATCCTGCAAGGCTACATGCCGCCTTTCGACGCGACAGCCGTCGCAAGAATAAAGGAGTCTGGAGCAAGGGTGCTCGGGAAGACAAATCAGGACGAATTCGGATTTGGCACATTCTCCACGAACAGCGCATACGGCGTGCCAAAGAACCCCTACGACCCGCAGCGGAGCTGCGGTGGTTCTTCAGGCGGAGCTGCAGGCATCACAGCAGCGCTGAAAATGCCTCATATAGCACTGGCTGAGAGCACAGGCGGCAGCATCTCCTGCCCTGCTGCTTTCTGCGGCGTTGTAGGACTCACGCCGACTTACGGCCTTGTCTCGCGTTACGGCCTCATTGATTATGCAAACAGCCTGGACAAGATTGGCGTTATGGCGCGCTGCGTCCACGATGCAGCGCTCTTGCTTTCTCATATTGGCGGCCATGATTCAATGGACAGCACGTCATTGAACACCAAGAAACAGGATTACACGAAATCCGCGGCAAAAAAAGACCTGAAAGGGCTGCGCATTGGCGTCCCCAAGGAATATTTTGACGGCGTGGATCCAAAAATAATCAGGCAGGTGGAGTCAGCAATAGAGAAACTGGAAAGCCTTGGCGCGAAAAGCGTAAAGATATCCTTGCCAATGACCAGGTACGCTCTCGCAGCATACTATATTATAGCGACAGCAGAAGCCTCAACAAACCTTTCGAAATACTGCGGCATGCGCTATGGCCTGCATCTGGACATCGAAGGAAACTTCAGCGATTATTTCTCCAAAGTGCGCTCTGCCGGCTTTGGGCTGGAAGCAAAGAGGCGCATCATACTCGGTACTTTCGCTAGAATGTCAGGCTATCGCGACGCGTATTATCTGAAAGCAATGAAAGTGCGCACTATGATAATTGATGATTTCAAGAAAGCGTTCAAGAAATGCGACGTGCTGGCAGCGCCGACGATGCCAATACTGCCGCCTAAATTTTCTGATATTGCAAAGCTGACGCCGCTCGAGAATTACCGGATGGATGTCTTGACTGTGCCTTCTAATGTGGCAGGCATACCGCAGCTCTCAATAAACTGCGGCTTCATAAGCAGCCTTCCTGTCGGTTTGCACTTGATGGCCGATCATCTCCAGGAATCAAAGCTGATAGAAACAGCCGCTGCATTCGAAGCAGCAGCAAGGGATGGGAAGAAATGAAGGAAGGAAAGACAGTTGACAGGGTAAAAATAAAGAAAGGAAACAAGGAAATAGAGATAGTTATCAGATATCCGAAGAAAAGCGATCTCACAAAAATATGGAAATTCTACAATAAAGTCATAAAGGAAACGCCCTTTCTTGCACGGATAACGCCTGTAAGCAGAAAGGAAGAGGCGAAATGGTTCAGGGAAACCATGGAAGGCATGAGAAAAAAGAACGAGATCTATATTGTTGCGGAGCACAAGGAGAAGATTGTCGGCTCGGCTACCGTTACAAGAGAGGGGCTGCAGACGCACAAGCATGAGGGAGTTTATGGCATTTGCATCCTGCAAGAATACACCGGCAAGGGACTGGGAAAAAGGCTTTCATGGCATGTCCTCAGGATTGCGAAAGACAGCCTCAATATCGAGATTGTAAAGCTGAGCGTGTACAAAAACAACAGGGTGGCGCAAAAACTTTACAAAAAGCTCGGGTTTGCCTATGCAGGAAAGATCCCGAGAGGCATCAAAAGAAAGGGAAAATACACGGATGACATAATCATGTACAAGGTGCTGCGATGAAAACACACAACAAGCCTGTCATAATGATAGATTTTGGCGGGGTTTACTTTAGCGAAGGCGGCAGGATAGCGAGCAAAAAAATAGCAAGGAAGTACAAACTGCGGGAAAAGAAAGTATACAAAGCGCTGAAAGATTTTCATGCCACCCAAGAATACAGGAAAGGAAAGATAACAAGGCAGGAATTTATTGAAATAATCTCCAGGAAACTTGACATACCTGCAAAAAACATGAAAAATGTGGAGTTCACTTGGCACTCGTCGTACAAGCCGCTGAAAGGTATGCCGCAGCTTGTAAAAAAACTAAGGAAACACTATCGCGTTGTTGTTCTTTCAGGCAATATACCGGAAAGAGTCCGGTATCTAGAAAGGAAATACGGGATGCTGAAGCATTTCCACGAGCACCACTTTTCCTTTGATTACGGCCTGACAAAAGACGACGGCGCTAAATTTTTCATGGCAGCGGCAAAGAAAATGAATGTAAACCCGAAGGATTGCATCCTTGTTGACGACAAGAAAGAATTCCTTGATGCTGTAAAGAAAAAAGGCGCTAAAGCTGTCCTGTTCAAGGATGCGAAGCAGCTGGAAAAAGAGTTGAAGAAATTGGGTGTTCATGTATGAAAGAACTGAAGGTTGCGATACAAGCTGCGAAGGAAGCAGGGAATATAATAAACAGGTATTTCGATTCAAACCTCAAGGTAGAAAAAAAAGCCGACAATTCCCCTGTTACAATTGCAGACAAAGAAGCTGAAAAGAAGATAGTTTCCATTATAAAGAAACAGTTTCCTGACCATAATTTCCTTGGAGAAGAATTCCCGTACCAGCAGACGGATTCTGAGTACAAATGGATTATAGATCCCATAGACGGAACCAAGAACTTCATCCGGAAAGTCCCTTTCTTTGCAACATTCATTGCATTGGAGAAAGATGGCAAAATAATAACAGGGGTAGTGCACCTTCCTAAGATGAACATCCTGGCTTATGCAACAAAAGGAAAAGGGTGCTTCATAAACGGCAAGAAAGCAAGGGTTTCCAGAATATCAAAACTGGAAGATGCATTTTTTGTTTACGGCGATATAGACGAATATTACAGCAAAAATTATGACAAGGAGCTCATGAAGATGGTGGCAACGTGTGCACGTCACAGGGGCTTTGGACAGCAATGGGGCTGCATCTTTCTTGCCCAGGGTTCTGTAGACATTGATTTAAACCTCAAAGCAAAACCATGGGACATAGCCGCCCAAAAAATAATTATAGAAGAAGCAGGAGGAAAACTCACCGATATCGAAGGAAAAGATACAATCTATTCCGGGGATTATCTGGCAACAAACAAGAAACTGCATGAAGAAGTGATAAGCATTTTCAGGGAGAGGAAATCATGAAAATCGGGCTCGAAGTGCACTGCCAGCTGTTGACGAAGACAAAGCTGTTCTGCGGATGCAGGAATGACGTTTCCAAGGAGCCGAATACGCTGACATGCCCGACATGCCTGGGCATGCCGGGCAGCAAGCCAAGGACGAACAGGAAAGCCACTGAGTATGCGATGAAGATAGGGCTTGCACTTAGCTGCAAGTTCCACAAGGAAGCATTCTTCTCGCGCAAGTCTTATTTCTATCCGGACATGTCAAAGAACTTCCAGATAACGCAGTACGAGCTGCCTTTCGCGCGCGAGGGCTGCGTTGTCGTCAACAAAAAGAAGATCAGGATAACCAGGATCCAGCTTGAGGAAGATCCGGCAAGGCTTGTGCATGTGGGCGGCCTTGGCGGCGATTACGTTCTTGTCGATTACAACCGCAGCGGCACGCCGCTTGTTGAGATAGTTACCGAGCCTGATTTTTCATCTCCAAAGGAAGCCAGGATGTTTCTCGACAAGCTTTCAAGCATACTGCAGTACTTGGGCGTTTTCGACCCGAATATCGAGGGAAGCATGCGCTGCGACGCCAATATTTCCTTGGAATCTGCGCGCGTTGAGGTGAAAAACATAAGCGGCTTCAAAGAAGTCGAGCGCGCGCTGAATTATGAGATCGTCAGGCAGAAGAACGAAATAAGAAGAAAGGGAAAAGTGCTCCGCGAGACGCGCGCCTGGGATGATGTTGCCGGAGTCACAAGATCCATGCGCCTGAAAGAAGGCGAGGAGGACTACGGATACATATTTGATACCGACTTGCCGAGGATAACAATAGAAAAGGAAGTGATTGAAGAGATAAAGGCGGCGATGCCCGAGTTGCCTGCGCAGAAGATAAGCCGCTATACAAAGGAACTGAAAATACCGCTGGAGCTTTCTATGTCTATTGTAAGCGAGCCGGATCTTGCAATGATGTTCGAGCAAGTCATAGAAGAAATAGATCCCCAGCTGGCTGCGAAATGGTTTGCCGGCGAGATCAAGAAGACCCTGAATTACAGCAACCTGCGCATGAAAGGCACCGGGCTTGAAGCAAAGCACCTGGTAAGCTTGCTGCGCATGATTGAAAATAAGCAGCTCACAGACAGGAGCGCCGAGATGATGCTCCGCGAGATTGTTACGCACCCGATGGACCCCGGAAAGCTCGTTGCAAAGCGCGCCAGGATCTATGACGAATCTGTGCTCGAGCCGGTTGTCCAGAAGGTTATCGACCAGAACCCCAAGACGCTGATGGACTACAAGTCAGGCAAGCAGGAGGCCTTCAACTTCCTTGTCGGGCAGATAATGAAGCAGACAGAAGGCCGCGGCGATGCAGACACCATAAGGAAGATACTGCACAAGAAAATAAACTGATCAGATCTGCCCTGCAGCATGCTCTATGTCGCGCATTTTTCTCCATACATGATAAAGGAGCATTCCAGCAGGACCGCCGGCGAAAAATACGGCAATGCCCTTGGAGTACAGGCCTACAGGCGCAACGACCACTGCCAGTGCATAAATCGAATAAACCAGCAGGACAGAAAGAAACAGCGTCTGGAGCCTGTGGTGCTTCATTGCCATCGAAGCAAGCTGTTCTTTCATTTTTGTGCACCTATTTCAATTCTTTGAACGTGTAGTAGAAGCCGATAGCAAATACGACAAATCCGATTAAGCCCAGTACAGTAAAAAGCGATGAGGGATTTGTAAAGCTTATTGGGTTTGCAAGAAGCATTACCGTTCCGAAAAGCATTATGAGCGCTCCTGCAATCATCTTGGTCTCCATTTATATCACTTCCTGTCTTTTTCTTGCTTGCCTAAAGCGATCAAAAATTCTCTGTTCTTCCTTATTACCTCTTCTGTAGCTTTATTCCAGGAAAATTTATTCATTCAACCACCTTTCTATATCTTCTAGTGTTCTTCTACCTTCTCTTATTTCTATTAAAAATTTTACGTCATCCTTGCTTTTTAAAGGAATTCTACCTTCATTAGCAAGAAGAAAATCAGCCGCTATTATAAAGGATGTTCTTTTATTGGCACTTTCAAAATAGTGATTTTTGTTTATTTCCTGCAATAGAAATGCAGCCTTTTTCTTTATGCCGCCTTCTAGCCCTTTTACTTTATCCAGAGTCTCCTGTATTTTGTTTTTATGCGCAAGCAATTTGTGTCTTTCTGCTTTAGTTGCTTTCAATAGTTCTACTGCCTTCTTGTTTGCGTCAATGACGTCATCAACGGAAGGATATTCTATATCCATTATTTCAATCTTTAAGTCCAAGAATATAAACATATCTAAAATGGGCTCGTAGCTTAGCTTGGATAGAGCGTCTGAATGAATAATGGCGATGCTTCGGACCAAGCTTTTGATGAAAGCGTCTATGGAGGTCGGGGGTTCGAATCCCTCCGGGCCCGCTTAATTTTAAAACTTTGCTGCTCTGGTTAAATGATGCCAGCCATGAAAAGTGACTTAAGGGAAAAAGCAAGACTCTTGCCGGCAGATTTGCGAGATGTGACTGTTTATAATCACGAATATAGGCAAGCCGGTTCATTTTACGCATTCGCGAAACTTGCAAAGGAAAGCAGCGAGCCAGATGCTGTCAGGCATGGCATATTCTATCTTTGGCAGCCTCTTTTTGATGGATTGTTTTGGGAACTGCCAGGAGAAAGGAGGGAAAGGGCACTAGGACTTCTAGATAGCCTGACTGCTGTTGGCAGAACTTTCCTTTCGGGGTATTATCAGGGCAGTCCTCAGAATGCAGTATTCAATGAATGGCTTGAAGCTTCAGAAAGTGACTTGTCAGCAATCGATGGAATGAGCTATAGAAGAAGGCAGAGAAATCTGGATCGTTCCGACGATCCTGACATGCCTACACCAGATGATGTATTAGTTTTTCTAAGGAGATTTCTACAAGCTGCTGGCGATGGTGTGGAGATTCCGGACTATCTGGTAGGATGTGCTTGCGGAGCCACAGAAATAGCAATGCCGCTTGCAGAAATGCTTGAATGCAATATTGGATTTGTAAAGTTTTCTAAAGACTCTGGATTAAAAGTTGTGCCCGAACATGTGGCTGCAATAAACGAAAATACTACCGGAAAAAAAGTAATTAGTGTTGAAGATATTGTCAGGTCCGGTGAGAATATGACCATGGTAATGAGATACTTGCATTCATATGGTCCATTGTCATTAATCGGAGCTGCTCCTTGTTATCAGAAAGAATTGGACTGGGAAATGGCTATTGGTCCTAAAAAAGGTTTGAATATCTTACGTCTGAAAAAGAAAGATTAGTAGTTCTCAAAGGCCCGCTTTTCAGATTCTTAAAGGTTTGAAGGGATGTCTTCTTCATGAGCAAGAAGAAATCTAACAATATAGTGCCTATAATCTTCATTGTTGCTGTCCTGGTTGCAGCCCTGTTCTTCCTTTTTGGACCCGGAACCAGTGTCCCGGGCAGCACGGAAAATGCGATGAAAAATGAACCGGGAGAAACGAACATCCGGGCGGCAGAGCCTACAAAGGTTGCCGGCCTCAGCACAATCCTGCCGCGCGCAAGGAATTTTGACAGCGATGCCGAAAGAGACGCCATTGAAGTCGTCCTTTCCCCAAAGGATGCATATGGAAACCTGGAGATGACTGACGGCACAATAAACGCAAGAATCTGGCGTTCTGCATACGACGTCAACGGCACCAGGATGCACGGGGATCTTATCGAGTCGTGGTCTGGCATCAGCATATCAAAATCAGGCTACGACGATTACGGCTACAGGCTGGTGCTGCCTTTCAGGTCTTATGTGCCACAGCCAAACGACTATGGATTCTTTGAGATTGCACTGACAACGCCTGATGGCAGGGAATTTGCTGCAGAAGAAGTCCTGCTTTCCCTTGGCACAACAGGATGAATTCTCTTAAAGTCTTCAGGTAAACCTGAACCATGAAAGTGCTGCAGGTTTACAACGGCCTTCTCAGGGACATAGGCCCGCAAAAATGGTGGCCTATTTCCGGCACGTTCAAGCCCCCGGAATTCGAGGTTTGCGTTGGCGCCATACTCACGCAGAACACGAGCTGGAAAAACGTTGAGAAGGCTTTGCAGAACCTTGTTGGCGCAGGAAAGACATCGCCGGAATCAATTGGTTCGTGTCCATTGCCCGCGCTGGAGAAGCTTGTCAGGCCTTCGGGATTCTACCGCCAGAAAGCAGGCAGGCTGAAAGAATTCTCTGGTTTCATCACAAGCTTTGGCGGCGATTTCTACAAGTCCGTGACCAGGGAGGAGCTGCTGGCGATAAAAGGGATCGGCAGGGAGACTGCGGACTCGATGCTGCTTTATGCGTGCAACAGGCCGGTTTTTGTAGTCGACATGTACACGAGGCGCCTGTTCTCACGCCTCGGATTGATCGGGGGCGACGAAGATTATGATAAGCTGCGTGAGATGTTCGAGAAAAGCCTGCCGAACAATGCAGGCCTGTACAAGGAATTCCACGCCCTGATAGTCGAGCATGAAAAAAGGCTCGGAAAAGAGAAAAGCATTACGGCACGACGAGCTTAGCATATTCCGTCCGCTTGTTCTTCCTTATGTCCACGAAAAACCCGTTTATTTTCTCTGCAGGGCCGTGAAGTACGCAAAGCTGAAGGCATTTGTCGTTGCAGAAGTTGCTGTGAACCTGCGTGTTTATTATCCCCTCGTATTTGTGCTTCACCCTTGTGAAAGAATCCTCGAACTTCTTTTCGTGGACGAAAACAAGCACGCATTCTGCATGGCCCCTGAGCTTTTCCTTTGCTCTCAGGTCGTCGAGCAGGAGGCCTATGCCTGCCCTTATCACCTCGGAGCGGCCTGAGAAGCCCAGGAATCTCTTGGCCGCATCTATCTCTTCAAGGAGTTTCTCGTTCAGCGACACGCTGATGATTTTTACCATAAATACCGTTATTAACTATCTCTAGGAATGCTTTAATTGTTATTAATAATAAGCCTTAAATTTAATAACTATAATAATTTTGCCATGACTGACCCTCTCTTGCTTTCGCTGATAAGCGTGATCGCCGTCAGCCTTGTTTCTTTTGCAGGCGTCCTTACGCTCTCTATAAAAGACGCCACGCTCAAGAAAGTTCTGCTTTATTTTGTAGGCTTCTCCGCGGGGGCCCTTCTCGGCGACGTGTTTATTCACATGCTGCCGGAAGTGGCTGAAGGCGCAGGGTTTGGCCTGAAGACATCCTTCTTCGTGCTTTCAGGCATACTGGCGTCTTTTGCCATGGAAAAGATAATCCAGTGGAGGCACTGCCACATACCAGCATCGCGGGCGCACGTACATTCGTTTGCTTACATGAACCTTTTCGGCGACGCAGTCCACAATTTCATAGACGGCCTCATAATTGTCGCTTCCTATCTTGTGAGCGTGCCTGTTGGTATAGCTACAACGCTTGCCGTGATATTCCACGAGATACCGCAGGAGATTGGCGACTTCGGTGTCCTGCTGCACGGCGGGTTTACAAAAAGGAGGGCATTGACGCTTAACTTTCTTTCCGCCATTATCGCAGTTCTCGGCGCCCTTTCTGCGATTGTAATCAGCTCTTACGTGGAAAATTCAATGCCGTTCCTCGTATCTTTTGCAGCCGGGAGTTTCATATACATTGCAGGCTCCGACCTGATACCGGAGCTGCACAAGAGATTCACCGCGAAGGGCTCTGTGCTGCAGATGACAGCAATCGTTCTGGGCATTGCTGTGATGTACGGCCTCCTGCTTCTTGGGTGACAGCATGCAGTACCCGGCGCACCGGGGGTTCCTGTTCCTGAATCCGCTGCAGGAACGCCAGTTCTGAAACTGTCACTATATTCCAGTTGCATTAATTCTGAAATTGTCACTACACCTCAGTTGTAAAGCAATTATCCTACTACAGGGATGCTTATACATTACATATACATTACATTCCACAGGAAATGTAGGTACCTTTTAAATACATTAGAGTTGTATGAAAATAAATTCGGGGTGTTAGTTTATTTCTGAAGCTAAAAAATTTAGCAAAGGCATGATAAAAGGACTTACCGTTGTTTCTGCAATATTCGCCCTGCTGCTCGTCGCAGTTTTCGCCGCCGCTTATGTTCTTCCAGCAAGCGCGCAGATTCCTGTGCAGGGAATTGTTGCTGAATTAAAATTGTCTCCTGACTTAACATTCTGCGGCGCAACAAATAATTACACGGTAGAAGTGAGGACATTGTCTGATTCTGCGCCGATCAGAAGCGTATGGCTTTTCAACGGCACTTATCTTCCCGGACGTTACCTAAATATAACGCCTCACAACAGATTTGACTGCGGTGGAGCTCCGGAAAACTGGACACTTATTGACCATCCAGGAGGCAATCCTTTCTGCCAGTATATAGTTAATGTAGGCCACCCAGAGTCGATGATACAGCCCGGAGGTTCGCTGAACTTCACGTTCATTGCCAACACAACAACACAAAGCAACTATGCCTGGAGCGTTGAAGTCTACAACAACGGCGAAACGTGGCAGCCGATCAACCTCAGCATAACAGTCGACTGCACAGCGCCCGTGACGAACAAAACATTCATCGGCCCTTTCGTTGAAGGTGCATGTTACTCAACTGCCAGTCCTCCCGTTGTTCCTCCTGTGGGCTGTCGTAATGAATGGATCGACGGCGTAACACAGGTAAATCTAAGCGCTGCCGACGACGCCGAGCATAACTCGGGCGTGAACAGGACATACTGGAGAAACACGCTTGTTGATGATGAATACTGCAGGAATACAGCGATATGCGAACTAGCCAATGACGCCGGAGACTTTCATCCCGGAAACTTTAATCTTTATACAGGCCCCTTCTACAAAACCGAAGAATCCTGCCACCTGCTTGAATTCTACAGCGTCGACAATGTAGGAAACAATGAAAGCGAGCAAAGGGGCGTAAACACGAACTGCTTCTTCGTCGACAAGACGCCGCCTGTTGTCGAGAAAGAAGTCGGCGAGCCAAGCGTTGACAAAACCAACGAGGAAGAAGTCAACAACGGCTGGGTAATGTGGTCAACTTCAGACAAGCACAGCGGAACTTCGGCAGCCAAATTATATGTTCTTGACGGCACGCAGGACTGGGCAGGCGTTGACGTGCCTGTGGATATAGCGCTTCAGGACATTACTTCATTGTCATTCTGGCAACTTATAGAGTCGTATAATCCAAACGGTTATGATGTTAATGTAGTTCTGGGTGTTGATGCAGACGGCGACGGCGTTTTCGAATCAGACCTGGATGCATGGCACATAGGCGGCTTGCAGCATAATCCAGCCGCTCTCGGTGATGATACATTCATAGAGATGGACGGACCCTCAGCAAATCCAGTAACTGACGTATGGTCACAGACAGATGCGTACAATACGCCGCAATGGTGGTCACCCAATGAAGATAAAGATGGGCTAAGCTCAGATTGTTATGAAACTTTGCCAAATATTTTCTCTCTTGGTTGTGTAGATAAACCAGCTGACCTAGATCCGACAGACCATGTTAAGCTAATAAAATTGCAAATAGGCGGCTCTGGAAGCTGGAACGACGAGACGGCGCTTGTTGATGAACTGAGCCTTAACGGCGGTGTTATTCTGGACGACATAACACAAGACAGGTTTACATGGGTAACCCCTGCCACGCCAATAACATTCACATGTACAGATCCGCAGCCTCATCCTTCAGGCGACGAGCAGCTATGCTTCAAGGTTTCTTTCGACCAGTCGCCTTTCGACCTGACAAGCCTTTATGCTGCTAAATACGAAACAACAATAGGACAAGACGGTTTTGCCTGCGTCCCTGTTGATAAAGTCCCTGTTGATAAATACAATCAATTTATATTCAATTTCAACCCCGGAGAAGATTCCCTGCATGATCTGGAATATTACTGCAAGGACGCCGTAGAAAAGAAATCAGAGACATTCCTGCAGTGGTACAAGGTCGACGACACGCCGCCAACGATAGAGAAGGACATGTTCGGCTCGTGGCTCGGCGACTGCCCTTCAGGAAGCGACATTGAACACGGCGACTGCTACGTCGCGGACAACGGGCATAGCGGAGTGACTGTCACCCCGGTTGATGCCGGGCTGCACAAGAACAGCGTATCTTGTCAATACGAAGTATGGTGGCACACTGATGAATATACCTGTAAAGAATTGAATAATGGTTATTACGATGGCGGAAGATGCAGATTGCCCGATCTTGTAGGCTCCGGAGGATTCAGCGAGCCTGTCGACATAGTGTTTGTCAAGGATTCGACGCATGATCTTGAAATATTCTGCCAGGACATGCTTGGAAACACATTCTACGACACGGAAACGTTCCTCGTAGACTCAACGCCGCCTGTGACGACAAAGACATACGGCAAGCCTCTGTTCACGTATGAAGACTGGTGCGTGGCAGAAGCCGAAGATTATTGTGATGAGTATGAGTGGGAAAACGGCGACTACGAAAACTGCCTTGATGAATATGTGTATGAGTGTTTGGATTATGGAGGCGGTCAGGACCCTGCGGGTCATTGGATGCCTGTATGGATAAACTCAAGCACGCCTGTGACTCTGGAAGCGGGGGACAACAAGGTCGGCGTTGACAAGACGTACTGGAGGAACTTTCTGGCTGGAAACGACCAGCCCTGCCAGCAGTCCGGGTACTGCAACCCTGAATTCTTCGATTATTATTCTGCTTCAGGAACGAATGACGACGTTGACGTGGGAAGTGCCGCTCCGGAAATCCTTGAAAAGAACGGCGGCGGTTCCGTGTATGCGTTCTCGCCTGCATTGACAGGTCCTGCTGATTTTGATACTGATTATTATTACGGCGTTCATGCAGAATCGGATGCTGTTGCCGCCGATGTTCACTGGGAAATAACTGTTACGTCTGACGGCGGAAGCCTGGCTCCCGGAGACGTTCAGCTTGAGGAAGTCGGCTGGTACGACCCGTTCGAGTGCTCAATAATAAGCCCGCCCGGCGGATGCCCTAATCTTGGAAGCGAGACATACGTTTTCGCGTCTGATGGAAGCGGCGGACTGGCTGCTTCCGGCGGCTCAGGCTGGAGCGTCGCATCTGGAGAAGATTTCAACAACGTTGACAGGGTCATGTTTGCAAGCGGCGCGCCCGCAGGAAAGTATACAGTAAAGAGGCAGCTTGTCAACACAGCTACCGATGAAGTGCTGGGCGAGTGGACGCAGAAAGTCGTTGTGGGATGGAATGTTTATACAGGACCTTTCACCAAGGACGAGGAATCCTGCCACGTGATAGAATACTACAGCTCTGACAAACTAGGCAATACCGAAGAGCCAAAGCGCCAGTGCGTCTTTGTTGAGAACACGCCGCCTGATGGCACCAAGGAAGTTGGCGAGCCGAAACTGGCTTGTGAAGACAATCTCGAACCTGAAGGATTCGGACCTGAAGGATTCGGGCCTGCATCTGTCGGTGACGTCGTTCATCAGCTTGATGCGAGTGAATTTGACAATCCCGGCTACACGAACTTCTGCAGCATAGGCTTGGCGTTCGATGGCGCATCGCTTTACTACAACAGGTGCGTCGACAAGAACATATACAAGGTTCATCCTGTAACAGGAGCCCTTCAGGATACATTTGATACTGGAGTATCGTCATACCCGAACGCAATGGCGTTTGATGCCAAAAGAAATGGAATCTGGTTTGGTACGCAGAGAGGATTTGGTGGTTCTGCCCCAGGCGATTGCGGAGAAGGAATGCCGATATACTTCTGGGACTTTGGTGACGATTCAGTAGCTTTGGTGTTCACCGTTCCAAGCTCATTGATCAACCCGGCTACAGGAGGATCATTCCTTGGTTATTGTTTCCTAGACGGTCTGGCTTACAACGAGAATGACCCAGAGAGTGATGCAGACGACGAGCTGTGGTTCAGCGACGATGTAAACAAGAATCTGGGTGTTTTCAGGCCTGACGGCACGCTTGTTACAGGATACGATGCTACAGACACGGACGAAGACCTTTCATCATTAAGCGGACTGGCGATAGGCGGCGCAAACCTATACATGGGCAACGATGGCGGAGGCAAGGTATTCAGGGCTGATAAAGATACCCTTGATCTTGTAGACCAGTTTGTTAGTGAAGACGACAGACAAGAGGATATGGAATGCGACCCTGTAACTTTCAATAATGAAGCGGACGGATTCAAGGAAGTAATGTGGGTAAGAACTACGCCTCAGAGTTTTGCTGAAAAGGATTTGATTACTGCTTTCGAGATTGAGCCCGGAACATGCGGTACTGGCGGACAGTCAGCTTATATTTGCGGAAACGGAGAACTTGAAGTGGGCGAAGACTGTGACGACGGAAATACTGAAGACGGCGACAGTTGCCCTGCAAACTGCCAGCTTGCGCCTCAATGCGACTGGCTTGTGAGTCAGGAAACACCTATAACCCTAAGCTGTGAAGACCAAGATCCTCACCCTGTCGACCACGAAAGTGTGTGCTTCCTTGTTTCGTTTGACGACCCACAACAACCGTTCCTGACAGAAGAGTATTGTGAAGATGTTGAAGGAGAAATTCAGGATAACGGCTACTGCTGCGTTGACAGGCCAAGGCTACAATTCAACTTCCAGGAAGATACGATGCACGACCTTGAATACTACTGCGAGGACGCGCTTGGCAATGTAAACAAGCCTGACCTGGAGTTCTTTGCAGTAGATACCCAGCCGCCTGTGATAACAAAGACTGTGGTAGGCCCGCAGGTAGGAACATGTCCGCCTGAAGAAGAAGGCGACGAGTGCATAATTGATGGCGTGACGAAGATACATGTCGAGGCGGAAGATCCACAGCCGCATCCTTCCAATCATGTGACATGCGACTGGTCTTATGAGGTTGTGGATGATGATGGTGCTAGGGGCGGAGAAAATGACGTGACGCCAACGTTCGATATAAACTTCCCTGAGGAATCGGAGCACGAATTAACAATAACATGCCACGATGCCTTGGGCAATGAAGTGACTGATGTTGAAACATTTTTAGTTGACAAGACGCCGCCAGTGACGGAGAAGACATACGGCAAGCCATTCTTCTCGGATGACGGAATTGAATGGATAACAATCAAAACAGACGTTACATTGAGCGCAACCGACGATTACGGGCCTCATGATTCCGGCGTGGATGCAACGTTCTGGAGGAGCACGCCTGTGGATGACACATACTGCAACGGCGAAAATTTCATAGACGACGATGACGAGACCAACGACGACCTGTTGGGCTGCGAGGACGCGCCAAACGGCACGACAGCGTGGAACACCTACACAAACCCGTTCACAATCAATGAAGAGTCATGCCACCTGATAGAGTTCTACAGCATTGACAATGTGGAGAAGAACGAAACGCCTCGGAGACAGTGCGCATTCGTCGACGACACGCCGCCTGTTCCTATCAAGACGGTTGAAAAGCCTAAGTCCGTTATAAATCATACAAATACAACAAATGATTACAAGTTTATATTTTATCCGGAAGTGAACGGACTATGTTTCAACGAAACCGATCCGGACAGCTTGGACTGCTGGAAAGTCACGACAATGACGCCGATAACGCTTGACTGCAGCGACCCCGAGCCGCATCCGGTAGACAATTCAAACGCATGCTTCAAGGTTGATCTGGACGGCGACGACGCGACAGAAGGCTATTGCAGCAGGGCATACGGCGAATTCAACAAGGAAGACGGGTTCTGCTGCGTGATTGAAGACAGGGCGCCTGTCCAGTTCCACTTCACAGAAGAATCTGAACATAATCTGAAGTTCTACTGCCAGGACGCATTGGGCAACAAGGGACCTGTGGACGAGGAGAAGTTCAAGGTTGAGGGAAGAGGGTTCGAGATACAGCTGAACAAGAAATGGAACCTGATATCCACGCCGTTGGTATTGTTGAACGATTCGATGGACAGGGTGTTTGAGGACATAGAAGAGAACGTCACATCCGTATCCACATATGATCCTGTAGCAGGCCAGTGGCTTGTATGGACGCCTGACGATGCAACGGACACGCTGCATACCATGGTGCCTGGCTGGGGCTACTGGGTATTGATGAATGATGATAACACGCTCCTGATAGGCGGCAGCCTGTTCAGCCCTGTAGTGACGCCGCCGAGCAAGGCGCTGAAAGAAGGATGGAACCTAATAGGCTACTACGGATTAAACGCCAATGAGGACAAAGAGCCTATAGAGCCGCCTGTGTACGACGGCCCTGACGGAGACGGAAGGAAGTCCACATGCGCTTTAGGCACATTGGTGAACACGGCATTGGGCCATCCTAAGTGGGATTCTCTGCTCACGTACTGGGAGCTTTTCAACCCTGCTGATAAGAAGTGGCCGGAATTAAACTTCACGTCCCACATGGATCCTGGAGCAGGATACTGGCTTGATATAGACGAGGACGAGCTGTACAGCTATTCGACAACATGCCCGATAATCTTCGGAGACTAATTATTTTTTCTTTTTTCCTCAAGTCCAACTAAAATTTCGCCTGCTTACACTAGTGGATTGAAGTGGATGCAGAAGAATTGCATGCTTTCCCAACCACGCGCCCATTACTTCTGTAAAAGGGCTAACATAAGGAATAGGCTTATAATCTTTCCTGGGATAGCTATTCACAAATGATGAAAGAACTAAAGCGGAAAGAAAGTTTGAGTCCGTCTTAGAAATTTTTTGGTGTGAAAATGGATCTGAAAATATTCGCTCCTATCTTGATCGTTCTTACTTTTAGTATGCTTGTTTTTGCGCAATCGCAGCCGGCTTTCCCGCCGCACACATTTTTTGGCGATGTTCTTGTAAACGGCGCGCCTGCAACGGACGGCACAATTGTTTCCGCAAGAGTGGACGGCACTGAAGTTTTAAGCACGGCAACAGTGGGCGGTGTCTATGGAAAACCTCCTGCACCAGAGTTCAGGGTCCGGAGCGACGACGGCAGCTTTTCCGGCCGGATTGTAAGATTCTTTGTGAACGGCGTTGATTCAGGAGCAACTGCGATATTTGCTAACGGAGATTCGGACGAAGTTGATTTATCAGTAACTATCGCGGCTCCTCCAAGCCCTGGTGGCGGTGGAGGGGGCGGTTCAGGTAGCAGCTCTTCGGGCGGCGGAGGCAGCGGAGGCGTAGCAGCGCCGAAAGCAGGCACAACAACCCAGACGCCAACCTCGCAATCAACAGGGCCTTGCACGGAGAGATGGCTCTGTACGGACTGGTCTGAATGCCAGGATGGTTTTGAGAGAAGGACATGTGAGGACGTGAACAAGTGCGGCACGGAAAGCAGCAAGCCTTTTGAATCCCGGCCCTGTTCTGCTGCCGGAACATCCCAGTCGCAGGGGCAGGAATCAGGGGCGCCTGCGCAGCAGACGCAGCCGAATTTCCTGACGGCTTTTGTTACAGCCAACCCGACAGCCGCAGGAGCAATTATTGTGGCAATTCTTGGCGTCGGTTTTGTTGGATGGCGCATGTACAGCAGGCGAAGAAGCAAACACAAAATAGTATAGCGCTTTCCTGAATCCGTTTTAAAATCTTCCGGTAATAGTAATAGCTATGCCTGAAAACAATGAAATGCCTGTAGAATCAGAAGGGCCTGTCATTGACCTGGCCTCGGATACGAAGGAAAAGCAGATCTTCCGCGAAGCCCTGAAGAACATGGGCAAGAACGAGATAATGCGCATTCCAGAAGGACGGTTCAGGGAATTACTGCAATGGATAATCACGGACACGGCTTTCATACTTCGCGAACCCTCAGAACACAGGGTGCTGATGGTTTACATAGCAGGCGAGTATCCGCAGTGGCACGATGCCTTCCTCGAGCGCTTCGGCGGCAGATTTTGAATAAAGTAATAAATATAAACTCTAGCAAGGCAGTATTATTATGGAAATGATAACAATTCCAAAAAAAGAATATGAAAAGCTGAAAACGCAAGCAAATATAGACGTTGAACTATTGAAGCAATTTATGGAAAGTTTCAAAGATATAAGGGCTGGAAGAATTAGACGAGTTAAGTAATTTTATTCTTATCCACTAATTCTTTTATTTCTTCTTTGAAGTATTCTAAAAGAATTTTAACTGTATTGATAACTTTCTGCTGATCTTTTTTCTCACTAATAGCTACCATAAAAACAGATTTCAAGTCTTCATAAATAATGTAATAAATTCTATATTTACCATATCTCTTTTCTCTTAACCATGAAATTCCTAAAGGAGATCCAACATTAGGATTCTTTACTAGCTGATCTTCAATTTTATTGACTCGCTCTTTGAAACTTCGCATTCCACTGTTTTTAAACAGTGGTTCAGGGAATGCGAATTGCTCAAGGATTCATAAATTTCAGCATGCCACCGTCTTTAGACGGTGGTCCTTGACATCTTTGCCAAATTTATCTAATTCTTTATCAAACTTCTGGGAATGGTAAATTTTATACATTTCGTATCGCTCCAATCTTAGAACTTTACCATCATATTCCTTCATCAAAGCAAGCGATACGATAACCGTTTAGAACATGACTTTATGTGATTATTGCCATTCAACCCTTTGTCTTAATTTCTATTTAAAGTTAATTAGAGAAAAGCTCATCTTATTTCATATTCCTAGCAAGTACCCAGAACTGCTTTTCTCCACCAAGTTTCAGAACTTTACGCCATAGAATCTTGAAACCAGACTTTCTTATTATTCCTAATGTCTTGGCAGGAGCATAATGGCTCCAGAACATTCTAGTGCCCATGAAATTTCCATAGCCTTCCCATTTTTTATGGCCGCTTGCGTTCACGAAAATAATTCCATCGGACTTTAAGATTTTGTGCAGATCTTTGTATAACTTTGTATGCTTTTCTTTCGGAACATGAATGATGGCATAGAAAGAGACTGCAGCATCAAATGAGTCAGGCTTAAACTTCATCTTTGTCATGTCCATCTGAATGTATTTGGCTCGGGGGACATTTTTCTTCGCGGCTTTTAGCATATTTCTTGCGAAATCTATGCCAGTTACTTTGTAACCATTCTTTACTAGAAACCTGTCAATAGGTATACCAGCGCCACAGCCTAAATCAAGAACTTTTGAGCCTTTCTTTAGGTGCTTTGCAAATCGTTTCAAGAGAGCATCATTAACATAACGATGCCTTTCCTTGTTGTATTTTTTTGCTAATTTGTTATAACCTTCTTGAACAACTTTCGATTGTTTATTCATTAATAAAAATAACATTTAAGGTAGCATTTAAATGTGCTAAAAAGCTGTATATGCTTCAGCAGCTCTCGTAGTCTAGCCCGGTCAAGGATAGTGGCCTCTCAGAGCCCTTTTCCGCTGAGGCGCAAAAGCCCTCGGGGAAAAACTGGAGATCGCCGCGGACGCGGGTTCAAATCCCGCCGAGAGCATAAGATTTGAACCCCTGGGTTCATCTGCGGCTGAGCGCAGCTCGCCGAGAGCTCAGAAACCTTTGGTTTCTGAAGCAATCCCGCCGAGAGCATAAGATTTGAACCCCTGGGTTCACCTTCGATTTATCAGAAAGTGAAACTTTCTGTAAACTCAAGAAGGCCTTTGGGCTTCTTCGAGTTGAGCGTAGCTCATCGAGGGCTCAAACAGCTTCGCTCTTTGCAGCAATCCCGCCGAGAGCATTTGGTGACTATATGAACGATATGGAAGTAACTGTAGAAGAAACTTCAGAGATGATTTCCAGAGATAGTGTTGTCTTACTCGATGTTCGCGAGGGCTGGGAACGGGATATATGCGCTATCAAAAACGACGTGCATATACCAATGAGAGAAATACAATCGCGCCTGGATGAATTGCCGAAGAAAAAGAAAATCATCGTTTACTGCCACACAGGAAACAGAAGCCTGAAGGCGGCAAATTTCTTGAAGCAAATGGGTTTCAATGCCGTGTCCATGAAAGGCGGCGTAGAAGACTGGGCACTGAAAATTGACGGGAGTATGGGGAGATATTAATTGATTGAAACTTCGCATTCCACTGTTTTTAAACAGTGGTTCAGGGAATGCGAATTGCTCAAGGATTCATAAATTTCAGCATGCCACCGTCTTTAGACGGTGGTCCTTGACATATTCTTGAAAAACTTCCAAGTAACATTTCATAGAAGAGAAAATAAGAGTAGCGGCGAAATAGCTACTTTGCCAAATGATGCAAAAGATAAACTGCTAAAGACGATCCATTATGATTCAAAACCATAGTATTATAGTTTGAGATGGCTAACGAACTTTATAGTCGTGCAAGAGCTCATTAGCTGTAACAATTCTTATTCCATTGTACTCTTTCAGGTTCAGAAGGTCCGGATCTCCTGTAACTATGAAATCAGCTTTGCCATCAATGGCGCATTCGATTATCTTGTTATCGCTTTTGTCACGCACTACGTCTATTTTCGTGGTTGGTATAATCATGTGGAACAAAGACATCAATATGTTTGCCTGCTCCTCAATTTTGTCTTCCGGAAACTGGAATTTATTGCGTAATTTGGTCAGGACTTCATCTATGATTTCCGGAGACGTCACGAGCTGATATTCTCCTTGCATGCCCTTGGATATAACCCTGTAGGGCTTGCCATTCCAGAAAATTGCAGAAATAATGATATTGGTATCGGCTACTACTCTAGTCATCTTCGAGCACGTCTTTTTCCCTTATGCCTTTCTTTTTTGCGAATTTGCGTCCAAATGAAGCAAGTTTCTCAAAATCCTTTGCTGTCGGCACTTCCACGCGCTTGAAAATAATTGTATCGCCCTTACCATAGACAGCGAATTTCGTACCTGATCCTATGCCTAGTTCTTCTCTGATCTCTTGGGGTATAACAACCTGACCCCTTGCAGATGCCGTTGTCAATTGCACTTCTTTCTCAGTCATAACATCACCTAATAAGATTATTTTACTTTCTTACTTAAATAGGTATCGGTGATGATAAAAGTTATGTCCTTCCAAATTATATACTCTGTATCTGGATATATGTCTTGTATAAATATTTCATGATTTGAATTTACTTATGCAGAATTCAACGGAAGCCCTGAAGAAACATTTTGGCTATTCTGACTTTCAGCCCATGCAGGAGAGCATAGTGAATGACGTTCTTGCCGGGAGAGACGTTTTTGTCCTCATGCCCACAGGAAGCGGAAAATCCCTGTGCTACCAGCTTCCTGCTGTCATGAAAGACGGGATAACTGTTGTCATATCGCCGCTTATTGCATTGATGAAAGACCAGGTCGACAGCCTGAGGGTCAACGGCATTGGGGCGTCCTGCATAAACAGCTCCCTGGGCATGAAGGAGATAGAGCACATAAAAACCAGGCTCCTTGAAAACAGGGATAAAATGCTGTACATTGCCCCGGAAAGGCTCACATCGCCTGATTTTCTCGGTTTTCTAAAAACGCTGAAGATAGTCTTGTTTGCTGTTGACGAGGCGCATTGCATATCAGAATGGGGCCATGACTTCAGGCCGGAATACAGAAAACTCAGAATACTCAGGGAAACGCTCCCGCACGTGCCTATAGTCGCCCTTACTGCGACAGCCGTGCCGGACGTTCAGAACGACATAATACAGGCGCTGAAACTTTCTGCGCCAAGGATATACAAAGCCAGCTTCAACAGGCCGAATCTTTTTTATTATGTGCGGCCGAAAGAAGACGCATACGGCCAGACATTGTCTTATCTAAGCAAGCACCGGAAAGACTCTGGTATAATATACTGCCAAAGCCGCAACTCCGCGGAAAACGTTGCCAGGAAACTGCAGGAAGAGGGTTTTCGTGCGCTCCCCTACCATGCCGGGCTGCCAAAAGAAACAAGATCTAAAAACCAGGAGATGTTCATAAAAGACGATGCAGAAATAATAGTGGCGACAATAGCGTTTGGCATGGGCATAAACAAGCCGAATGTGCGCTATGTAATACATTATGACCTGCCAAAAAACATCGAAAGCTATTACCAGGAAACAGGAAGGGCCGGAAGGGACAGGCTGGACAGCGACTGTATTCTTTTCTTCAGTTACGGCGACAGGAAAAAGATTGAAGCGCTTATAGAAAAATCAAAGAACCGGCAGAAGAAAGCAATAGCCTACAAAAAGCTTGGCGAAATGACAAGATTTTGCGAGAGTATGCAGTGCAGAAGAAAATTCCTTCTTGGGTATTTCGGGGAAATGCACGCTGACCGGTGTGAAAAGTGCGATGCATGCCTTGCGCCAAGAGAAACCTTCGACGGAACAGAAATTGCAAAAAAGATTTTTGCGTGCATCAGGGATACAAACCAGCGGTTCGGCATGAATTACATAATATCGGTATTGGTGGGCAAAGGAAAGGGGGACAGGATGCGCATTTATGGCCATGACAAACTCGGTTCTCACGGGGCAGGAAGTGAATACAGCCCCAAGCAGCTGCAGGTTTTCATAAGAGAGCTTGTCCAGCTCGGCTTCATTGGCGTAGCGGGCGACAAGTACCCTGTTTTAAGGCTGAATCAGAAATGTTCTGGTGTTCTGGCCGGCAGCGGAAGCGTGAACCTCACGAAGCCCAGAGAAAAAACAAAAGAAGTCCAGATGAATCTTCAGGACGGCAAACAAGTGAGCGCAGCGGCAGACGACAGGCTGTTTGAAATCCTGAGAGTACTGAGAAAAACCCTGGCCGATGCAGAAAATGTGCCCCCCTATATGATATTCCCCGACTTCACGCTCAGGGAAATGGCTACATTCTTCCCGCGCAGCGCACAAAGCCTGTCGAAAATAAAGGGCGTGGGGAATATAAAACTTGAGAGATACGGCCATGAATTCCTGGAGAAGATAGCCGATTACTGCAGGCAGAACAATATCGAAGAAATAAAATTATCTGGGAAAGCATCTTAAAGATAATTGAATGAACTTATCCATGAACCAGCGGCATGTATGGAATGTTCTTGCATCGCCCTGGAAAGCGTATCGCAGGCGCGTGTGGCCGGAAACAAAACAATTTCTAGGATCGCGTTCCGGGTTAATCCTTGACCTTGGCTGCGGCAGCGGCAGGAATTTCGAGCGTGTTAACGGGAAAATAGTAGGCCTGGATTTTTCCGAGAATATGTTGAAATTCGCAAAGCAATGTAAGAAGGAAAGAAACATTGATGCAGGACTTGTATGCGGTAATTTAACAAGCCTGCCTTTTGAAGATGAAACGTTTGATGCAGCTATATACATTTCTACATTGCAGTGCATCGAAGGAAAGCAAAACAGAAAGAAAGCGCTGAAAGAACTGCACAGGGTGCTGAGAAAGAACAGTGAATTATTGCTTACATGCTGGAATCGCGATCAGCCGAGGTTCCGCGGCAAGAGGGAAGATTCTATTCCGTGGAGCGTCGAAGGCAAGAAGCTGATGCGTTATTACTACCTCTTTGGCCAGAAAGAACTGCAGAAACTGCTTGAGTCCGCAGGCTTCGAAATCATGGAACTCCACGGAAGCGAAGCCAAGGCTTTCAACCTGTTCTCCAAGAATATCATTGCTCTTGTACGGAAAAAATAATTTTTCACAATCCATATTTCGCAATACGAGCTTTTTCTTCTTTCTCAATAAATGGATTTTCCTTTAGTCTTTCCTCAATAGCTCTAGTAACTAGTGTATAGACACCAAGGTCTTCATAAATTACATCGCTCTCTTTAATCAAACCTCTTTGAACACCTAGTTCTAACATTTCCAAATAATCTTTTAATCTGTAATTATCAACAACATATTGTGCAGCTTTTGACACTGCAAAAGCCGATCTGTGTTTACCATTGACATGAATCTTTCTTCTCTTAAATACTTTCAGACCTCTTTCAACTTCTCTGTCGAAATTTCTACCCATAATTTTCATAAGAGTATAATCTATTTAAGTCATTTATGGCGCAGATTAATGGTAAAGCGAGGGTAGCCAAGCATGGTCTAACCCTTTCCGGCTCACGCGAAAAGCGTTAACGGAAAGGATTACAGAAAAAGGCGCAAGATTAACTAAGGCGAAGCTTAGGACTAAGGCGTAGCTCAGAGAAGCCGACAGACACACAAAGTGTGTCATACGCTTTGTAAGAAACCTTGTCGGTTAGTCCGTTCGTCGGTTCAAATCCGACCCCTCGCATAGCAGATTTGAACTTCGTTCTGTGATTAGTGAAGCAAAAACAGGCGACAGCGACAAGCTGAACGCGTTGAGAAGATTGAACCAGTTTTGCGCTTAAATGTTTTAGTGTTATAGAAAAGTCCAATGTCTGACACAGTCATGCTTATTGGTTCTGGCACAAGGGAACACAAGATGGCTAAGGCACTTGATGCCTCATCTCATGTTGGAAAAATTGTCTGGGCTCCCGGCAATGCAGGCGCTTATTCGCTTGATAAGGTCGTGAAAGGCCTGGACTACAACCAGCTTAAAAACCCAGGAGATTATCTGGCACTTGCAAAAGAAACCGGCGTTCAGTTTGCAACTACGGGCATGGAGCAGTATCTGTTTCAGGGCATGGCGGATACGTTTCGCGACAACGGAATAAGATTCTTCGGGCCCGGCATCATTGGCGCTGAATTGGAGCGCCAGAAAGCAATCGCAAAATGTTACTTGACTGAATGGGGAGTGCCCACGGCAGATTTCGGGATTTTTGCAAGTGCAGAGAAAGCGCGCACCCATGTTTTTTCCGAGCCTCCTGATAAATATGTAAAGGTTTCCGGTCCGGCGTTGGGCAAAGGTGCGCTGCATGGAAAGGATCGTGCGTCTGCATTTAGAGCGATTTACAGGGCAAAAAGCGAATTCATGAATTCTGCAAAGCTTCTTGTCATAGAAGATACTATGCATGGGACAGAAGCCAGCGATCATGTTTTTATGAACACGCGCCCGCCTGAAGGAAGAAACCCGGTTCTTCTGCGGCAGAAGCCTGCAAAAGACTACAAGCGTATTGGCGAGATATACAGGAAAGATGCTGCAGGCGGCATGGTAGCTAAGGGTGACGTCGGCGACCAGACAGGCGGGATGGCTGCATATTCTGTGCCTTCTTTCTGCACGGAAGAAGTTTCCCGGAACGTTCATGACAGGATTCTATTGCCGATATTCAGCGGCTTGATGGACAGGGGCATAGAATACTGCGGTGTCATGTATACAGCGCTGATGATAGATAACAGGGGCAATCCGCGGGTCGTAGAGATAAATGTCAGGCCAGGCAGCCCTGAATCAGAAGTCTCGGATGACGGAAAGGATGTTTATGAGGTCATGAACGGCGTTATTGACGGAAAAACCGGACCGGAAGACGCAGGCCTTGTTAAAAAGTTTACTGTTGGCATTGTTCTTGCTTCAGGCCCCATTGATGGCCGTCCGGGTTATCCTGACCCCAATTACAAAAAGGGCTATCCGGTTGAAGGCTTGGATGAGATTGACGACGACGTGGACGTTCTTTTAGGCGGAGTAATGTCCCCTGACGGCGGAAAAACGCGCATTACAAGCGGTGGAAGGGTCATGATGCTGGTTGCTTCTGATAAAAATCCAAAGAAAGCCAAGGCAAAAGTTCTTGCAAACGCTGAGAAGGTAAGATATCCTAACAAATATTACCGCGACGATGTTGCTTACGAAGAAGGCGCTTAATCTATTGCCCGGCCAAAAAGCCCTTTAACTTTTTCTTTTCCTATTGTCATGATAAAAGGCCCGAGACGCGGGCCCGAGTCACGGCCGATGAGAAGCTGGTAGCAGATGGTAAAGAGCCTCTTGGGCTCGACGTTGTTTTCCCTGGCAATTTCATATATGCGCGACTGCAGTTCCCCTTCTTTCTTGTATGCGTCAAGTTCGCCTGCCAGCTGATCCAGCGCTTTCTTTTCGTTTTCATTCAAAGAGGAAACAAATTCCTTGCTTGCTGTTTCCCTGACATTGATTCTCATTTCCTCAGGAGCGTATTTTTCAACCCATGTTTTTGCCAGTTTCAGCCTGTGAATTATTTTTTCAGCGTCTTTTTTGCCAGGGTTCTTTATGGCACCCATTGACTCCAGTAGATTTATTATCTCTTCCGTGCTTCTTCCTGCGTATACCTGGGAAATCATGGAAGCGATTGAATAGCTGATTTGCGGCATCTTGGCGGGCTTCCCTGTCTGAGAAAGTGTGTATTCCCTTTTCAGCTGGTTGTCCCTCTTTTCATTTAGAGACTTTTCACGGAAATAAACGCTTTCTGCCTCGTCATAGCGGTCGGCAAGCAGGAAAAGCTTGTTTGATTCCAGGTCAAATTCAATGACTGTCTGCGGCTGGTAGGAAATCATCATGAACCGCAGCAGTTCAGGCTCTGCAAATTCCAGCCACTGCTTCAGCGATATTGCATTTCCTTTTGATCCGGATATTTTTTTCCCTTTTATCTGTACGAATTCCCCGCCTACGAGAAGAGGCGGGGCATACTTGAAGATCTCTTCCGAAAAAACCTTTCCTGTGTCTACCGATCCGCTGGCGGCAAAATGATCTTTGCCGGCCGATTCAAATGTCGTTTTGAATATGTTCCATGTCGCCGGCCAGTGCAGCCTCCATGGCAGTTTTACATTGCCCTTCTTTGGCATAACCTGCCCTTCATGCCTGCAGCCTTTGGCATATTCGCGGTCTTGCGTGCACGAATAAGACAGGTGCTTGCCGTCCCAGCCGGTTGCATTTGTTGTGCCTGACCTGCCGCAGTTTTCGCATTTCACAATGACGGGCAGCCAGTTTTCAGGCTTGTCAGACCTTGTTATCTTTACCCAGATATCCCTTATCTTCCTTGCGCTGTTCAGGGCGGTTGTTATTGAATCATCATAAAGCCCTTTGTGGTAATTTTCATAAGAAGAGTGCCATTTTGGCTTCAATCCGTATTCGTGCATCACGTCTTTTATTTCAGCGGTGAAATAGTCCGCCCACGTTTCATGGCTATAATCAGGAGAAGGCGCTTCGTATATGGGCTTGCCAAGATGCTCCTTGAAATCTTCAGCATTAAGATTCAGTCCGGCGGGCACTGCATCCAGATCGTCTGCATCGTCCACGAAAAAATTGAATTTAGCGTGTGTTCCGGCGTCTTCCAGTGCCTGGAAAACAAGCCCCGGTATGAGCAGTTCAGTTCTTGCATTTCCGATATGGAAATAACCGGAAGGCGTCCACATCCCGTGAACTACCTGCTTCTTGACTTTTCTTTTTTGCATCTCCCCGGCTATCCTGTCAGCCCATGTGTAGAACTCTATCTGCGCGTCCATCATGATTTATACTTCGCATTCCATTGTTTTTAAGCAGTGGTTCAGGGAATGCGAATTGTTGCAAAGCTTTGGGCTTTGCGACACAGGTAAACCTTTGGTTTACCATGTGCTCAAGGATTCAGAAATTTCAGCAAGCCACCGTCTTCAGACGGTGGTCCTTGACACGCAGCGGAACTTTTATTAATATTCGCTGGTCATAAAGTTAGGATGCGCATAGTTTACTTCATACTAGGTTTCATACTATTCAGCCTCTTTTTGCTGTTCACTGCCGGCTTCATCGATCTTAACGTTTTTTCGTTTTCGGCTTTCATTTCCATAGTAGCGTCAATAATCTTCAAGGACAGGAAGAACATCAAATTTACCGCAGGCATCCTGCTGATGCGCCGCACCAAGCGCTTCCGCGACACCATAGACAGCATAGCGCAAAGGCACAAAACATTCTGGAGCGCTTTCGGCATGATTGGTGTTGCTGTTGCCATTATTGTGATGCTTCTTGGCTCCTTTCTGCTTATAGACCAGTCAATCAAGATAGCAACCGGCGTGTTAAAGGACGGAGCCAGGCTCATACTTCCGGGCCCTGCAGCGTCGCTGGATGTGCCCGGCGTGCTGTTCGTGCCTTGGTGGATATGGATCATCGCCGTCGCATTTGTGATAGTACCGCACGAAACCATGCACGGCATCATGTGCAGGATTGACAAGGTGAGGATAAAATCAGTCGGCTGGATATTGCTGCTGGTTCTGCCCGGAGCCTTTGTGGAACCCGATGAAAAGCAGCTGGAAAAGCAGAGCCGCAAGACCAAGATGCGCGTTTATGCAGCCGGGTCTTTCATAAATATTTTCCTCGCTGGAATTATTTTATTGCTGCTGGTCCTGATTTCAAGTGCGTTTTTCGTCCCTTCCGGCGTCGCTTTTTATGCGCCTGACAACTCTTCTTTCGGAAAAAACGTCACAGCCTCGATAACTGAGATCAGCGGGCAGCGCATAAACAGCATAGATCAGCTGCGCAATGAGCTGGCAAAGCATGAACCTGGAGATGCTATTGAAGTCAAAACGGCAGAACTTGATTCGGGTGCGCCTATCTTTTCACCCCTGCCTAGCTCGGGGCTTGTGATAAACGACAAAAACGTAGAATCCCATACGCTTGTTTTGCAGGGCACTGGTGACAGCAGGCCTGTTCTGGGTATCGCAGTTATTGGCACTTCCTATATTTTCCTGCTCGGTTCTGGGATGCTTGTATTTTATACGCTGCTTTTCTGGCTGTTTGCAATCAGCTTTTTTGTAGGGCTGGTGAATATACTGCCGTTGAAGCCCCTGGACGGCGGCTTCCTCTTCGAAGAAATAGTGAAAAAATTCACGAGGCACCACAAGCCAATAGTCACGGGCATGAGCCTGTTGATGTTCTTGCTTATTGCTTTCAGCATACTCGGCCCGATTTTATTATGAAGGAAACAATCACATCCTTTTTCTGGGCTGTGCCACAAAAAGATAGTATTTTTCATCCCCGGTGAGCTCTTCGATTATGCGTCTCACTATGATTTTCGCAGGATCAGGGAAAAGTTTTACCCTTTCGCTGATGTCCTTGAAACTTTCAAACGGTTTCTTTCTCTTCTCGTCAAGTATGTCTATCAGGTGCTTCTTGCCGACGCCTGGCAGCAACTGGAACTGGTGCATTCTGGGCGTGATAGAGTAGCCCTTGTTGAAGAAATCCACAAAACGCGCTTCGTTCTTCTTTACCAGCTTTTCTATTATTTCTTCCAGCGTTCTTTGTGAATGGTTTGTAAGGTTTCTGTACTCAATCTGGCCTTTTATGAACCTTATCTTGTCGCGCTTGCCTTCGCCTATGTAGACTTCTTCCTCGGGGCGCAATGTAACGTCTTCCCGCGGTACAAGCTCAAGCAGCGAGAAGAAGGAGCTGCCTATGGCTTGGGCTACTGGTTCCGCGTGTCTTCTGTCCGGATATCCTGTTGGCAAAAAATCTAGGATTATGCATGTCTCTTCTTTCATTTGTCATTACCTCAAACACTCTTATCACTCATAGATGTTTTCCTGCTTTTCTTGAATATGGATAATCAACTTTAAAAGAGGAGAACAAACCTACGGTTTTTCTCCTTCTACATGGTGGAATCTTTGATTCCACCTGTACAGGTGGAGCTTTGCTTCACCATGTAACCTCTTTTCCCTTAGTAAAAAATCAGATTGTTAATAGCTATTTAAGAACCGGGATATGAAATTTGATTAGAGCACGCAATGTTCATTATGGGTGCAGTTTCTGCATTCCTGTACAACGTTATGGCAAAACGCGTGGGCGGCGTTGAACTGGAATTCGATCAGAAAAAGAAGGTAAACTGATTTATTTCTTGTATTTCTTGACGATCTCTACAATCTGCTTGATTTCCTCTTTCTTCAGGTTTGTTCTTTCCTTGGAAAAAAGCATCTCGACTTCCTCATCTGTGTCAGGAAGTATGTTGATTATCAGGGCTATGTATCGCGGCTTCAGGATTGCTATTTTGCCCAGATCTTCAATTATGTTTTTCAGCTGAGCCTGTGTGAGCTTTGGCACCTTTTCCAGGTATTCCAGGCATATCTTCTGCTCGTAAACAAGATCCCTTTCTCCCTTCCTTTCCTCAAGTATCCTTTTCGCTTCCGGCACAGTTATGTCCTCTTCTTCGATCAGTTCCATAAACAAATCCCTTTCTTTTCAGAAAAGAAAGGTCTTTGTATGTCCCAAAGAAAACAAAGACCTCTTCTCTTTATTTATCATTATAATCCTCTCTCAGTTTTTATTTTTTTGCGGCTTGAGATGCTCTGGCCTCAGGAAAAGAGTCTTCGTCGCATCATGGTCTGTGATCTGAACCATGTAGCTCCTGCCTCTTTTCTCGATTATCTTTCCTGTTGCTCCCTGGAAACGCGTGTGCGGGAGCTTTGAGCTTGGCAGGAAATCCACATGTACTGCATCGCCAGGAGAGAACTTTCTTATGTAAGACCCTATGCCGCTTGCTTTCTTGCCTGACAGCCTGTTCCTTGATTTTCTCATCTTTCCGTAAGATTTTCGCACCATATTATCAACAAGCCTTTACCATCATTCAAACAAAAGTTTAAAAGTCTACTTTCCGGCTGCCATCTGACCTATAAAGCTGTCAACAGGCACGCCTATTTCCTGATAAAATTCCCCAAATCTCTTCTTATGTTCTTTCGACGCACTGCAGTTTATGCAGCCACGAACCTGAATAAAATAAGGAACGTCTGCAGCTTCAGCCTTTGACATGTATTTTCATCACGTCCAGTTCCTTGCACGTGCATTCATTCTTCAGCAGCTCGGATATGCTTGGCCGTGTCCTTCCCCCGTCGCCGCTTATGAGCTCTTTAATATAGAGGCCTGCTTCACCACGAATTTCAAGCAGGAATGTCTTTTTGTCCATGTACTTGTATTTTATTTGTTTTACGTGCCTTTTGCGGCGCAGATCAGCGCGCCGGTGCAAAACCCGCTTGGGCGTTCTTTGGCTTATTTCCCCCACAATACTCTTTATTTTCTCAAGATCCTCTTTGCTGGCTGGTTTATTGCATTTCACAACAGCCCTGTATGTCTTGTCGGTGCGCGCTTCTTTTATTCGCCTGACTTCTTCAATGTTTGACGGCCGCAAATTCCTGACCTTGACTTCTTTTCCTATTTTTCCGGCAAGTTTTTTCATTGCAGTTTCACGCTTTTTCGGACCTATAATTTCAAGAACAAACGGCCGCCATGCGAGGCATCTTGCATCTATATCTTCGCGGCCCATTCCATGAAGTTTGTGCCCTCTTCCGCGAGTAGCCAGCATGAACGGCTTTGCAATTATCTCCTCTACGCTGGTCCTGTATTTCTTTGATGGCCATCTTGTCTGGGGTATGCCGCGCTTGAGTTTCTGGTACTCGCCATAAATGAAAATAGGATTTGGAGTGATTTCTATCCTTCCGCTTCCAAAGTTGACAATCATGTTCACATCAGGGTTCTTCCTGCTGAACCGCGCCTTTGTTGCTGCTTCTGCAAGTTTTCCAATTTCGCGGTTTATCTCGGCCTTTAACGGCTCGCAATAGTCTATTCCAACGCGTTCCCATAGCGCTTCTTCCTTTTCAATGAGGCCGGAAGAAAGCCTCGTGCCTATGAGAAATGTTTTGTACCCATATTGCCTGTTTTTTGCAATCTTCTCGGCGTATTTTTCCAGGCGGGCGAAAATATCGCCGCAAACAGAGCACTGCTTTCCTGCTGTTTTGGCTTTGATCTCGAGATTATGGAAGGCGTAGTCATGAAAATTCGACATGTCTGCAGCCCCTTTGTAGTCTTCGTTGTCTATGGACATTGCAGCAATTGTTCTTAGCAGCTTCCCTCTTTCATTATTTGTAAAACCTGAAAGCAGCTGCCCAAATTGCCGACCAAGGCAGTTATCGCATGCCGGCTGCTCAAGAATCCGCAACGTTTTTTCGAGGAGGTTCATGGATATATCATTCCAGAAATAACCTTTAAAGCAAAGAGAATAGGAGGTTGGATATTCTCAAACTTTCGAAAAAGCTGTTTTGCAAAAGCAAAAAGTATATAGAGGATAACTCCTATAAAATATTTTGGTGTTATGTTAGATATTTCTACTATAGAATTGACTAGACAGGAAAAATCAAAAGATTTCTTTCTTCCAATTGAATCTACAAAAGATCTTGCCTATGTTTGTGGTGTTCTAGCAGGAGATGGAAATATACATACGAGATTTGATAAACATGAATATTCTGTAACGTGTCTCGGCAATCAGCTTGATGAAAGAGAATTTTATGATAAAGTTTTGTTAGATTTGTTCTACAAATTATTTAACTCCAAGATTAAGAATAAACTACATGAAAGGGATAATACTTATGGATTTACACTACGATCTAAATCGTTGGTTTTATTTTTAACGAAAATTATAGGTCTTCCAAGTGGGCGAAAAGACAATATTAAAATACCAACAATTTTCTTAGATAGTAAAGAAATGATGAAATCTTTTATACAAGGATTTGCAGATACAGATTTATGCATCTCGTTAAAAAGAAGATACAAGAATTATCAATATTATCCTGTAATAAATGGAGTATCAAAGTCAAGAATATTAAGAGATGAAATAGCTGACTTCTTGGAATCAGAAGGTTTTAGTGTAAGTAGATTTACACATAATTATTATGATCCAAGAGTAAAAAAGAAAATACTCAAGTACGAAATCGCTATTTATGGCCATTTACAACTTGTGAAATGGATGCAGCTTATAGGTTTTCGTCATCCAAAACATCTTAAAAAATTCCAACTTTGGAAGGAAAGGAATAAGAATAATAAAAGAGCATTTTCTGCTTTACAAGAATTAAATAGTAAATAGCGGAGAGAGGAAATTCCACAAGTCCCATTTTTGTGACTTGTTTTTGAACCTCTGGCCTTCGGGTTATGGGCCCGACGAGCACTCCAGGCTTCGAGTGATTATAGAAATTTCTAAAATCAATGCTCCACTCCGCTATAGCAATAACAAATGGGAGCAAATGTTTATAAATGGCAGGAATTTTAATCGTAGAAATAAATAGTTATTTCATTAATAGAATAGTAATGAGGCATTATCCACAGCCACATAGCTTGCAGGAACTTACTTCTGATCCAAGACTTGCATTACAACTGCATCACGCCTTCAAGAAAGGCGGATATCTTGGTTCAATATTGGAACGCATGGGATATGCACTCTCGCCCGTACCGGTTCCTGTTCCAGTAAACAATTCCTATAGGGGACGAATCATTACACGCGACGGAAGATAGCTCTTCTTTTAAAACGCTGTATTTATTCTAATTGATGAGTTACTTCAGTAAAGTTCTAGTTTCTTTACTACAGATAATTTTATAGCTCTAAATATAGAATTATAGACTGATGACAGATAATTGGTCCAATAGATTAGCAGAATGTGTCGGACTTTGGATTGCTGAAGGAGATGATAAAACAATTAGAGAAATAACTTTTACAAATAATTGTGAATTACTTGTCAAGCTATTCTATCAAACACTTTCAAAAATATTTCCTAAAAATAAATTCAGACTTTATACTTATTCACCTAATGGTGGTCAATCATTGAAGTTAAGAAATTGCAGAGCCCAACTCTATAAAGATATTAGAGCTAGAAAACCATATCACATTTTGCGTTATGCGAATACTAAAGATGTAATAAAATGGAGAAAAATAGTATCTAAAATTACATCACAGGAAAAATATTTTGTTCCCGTACTGAAAGGATTTTTTGCAGGAGAAGGCAATATAAAATCAGGAGTTCATTCTAACAGAACAATAAGAATTGCTCAAAAAGAAAAGATAGAGTTGATAGATAAAATACTAAAATATCTTGATATAAAATCCACCTTTTCCACACGTGAACGTGCCTATGTAATTACTGGTTGGAGTAATTGGGAAAAATTTTATAAATATAATTTATTTGTTTTGCATCCAGATAAAAGAGCTAAGTTCTTAGCTACTTGGAAATCTTTCAAAGAAATTCACTATCCGTCAAATTATATCAGAAATAATATTTTACAATACCTTTCAAAGCCTGTAACTAGCAAAGAACTTTCTATAATTTTTAATCGAAAACAAGCTACTCTGCAAGATCACTTAACAGCATTAAAAAGAGAAGGTAAAATTACAAATTATAGATGTCTTAGTAGAGATTACTGGATTAGATCAGACTTGAATATGATTATTATTTCCCAAAGAAAGTCAGAAATACTACAACTTCTTGAAATCCCATGTAAAACAAGCGAAATTGCTAAACTATTAGATGTAAACTGGAAAGCTGCAAAAAAGAGACTCGACGAAATGCAGAGATTGAAATTAATACAACAAAAACAATACTTATGGAACAAGTTACCTATAGATAAAGAGGTGATAGTGATTTGAGAAATGTTTTGGGTATCGATGAAGCCGGTAGAAAGTGAAATTTAGTTTCACTTGCCGTTAGGACCTGTCATCGGCCCGCTTGTGATGTGCGGCTATCTTGTGAAGGAAGGCAAGATTGGAGAGCTAAGGGAACTGGGCGTCAAAGACTCAAAGCAACTTACGCCTGAGAAAAGGGAAAGCCTCGTGCCCAGGCTGAAGAAGATGGCTGAAGATCTTGTTGTGCTGTCCATATCGCCGCAGGAAATAGACAAATTAAGAACGGAAACCAATCTTAACAGGATTGAGATAGAGCGCATGCAGCAGATGATAGACCTGCTTTGCCCCGGAAAAGCGGTGATCGATGCGCCAGAAGCAAATACAAAAAGGTTCAGGGAAAAGGTCCTTTGCAGGCTCAAGCACACCCGGTTTGAACTGGTAGCGGAGAATTTTGCCGACAAGAAATACCCCGAGGTCGGCGCAGCCTCGATAATTGCCAAGGTTCATCGCGACGCGGAAATAAGCAAGCTTCATCATAAATACGGCTTCTTCGGCTCCGGTTACACTTCCGACGAACGCACTATAGCGTTTTTAAAGAATTGGCTACAAGATAACAAAGACTTCCCGGACATTGTAAGGAAGTCCTGGATAACGGCCACATTGATGAAAAAAGAAAAAGAGCAAAGCAATGTAATGAGCTTCATAAGCAGGACTGAGTGAAGAATATGAAATATTTTGACGAAGAAATCAAGGTAACTATTGCGAATGTTCTCGCAGGTATCGTCACCGGTTATGTGTCCTTTCTGCTGAACCGGCCGCTTGTAAGTCTGGCGGTCGCAGTCGTGGCATTCATTTGCCTTTCATTACTTGCAAAAAAGGCTTTCAGCGTGAAAAAGGAAAAGAAGTGGTGGCTGAGCCCGGTAACCACGTTCTTCCTTGCTTGGATAGTCTCCTGGACTCTTTTTTATAACATGTGATGAGGAGAAACCGAACGATATAAAATAAAAATTGATACCGTATGCTCCGAACGCATTATGCAAAAGAACTGAAAGCGTGCAAGAACATCACTGTAGCCGGATGGCTGCACGAGAAAAGGGTCCTCGGCTCCATTGTGTTTGCTGTTGTTCGCGATTTTACCGGACTCGTGCAGATAACAGCAAAGAAAGGCGTAACAGACGACAGTATAATGGAATTGCTGAAGGACCTGAAAAGGGAATCCGTGATTTCTGTTACAGGCGATGTTGTAGACAACAAGCAGGCGCCAAACAAGCTCGAAATACTGCCGAAAAATATCAACGTCATCTCACTTGCTGAAAACCTGCCTATTGATATCTCTCCCGGCATAAAGACTACGCTTGACAAAAGGCTGGACTGGAGAAGCATAGACCTCAGGAAACCTGAGCACAACGCCGTCTTTCGTGTGCAGTCAACGCTCGTCCAGGAAATGCAGCTTTTCCTGAAGAAAGAGGGCTTTGTCCAGGTATTTACGCCGTCGCTGATGGGCTCTGCATCAGAAAGCGGCGCCGAACTTTTTTCCGTAGTCTATTACGACAAGGAAGCTTTCTTGCGCCAGGACCCCCAGCTTCACAGGCAACTCTCTGTTGCTGCAGGCCTGGAGCGTGTTTACGACGTTGGCCCGAGCTGGCGCGCAGAATTGTCGCATACCACAAGGCATTTATCAGAGCACAGGACTATTGCTGCCGAGATGGCTTTCATAACAGACGAATACGACGTCATCAGCCTCGAGGAAGAAATGATAAGATTTGCAATCGAGAGGCTTGTGAAAGACTGCAGGGACGAGCTGGATATTCTTGGCATAAAACTGGATGTGCCGAAAAAGAAATTCCCCGTGCTGGAATTTCCTGATCTTTACGATGTACTGAAGACACTAGGCGAAAAAGTTGAATACGGGAAGGCTTCTTACGGCTCAGACGGAGAAAAGAAGCTCGGAGAGTATGTGAAGAACGAGTTCGGCTCTGATTTCTTTTTCGTGAACCGGTTTCCTTTTGCAGAGAAGCCGTTTTATGTCATGCGCGTGGACAAAGATCCCACATGGGCGCGCAGCATAGACCTCATTTACAAAGGCATGGAGATGAGCTCCGGCGGCCAGCGCGAGCACAGGCATGACAAGCTGGTCCAGCAGCTTCGCGAGAAGAAGATGTCCATGGATTCAATAAGATGGTTCACAGATTTCTTCAAGTTCGGCGTGCCGCCGCATGGCGGATTTTCTATAGGCATCGAGAGGCTTACGATGCAAATACTCAACCTGCCTAATGTCAGGGAGGCTGTCCTCTTCCCTCGGGACGTCGACAGACTAACCCCATAATAGGGAGAAACTGCGTTTTCTCCCCTATGTGCAGAATTGCAAAGCAATTCTGACATCTCAGAAAGCTTTGCTTTCTGCAGATAACCCCTCTTCCTTTAGAGAAAAGAAAATCCTTGGGAAATCTGCAAAGAGCCATGCTCTTTGAGACGCCAGAAAACTTTGTTTTCTGAGCGAGAAAAATAATATTCTTGATTAGGAATGAGGATTAGAAAGGAGATCTGCAAAGAGCTTCGCTCTTCTTGCAGAAACCAAAGGTTTCTGAAGACTCAGGAAAGCTTTGCTTTCCTCGAGTTGAGACCTCAGAGAACTTAGGTTCTCTGCAGGAAACCTAGGTTTTCTCCTTCTTAATCTTTATATACCACGCATTACAAAATAATTACGGTGAGTTAGATGGCTGCAAGAAGAAAAGCAACGAGGAAAAACAACAAAGGTTTGATAACCAGAGATCTTTATCTCAACACCCATGATGAGGAAAAGGTTCTTCTCTTCACGGCAGGAATTGTTTTCGGCGTTGGCGTTTCGACGTATCTTATGCAGGGCGAAACGGTATTCACAGGGTTGACATTGATAATCATTGGCCTGGTTCTGGCATTCATCGAGGCGCGGCAACAAAAATAATTATATATACCGCCTTTGACAAATTAATAAAATGCGCAAAGCATTCCGCACAGCCCTGTTTTTCACGATTCTTGCCATTTCCGGATTGTTTCTTACGGCATCCAGCATAAGCTTTGCGCAGGCCGGGGGCGGATACACAAACATGAAGGTCTTCGACACCCCGGGCACCTTTTCATGGACTGCCCCGCCGAATGTAACAAGCGTCATGATCGAAATCTGGGGCGCGGGCGGAATGGGAGGGCCCGGAGCAGTAGGGACGCTTTGCGGAAATGTAGAAATTATTGCTCCAACCGAATTTTCTCCGGGTACATACACGTATGTTCCGTGTGCAGGCGGCGGAGGCGGAGGAGGAGGCTATGGAAAAGGCATATACACTGTCAGGCCGGGCACCGCTTACACGGTTATAGTAGGCAAGAACGGGACTTATGACGGTTATTATCATGGTTACAACAGCAGCTTCGGAGGTCTCATCTACGCTTCAGGCGGCAGGATGGGAGGCTTGCCAACAAGTGCTGCTGTTGGCGGAGGCGGCAGCATAGGCGGAGCCGGCGGCACAAGCAACGGGACGCTAAGCATCACCGGCGGAGCCGGGCAGAACGGACGGGATGTTGGCGGACAAGGCGGCTCCTCCCCGAACGGCGGCTTCGGCGGCTTTGCAGGCAGAGCAGGCGGGACACCCGGAGGCGGTGGCGGCGGCGACACCGGATATCATGGCGGCTTCGGCGCAGCCGGCCGCGTGATCGTTTACTGGTCGGTAAGCACCCCTTCAGGCTGCAAGATCGGCGGATGCTCAGGCGAGCTGTGCGGGGAGGCTTCTTTCATAGACAGTATAGCCACGACATGCGAATCCAAACCTGAATACGCATGCTACAAGGAGTTTGGCATGTGTGAAAGGCAGGCAAGCGGACAATGCGGATGGACGCAGACAGAGGAGCTGGCTGCCTGCATAAAAAATCCCCCCGGAAGCGACGCTGTCAACGAGACGGTGAAGAAAACCGTAACGACAAACGAGACTGCGACTGACGTCATCCTTACCGTGAACATGACCGCGTGCGACTCGTATCCGATCCCGGGCGTGGAGGTAGGGTGCAAAAAAGGCACCGGAGATTCGGAGGTATGCGTCGAATACACTGACGGCCCCACACTTAAGGCGACCATAAAGTGGACAGCAACAGGCGGCGGAGGATCTGTGAACCATGTCAAGGTCTACGATTCCGCCGGTACAAGACTTGATTACCCACCAAACGTATGTTTCAGCGGTCCGGCGTCCGAAACCTTCAGCTTGCCGACCACCGACAAATACACGTACAAGATCTGGAAAGCAAACTGTGTCAGGTCTGATGCCTGCAGCGGCTGCGGCGGGGATGTTGTGATTGCTGAAGGCGGGCCCTTTGGCGCAAAGAACTGCGTCGACAACGGCACCGCATGCAGCGCCATGGACACGCTGCCTGTCAGCCAGTGCACATATCAGGCTGCACTAAAGGAATTTGCAACAGATGATACCGGCGGCGTAATCCTGCGCAATACCCTTCAGACAGAAACAATTGCAGAAGACGCAAGCAGCTGCCCGCATGTCTGCACGGATTACAGCAACCCCGGAAAAACCGCCAGCTGCAGGACATCACAAACCCTAAACAGCGACATCACAGGCTTTATAGTTCACAACGACAGCAATTTCATAAATCTCATTGCCAGAGATCATGGAGACTACAGCAGAGGGGTTTCAGCAATATTTGAGCTGCGCAACAGGAAGATCAATGCAGAAACGCAGTACTGCGTTGCAGGAAGCGTCTTCAGTTTCTGCTCCAACACAGACACAAGCTGCGGCACCAGAACCTGCGAGAGCTGCAATTCGAAAGACGGCTGGTACAACACGACAACAACAGTTGTTACATGCGACAGCAATGAATTGTCAGTTCGTATCGAGCAGGAGCAAAGGGATTATGGATGCAGCAGCGCTGCCTGCCAGTTTGTTGTCAGGGACAGAAGAACCGAGAATGTTTCAGTTAGCGGACCATGCAATGGCACAGCCTCAGTGCGTGTTTCACCAAACGTTGTAAAAACAGGAACAGAAATATTATTCAGCAGCACAGCAATTGCGCAGAAAAACATTTCACTTGAATGTACATCAGAAAGTTCTGTGCTTTGCAACAGCGGCTTCAGGAGAAGCAATCCTTCATGCTCTTTCAACAGCACATGGACAGACAACGGAGCAAAATCAATCTCGTGCACCCTAAGAGAAGATGTACCAGTTAACAGCACAATCGGCGTCTTCCCATTAACAGTAACCAGCGACAACACTGTACCAACCGTTATAGTAGAAGGCGCTCCGGCACAACCGCAGGAAAGTGCGATTGCAACTGTTTTGTGTACAGACAATGTAGGATGCAGAAACGAATCAATAAGAGTCGTGCTCTCAGAGACCGCTGATTGCCCGCAAAACTACTCGCTGTATGACACAGGAGCTCCAAGAAATGTAACACGCCGCGCTTTTGTTTGTGCAGTCGCGAAAGATTTGGCAAACAACGAAGGATTTTCAGAGCCGGTTGAATTCAATGTCGCAGGCATCAATCTGCCATCTACACAGATAATCTCGCCTGCTAACGGCAGCCTGAGAGGGGCGAACTTTTCAGTCAGTATAAACGATACAGGAAATCTGCTTACATGCGATTACCGCGTCATTAGCAACGGCGAGGTAAAAAGAAACTGGTCATTCCGCGACTGCAATATGGAAGTCATCATTCCTGTGCCAAGTGTCTGCAACACAGGATCATGTGTCGTAGAAGCGCGCGCCATAGATGTGCTCTCAAGAGACGGCGCTCCGGCAAGAGGTGAATATGTAATAGACATGGCGCAGCCCGCAGTTTCAATCTTGTCTCCGCAGCCAGGCATCTGGCAGGTAAGCAACTTCACCGTCACGATAGGCGATTCATTCAAATACGGCATAGACAGGTGCGACTATCGCATCATCAGCGGCGTAACGGAGACTGTAATGCTCAAAAACAGATCGTGCAACGGCGCAGTAACAATCAGCGTAGGACCGTCAATGGACTGCAGGACTGAGGGTGCGAACACGTGCAAAATAGAAGCGCGCGCAGTTGGTTCTACAGGACCAATTGGCACAGCTGAGAGATCGTTCAGCATAGACCTTTCGGGAAACAGGTATGACTTCACAAGCTTCGGCACAGTGAGATACGACCAGACAGATACGGGAGTGAACTTCTCCGGAAGCATGTTGTCAGCCATAACATTCCCTACTTTCATAGCATGCAACGGCAACACAAGGATTGCCGATTGCAAGGATTCTTACAGCGTAGGCAGCCAGAATTGCGGGCTTGACAAGCCTTGCCTGTGCGGCTCGCTGTCGTCACTTTCATGCGACCTGAAATGCAATGATTTGAACAGCACGTTCTATCTCGTTGTCAAAGGCTTCTCGGCCTTCGAAGAGAAGGTGATAGTAAGCAACGGCAGGGATTTCGCATGCCCAAGCTTCCGCCTCGGCGAGATCGATAACCTCACTGCGGAATTCAGGGAGCTTGCAATAAAGGGCGAAGTAATCAGGCAGCAGCTGATATACCTTATCGAGCGCAGCGAGGGGGAAAAGAAACTGGAATATGATAACCTGCGCCAGAGGGTGGTGATAGGCCTTTCAGTGATCAGGGACTATCTGAATTATGTAAATGACAGCATGCGATCGCTGTCTGTCAGCAAGGCGAATGAAATAATTACAAGGGGCAGGGAAATCAAGGGACGCGTGCTTGAGCTTATTTTCACGCCAGTTGTCTCGGCTGTCTCGATAAACAGCACGCAGATGCCAGTAGACATAATAGTGGGCAGCAATTCTTCTTTCGTCGTTAATGTCAACAACAGGGGCAGGGATATATATGCACGTGTAGAGTGCGAGTTCAGAGGAAATTCAACTACGACGGTGCGAGCATCTTCCTGCCAGTTCATATCAGCGAACAGGACAAAAGGATTTTCCGTTCCTATAGACACGCAAACACCAAGATCAGCTAATGTTACCTGCTCCGTGCTCTCATCAACAAACAACCAGTGCTCTTCGCCTGTTCTGTCTGATCTTCTTTCATTGGGAATCTTGCAGATACGCGGCCCTGTTCTTTCGTTCGTCTCGATAAACAAGCCTGCTGACATAGTTGCGGGCGAGGAAGCAATACTCCAGGCCGACGTGAGGAACACGGACACAAAGGATCAAAGCGCCTATATCAATTGCACATTCTCTAATCCGCGCGGCGATATGTTCTACGGGGCATCCGAGCCGCAAAGCCTGCTGGCTCAGGAAACCAGGACATTCTTCGCTACTGTTGAAACAAGAACAGCCGGTACATGGACTGTAAGATCCTGCAGTGTTTATAACGCAGCTGATGTCCCATTTATCGAATCGAGCAGGGTTGTAAATGAAGCATTCGTAGTCTCTGAAGCGCCTGTTCCTGAATGTTCTGTTAGTACAAACTGTCCTGGAACAGATATCAGGTGCTTCTGCGGCGGCAGTTCCTGCCAGGCATGCTCGCTCGGCACGAAGTGCATAAATTATCAGTGTGCGGCAATAGAATGCACCATCGACGTACAGTGCGCTTCCGGGCAGGTATGCTCGGATGAAAATAAATGCGTGGCGTCATCAGTCGGGCTTGAACCGGTCCCGAACCCTCCGCCGTCCCTGAATCCAATACCTTTACCGCTTAATGTAATACTCTTTCTTGCCGTACTTGTTGGAGTGCCTGCCGGTTTGTACATATATTTCCGCGCACGCGTGAGGGTTGAATCATGAAAGGCATAGACCTGCCGTTTAATTTCATTGTTGTAGCTTTAGTAGGCGTTATGCTGCTTGTTTCTGTTTCTTTCTTTTTCTCGTCGTCAGTAACCCAATTCGGCTCTGACGCTGAAGCCCAGACATACTTTGCATCCACATGCAGGCTTCTCAGATGCGGCTATGATACAAGCGCTGAGCTGAAAGACAATTACCAGAAATTTTATAGTTCCTGCAAGTATGTTCTTGGCGACCAGGTAGAAGAAAAGCCCTATCAGTGTTTAGAGCAATGCGGCTGCTCAGCTGAAGTCACAGAGGAAGAGGTTCAGCAGAACATCAGAGACTTTGTTGAGCTCTTGAAAAAATAAAATATTCCCAAAAAGCGCAGCTTCTCCCAAGATTTACACAAACGTATTTTTCATGCTTTCAGATTCTTTGAAGTTATTAAAACATAATCAAGGATGTATTTCTCATGACACAAATAGAGATCACGTTTCTTGGCACAACGGCAGGCGTGCCCACGAAATACAGGAATCATGCGTCTGTTTACCTGCGCTACCAGAGCGAGAACGAATTCTTCTATTTGTTCGACTGCGGTGAAGGAACGCAGCGGCAGATATTCAGCGCAGGCCTGAACTTCATGCGCATAAGCGACATATTCATATCTCATTGGCATGCAGATCATTTTGCGGGATTGCTCGGGCTCATGCAGACGATGAATCTTGAGCATCGTGAAAAACCATTAAACATTTTTGGCCCGGAAGCCACGAAATTCGTCAACATCCTGCGAAGCCTCGGATACTCCAGGCTTAACTATCATGTGCACACGCATGATGTGGATTTCGAATCCAAGGAAATCTCCACGTTGCTCGAGGAAAATGAATTCATTGTGCAATCTATTCCTGCAAAGCACTCGATACCAGCCGCTGCTTTTGCCTTTGTCGAAAAAGACCGTGTAAAGATAGACAAAGACAAAATTACCAATCTTGGATTGCCCCCGCGCGGAAAGATCTACAAGGATGCAAAGGAAAAAGGCCATCTTACTTTTCGCGGCAGAAAAATACTGCTTGAAGAGATATCAGCTGTTGAGAAAGGAAAAAAAGTCGTGTACTCCGGCGACACGCTCCCGACAAAGAATATGATAAAGCTTGCGGAAGGCGCCGATCTGCTCATACACGACTCGACGTTCTTCAGCGAGGACTTCAGCGAAGATGAAGGCTACAAACACGCCAATTTTGCGGATGTCCTGAAGATTGCTGAAGAAGCGAATGTCAAGGAAGTTATTCTTACGCACATAAGCAGGCGCTATCAGGACACGAGCGAGCTGAAGGAAAAGATAGCGGACAGAAAGAACGTAAGAATTGCGAAGGACTTCATGAAAGTCGTTCTGTAAGATACCTTAAGTACGACCAAGCTTACCTTTCCGCGCATAGATGCTTACAGAAGCGTCATGACTGATTATTAAGGTGAGAAGATGAAACTGAAGAAAGGATACTGGGTTTATGTTGGAGTATTATTTGTTTTGTTGTTGAGTTTTATAGGATTTTATTTGACCCCTTCTAGTAATAAGTTTCAAAGTATCACACAAGTCCAAAGAATTACAGTTACTTTCAATGGAATGACTCAGGATGATATGGTGGCGTCCGCAACTAATCTAAAATTTCAAGAGTACTTTTCTCGGGACATAAAATCAATCAAGCACTCAATGTTGAAAGAAATTGGGATTTTTCAGTGGGGAACATTAAGTAATGGATGGGTTGTATTGGATGTAGAATATTCTGGTTCCAGTGACCAACTAATAAAAGAACTGATTGAAATCTTGAAATCAAGATGGTACACGCTTGGTGCTCACATACCTGGTAAAGGTGTGTTGTTATGAGAAGTATATCTATACTACTTAGTTTAATTTGTATATCAATGCTCTCCAATATTGTAACTGCTATTCCTGAGATTGATTCCAAGATATTAGAAAAACTTAACAATAATTCGGAAGTATATGTAACGATAGTGCTTAAACATACATTTGCAAATAATTACTCTGATAATTATTTGAAATATAGAGTGACGGCAGGAACAAAGCAACTTTCGGACTTCTTATTAACAATACCGAACAACGAGTTCGAAGCTGTACAAAAGGTGATAGAATGAAAATTAAGAAATATTGGGTTTATGTTATAGGAGTAATTATGTTAATACCCGTAATTCTTGGAATTAATTATCAAGTTTCGTCACAATCAGAAAACATTACATTATCAGAATCTCGAGAATTATTAATATCATTTAATGGTAAACAATATGGTAATGTAATAGCTGTCACTGTACTTAACAGATCACCCGATACAAATTTTATTGAGAATTCTGAGTTTCAGAAGTATTTCTACGAAGATCTTAACAGACTTGTTGACAAGGAAAAGGGACTTTATGAAGTTAGAGCTACTTATTGGGTACATGCAACAAATTATGCGATTATTATGTTACTGTACGATAGTAGACTTTCAAGTGACCAACTGGGCAACTTAACAGAATATGTTATTGAAACTTTGAGTAAAAAATGGTATATCGACAAAGTAAAGATATCGGACGATACAAAAGGATTAGTAGGTTATTAGATTGTGTATTAATGGGCTAATTGAGTTGAAGAAATGAAGTGAATCAAATGAAACTGATAATACAATAACTATAACCGATTAGCTTCTTCTTGACACTTATCCCTGTTTTTATCCTTTCCCTCCCCATAGTTTAGCCTAGGTGCAAAAATGCGCGAATGGTATAAGATGAGCGCAGCAGATGCTTTGAAGGCCCTTGAAACGAATGCAAAAGGATTAAGGGCAACCGAAGCCGCATCAAGGCTGCAGAAATACGGGTTGAATGAGCTGCAGGAAGCAAAAAAGACGCCTTCATGGGTGCTTTTTCTCAATCAGTTCAGGGACATTCTAGTCATAATCCTTATAGCAGCTGCAATTATTTCAGCAGTGCTTCGTGAATTTCTCGATGCTTTCGTTATACTCATCGTCATCGTCCTCAATGCAATATTCGGCTTCGTTCAGGAGCGCCGCGCCGAGAATGCCCTGGAAGCTTTGAAGAAACTTTCTTCACAGAAAGCCCAGGTTTTCCGCGACGGCAAGACAGAAATTATCGATTCGAAAGAACTTGTGCCCGGAGACATCATAATTCTGAATGTTGGCGACAAGGTTCCTGCTGACTGCCGTGTAATTGAAGAATTCAATTTGAAGGTTGATGAATCTGTTCTTACAGGCGAAAGCGTTCCTGTATCGAAGAATATCGATACTATTAAGACTGACGCACCCGTTGCTGAAAGGCGTAACATGCTTTTTTCCGGGACGGCAATCGTGTATGGCCGCTGCATAGCCGTTGCGGTTGAAACCGGGATGCTCACGGAATTCGGGAAGATTGCGAGCATCCTCCAGCAGGAAGACCAGGCAAAAACGCCTCTGAAGCAGAAGCTTGAAGTTTTTGGGAAGCAGCTGAGTTTAATCATACTCGGGATATGCGTAATAATCTTTGCCCTCGGCATCTGGCAGGGAAAGGATATTGTCGACATGTTTCTTACTGCTGTATCCCTTGCCGTTGCAGCAATACCCGAAGGCCTGCCGGCCGTAGTGACAATAACACTGGCAATAGGACTTTTGCGGATGGCAAAGCGGAACGTCATTGTCCGCAAGCTGGCATCTGTCGAGACATTGGGCTCTACAACAGTCATCGCAAGCGACAAGACAGGGACACTGACAATGAACCAGATGACTGTGAGAAAACTATATGCAAATGACGAGATTTTCGATGTCACTGGCCAGGGTTATGACCCATCAGGAAAATTCATTGAATCAGGAAAAGAAATAAGCGCCAATGAAGACATGAAACGCTTGCTTTCTATAGGTTTATTATGCAATGACGCAAAAATCGAGAAAGAAGTCATTGGCGATCCTACAGAAGCTGCGCTTGTCGTTTCTGCCAGGAAAGCGAAGATTCCTGATTTGCGCGAGACCAACAAACGGATTGCCGAAGCGCCTTTTGATTCCCAAAGGAAGATGATGTCTGTTGTGTGCAGCACAGACAGTGGCAGGGTCATGTACACGAAAGGGGCCGTTGAGGAAGTTCTGAAGAGGTGCAGTGGTTTCTACCATCGTGGAAAGGTTGAAAGGCTGACCGAGGAAGACAAGAAGCGCATATTAAGTATCAACGAGCAGTTTGCAAAACAGGCGCTCCGCGTGCTTGGATTCGCCACAAAAATAGTCAGCGAAGGGACGAAGGTTGTTGAGGAAGGCCTCATTTTCGCAGGGATGCAGGCAATGATAGATCCGCCACGGTCTGAGGTCAAGGATGCGCTGGAAAAATGCGATCAGGCCGGTATCAAGGTCTTGATGATCACAGGCGACCACAAAGAAACAGCAATAGCAGTTGCCAACGAGCTTGACATGCTGAAGGACAGGAAAGTTCTTACAGGCTCCGAACTTGACAAGCTCAGCGATGCAGAGTATCTCAAGATTGTTAATGATATAGCTGTTTACGCGCGCGTTTCGCCGGAACACAAGGTGCGCATAACAGAAGCACTCAAGAAGAAAGGGCATATAGTCGCAATGACGGGCGACGGGGTTAACGATGCCCCAGCCTTGAAGAAAGCAGACATCGGGATAGCCATGGGCATAACCGGCACGGACGTTACAAAGGAAGCAAGCTCCATGGTTCTGACAGACGATAATTTTGCCAGCATTGTTGCTGCCGTGGAAGAAGGGCGGGGCATATTTGACAACATAAAGAAGTTCATAAATTATCTGCTCGCCGCAAACATCGGGGAAGTCTTGATAATGCTCCTGGCTATTCTCCTGTTCAAGGATTCTGCAGGGCTTTTTGTCCTGCCGCTGCTGCCGCTGCAATTATTATGGGTGAATCTTGTCACAGACACGCTCCCGGCACTGGCTTTGGGCGTGGAACCAATAGAAAGAGACGTGATGAAAAGAAAGCCAAGGAACCCGAAGGAAAAAGTCATGAACAGGGAATCCATGAATCTCATCATCTTCGCAAGCCTGCTCATGGCCGCTGCAACCCTTCTGCAGTTTTACATAGAATTCTCTACCGAAGGCCTTGAAAAAGCCCGCGCGGTTGCATTCACGACAATTGTACTGACAGAATTATTCATAGCGCTGAGCGTCAGAAGCCACATGCCGCTGCACAAGATCGGAATATTCTCGAACAAGAAGCTGCTTGTTGCAGTTCTTGTATCTTTTGCACTGCAGCTTGCTGTTCTTTACGTGCCTTTCCTGAACCCGATATTCGACACAGTGCCAATCACAGTGGAAGAGTGGGCGGGCATACTTGCCGTTTCTTTGCTGGTTTTCGCAGCCCTTGAAGCAAGGAAAATCATACTCACAAGAAAAATAGAAACAGATAATAATCTTAAATGGGCTGAGTAGAAATAATGAAGTGAAGCAATGTGATGATGTATGGCTGAAATAAACGTAAGCGAAGTGAAGGGAGAAGTTAATTACGAAGAGGCAATGAAGGAATTTGGCATAGAAGACATCAGCGGTTACCTGAAAAACATGGATAAGCTCCCGCTTATTTATCGCAGGCATGTTGTTTTTGCCCATCGTGATTTCCAGCAGATATTCAATGCCATCAGGCACAAAAAACGTTTTGCGGTGCTTACCGGCTTCAATCCTTCCGGGCCTCCTCATTTAGGCAACCTGCTTTTTTTGAAGCAGGCTCTCTTTTTCCAGTCATGCGGCGCAGAAGTCTTCATCCCGATCAGCAACGACGAGACATACGTCTTCCGCAAATCGGAGAGCCTGGAAAAAGCCACAAAAAACGCATACGAGCATGTGCTGCCTGACATCATCGCACTAGGGTTCAAGAAAAGCAAAACGCACATTTTCATTTCCACCAAGGATCCAAGAATCTACGAGCTTGCAGTAAAGCTGTCGACAAAGACAACATTCTCGACGATAAAGGCTATATTCGGCTTCGGCAACGAGACGAATCCAGGCGCAATATTTTACAGCATGGTTCAGAGCGCGCACATACTGTTGCCACAGCTCGAGGACTTCGGCGGGCCCAAGCCAACGGTGGTGCCCATAGGCATCGATCAGGATCCTTACATGCGCCTTTCCCGTGATCTTGCTGAAAAGATCGGCATGCTCAAGCCTTCGTCAACCTATCATAAATTCCTGCCGGGATTGCAGGGAGGGAAAATGTCAGGCAGCAAGCCTGAGACATGCATATTCCTTACAGACAAGCCGGAAGAGGCGAGAAAAAAGATCATGCGCGCCTTCTCGGGAGGCGGCGCCACGCTTGAAGATCACAAGAAGCACGGCGGCAATCCTGATATAGACGTTGCATGCCAGTATCTGTTTTCACTGTTCGAGGAAAGCGACAGGAAGATCAAAGAAATATTCGCCGGCTACCGTTCTGGATCGCTGCATTCCGGCGATGTTAAGAGCTACCTTGCGAAAACTGTCGAGAAATTCCTTAAGGACCACCAGAAGAAACGCGAAAAGGCAAAAAAACGCATCGCCAGTTTTATGCTCAAGTAATGCAAATCAATTACGCAATAAATCATACTACACTTCCTCCTGTTATAGTCATGCAAAGAAAGAATCGATATATACTTTCTTTGCTGACTATATGTGAAGCAAATAAATTATATCCTGTTTATTTATTTGCTTCACTATAAAATATGCTTTCCAAGCTTTCAAAAATTTTATATACTACCACCAACCATGGTTAATCAGAATATCATGAACAAAGGATTACTTTCGGCGTTTCTCCTCGTTCTTTCATTAAGCATCTCCATCTCTTTTGCCGATTACTTTGACGCCGATGCAAGCCTGTACGTGCGGAACAGCACTAACGTGACGATAAAAGGATACATACGCATGGACAACACTTCCGGCGTGAACAACACAAACATCACGGGCTTTCTTGGGAACTCAAACTTCACTATTTTCACGAACACGTCATTCAACTGGACGCACGGCTACTTCGAGCTCAACCTGACGGCGCCGAATTCAACGGGAAGGTTCAATGTCAGCATGAACGCCACCCTGACCAACGGCACCGTGGTAAGGGAGAACATTGAAATAAGGGTAGGCAATTTCTCCAGCGTCCTGTTCAATTTCACCAACAGAAGGCCGCCCTTCGCCAACGGGTCTTATTTTGAACTTAATGTATCATTCAGCGGGACATCAAGCGCGGTGCCAAGACTGGAAATTTTCAACCCCAACGGCATGAACTCTTCCGGATGGGTGATAAGCGCTGTTTCAGGAACGACAAACACAAACAGCATACTTTACAACATAACAGTGCCGACAAACGCAGACGGCAGGTATGTCATCGTGTTTGACGAGGGCGCAGGCGTCACGATATTCCTCGTAAAGACAAGCCTCGTGGTTGTTGTCAACACGCAGGATTCCGCAAATTCGACAACAACAAGCTTCGGGCAGGGAGAAAGCATAAAGATCGAGGCAAAGGTGAGGGATGACAACGGCCCGATAACCACCGCAACCGTCACTGCAGCCGTTACGCTGCCCGGCGGGGCTGCAAGCACCGTTACGCTGACACATTCTTCGATAACCAACGGCACATACAGCGGCACATTCACAAACACGAGTGCCGCCGGAAGCTACAGCATAGAGGCGATTGCGAATGTTTCGGGGAAGATTGTAAAAGCAACGACAACAGCAGCGGTGCAGGCCCTTGAAGGAAAGCTTGATATCGTAAAGGATTTCTTCTTCGACTTCGGCTCGTCTTCGGCTTTCCAGCGAGGCGGCAATGTCGAGTTCAATGTCCTTGTGTACAACCTGAGCAATGATATACTGCTGAACGGCAGCACAACAACAAATTCAGGAGCAGATGTCAACTGCACAGCAACGCGGGCTACAGAACTGAAAAGCATGTTGAATGGAAGTCTGCTTTCGCTGCCTGCCCTGACAAAGACAACAAATCTTTTCGCGGGCCAGACAGTCTGCAAGCTGCGCTTCACAGCCCCTGATACCGACGGCGTCTACGCACTTACAGTGAACGCTACTGTGGGCTCAAACCAGACGAACAACGTGAGCGTGCTTGCAACAGGCTACTTTGCGGTGCAGAGCTATATACTGAAGGTCAGCCCCGTATCATCGCTTGGAGGCGGGAAAGAGTTCCTGAGCTTCCTGATGCCCGGCGACAACGCGACGTTCGAGATATCGGCAAGGAATCTTTCATCAAACGGCACAGCTGTTGACGGAGCAAACATAACAAGTTTCAATGTAACCAAGATAACGCCGATGTCGTTCACAGGCGAAACAACGTCGGAAATAACCAGTTTCACCGGGCTGACCGGCGCGTTCACTGCCGGAACGGCATCATCAAATCCGAGGGCCGTGATAAAAATACCCGAGAACAGTACAGGGCCTTTCCAGATTGAATTTCAGGCAACTGTTGCAGGTTCCATTATCCGTGGCAATGCCTTTTATTTTGCCCGTTATGTTGAAGGCTTCGCGTTCCCCGGCAGCTTTGGCGGCGGCTTCGGGACAGGCGGGGGAGAAGACGAAGGCGAATTCGGCGAGGGCGGAGACTTCCGCTGCAGCGGCGCGCAGAGCTTCTCCGCAAAGGTGTTCGATGTCCGCACGCGCCAGGCGGCAAAGAACGTTGTCTTCAATTCCATATTAGAGGCCAGAGAGGAGCTTACAGGCAGGAATGTCAAGAGCTCCATGTCAATAACATCCTCTTCGTCAACAAACAGCAACGGCCTCGGCAACCTTACCATAAACTTTTCAGGCCAGTTCTCAGGATTCTATTTCATGCTGGTAAACATCACCACGGCAGACGGCAAGTCTGATTCGCTGCCGGGCGGATTCGAGTGCCGCCAGCTGTCATTCTTCCCGCAGATACAGGCGATAGGCTCGACGGGAAGCGGCGGCTTTTTCGTGGCGCCGACATCCGGGATAAACATGCTGATAACAGGCATAAAGAACCTCAACACGAGGAACGCTACCGTCAACGGGACCGTGAACATCTTAAGGGTCGAGAGCTTTGACCCCGGGAAAGGGCCGAAATTCATCGCAGGCCTGACAAACAACTTCCCTATAATAAACGGCGTTGCGAATATTACACTAGTCCCCGGAAACTTCTCCGGGCTGGGCGGCAAATGGTTCAACGGCTTCAATGATTTTGTAATACGCGTGTGCGACAACATCAACAACACGAATGCCGCCGACGACTTGTGCGACACATCCTTTGGCGGCTTCATGGTCGTGGCGTTCGACGCGTTTCCTGACTTCGCATTCGGCGGCCCGCCGCAGGCGCTGGTGGCAGGGCAGAATATAACGTACAACATCATGGCACGGACAAACGTGACAAACGTCACGGTGCAGGTCGGATTCCCATGGGAAGGCTCTGTGCTTGACGCGGTCGTGGTTAACTACAGCCTGAAAGCTGATGGATGGAATAATTCCGCGCAAACAGGCTTTGACAACTTCGAGCGCTGGAACGTGACGTTCACCGTTCCCGCTGGCATAAGGAAAGGAGGCAACATGATAGTCATCAAGGTGAACAATTACCTCGGCGAATCGACGGACGTGATGATGTTCGGGACAGCTTCTAAACTGTCCATATCGGTCCCGGACACGGAAGGCATCCTGTTCGACAGCTTCGGCGTGAACGCTTCGAATTCAACGGACACCATCGCGAGATTCAACATCAACCTTACTGCTATAAGAAGCACGCATAATGTGAGTTCGCGTTCCGACATGGTATGCATAATAAAAGATTTCAACGTGACGCGCTTCGGTATGGGAGGCGACCAGCCCATCACGTATAAAGCGAACGTAACGCTTGTGGCTCTTGACAATGCAACAGCAGGCGTGTACGACACGCTTGTAATTAATAACAGTGGAACAATAGGCAATGCAACGGCACGCCGCTCATTGCAGTCAGCGGGCTTCGGCGGGCTTTATCTTGTAAAAGTGGAAGACTGCGGCTATGTCAAGCTTCTGAACAGCACGATAACCGAGAGCGACCGCGGCGCGGGCTTCGGCGGGCAGCACGCCGTGAATACAATAGCAACGATACCGTTTATAGTGAAAAAAGGAACAACCGCGCAAGCAAGCGTTATATTGGATGTTTACCAGATGATACAGCAGGAAGACTTCGGGGGCGGAAGGGGCGGCTTCGGGTTCAAGGATTTCCTGCCTTCCAGCAATTACACAAAAACTCCTGCAACAACGGACTCGAACGGCGTGGCATTCCTGCAGCTGAACATATCAAAGAGCGGACTGTACAGCATCATGTGGAATTTCACCGACGCTATTAGCGGCGATTCCGACATTGCAGACTTTTCGGAAGGCGTGCCCATAGGGATAAAATCGTTCAGGACGGATCTGGACAGCGGAACGAGCGGCTACAGCCCGCGCGCAATCACGCTTACGAGAACAACAGATAACGGAGCTTATAATGCGACAATCACCGGCGCGGAATTCTACATTGGGACATGGAACGAATCAGCACAAGGCGATATCATAAACAGCAGTTCCGGCAGCGAATTTTACTATTTCGCGCTGAGAAACGCAACGCAGAGCGGGTCTTTCGCTTTCGGGGGGCCTCTTACATTCATACTGGGCGGCCATTTCACAGAGCTGGTCATAGACGACGACGCTGTGCTTAACACAAACACCACCCTCCAAGACACAGGCTCTACAACGCCCGCGTTTAACAACTGGACCGGGCAATTGAGTTTCTCGCCTACAGACACATACAAGGTAGACGGCAACCAGACAGTCAACAGTACGGTCATCAAAATCCTTTTAGGAAAGCGCAACGAAGGTTCTCCTACAACGATGATAACAAGCAGTTCGTCTACAGTGAACAGGAATATTACGATCAGGGCATGCGCCTTCACATACTCGAGGCCCGAAACGCCGCTCATAGGCGCGAACGTAACGAACGTGACCACACAAAGCTTCAGCTTCAGCGGCCCGCCAACAACGGAGAACATCACGATGTACGACCCGTTCACAAATAATGTAACGCTCAGCGTGCTTACAGGACCGAGCGGTTGCGCGGCATTCAACGTGTCGCGGTCAGGCGGATGGAGAGCAGGAGCGCCCAACGAGATAAAAGGCGTCATAACATCCGGCAGCTCAACAGAACAGGCTTTCCTGGGGGGCGTTTTCGTCTGCCAAGGCTGCGTCTGAATTAGAAAGAAAAAATCATGGAAAGTGAAAAATGATGGATAAAGGAACCGATGGAAAAAACATGGTTTTTGCAGCCGTCTTTGCGCTGATGGTCATGGCTTTTGCGGCGCCGGTTTTCGCGCAATCGCAATGCCTGCAAACCGTTGACACATCAACTTCCGCTTCGCGTGCCACGACAGGGACAAGCGTGACGGTAACCGTCACAACAACAGGAACATCCTGCACGGTCAGCACGCTCGTGATGGTTTCCTCGCCTTCGCTGACTGTCAACGACCCTGCATCCGGGCAGTACAGCGGCTTTTCAGCAGGCACGACAAAAACATTTACCATCACTGCCGGCACTGCCGGCGCTTATAATTATTATGCCCAGGGAACTACTTCATCAGGTTCTGTGTCGTCAACTGCAGCGGTACTGGACTTCGTGTCGCCGTCCGATATGACTGTCAGCACTTCGCCTTCTTCAGCAAGCGTCACAAACGGCAATTCGTTTGACCTTAGCATAGGCATCCAGAACGCGCAGTCAAGCGACGTAACAACGTCTTACACACTGAACCTTCCCTCTGGCCTTACAAGGCAGAGCGGCGACCCGACAAGCTCTTCCGGCACGACAGTCAGCGCATCGAGCACAAAAACGCTTTCACTCAACATAAAGCACAGCACATGCTTCGAGGGGATCAAGCTGATAACGTTCGACCTGGGCGGCAGCACCGGCGTCGCTTCCGTTTCTGTCACCGGCAACGCAAGCGGAACGTGCAGTACCGCCAACGCAAGCTCCAGCAGCAGCTCTTCCGGTAGTGGCTCAGGCGGCGGAGGAGCAGCGATCAAAACAACAAAGGCTTACAGCACAGGCAAGGCCACGGTAAGCATACCTGTCATACAAGGCGGCGCCACGGAAATAGTGGACCTCGATGCAGGCGAGACAACTGTAAGAAAAATTGAAATAACAGTCAAGGGCATAGCAAGGAGCATTACAGTAATAATAGAAAGATCAAAGCTGCCTCTTGGCGTACCAGTTGCGCCCGGGACTATTTCACATTATATCAGTATCACCAAGACCAACGTTTCTGACGAAAATATAGCAAGCGGGAAGCTGGAATTCCGGCTGGAAAAATCATGGATCACGGGCAACAAGATAGATGACAGCAAGGTTTCGCTGTACAGGTATACTAATGCATGGGCGAAAATGGATACAACAAAATTGAGTTCTGACGACACTTATGTTTATTATTCTGCAGCGCTGCCGGGCCTGAGCCTTTTTGCAATCGGCGGCGAGAAGACACCTGAAGGGCAGGCTGAGCAGGCGCAACAAGAACAGCAACAACAGAATCAGTCACAGCAGGAACAACAAACGAACCAGACAGGACAGCAGCCATCAGCAGGAATGGATGTTGCAACCCTTGCAGTAATAATAATTGTCGCGCTGGCAGTTGTTGCTGGTGCAGTATACTTTATGGTTATTAAGAAGGGCAAAGGATATTCTTTCAAGTCTAAATCTAAATAAGCTTTCTAGGGTTTATTTGTCAAATACAAAGAATTTAACATTTAGCTATCATCCTCAGAGACATTGGCAATATGAAATATAATGTCTCTGGGATCACATCGTTCAACCCACAACTTTAGTTGTGTGTTATATAAAAAGAACGATATGATATTCATTGAGGTGATTGATTTCAAGGTTACTATCACGTCTGCTTTGCCTTATGTCAACGGCGTCAAGCACCTCGGAAATCTAATTGGATCTTTCCTTCCGTCTGACGTATTTCACAGGTTTCTTGATTTGAGGGGTATTGAGAATATATACATATGCGGCACCGACGAGCACGGCACGCCGACCGAAGTGGCCGCGCTTGAGGAAGGCCTGTCGCCGCAGCAATACTCTGACAAATACTACAAACTGCAGAAAGCAATATATGAAAAATGGAACTTTGATTTCAGCTTCTTTGGCCGCACTTCGTCACAGGTGCATCATGCCATCACAAAAGATGTTTTCCTCGCAATCAGGAAGAACGGCTACATAAAGGAGCAGGCGCTTACACTGCCTTTCTGCAGGAACGACGAAAGATTTCTTCCTGACAGGTTTATTACAGGCGTGTGCCCAAAATGCAGCTATGATTCCGCGCGCGGCGACCAGTGCGAGAAATGCAGCACGCTTCTTGACCCGACTGACTTGATAAAGCCGCGCTGCACCGTCTGCGGCAAGACAGACATTGAGTTCCGCGAGGAGAAGCACCTTTTCCTCGACCTGTCAAAACTCCAGCCGCAGCTGAAGAAATGGATTTTATCAAACGACCACTGGCCCGATAATGTAAGGAACTTCGCGCTCGGATGGCTGAAAGAAGGCCTCAAGCCGCGCTGCATAACACGGAATTTGAAATGGGGAATACCAGTTCCTATGAAAGGCTACGAACATCTTGTTTTCTATGTATGGTTTGATGCGCCCATCGGCTATGTATCTATAACCAAGGAAGGCCAGGGCCGCAGGCAAATAAAGAAATGGCAGCAATGGTGGTCTGGGCCCGCAAAGGTCTATCATTTCATCGGCAAGGACAACATACCCTTCCACACGGTATTCTGGCCGGCTATATTACTTGCCTCAAAGAAATTCACACTGCCTCACTACGTCGCCGGTTATGAGTATCTCAACTGGGAAGGCCAGAAGTTCTCCACAAGCAGGGGCATAGGGCTTTTCAGCGATGAGGCGCTAGACTTGTTCCCCGTTGATTACTGGAGGTTCTACCTGTCGCTGCTCCTGCCCGAAAGCAAGGACAGCAATTTTGACTGGGACGATTTTCGCGACAGGATAAACAGCGAGCTTATCGGCAACTACGGCAATCTTCTGCATCGCGCAACCCATTTCGTGGAAAAGAACTATAATGGCAAACTACCGAAACCCGGAAAGCCCGGGAAAAAAGAAAAAGAAGTCATCAAGAAGATCGGTAATACTGTAAAAGCCGTCGAAAAAGATGTAGATAACGTTAAACTTAGAGAAGCTTTGAAAAAAACACTTGCCCTGTCGGCATTCGTCAACAAATATTTCCAGGAAAAAGAGCCCTGGACATTCAAAAACAAACTGGACACTGCCACGACAGTCTACACAGCGATCAATGCGCTGAGAACCATCTCGCTGCTGCTCTCGCCTTATATTCCCGAATCAAGCAAAAAGGCGCTGGAATGCCTGGGAACAAAGACTACAGCGTGGAAAGACAACACAAAATTCGCCGTCAAGGCGGGCACAAGGATTCGCGCTTTAATCCTTTTCAGGAAAATAGAAGACAAGGAGCTGGAAGCTGCAAAAAAATACCGCACAAAGTATTCAAAAATAAGTCGAGAACCTAGGTTCTCATCCTTGCTCAGAAACCCGCTGGTTTCTGGCAGGTCAGAGACCTCTGGTCCTCTGAACCTATCAACCTCCTCTCCTAATAAAAATATTATAGGAGAAAAGAAAAAAGAAAATGAAAACATCAATAAAGGTGCTTATGTGAAGCTTGAAGATTTCAAGAAACTCGATCTCAGGATTGCTACTATTGTAGATGTCAAGGATCATCCTGATGCGGACAAGCTATTTCTACTGAAAATCGATCTCGGCGGTGAGCAGCGGCAGCTTGTCGCGGGGCTGAAAGGCATATACAAGAAAGAAGAACTCCTCGGCAGGCAGGCAGTTATTATAGCCAATCTGGAGCCTGCTGTGCTGCGCGGGCAGAAAAGCGAGGGCATGCTGCTTGCTGCAGACGACGGCACCCTGATATCGCCGGCAAAGAAGCTGCCAAACGGCATGAAGATAAGATAAAAATTAAACATCAAGAATGATTTTGTTTAATTCTTTTATTTTCTCAAACTGCTTATCTGAAGTAACTAATATGGCATTGTTATCTATGCAAATAGCTGCAATAATGATATCAATGTCAGGAATTATCTGGCCTGCTCTTTCAAGCTTATGTTTAATTTCAGCAGACAGTAAAGAAGAACCTTTCGATGTATTAAGTATTGTATATTTGTTAATATTTTTTAACGCACTTTCTTTTTTTCTTGAGTCTAAAAATCCATAATAATATTCCAGAACTACTAATGCGGGAAGTGTAGGATCTAGTTGTTCTTCTTTTCTCAAAGATTCAAGTTTTTCTATTATTTTCTTATTCAAGCGGTCGATTTCAATGAGGATATTGGTGTCAAGCGCAAGATTCATATTCTCATCTTGAAGCTTTTTCTAAATTCTTCGGTTCTTTTCTTAATAGCTTCTGCTTCCTTTTTGGTCAGTAATGGTCTTTTCGTCAATATTAAATCCCATGCATGTTTCTTACTTTTTTCTTTTTCCACATGTTCTTTCACAAGTACTTCAAGCATTTTCCCTGTAGTGACGCCATGCTTTATTGCTTCTGCCCTCAGGATTTTCCAACTTTCCTTGTTAACATTCTTTATTACGGCAGACATGGTTATACTTGTTATACCACATATTTAAATGTTTTTACACACAAATTGAATATGTATTCTAGCGAATATAATAAGTGGTGATATAAATGAAAATAAATGCAGTTATCAGGGCAAGGAAGCTTAAGAAAAGTTATTTTGGAGTTCTCAAAGGCATAAAATCATATAAGCATGAAAAATTTAGTGACTTTGACTAGTGATTTCTATTAAATATTTTTGTCAATAGTCTTTCTTTACAATTATCTGTATATTTCTTCTTCAGGTTAATCTTAATATACGGGAAACTTCATAATAAATCAGAGAGCCATGAAACACAAAGAACTCAAATTCATAGCCGTATTTCTTTCCTTTATTCTTGTAATCTCAATTCTCCCTTACCCTTTCGCGCGCATCGGAACAGCAAGCGCACAAACGCAAAGGCCTGCATATGCCTGCGCAACACTGAGCGAGCCTATTCTTTCGGTTTCATGCCTGGAATCTTCATGCATCCAAACATACGATACATTTGCCGGCCAGCTTAACACTTATTTTAACGGCAATCCACCGAGTCCTTTGCAAGGCCAATACGACAGCAGGGATCAATGCGTGGCGGCGCTGAGAACCTTCCTTACAGAAATCCAGAGCAGAAATATTTTCACAAGTTCGGGCGGTTCAAGCGTTACTGTTGATAGAAGCAGGTCGCCGCTTGGCACTTCAGCTCAGACATGCAACGACCAGTGCTTCGCAAGAACCAGCGTAAGCGGCACAGCCGGCGGCAACATTGGAGGCTCTGTTCCGATAGGCATCTGCTCCACGCAAGAACTCGCCCTCGCTACATCAGCCGTGTATGGTGCAGGAAGCAATGTCGGCGTTGGTGTTGCAGGCCAGACATTTACCCTCGGCAAAGGCCTGCAGTACGGCTGCCAAGTCAACGAGTGGTGCACCTGCCAGCGCTTCGGGGTTGCGTTCAATGTAAACAACCAGCAGAATAATCAGCAAGGCACAACAGGCCTTCAGGGATTTAACACAGCCTCGGTTCCCGGCACGCGCGGCTTTCTTCTGGATCCCGCTGACGTAACAGATACCGCATCCAAAAAGCCTGCAAACGATGTCGTGTGCTCGGAAGTCAGTAGAGTGACTTTGGAAGCCGACATAAATCCCAAGCTTGTTCCGACAGGCACCCAGTTGACAATCACAGGCACTGTGACTAAATTCTCCAATATATGCAACGGCGCCCAGTACGAATGCCGCATGCAATACAACGCCGGCTGCCATGTTGACCAGGGCTTTTTCAAAACCTGCGTTATCCCGAATGACTGCAGCCCGGATGTTCAAATCCCCGGCGGCAAGAAAGGCCCCATCTGCACCACGAACTGGATGAGAATCATCGGCATTGCCCTCATGGTTGTCGCTGTTGCGACCATAGTCTTCTCAGCTGCAATAGCAGCCGCACTGAGTGCAACCTTTGGTACAGTGAGTCAAGGCGCTGTAGCATTATCAGGTCTTTCTACAGCGACTGCAGCTGGTGGACTTATTGCAAAGGATGTTCCTACACCGGGCGGCGGCACAGCAGGCACTGAAGGAACAAGATATCCTTTCCTGGAGAGTACAAGCAGCGCATTAGATGTGCAGCGTGATCCCGGCACAGGAGAAGTAAGATCTTATCGTGATCCTGGAACCGGTGAAGTTGTCATTATAGGAACTAATTATCAAGGCAGTGGAGGAACTACTCAAACATTAAGTTTGGAAAAGCTGCAAGAAGGTGTGTGCGCAGCTTTGGCTCTTGATATCACGACGCCAGAAGTACAAGCTCAAGAATGCCAGCGCGCAAAAACAATTCTTAGAACAAAACTAGAAGGCAAAGACATTAATGACCAAACAGTTGTTGCTAATGCAATTAGCGAAACAATAGCAGAAGTAGCAGGTGCCCGAACAATGGCATCTAGCGAAACTACCGGGCAGGCAGCAGGTGCCCGAACAAGACCTTTTGATGTTGGCGACAGGATCGTTCTTTTCGGTAAAACTTATGAAAGAGCAGACGATAGCTTTTGGCATTTAGTCGGAAGCGATGAAGAAGATTATCTTCTCCCTACCCGCCATGATACGTTTGTTGAATATGCTATACAGCAAGGAGATGCAACTTATCTGCCTGTAGACACTTCACCGTTCCAACAATCAGGCACAGCTGCTGCATCGCCATTCGGCAGCGCATATTTCCCTCTTGCTTATGCACAAGATTTTCCTGATTTACCCGACTCTGGAGCAAGTGGAGAAGTGACAGACCCGTCTAAGCTTTCTGATGAAGCAAGAAACAGGCAATCAGGACAAACACCAGGACCATATACAGGATCAGAAGTAGAAATACCAGAAACACAATCTGGACCTTGTCCTGTCCAGCAAGTGTGCCCTGATAACACTGTTCCTAGCCAAACAATTAAACAAATAAATGGCGAGAACTGCCCGATTATTTCATGCAACCCGAAAACAGGTATCACTTCGGAATCAGCACTTAAGACAGCAGGCCTCATAGGCGCGCAAGTTGGGGCAGCTATGTTCGCTCAGAGCACGCCGCTGCCGCAGGGCGGCTGCTACAGCATATGCGGAAAGAATATTGGCAGGACGCCTGTAGCTGCATCGCCTGTGTGCCCGGGATATCCTGTGGCATCGGTAGAAAAAACGTTCAGGTGCGGCGAGCAGTCATGCGGCGGCTTCGAGGGGAAAGATGTCAGCATACAGATAAAGACGCAGGAAGGCCGCGTGCTGAATGTAGCGACAGTAACCACAGATGCGAACGGCGCATTTAGCTACACGTTCACAGCGCCTTCCACTGAAGCTGTATTCATAGCAGTCGTCACAACAGAAGGTTCAGCTTCAACAGTGGCAACAACAGCAGGAACACCGTGATAAAATGAATAAAGAAAAAAACAAAACAAATATTATATTTGCAGCATTCATCATGCTTGCGCTTTCACTCAGCGTTTTCACCGCCCTGGGATTTGCACAGGGAGCCTGCTTCCCGGGCACAGGATGCCGCGGCACCAGCGAGATATGCGACACACAAACGTGCATAGACGCTTCCGGCAGGACAGAAACAAGTTTCCTGAACTGTAAGCCTACAGGGCTCACGACTGCGGTCTGCCCTGACGGCACGCCGGTGAGCTGCCAGAACACATGCGAGGAAGGCGTAGGCGGAGCAATGACAAAGCAGTGCAATGTCAACCAGAACTGCAAGACAAACCAGAAGACAAAACCAACGGTCATACTTCTTTTTGCTACATTCCTGAAAAGGAACATCGAGATAAACATTACGCCGGCAAAGATCAGCGTTCCTGCGCCGGAAGAAAAAACATACGAAGTGACTACAAGGAACCCAAACAGCTTTGATCTCACCTTCACAACAAGCGTAATCGGGCCGCCGGGCTGGAGGATCGTTGTGCCTTCGCAGGTAGCATTGCGTGGAGGAGAAACAAGAAAGTTCAACATGGTCGTGACGCCGAATGTTAACCTGACTTTTGTCACGCAAACAATCAGGCTCAACAACGGCACAACGGCAACATTCCTTGTGCAGAACACAACGGGGCTGTTCAATATCAGCGTAGGCTTGTTCGAGCCGAGATTCAGGGTAATCGGCATTGCAAGCGCCCAGTACGAGATACTTCCCGGAAACTTCCCTGATGTTTCTGTAACGCCATTAATGTCTACAGGCCCTCCTGGAAGAACGCAGATATTTGAGATAGTCATAAAGAACAAGGATATTATCGGCTTCCCGCCGACGCTTTTCGTGCTTTCAGCGTTGACGCCGTTCGGCTGGAAGGCGTCATTAAGCGATCCGACAGTGGTTGTTGATGCGGACCAGACGTCAACAGTCACGCTCACGGTAGTGCCCAACCTTACTGCAAGCGAGGGCGCGAACCCAGTAGTCTTGTCGGTGAGATCCCAGACAGCCGACATACCATTTTTCATAACGCACACAATAACGCTGTGCGGCGACAACGTTTGCCAAATAGGCGAGGAAACGGCGTGCAGCAGCGACTGCCCTTCGTCTCCGTTCCGCTGCACAGGACCCAACAAAAGATGCGAAATAGAAATAGATTATGGCGTGGACTTCAACGCAACCCTCGCACAGCCATTCACAGGCTACTACGTCTGCTCGCGTAACGCTACAGTAAGCGACTGCACCCAGGGTTTTGAAACAAGAGACTGCGGCGTCGACAAACCCTGCATATGCGGTGATATCAGGCAAACATCCTGCCAGACAAGATGCGTCGACACAAAAGGCGTGTACTATCTTGCAGCGCAAACGGCATCCGGCTTTATCAGATCTGCAAACTACAGCTTTTCCTGCCCGTTTGTAAACCTGCCTGGCATTGTACAAACGCGGGAGAACATAACTGAATCAAGGATAAACTTCGAGAAAGGCAAGGACGTGCTTGACGAAAGGATAAGAATTGCCTCGACTGCTGAAGAACGCGGGCAGTTTCTCGCCTGCGCAGACGCATTGGGAACTATAATAAGGAACCTCACGAAGTATGGGAATTATCTTGACGCTGTCGTAGATTTTCCAGGGAAAAAGAATACGACAGAAGCAAGAAGGCAGCTCACGATAACAAAGAACCTTGCAAGCGGCATGTTCAATAATTACTGCAGGAAATCCCTTTCCGGTGCGTTGCAGATAGAGAATGTGACAATTTCCCGAAGCGTTGAGCTTGGAACTTTCATAGACGCAGTTGTGCAGACAAAGAACGCGGGCAACATCGATTACTATGGTTATGCTGAATGCGACTTCACAAACCCCGAGCAGGCGATCACAAAAGCAAGGGGAGCGTGCGTTCCGATAAAAACAGGAGAACAGCGCAACTTCGCAGTGCGCAGCAATGCAAGTGCGGAAGGAAGATGGCAGTTCCAGTGCAGGATAGTCGGCTCGCTGCAATCCGACTGCTCTTCAGAGGTTCATGACGAGACAGAGCCGGGATTCTTTGACGTCTATTCAAAAGACATTTATGTTTCCAGCGTGCGCGCAGAAATAATAAGCAACAGCGTCATATGCAGCGTCACTGCCAGCAGGGACGCTAATTGCATAGGCTGCAGCATAGACGGAGAAAGCTGCACAAAGATAGGAAGCCAGCAGGGCGTGACGGGATTCAAGTGCCCGACGAAAGGCGGGGCGCATAACGTGACAGGGTTTGTTTTTGACAGTCCGGCGTGCATCGCTATTGAGCCGAAAGCCAAATATATTTCCGCGCGCGTTCCGGGCTGCGGCGACGGGATGCTTGACCGTACAGAAACATGCGATCCTGCGTACAGAGGCGAACAATGCACACAGACAGGCTTTGAGTGCAGCGGCAAGAAATACGGCTCAAGGCCCAGCACCGGCTTATGCACTGCATCATGCACGTGCCAGCAGCAGCAAATGACATTTTCATGTGTGAAAGACCAATGTGAAGCACAATGCAGTGACGCCGAGACACAGACACAGGAAATAGAGAAAGACGGCAGCGTAGTCACCTGCATACAGCGCTGCACTTCTTCATGCACATGGGGCGAATGCACAGCTCCGGGATATATAAAGGACCCTCTTACAGGAGAGAGTGTATTCAAAACAGTTATGCAATTCGACCCGATACGCGCCAGCGGAACAGCAAACCCCGGCACTGCAGTTGATTACTCAGGAATATTGCGCAACACCGGGGATGAAACCGATACGTTCACATTCCGCATTGAGTCAGGTAACGCGGCAATAATGATTGATAATGCTGCAAAAAACACCGTAGAGTTGCTGCCGAATGGAAGCGCAGGGATCATACTCAAGGTCACGCCGATCGAAAGAAAGCCCGGAGATGTGAACACGCTTAACATTTCGATAGAAAGCCAGAAAACGAGCCAAAAGAAATCCGCTCTCTTTACGACAATAATAAGCGACATAGCCAACCGCCCTCCCCAGATACGAAGCGTGAGAAATGAACCTGCTGAAATGGAGGAAGGTCAGAGCGTTAGGTTCTATACAGAATTAACAGATCCAAACGGTGATGCAATAAGCGATGCATTCGTTTGCCCCGACATAGAATGCAGGAACGTATTGTGCAGGCTGCTCGGCAGCGGCAGCGAGTTTACATGCACATACTCAACTATCAGCAGCGGACTGCAGGAATATTTTGTATTTGCAAGAGACAGCAGGGATGCCAGCGCCACGTCAGATGCAAGATTGTTCAGAGTGGGCAAATCGCTGGCAGACGCCCAAGAACCAGTATTAACCACGCCGGGAAAAACAGAAGGTGACAGCCCTCTACTCGCTGCGTTGGTCATCGCAATAATCATCGCGGCCGTCGTAGTCATCTGGGCCAAGAGAAACGCTATACTCGATCGATTAGGTATTTAGTAAGGAATCATAAAATAAAAAGTCTTTGTAAGTTCTTTTAGGGTTTACAAAGACCTTTTCTTACAAGAAAAGGGATTTGTTTATGAAAGGTCTTGAACTGCCGATGCGCATGATAGTTTTAGTCGTGGTTCTTGTACTTGTCCTCATTATTCTTTCAGCATTCTTTCTTTCGCAGTCCAGCGGCAGCATGACGGCAGCAAAAGCCAACGAGATATTCTTCAGCAAATGCGACGCTTACAAGAAGCAGCAATGCGACTGGAGGGTCACGTACCAGAAAGACTTCAATGATTTCTACTCGGCATGCAAATACCTCAATAATCCTGATATCGGCAAGTTCACATGCCTCTACAAGCTGTGCTGCGCAACATCCGAGGACGTGAAATGCGACGGCTTGTGCGAACTCTGCTCAGGCAACGAAAACCTCGGCACGACACTCGAGCAGTGCTGCGAGCAATACAAGACTTCCTGCTCACAGTCACCGACAAAGTGCGGGATATGCGAAGATTGAAAGTATGGGCCCGACGGGATTCGAACCCGCGACTCCTCGCTTATTGCCCTTTCCAGTCTTTTTCAACTAGAAATAGAGGCGAGTGCTTGCTGTTGCATCAAAAGCAACTACCAGGTTGCTCGCAATCCCAAATCTTCTTGTAATATCCCTGCACGTTCTTTTGGGACATGCAAAGACATTTTCTTCCAAGAAAAGGGATTTGCTCTGAGCTACAGGCCCAATTAATTTTAACTAACTACATCAGATAAAAAGCTTAACAATCACATTTGCTTGCCGCTGTCCGAGAAGAGAAGAACTGCGGTTATCAGCGATACAATTCCTGTAACAAGAACAAGAATGCCGAAGAACGGGAATTGAAATAAACCTGAAAGGCTCAAACCGAAAAAGAGCAGCGTCAGCCCAATAAGCAGCAAAGAAATGGCAGTCATCCTTTCGATGTTCTGGGGTTCCATTAATTCTATCTTGTGTTCCCCGGTTTAAAATGCTTTTGAAGCTTAATTTTTCGCCTTTTCCGGGAAAGAAGGGGCATGATAGTCACATTTCCTGCATTTGTACCAGTACCCATTCTCAACCAGCTGGCCCCATAAAATTACATCAGTGCTCCTGCATTGCGGGCAATAGCGGATCCATTTCTTCTTCCTGGCTTTTTCTTTAGCCCCGAGAATCAGCTTGTCAACCTTTGAGATCTTTGGCATAATATTTTTAATTAGGAGAGAAGGTTGATAAGGAAGAGAACCTAGGTTCTCTACTTATTCTTGACCCATCTGCCCTGTCGTGCTGTCTTGACCTTCTGGTGTTTTGGCCTTAGATACTTTCTCTTTGCGCGGTTTACAGGCTTCCATTTCCAGCTTTCCTTGCGCATCTTCGGCCTTGGATAAGCACATGCACTGCATTGTTTCTTCTGTATATGATAACTATGCCTACCACAGCGTCGGCATCTTATGTGCGTTATTCTCTGATGGCGTCCGAATGACGGTGTTCCCTTCGACATAAGTCATCTCAACATTCTTTCTCTTAGCTTTTTAGTTTTCTTTTCCCGGGGGTTTTCTTCAAGTGACTAGACGCACTAAAGTGCGTCATTTCGTTTAAGAAAAGGCTTTATTCGCTTTTTTCAGGCGAGACGTAGAGGATGTTGTCGCCTCTAACGAGTATTGTTCCAAGTTTTATCTTTTTCTCTTCAGTTATCTGCTCCGCGCCTTCCAGCCACATGTTGAGGTGCAAGTCCATCGCGTGCAGTATGCCTGAAATCTCAGTGCCTTTCTTGAGCTTTATCAGAACACGCTTGCCTTTTGCATTGTTCAATACATCTATCGGTCTTTCCATAAAAAATCTTACCTATCAAATTTGTTAAAATATTATGAATAGCATACATACACTTAAATAGATTCAATTTTGTGAGATAACAGAGAAGCATGAAAGATGGAAATTGTGTATTAGTATATGCTGCGGACAGAGCGATTGGCGAACTTGCGAAGGCATATCTCGAAGAGACTGGGCTACAGAGTCCTATACATATTTGCGGGCAAGACAATGTCAGACAGGTTCTGGACCAACAAAGAGTAGCCTTTGCATTTGTCCGCGATATGGATTTACAGAGTTATTGGCAAATGACGGGACTGGAGAGGAATTGTGGTATCTATACATTTACTTCAAAACCCATGTCCCAAGCTAAAGGCGTAGAATTTGTCCCTCAACACGGGAAGATGTAACTATGGCCCAATGGCATCTAAGGTCGAAGAGGAAGATAACGGGCGGTCTGCTTAAGCGTGCAAGCAAGAAAAAGAGGCATCAGCGCGGAAGAGACTTCCTGCCAGCCCACATAGGCACAGTAAAAGTAAAGATCCTGAGATCGCGCGGGGGCAACAGCAAATTCATGCTGCTTTCTTCAAACATAGCAAACGTGCTTGCCGGCGGCAAGGCGCAGAAGGCAAAGATACTCAGCGTCGTGGAAAACAAGGCCGACGCGCAGTTCGTTAGGAGAAACATAATAACAAAAGGGGCAATAATACAGACAGAACTCGGCAAGGCACGCGTCACGTCGCGGCCGGGTCAAGATGGTGTTATTAACGCAGTCATAGTGGAAGAGAAACCTACTCAAAAGTAGGTTTATTTCACCAGTTTTGCAGGGCATTTTAGGAAACAATAACAGACAAGAAAGCCCAGCAAAGGGATATCGATTTTATAGTTTCTTACCTTAAGGTTTACAAAGAAGAAATAGATAAATTGATAAAAGGACTTTAGACTTCCTTAACCCTTCCAGAAAGAGGATGTGATAATAAACGTTGTATCACACAACCTTTATCTTAATCGGCAGGTCTATGTGCTTGTTTTTTCTGAGCTTTTTCTTGAAATTTATCACGCCAAAGCCGATAACATCTTTTGTTTTCGGGTCGATACGCCTGAATATTCCACGGCCATCATCCTCAAAGATGCCTTTTTTCTTGGTCATGGAGAATTCCAAGTAATCTCCATCTTCATCATACCATACTTTTATGCCTTCCATACTACTTCACCTTTTTGGAGATTCTTAACATAAAACGCGGTTATTGCAAAACCCTCTCCGTTGCTTATTTTGACTATAACCAATAAAAAGCTTTTCTGCCGTGTAAATACTTTATAAGGTCTGTAGTAAAGCCAAACATACGGGTCGTCCTCACTCTTTATCACAATAGATGGAAACATCAAGGTTTCTTCTATTTTACCTATTGGCTTAAGCAGTTCCGAATGGTCTGTAATAATATGCTGCAGTCGTTCTTCCGTCAATCTCATATTCCTGCCAAATTTGTCCTTGAACAAATGCATGAATATTTTTATTCAGAGAGTTTTATATACCAACATTTCTATCAATCTCAACAAATGCCATGTCAACGACATATTAATGAACCGTCAACCGTAAGCAATAAGAGTCTTAAGCAACAGTAAAACAAAGAAAGATGCCGCCAGTTCCGTACCGAATGTGGTATTAAATGTCAGACCACGAAGCTGATTAGAATGAACATGGAAAAACTGAGAGACGACTTCCCGATACTGCAAAAAACAATAAATGGCAAGCCGATAGTGTACTTCGACAATGCGTGCATGACCCTGCGTCCGAAGCAGGTGATCGAGTCGATGGACCAGTATTATTATGAGTATCCAGCGTGCGCCGGCAGAAGCAGCCACAGGCTTGGGGCAAAGGCAACAGAAGAGTACCATAAATCAAGGGAAACTGTTGCGGAATTCATAGGGGCGAGGCCGGAAGAGGTCATATTCACAAAGAACACCACGGAAGGAATAAACCTTGTTGCGAACTCGTTTCTGTTCGGGAAGGACGACGCTGTGCTTACAACAGACAAAGAGCACAACTCCAATCTTTTGCCGTGGCTTTTATTGAAAAACAGGAAAGGGCTGAAGCACCTTGTACTGCGTTCCAGTCAGGACAATACATTTGATCTGGAAGCTTTCTCGCAGACTGTCGGAACCAACAGGAATATCAGGCTTGTTTCAATGGTACACACATCAAACCTTGACGGCTATACAATACCTGCAAGGGAGATAGCAAAGATTGCCCATGAGCATGAAATTGCCGTCATGCTTGACTGCGCACAGTCGGCGCCGCATAGAAGGATCAGCGTCAGGGATCTTGGAGCCGACTTTATTTCATTCAGCGGACACAAGATGCTGGGCCCCACCGGAACCGGCGTGTTGTATGCAAGGGAAGACGCACTGGAGAAACTCCAGCCATTCATGCTAGGCGGCGAAACCGTGGTGAACTCGACCTATGAAACATATGAGCTTGAAGCTCCTCCAGAAATGTTCGAGGCGGGTCTGCAGAACTATGCCGGCGCGATAGGCCTTGCCGCAGCTGTAAATTATCTGGAAGGAATCCCCCTTGAAAGCGTGGAGAAGCACGAAACCAGCCTGAACAAGGCAATCACAGAAGGGCTGCAGGAAATGCCGGGGCTGAGCGTGATAGGCCCGGAAAACCCGGAGCTTCGGGGGGGCATAATATCATTTTTTTCGGAGAAGATGAACCACCATGACATCGCCCTTATGCTTGACGAGCTCGGAAACATAGAGGTGCGTTCCGGAATGCATTGCGTCCATTCCTGGTTCAACGCGCACGGGATCGGCGGGTCTGTGCGCGCTTCGCTCTATTTCTACAACACGCAGGAAGAATGCGAAATTTTTCTGGGCGCACTGAGAAAGATCATGAAACTGGGGTAATGCAACATGGTTTTCTGCATAATAGCTGCTGTTGTATTCGGCATCCTTGGCATATTCTCGGCAAAGTACAGGGCTTATGCAAAGGAGGCGTTCCGGTGCGTCTCCAGAACGGTGACATTCAGGCCGTGCGACACGGAATTCAACCGGAAGATGAAGGCAAAGATAACAGCAAGCCTGATGAAGAGATCGGAGAAACTCGGAAGACTTGTATACAGGAGATTTGAACTGCTGTCATGGCTTTTCCTTGCCTCAATGATTGCGAGCCTTTTCCTTGCCGGCCTGGGAGGCTATAACCTCGCTGTTTACGGCAACTGCAACGGCCCCGAATCAACAGACATATGCATTTTAAACCCGGAAGGCGCATCGATAGTCGGGTCCTCGGCAGCGCTGAGGCCGGAACTTGTCACGGAAGACGACGACCCGTCCACCGGAAGCGGCAACATAACAATCGTGGAATTCGGCTGCCACCTCTGCCCTTACACGAAAAAGGCAGAGCCCGTGATGAAAGAGCTGCTGAAAAAATATGAGGGCAAAATCAGGCTTGTCTTCAGGAACTTTCCTGTCAAAAGGCACAGGCTCAGCACAGAGGCTGCAGAAGCTTCTGAATGCGCGCATGAACAGGGGAACGCGCTTTACTGGAAGTATCATGACATGATGTTTGAGAAGCAGAAGGAGCTTGACAGCATCAATGCATTCAAGGCGCTGGCAAAGGCCGCAGGGCTTGATGCCGCAAGGTTTGACGAGTGCATTGATTCGCAGAAATATCTGGAAGAGGTCAAGAAAGATTTCATGGACGGACAGGCCGCGGGCGTTTACGGCACTCCGACGTTCTTCATAGGAAACGCCACAATCATCGGCCCGAAATCCCTGGCAGAGTTTGAAAAAGCCGTGAACGGCCAGATGATAAGAAACGAAGAAATAAATGCGTGCGTAGATTAAACGGGCCGCCTTGCCTAGTTGGCATCTAGTTAGTTTACAATCCCGGCGGCGCCCTAACAAACCGCAACCTTAATAAGTCTTTTTTCCTCAAATGTTCTAATGAACGTTCTTGATTCTCCTACGTTGAAAGCTTTGAACACCAAAACACGTCAAGAAATAATCAAACTCCTTTCAAATAGGCCTTACACTGCCTCAGAACTTTCAAAATTGCTTGGAAAACATGTAACAACAGTCTCAGAGCACCTGAATGTCTTAGAAAAATCCAGCCTTGTTCAGAGAAAAGAAGGAAGCAAATGGATATACTATAGTCTTACACCTAAAGCCCAGGATCTTAGCAAGCCGCAATACTCCTGGTCAATACTATTTTCATCAATCATAAGCTTGATTGCAGGAGGCTATCTGTATACAATTAGTCAACCACAATATGCAGCTCAGTCATTGAAAATAGCAGAAACTACAACAGCTGCTGATGCTCCTGCAATAACTGCAGCTGCAGAAAATATCATGAGTATTGATTTAATTTTTGGTATTGCATTGATCATTATAGCCTTACTTGGCTTTGCATTTTTCGCGATAAAATATCTTAGGGCGAGGACCCTAACAAAAAGAAGTTTATATATAGAATAAAGCCAATATTAGCTGCATGGCCAGGAAGAACGCTAAGGGAAGTTCTGAACAACCCCCGACAGCAGTATACGCTGCTTTGTTTGTTATCATAGTTGCGGGCTTTGCGTTCCTCTTTCTCAACAATTATCAGCAGCCATCGCTTTCATCCGGGGACGAGCTGAAGAAATTCTCTTCACTCGCGGAGCTGAAGGATTTCATAAAGTCCAACCAGCAGGCAGGCGGCATCTATGCAGGCCGGGCTCTTGCAACAATGGACGCAGGAGCCCCGATGCAAGCGGGCGCAGAAAGTAAAGCTGCAGCTGATGATTATTCAACCACAAACATCCAAGTTGCCGGAGTTGATGAGGCTGATACGGTAAAGAACGACGGCAAGTACATTTACACGGTTGCAGGAAGCAACGTTGTAATAACTGATGCTTACCCTGCAGAAAACGCAGCGATTATATCGACAATCAACCTAAGCGGAAGCAACATAGACGGACTCTATGTAAATGGCAACAGGCTTGTCGTCTTCACGAACATCTACAATAACTATTACATACAGCCTCTGGTTGCTGAAGACATGCCTGTTGAATCCAAGATGTTAATCAGGCCTTCTTTTCCAAACACCATGATAAAGGTTTATGATATTTCAGACAGATCCAGTCCTGCCCTGAAAAGAGAACTCTCAATGAACGGCAGCTACTACAATTCTCGCATGGTCGGCGACTATGTTTACGCAGTTGTAAATGCACCTATTCAGTATTATGGTGATGATATAGTAGTTCCGCTCTCAGGCTCGCCTGATGTCTACTATTTCGATTTTCCTGATTATTCTTACCAGCTAACAACCATAATTTCTGTAAACGTCAATGACGACAGCAAGGAACCGCAAAGCAAAGTGTTTCTGCTTGGCTATTCTAATGCCATGTTTGTCTCAAAGGACAACATATTCCTGACATATCAGAAAAGAGTCAAGCCTTCGATTCTTCAGGACAGGATTATTGAAGAAGTAATCCTGCCGTTAGTGCCGGAAGATGTGGCGGACAAGATAAGGCAGATCATGCAGTCTGTCAGGCCTTACTACGAAAAAGAGAGCGAGCTTGCAGAAGCCGTGCAGGGCTGGTTCGAGTCGCTGGGACCTGAAAAAGCCGCAGAAGTTGCCAAGGCTTGGGAAGAAAAAGCTTCAGAAATACGCGCCGGAATTGCCAAAGAAACAGACAAGAGCGTTATACACAAGATATCCATCAGCAGCGGCGAGATAATATACAAAACGCGCGGCGAAGTCCCGGGACAGCCTCTTAATCAGTTCTCGATGGACGAGTACAACGGTTACTTCAGGATTGCGACAACGACAGGCGGTTCCGGGGGCTTTGGAGTTACAGTTGGCGTTGCTGTAAGTAGTAGTAGCCCTGTCAGCGAAGCAGGCGCAGCCGTTTCACAGGCCGCTCCATCAGAACCAGAACCACAGACGGAACCAGATAAGCCTGAGCAAACAAATATAGCGACTCCAGAACCAGAGAAGCCTAGGCAAACAATGATAGCGATTGATCCTCCACCTCCTGTCAGGTCAGGGGTTTCGTCGGCAAACCATCTCTATGTCCTTGACAGCGACATGAACATCATCGGTAAGGTCGAAGATCTTGCTCCCGGGGAAAGGATTTTCTCGGCACGGTTTATCGGCGACCGCGCTTACCTTGTCACTTTCGTGCGCATAGACCCGCTCTTTGTTGTAGACCTAAGCGATCCTAGAAACCCGAAGGTCCTTGGCGAGCTCAAGATACCTGGCGTCTCTGATTATCTGCACCCTTACGACGAGAACCATATCATAGGGGTTGGTCAGGCTACGGAAGAAGTATACGGCAGGGTAACTTTCAGCGGACTAAAGTTATCACTATTCGATGTTAGCGACGTCTCAAATCCCAGAGAGCTTGCAAAATACGAGATCGGCGACAGAGGCACAAGCTCAGATGCTTTATACGACCATAAAGCATTCCTCTTCAGCAAAGACAGGAACTTGCTGGTACTGCCTGTTCTCTTAGCAGAAAAAGACTACCAGTACACATGGCAAGGCGCTTATGTCTTTGATCTTACACTGCAAGACGGCTTCACATTGAAAGGGAGAATATCACATGATCCAGAAAACTATACAGAGAAACCTGAATCTTTTTATCCTAGATTTCCTGTCAGAAGGTCGTTGTATATAGGCAATGTTCTCTACACGGTTTCCGAAGCAATGATAAAGGCGAACAGCTTGGACAGTTTAAAAGAAATAGCAAGCATCAAGTTGCCAGTAGAACAGCAAGTTTATTATCCGTTTATCGAATAAATTATTTATACAGCGCTGGGAAAATATATAAAATGACAAAGTCAGTTCTATATTCTTTACTGATTATTGCATCATTATTTGTCAGTATAACACATGCCCAGTTCGAATGGGCTGAAGATCTATCAGAAAGATTCGATGATTTCTTCTCAGACTTTGGCAGGCCCAACTGTGCCCATGAAGGAGAAATTGCTGACAAAACATGCTGCTCGGGCCTTCACGAGCAATATAATGGATACTTGGGCGAAACTATTTGCACTGAGTACCGTGAAACGCAAACAAATCAACAACCAACACAGCAACCATACGAAGCAAATTATCCTGAACCAGAAGCTGTTTGTTACGATGATGATTACTGCCAGTATGTGAAAGGCGAGGGTTGGAAATGTGATTTAGCGAGCAATAGGTGTTATAGCGATGGGACTTCACCACTTGATTATTCTCAAGGAGAGCAAATTGGGCAAACGCTAACTGGGAGTGAAACGACCACAGAAAATCAAGTGATTGTAGCAGACTATATTCCCACAAGTGAAACTCTTAGAAAGCTATCATGCACAAATAAAGAATGTGGAGAAAAATTTGGTTTACATAGTATATGTGACACTCAAAAGTCTTTCTGTAAAAGTTTTATTGGTGTTGATGAAAAATCTTTTTGTAGTTCAGACGACGAATGTGTAAATAAATATATATATGGATGGATATGCCAAAACAATAAATGTAGAAACGATATTTATGTAAAAACAGGCAAATACAATTGTTTTCCAAATTCAATATTCTATGGAAATTATTATTGCAAAAAAACTTTTGGGCAAGACTATTTCTGCGAAACAGAATCTAAGATATGTATCAACAAATACACACCTTCTGCAGATATAGTATTTGTTCCGTTGAATTATAATACTGGAGACGATATGGATTTCATTTCTGTTGCCAACAGCAATTTAATGTATTTTGAAAAAATTACTGGTCAACAATGTAATTTTAAAACCGCTTATATTCCTGCAGGAAAATGTACAGTTAAATGTAATTCTTCCTGCTGTATAGCTCAAGCCCAACATTGTGCAGTTGAAAATGGATACATTTTTGCTAAAAGAATTGTTGGAATTATTAAAACAGGATATACTATATCTCAAACCGGAGGTGGCTGTGCACTAGAGCCCGGTAACGTTTTAACTGTTCAGTCTAATTCCAAAGATGTTGTTTTTTCACATGAAATTGGACATAATTTTAATTTCTGTCATGTCTTTGTTGATTCAGCTGACACGCCACCCTTTACTAGATGTCAAACTCCAGGATATCTATGCAACGCAAAATGTTCTAATGTGCCAGACTGTAACTTACCGATAAATGATAGAGTACGAGACGTTATGTCATACTGTTCTTCAGCACAAAAATTTAGTCCAGCCGCTTATAACAAATTAGTTTCTACTTGTAATAAACTTTCAGCTAGCGCAGAACCTACTCAAGAAGTAATCGCTGCATACATAACAGTATCTAGTGATGGTACTGCAACTGTGAATTCTGTGCATGTAGGAGAAGCGTATTTGGACGAGGAAAACGACCAGGGTAACTATGAGCTTGTTGCTTTCGATGGTGGCAGAAAAATATCCTCAGAAGACTTCGATGTACAATTTTCACTACATGGAGATCTCGTAGATGAAAACGGACAAATGCATTCAGAACCCGTAGAGCTTGATGAATATAATGCCGTTGTCCAAATTCCTTACTCTCTAGACATAGACGAGATTAAGATCGAGCACAACGGCCGGGTGCTTGTAGCCAAGGATTTGTCAGATATCGCAGCAGATGGCAGCATGTTCGCGCAGACAACTGAGGGCAATGCGCAGATAACTGCTTTGCCAGAAGACATTGCCGAGAAACAGGGCATAAAAACAACAAACGTAGCTTATGAGGAAAAAGCAGGAAACTTAGTTTACAACGTCGAAGGCAAGAAAACAGAATTATTCTTAGGATTTATTCCAATTGATGAACACGTAACTGCAACATACGACAGCACTGGCAACTTACTAGATTATTACCAGAAGCCATGGTGGCAGTTCTGGGGATGAATTGAAGTAATGAAATAATATTTTGAATAGGAGAGAAGGTTCATACGTGCAGAAAGCGAAGCTTTCTGACGTGCCAGAGAAGCTATGCTTCTCTGAGCAAGGATGAGAACCTTAGGTTCTCAACTTATCTGGAGCCTTCGGCTTCGCGCTCTATTCTTTCGCGCTCTCTTACAGCCATGGATTCGTTAGAATTTTTGTAAGCAAACATTATTTCATCAGCAAGTGCTTCTGCAAGTCCCTTCTTTTTGCCGAAGGCTTTACGATACGCGCCTTGTGCAAACCAGCGCAGTGTTTTGTCAATGCGTCTTTGGGGAGCCGTTATTACTGCCTCCCGTGCAGTGATAGAACCTAACTGATATGATATTATTTCTTCCCTGATAGCTGCATTCTCTATGGCATTCACAAGAACTTCAATGGGATTTTTTTTCTCCCTCTGTTCTATGAGACCCAGTGCTTTCTCAATGGCTTTCAGGGTTGTCATCGAACCGCCGGCGAGTTTGCCGGATGTCAGCCTGTGTCTTTTTCCTATGTGGCCAGGAACCATCATGTAAAGAGCAAGCCTTTCAACTATATGCATCTTTGATTTATGGAATCTGGCGCGGTTGATGCCTGCGCTTCTTGGCAAATAGCGTGGCTCAAGATTAATGTAATTGATAAGGCTTGGATCCTTTACCTGAACGGAAGAATCCCATTTGCCAAAAAGTTTGAGACTGAATTTTGTTTTTTCCCTTTTCGGTGCTATTGGCTGGGCCCTTCTTCTGGGTCTGCTTCTTGGTTCTGAGAATTTCCTTCCTTCTCTTTTCTCCTGTTGATCTCGTTGTCTGTAAGCCATAAATCATCATCTTGTAGCTTTCTGTTTCTTTCCCCTTCTTATCATTTCAAGCGACAATCCGTTAACCTTTATCACGCGAAATTTCACTCCTGACATGCTGCCGTAAGTGCCTCCTTGCGAACCTCCAAGGCCCTCGATAATAACTTCGTCGTGTTCAGAAATATGATTAATAGCGCCCGTGCGCGGCACGTGGGCAGTTATCTGCTTCCCGTTCTTGATCAGCCTGACTCGTACGCACTTTATGAGCCCTGAAGATGGTTGCTTCTGCTCTACGACACGCTTCTCTAGTACTATGCCTTTTGCTTGTGGAGCGCCTTCAAGCGGATCCATTTTTTCGCGTATCATCAGCAATCTTGTCCTGTAAGTGGGATCTCGCCATCTATACATCTTCCTGTCTTTTTTCAGTTTCCTCGCTGCAAATTCTCCTGCCATAACAAATCCTTTTTCTTTTAGAAAAAGAAAAAGTCTTTGTATGTCCAAAAAGAAAACATATAGACTCTTTCTCTTCCATTAAGGCTTCTGTAAACCCAAAGTAAATCTGGGTCAAAACCTTCTTTCTATGATTAAATGAAAAACATTATAAAGGTTGAATAAAGAGGAGAAAACTTCGTTTCTCCTTCTATCTTCTTCCTTTTGAAGGGAAAGTGGGCTGATACGTGCAAAGAGCGGAGCTCTTTGACGCGTCAGAGAACCGAAGGTTCTCTGCACGAGAGGAAAACCGTAGGTTTTACACTTATTTTATCTTCAGGTTTTCTACGTCGAAGAGGCGCTGCAGGAATTTCGTCACTATCCTGATATTTTTCCCGCCCTTGCCTATGACCTTTGGCTTGTCGTTCGGTTTTATCTTCACCTGGACACCTTTCTCTGAAAGGTTTACTTCCAGTGCCTCTGGTATAAGATTCGAAACAAACCTGTTAAGGTCGGGGGAATATTCGAAGACTTTTATGGTTTTCTTGAAAACGCGTTCTGCATTCTTTATCTTGCTGCCGTTTTTCCCTACTGCAAGGCCGTATTGGCCTTCTGATACAACAAAAAATATCATGTCACTCTCTTCAAGGCAGTCGAGTACCGAAGAATTGGTCAGATTCTGGAAAAGGCTTATTGACTGTATGTTCCTTGCGTCTAATGTCACTTTCATTTTGAATACCGCTGTTCACTTTTCAAATCCTGCAGCAGCAATCAGAAACGGCTTGCCAAGCCTTATAGAGAATTCTTTCTGATTTCCCTCAAAAACTTCAACAACAACTTTGCCGGCAGATTCTATTCTTTCTATCAGGTGTTGCGGGCAGTTATTTGCAACTATAACCCTTTTTACCTTCCCGCTTTTTATACTTTTTACTACTTCTTTCGCTCCAATCACGGCATTTCCTGCAGGAATTCTATTCACTGTCTCCATAATACATCCCTTTTCTTTACAAAGAAAAGGTCTGTATCAACCCCAAAAGAAATTGAACAGACCAAATCTTTTTGATAACTATTTATTCTTTTTCAGCTTATTCACGTCAACGGTAAGCTCGACTGTACCAGTGCCTATCGGCGTCAGTTGGCCAACGAGCACGTTTTCGACAACCCCGCGAAGATTATCAGTCTCGCCGTAAAATGATGCGTTTATGAGGTGCTTCTTTGTTTCCTCGAAGTTCGCCCTTGCAAGTACGCTTGCTTTCTTGCCAGATATTCCGTATCTTCCTATGTCCTTTATTTCACCGTCTACTGTCATGACGTCAGCCAAAAGCATTAAATGCCGCACATCAACTTCCAGCCCCTGTTCTTCCAGAGTTTCCCTGCTTTCTTTTAGTATGGTGTTCCTGGCTGCTTCTATGCCTAAAATCTCGAATATCTGATGCACATCGTTTGTTGTGGTTCTTTTCACGTCAACCTCGTCCATCAAGAGTACCTTCTTCAGGTTGGTGCCGTTTGTTTGTATTATCCAGTCCTCGCCTTCTTTAATTACAACAACGTTCTTGATGCCTTTGACGCCGTCTATGTGCATCCTCAGTATCTTGTTCTTTATTTTTCTCAGATTTTTCACGTCATCATTCGACGGTTTTATAAAGATCTTTGTGCCGCGATAATCGACCTTGCAGTCCTTCAGATATTTTTCAAAGAGTTCCTTTATCATTCCCTTGTGCCTTTCTTTTTCAAGTTCGAGTTCTATTCTGAGTTCTATAAGGTCTATCGAATCAGAAACTATGACATCACTTACTGAAGCCGCTTTGATTTCGTTTGCGATTTCTCTTGCCTTCTCCTTTGTGTTGAATTCCGGTTTGAGATAAATTATCATGTTCTTTTCGAATGTTTTCCTTGCGTCAAATATCTCTATCAATCTTGGCAATCCCTGTGTGACCTTGCTTAGCCTGTCGCTTTGTGAAGCGAGCGTGTATGAGCGCATCGTCATTTGCGTGGCTGGTTCGCTTATGCTCTGCGCAGCAACTATGCCTATTGCTTCTCCTGGCTCGTAAACGTATTTCTGGAATGCTTCTTCAAGCTTCTTGAGCTTATTTTCTTTGTCCTTGCCGGTTATTCCTTTTTCCTTGCAGTATTTCTCGAACCTGTCAAGAATATTTGTTGGCAGCATTTAATCAACTCCATTTCTCTTATTCCATAACTATGACTGCACCGTCAGTTTTTTGATAATAAAAATGTTTTGTGTTTTTGCATGTGCAAGTTTCAATTTTTACCGCATCTATTGCTAAAAGATAATCTACTGCCGATCTAGTATCTACATGCGACATGCCTGTTGCCTGTTCTATCATACCAAGACCTATTGCATATGGAGGAAGCTTAGTGAAAACTCTCTGTGCCAGTTCTACTGTTTTCATCATTATTCGCCCACTATATTCTCGATTTTTATGGTGCCCTGGTCGCTTTTTGCAGGATCTATTCCGTCCTCGCCTGCGACGAACTGGACTATGTGATTTCTCGAATCGCGCACTGTGAGATCGTGCTCAACTCTCAGGTCCTGTAAAGCATTTACAAGCCTTCTTTCCATGTAACCCGAGTGACGCGTGTGTAGCGATTTGTCCATCAGATTCTCGCGGGAGTTCATGGCGTCAAAAAAGAATTCAAAAGGATCAAGCCCTTTTTTGTAACCGGATGAAACAAATCCGCGCGACTTCAAGCCCATGTCGTTCTTCTGAAAGTGGGACACTGTCCTGTTTGTAAACCCTCTGTGTATTCTTTCGCCCTCCAAAGATTCTTGGCCAACGAATGCGCACATCTGCGTAAGGTTTACGAAGCTGCCGCGCGCACCGGAGCGCGCCATCATGACTGCAGAATTCAATGGAAGATCTTTCTTTACAATATCACTTACCTCATTACTCCATACCCCACCGAGCTGCAATATCCTGTTCTCAAAGATTTCTGCCGGCTTGCCATTGGCGGATTTTCCATGCTCCTTTGATAAACTTTTTACAGTATCTGCATACTCTTCAACTATTTTTTCTATTCTTTTGTTCGCTTTGTCGCTCAGGTCCATATCACTTATCGAGATGCTGAAGCCCTTTCTTGAAACCACTTCAAGTGCAAGTCTTGACACGTTATCTATGAATTTCCTGGCTTCCTGGGGGCCGTAAAGCCTGTCTACAACGTCTATAAGCTTGCCTTTCTTTTCGCCGAGAGCATTGTCATCGATCACGCCCCTGATGAGTTTTCCTTTCTTGATCGTCGTCATTTCACCCGTCGAAGACTTGAATTCTATGCTCAGGTCTTTTGGCAGTATGAGGGAGAATATTTCTTTTCCTGTGTACTCTTCCTTGTCAAGATCTTCAATTTCAACGCCTGCGGCTGTAAGTATTTCAGCAGCTTCTTTCTTTGTTAATCTTGTCTCGTCCCGTGTGAGGAGGTAGCATCCGGTAATGTGGTCATGCTTGCATGCTATTATCGGCAGTCCGTATCGAGGCGAACGTATGTGGTTTTCCACAGCCATGAGAAGTTCCGTCTCGGTCTGCGCTTCTTCTGTCTGTGGTATGTGCAAGTTCATCTCGTCGCCGTCGAAGTCTGCATTGTAAGGAATTGTTACTGCAAGATTAAGCCTAAGTGTCCTGTAAGGCATTATTCTTGCCTTGTGAGCCAGCATGCTCATCCTGTGGAGGCTTGGTTGCCTGTTCATTATTGTTATGTCGCCGTCAATCAGGTGCCTTTCTACTACGTAGCCTACATCAATTTCTTCAGATATGTCCTTCTTGTTCTCCTCCGTTATTTTTTTCTTGATGCCGTCGGATCTTATCACATAATTGGCACCGGGATGTATGTTCGGGCCATTGGCTACAAGCTTCTTGAGCATGCCGATGTTGCTTTTGTTTATCTTCACTGGTACTGTGAGTTCTTTCGCGATTTCCAGCGGCACGCCTACTTCGCTTATGGATATCCTGGAATCAGGCGAAATGACTGTTCTTGCCGAAAAGTTCACGCGCTTTCCTGAAAGGTTTCCCCTGAACCTGCCTTCTTTTTTGCTCAGCCTTTGCATAAGTGTTTTTAACGCCCTTCCCGACCGGTGTCTTGCAGGCGGCAGTGTGGATATTTCATTGCTCATCAGTGTAGAAATGTGATACTGCAGCAGTTCCCATATGTCTGCAATTATAAAATCAGGCGCGCCTATTTCGAGATTCTTTTTCAGTCGCTCGTTTATACGCACCACGTCGACAAGCTTGTGAGTCAGGTCGTCTTCGCTTCTTTCGCCTGTTTCTAGCGTGATGCTTGGCCTGACAGTCACGGGCGGCACAGGAAGTATTGTGAGTACGAACCATTCTGGCCTTCCGCCTTTTATCTTAAGCAAAGCAACATCCTCATCACTCATTTTTTCCAGCCTTTGCCTGACTTCTTCGCTTGTAAGTTCGACATTGCCTTCCCTGAACGATGTTGGTTTCTGGTAGACAATCTCCTTCTGTTTCTCTCCGCAATGGGGGCACGTGGAGACCTTTTTCTTGTAAAGCTCGACAAGCGGGTTGCCCATTCTGCTCATGTCGTCAACCGAGCCCAAAGGCTTGCCGCAGCCTTTGCATACAGCTTTGAGTATCATGTAAATCTTCTTGCCATAGAGCGGATGGACTACGGGTTTCGTAAGTTCCAGGTATCCAAAATGACCAAGACACTGGCCGATTGTGCCGCCGCAAGTCCTGCAGCGCAGTCCCGGATCTACAACGCCCAGATGCAAATCAGTCAGCCCGCCGTCTATTGGATAACCATCAGGATCATAAAGCTCTGCGTGCTCTATCTTGATTGCCGCTATTTCCTTTATCATCTTCGGCGAAAGGAATCCAAACTCTATCGATTTGATTTTCTGCATTTTTATCACCCGGCGTTTATTTTTGCATAAATTCCAAGGCACTTCAGCTCGTCCACCATGAGCTTGAACGCATAAGACATTTCAATATCAGCGATGTTAGATTTCTTGCAGACAGGACAATAGCGCTTGCCTTTTAATTTGTCATCTATTGCCACAAGGCCACATTTATCGCATATAGGAACGATGTATTTATCGGACGAGAATCTTTCTTTCAGGAGCAATGCTGCTCCATGCGCAATTATACAATCCTTCTCCATTTCCCCGAGCCTTAGTCCGCCCTGTTTTGCTCTTCCTGCTGTTGGCTGTTTTGTAAGAAGCGTGACAGGGCCTCTTGCGCGTGCTTGTAGCTTGTTTGCAACCATGTGGTGCAGTTTTTGGTAGAAGCACGGTCCCACCATTATCTGTGCCTCGAATTTCTTTCCTGTTATGCCGTCATACATATTTTCTTTGCCGTCGTCGCGGAAGCCGAAGCTTTTGAGGCTCTTCCTCATGTCTGTTTCATTAACGCCGCTGAAAGCTGATGCATCTACTTGCACCCCGCTTAATGAAGATACTTTAGCTGCAATGATTTCCAGCAGCTGCCCTATTGTCATTCTTGATGGGATGGCATGCGGGTTAAGTATGATGTCTGGTACAATGCCTTTTGAAGTGAAAGGCATGTCTTCATCCGGCACTATGAGTGCTATCACGCCCTTTTGCCCGTGACGCGAAGCAAACTTGTCTCCGAGCTCCGGTAACCTTTCGCTTCTTACATTGATCTTCACGAGCTTGTTGCCTGTTGATGATTCTGACAGAATGACGTTGTCTACGACGCCATCCTCGCCGTGCCTTATTGTTTCGGATGTTTCCCGCCTGTTTTCTGTTTCCGTCATGAAGCTTTCCACAGGGCCGAAGAAGCGGAGCGGCGAGACTTTGCCGACGAGAACATCCCCTGACGTAACAGATATCTCCCTGTTTACAATGCCGTCAGCGCCAAGATTTGCATAGGCTTCTTCTGTTCTATAGCCTGCAATGCTCTTGTCCGGTATTTTTATTTCGTCCTTGTCTATGCCCCAGTATTTCTTCTCTTCAGTGGAATAGCACCGGAAGAAGAACGACCTGCCGAAACCGCGTTCAATCGATGCTTTGTTAAGCACTATGCCGTCTTCCATGTTGTAGCCTTTGTAGCTCATTATTGCAATTACAATGTTCTGGCCCTGCGGATGATCATTGAGCCCTATTTCTTCGCCTACAGCAGTGTTGACAAGAGGCGCCTGCGGGTAAATAAGTATATCAGCCTTTGTCTCGGTTCTCATCAGGTAATTTCCGGCGTAAAGCCCGAGCGATTGGCCGCTCATTTTTGCACCGAAGTTTACTCTGTCGCCGCGGTTGTGAGCCGCGAACGGGACAAGAGAAGCCGAGAGGCCTAAGATTACTCCCGGGTTAATTTCCATGTGCGTATGATCTTTTGTCAAATGCTTTTCATCGATCGCTACAAGAGTGGAATCCTCTTCCTGCGCATCAAGATATTCTATGACCCCCTGTTTTATCAGTCCGCTCCAGTCAATCTCGCCTTTTTCCATCTTCTCAAGGTGTTTATCAGTGAATTTCGATCTGCCGTTTTCAACTATGATAAGCGGCCTTTGTAACCTGCCTGAATCCGTGTTTATGTGTATCTCCTCATAATCCGGAACAAAGGAAACATTTATCTGGTGATTGACGTTTCCATTCCTTCTCCTGGATTTCAGCTTCTCGACAAATTCCTCGGGCCTGGAAGTTGTGCCTGCAATCTTGCCGTCAAGGAATATTGTGTAAAGCCCCCCAGGTTCTTTCTTGATGCCGTCCATCAGGATTTCTTTTTCTTTCTCAGATGCTGTTGGTGATATCACAGCAAGCAGTGCGAGATATTTTCTCAGGCCTATGTTTACTCCTTCGGGCGTTTCTTCTGCGCAGAGCCTGCCCCAGTGCGTTGCATGGAGTGCGCGGGCTTCGAAATGTTCCTGCGACGCAGAAAGCGGCGAGATTATGTTTCGCAGGTGAGCTATTGTACGCACATAGTTTGTTCTCTCAAGTCTCTGGCAAACACCTGTCCTGCCGCCAATCCACTGGCCTGTCGCCATGTGTGATATGATTCTTTTTGTCAAGTAGTCAGATTCTACTATGGATTTTATCGACGGCATCTTGCCCCTTTTTACCAGTTTCTGGTACGAGTATACTATTCGTGAAACAAGGCCGTATTTGCCCAATAATATAGATCTGAAAAGTATCTCCATGAAGTCTCCTACCTGGCGCAGGCGCTTGTTTGAATAATGATCAATGTCCTGCTCGTCTATTTTCTTGAGGCCGAGAATGAGGAGTTTTTTAACAACTTTGCACAGATACTCCGCTTTCTCTTTTCTTGCTTTTTTATTCTGGCCTAAATGCGGCAGCAGGTACTTATCGAGTATATCATTTATCCTCTTGTCCCTGTACTCTTTCTGCGGTATCCTCAGTTTCTTTCCTATGAAATCCTTTGCCTCTTCATCATTCTTGACGTCAAACTCGTACAGGTTGAAGTAAATCTCCTGCATCTCTTCCTTGTCTGTTGAAATAGCTTCAATTATTTCCTTGTCCGTTTCCATGCCTAAGGCACGCAACAGTATTACTATTGGCAGTTTCTTGAGATTCGCAAAAGAAATCGAGACTATTCCAGCTTTTCTTTCAAGCATATGCCTCTGCACAAATCCAGAAGCCTCTGAGTTTATTCTTGCCGTATCCATTTCCGCCTTCTTTTCGATAACGGGGCGGTTTGAAAGGACTTCCTCAACCATGACTATTACGCGTTCTGTGCCGTTGATGATGAAGTATCCTCCGGGATCGTTGGGGTCTTCGCCTTCTTCAACTAATTGTTCCGGTGAAAGCCCATCAAGCGTGCATAATCTTGATTTAACCATTATTGGCAGATCGCCAAGCTTGACTTCCTGCGGCTCCTGTTCGACGCCGTTGATTATTGGTATCATCTCGACAAATATTGGTGAAGCGTAAGTGAGATCCCTTATCCTTGCTTCCATTGGCGTTATTTTTCTTACAGCACCGTCTGCTTCCTTGACATTGGGTTTCGGCACCCTTACTTTTCCAAGCTTTATCTTGAATTCTGCAAGCTCTGGCGTTTCAAGCTCTATCTCTCCGATTTCGTCTATAATCCTCTGTATTCGAAAATCAACGAACTCATTGAAAGAAGTAACCTGATGATTAACAAATCCGACTGAATCTTTGAAAGACCTCAGAAGCGTCTTATACATTTTCGCGTCTTGTTCCATTCGATCAACAACATTCTTTTCAGTTTTCTTTTTCTAAATCTGCAAAGAGCATAGCTCTTTGAGATGCCAGAGAAACTTCGCTTCTCTGAGCAAGAAAAAGTCTTTGTATTCTCAAAGAACCTTACGGTTCTTTGGAATCCCAGAAAACTATGTTTTCTCAGGATTTCCAAAAAGAAAATACAAGGACATTTCTTTTGAACTAACGTCTAAACTACGACTCTGTAATAATAGGAATCTGCGCCGACAGGGGATCTTCTCGTGATGCGCAGCACATCGCCTTTCTTTGCTCCGAGCACCTTGACAACCGGGTCGTCTTCCTTAACTCGCGGCAGTTGCCTATGGCTAATATTCAATATTTCCAGCAGGCTGGCTTTTTCATCGCCTGACATTATCTCATGCTTTGGCACAAGGCCTGATCCGAATATATCTACCTGCTTCTTCTCCTCGTCTTTCTCCTTCGCTTTCGGCACGTTTTCACCTAATGTTTTTCTTCTTGAGTTTTCTTTGAACCCAAGGGCCTTTCTTTTCTAAAGAAAGGGGCTTATGTGGGCCCGACGGGAAATTCGCGGCTTGCTGTCACGGCACGCCAATTCGAACCCGCGACTCTCGGCTTTCTTTCATTTCATAGCACGTGGACCGAAACACCTGCGGCGTTTCGGTTTCTTCAAGCTCAACTCTTTCATCCTAATAAGTCGAGAACCTAGGTTCTCTTCCCTATCACCCTTCTCTCCTAGTAAAAATATTACTAGGATTCTTTTGGGGTTGATGCAGACCTTTTCTTTTCCTAAGAGGAATCTTCGATTCCTCTTGGAAATTCTGGAAGACTTTGTCTTCCACGAATTTGAAGAAAAGGGATGCATGATAAAAGGCCGATGCTCTACCAGGCTGAGCTACAGGCCCGCGCCTCGGCCGGGATTTGAACCCGGGTCAGAGCCGTTGTGCAATAAGTCGAGAACCTAGGTTCTCTTCCTTATCAACCTTCTCTCCTATGGAAAAATATTATTTTTCCATAGTTCTTTTGGGGTTGATCCAAACCTTTTCTTTTGAAGAAAAGGGATGGATTTTGACAGGGCTCTATGCTAGGCCACTACACCACCGAGGCATAAGAGGACTTTAGTCCTATTACTATAATGGATAAATTTTGCTAATTGAACAGTCTGCTAAGTAAATGTGGAAAATTCCGCAAAATGGCAGTTTTGGGCAAACGCATATCCTCCGAGGGAATTATGAAGTGAATATGATTGGTAAGCGACGTCATGCTTTTCCCAGACTCTCGTCCAGTACTCAACAAATCGCTGGAGAGATTCTCTTCCGTGTTTTCGCAGATTCTTTCATATCTTCTCTGTTCTTTGGGGAATACAGAGACCTTTCTTTCAAGAAAGGAATCTGTTTCGAAATGGGAACGGGACTACCCTCTCCGCCTTGGTCGCCAACCTCTATTATAATAAAGGCAAAGGCATTTAAACATTTGGTTTGCCAACCGGGTACCTCTGTCGTATCTTATTGAGGATGCTTAGCTGCTTCTTTGACAGGTCGCGGACAAGAAGCTGGTCGTTTATGCTGGCCAGGAATTCTTTTTCCCATGTACTAAGTCTTCGATCTTTAAGCAGACCGCGGATAACTTTTTGGTACAGTACTTTTTGTTCTTCTTTGGACACGTTGTCAATCATCTGACCACTTATCTTCTAACTTCCAATTTCAAAAATAATAAAAAAATATCCCCCGAGCGAGATTCGAATTTGCGGAATTCATCGTTTCTATGAATTCTCTCGCAGCCTCGCGGTGACTGCTATAAGAGACACTGCTGGTGAAACCATCCAAGCGGCTAGAAACACCAGTGCAGCAAGCCACTTTCAGTGGCTTATTGTGACGGTGTTTCATTTCTCCAGGAAAATTTCTACAGCCACGCGCTCTACCGTTGAGCTATCGGGGGATTGTAAGAATTAGTCAGCCGAGGATTTAAATCCCAATAAAACTATTTCCTTTTCACTGCTTTCCTCAGCCTTTCCACGTGCCTTTTCACATGGTGGTGGAGTTTCCTTTTATCCGGGTCCTCCTCATGCGGATCTATGCCAATGGTGGCGAAGCCGGAGATTATATGCGTTTCTTTGTCTTTCTTCCCGTAAAACGCCTGTGCCCTTGGGATACTCACTCTGCCCTGCACGCCGAACGTCGGGATTATCTTGTAGGTGAATATCCTGACCTCATGATTATTGAGGTTCTTTGTGTGCCACACAAGTTCTGTCCCGGCTGATGTTTTCCGTCTAGCTGGTTTTGGCCCTTCCGTGTCTTTCACTTCGAATACCAACGGCACCAAGTCCTTAACAGTAACTTCTTCGACCGTATCTCCTGTCTTATTTGCTAATTCAAGGCCTACCGTGAACTCTTCGCCTTCTTCAATGAGTTTCTTCTGCATTATGAACTTCTTTATCCTGACAATGCGCATCTTGAAAAAGAACAGCCATATCATTAGGATAGACGCTGCTATGAACAGGTAGAACGGTGTCAAATCTACAGCATACATGATGACTGAAGTTTCTCCCGGTTTCAGGCCGCGAATATCCCAGATATAGACATTACCCTCGACAGAAGTAGGCGGTGTTCCAGTGTAAAAATAAGATTCGAAATTTCCTACAGAACCTGTAATAACTGTCGAATCAGAAACATCGTTCCCGTGGTTTGTTACAGTGACCTGGTATTCCTTCCTGAACAAGGATGTCTTCTGGTCCATCTTCTGCCTTATGACTGTTTTTTTCGGTATCGTGAAGCCTTGCTCGAACCGGTCCAGAAGCTTCCCGCCCTGATAAACCTCTGCCATCACCGTATAGTCTGCTGCTTCCTGCTGGCTGTCTAAAGCGTAGAATTTCTCGATAATACCTCTTTCCTCAGGCGCCAGGTCAATAGCATCTTGCGATTCTGCAAAAACTCCTGAAGGCGACCTGATTGTGGACATGACAGTGACGTCTTTCAAGGCAACGCTGCCGAGATTCTTTACATAGTATTTTATGACTGCATTGCCCAAAGGCTCAAGGTTGCCTGATACTTCTATCTTTTCCACCTCAACGCCTTCGCCCCGTGTCACAGAAATGAATATGTCCTTAAGCTTTTTCTCATTCGTGATCAGCGACTCGCCTGCAACAGTGACTTTGTACACCCCGGGCGATGTTGTTGAATAGGGGGAAACATAAAGTAGCGTCTCCCTGGACTGGCCTTTCTTGATATCCAGCTGTGATGTATTCAGTGTCATCCACGGAGTTTCGTCAATCAGGTCTAATGTGATCTTGTCATCGGTTGCGCTGTTCACTGAAATCCTTATCTCGTTGCTGCCGCCTGAAGAAACGACAAAAGTCTGGTCAGTTGCATCCATCTCGAAGGCAAAGGTTGCGTGGGCAAGAATAACAATAATAGCAATAGCAAACAGAAATCCCTTCATCATGAACCCTCTGGAGAAACATGTTTTCCCTAGAATATAAACGTTACGTCCGTGGTGCTTCTGTAATGCAGGTTATATCAAAATGAGTATCAGGACCGAATAGACAACCATGCTGCCCAGGTCCGCAACAGAAGTCGTCAACGGTATGAGGAAGTTGTTCGGATCCTTCTTCTTCGAATAGATGTATATCCCGCCTATCACCGAAATGAAGAAAACAATGCTGACTATAATCATTGTGGTTGCCAAGGATATGAGCAATATTTTCAAGAACAGCAGCATATCAACAGGAAATCCCCTGTAGACAGAGATGGCAGTTGACAATATGCTTATGTAGAATGATGTGATGAAAGCAATAGCCATTATAGACTTGAGCAGCTTGTTAACGATCTTTGACTTCCACCAGCTCCTGTTGACTTTTCCAAGATACAAGTCTGTTGCAAAACGCGAGGAAACTATGGTGCCCAGACTGCCTGTCATGTGGTTCAATGCGGGCAGCAGAATAAGGAGCGGAATGATTTCGACAAGCTTCTGTTGAAGTGTCTGAAGCCCGATACCGCCTATGGTGCTGATCAGAGACGCTAAAATAAGAATTTTTATGCTCTCTTTTATTATCCGCGCGTGAAAATGTAAGTTCTTTCCTTTTCTCATGTAAAATATAGTCCTGTGATGAAGCTTGTGCTTCTTATGCAAATGGTGTATTTTTCTCTTGAGGCGGTGGCTGATATTCATCTTTATCACAACATCGGAAACAGCACAATTACTGCCAGTATGCTTGCAACGCTTACTATATCCCCTAAAGCAGTAAGATAAGGTCCCATTACGTTATTCGGGTCGTGGCCGTGCCTGAAAAGCCAGAATGTAGTTAGTACAGTAACTGGTATCTCTATGAGGTTCGAGATGATGCCTGCGATCATAGCTATGTAAATTATGGATAAACTGTATATGCCGAATATATAATATGAGATAAGGAAAGCGACAGCGCCCAAGAAAAAACTGACAATCAGTGCGAGAGCAACGGCCGATATTACATTTTCTTTCAGCACAAAGTTATTTTTTATCTTGGGTTTAGTGTATTTAAGGAAAAGTGCAGCGCTTAGTCTTGCTGAAAGCGAGCCAGAGATGTTTCCTCGCATTTCAAGGAATCCCGGAAGTAATATCAATAATCCAGGCAAAAGTTCTATCTTTCCGATAGATAATGCAAGCATGGATCCAGCAAAGATGCCGCCTGTTGCAGAAATAATTTCAACGAACACTTCTTCTTCAAATTGTTTCCTGCCTGACTCCATAAATATAGTTCTTTTCCGGTCTTAATAGCTTTCCTGAGGATGTGAAAAACGGTTTAAATACTTGATTGCTATATACTCTTTATGAAAATACACTACATTATCCTTCTTGTAGTGGCAGTTGTTGCATTCTCAGCACTGGCTCTGGCAGTGTCACCAAAGGAAAAGGCCAGGGTAATTGCGCACACAGACAAGGAAGTCTCAGATGCATTAGAAAAAGGCTGCAAGCAGGTAAGGGAAGCGCGTACCCTGAAGGCACTGGAATGCGACAAAGACGCTGCATCTTCATTGAATCTGCAGGAGGATATAAGGGTTTTTTCGATGGATTCTGCAGCGAACAAGCAGATAGGCGCTGACACCGTACAGTCTTCAGGAAACACAGGCAGCGGCAGAAAGATAGTTGTTCTTGATACAGGATATAATTACAACCATCCGGAACTAAGCTCAAGCTATCTGGGCGGCAGGGATTTTGTTAATAATGATAATGACCCTGCAGATGACAACGGCCACGGAACCCACGTTGCCGGCATCATAACAGCAGACGGTATTGATGCAAAAGCAAAGGGAGTTGCGCCTGGTGCCGGGATTGTTTCTGGAAAGGTTCTTGATGCTTCAGGCGGAGGCTACTTCAGCGATGTTGTTGCAGCTATCTACTGGGCAGTCGACGGCCCTGATGGCGTGTATGGCACAGCTGATGATTTCAACGCCGACGCAATAAGCCTGAGCCTTGGCACTTCTCAGCCTTACACATATAAAAGATTCTGCGATAATGTTTTGCCAGATTTGACTAATGCTATAAAATATGCAAGAGACAGAAGCGTTATTGTAGTTGTTGCGGCTGGCAATAGCGGCAGTGCAGGGGTTTCAATTCCGGGCTGCATAAGCTACTCTACTACAGTCGGAGCAGTCGACGGCGCTGACAAGATTGCCAAGTTTTCAGGAAGAGGCAGTGCTGTTGACATTACCGCTCCTGGCGTGAAGATATATTCCGCATGGCTTGGTAATCAGTACATAACTGCAAGCGGGACAAGCATGGCAACCCCAATGGTCAGCGGCGTAGTTGCCTTAATCAAAGCCGCCCATCCCGGCTATAGTGTTTCTCAAGTAGAAAACGCGCTGTTCACTACAGCAAAAGATCTCGGAACCGCTGGCAAAGATTCCACTTATGGCTGGGGCAGGGTTGTTGCCTCGAAGGCTGTAGCAGCTTGATTTCTTGGGATGATTCTGATGGAAAACGACTGGGAATTCGGGTTTCTCTTCATAACAGGCCTGGCGCTGCTGCCTTTCGGCCAATACATAAGCATAGTTGGCGTGGTTGCAGTGTTTCTGGCAATGAACTACCTGAAGAAAAACTAACTATAAAGCTTATTTTCTGTACTGATGCTCTGTCCACGATGTAACAGTTCTATCTCTATCTCTCAAATTTCGATAGAACATAGAATTTCCATCTGGAGTTTCGCAAAGAATGTATTCTACAGGGTTGCCAGAATTTGTCAGTTGTCCAACTCCACCATTAATAATCTCAGCGCATCTTTCAGGGCGAGAAATAATATATCTTTGTTGTTGTGCCTGTGGCGCTGGTTTTTCTGTAACAATGTACGGTAACACAGTTATAGATACACCTGTGACAAATATAAGACATGCCACGTGAAAAAACGGATCACGGATAAACCCCATGATAATCCAATAACTTGAACCTTTTTAAGAATATCAATCATAACTCAATTCCTTTCTTCTTCATCTTCTTGATGCCTATTTCCGTCAGCGCTGCACTGACTCTGTCGCCGAATTCGTTGCCGAATCCGCGCTTTGCAGTTATGATTCTTCCGTCTGCAAATATATTTTCTTCAGAAATTACTGCAAGGGATTCAAGCAGGCTTCTTTCTTCATTGTCACAGGCAACAGTCTTTCTTTCCAGCAGTCCGGCGTTGGCAAGTATTGGTACAGCGTCTCCGCTGGCTGCAACTACGCCGCCTTTTTCATAGAATTCTCCTGCGAGTCTTATTGCTGTCTGGTTCTTGTGGTACATTGATGCGCCGCCGCCTACGAATACTATTGCGTTGTAGTGGTCGGTATCGATCTCGTCGAATTTCATGTTTGGCAACAGGCCTTCGCCCTGATTGCCTGTCGTTCCTGTCTTGAGATTCGCAGCGATAAATGTTATGATATTATTCTTTGCAGTGGCCCGCATTATCGCGTGGAAATCTTCCTGCTCAAAGCCTTTCTGCGATATTGCTATTATCGCCTTTATCGCCATGTCAAGAGCCATAGTTTTCACTGCTTAGTTTAGGATGTAAAGAAATAAAAATCAGTCAAAAATAAAAAACCGCCTTAAATCACTTCTTTGCCTGCTTCTTTCCCTTCCACCATACAACCAAGCCAATAACAACCAGTATCACGCCGATGGCGATATGCATGGTGTGTTCAAGCCCAAGACCCAAACCGCTGGATACATGGACGCTGTGCGGGGCTATTGCATAAAACAATCCCAATAAAACGAGCACGACACTGATAATTTTCATTGTGTCCATTTCTCTACCTCCTGAAATAATCTTGTTTAGCGCCCTTATAAAGTATCCTCACTCCCTCAGGGAATGGCATCTGGGGCATTCAGGCACCTCGTCCATTCGGCCAAAAAGCCTGACTTTTCTCTTCCTCATTTTTGACCCGCAGATATTGCAGGTCATTTCTTCAGAATTCTCTTCCTCCATTTTTATTTCTCCTTTGCTCTTGCGTAAGTCCTTCTGTCAACAATCTCTTCTTTTAATCTGAATTCTTTTTCAACATCAATACCGGCTTTTATCCGCAACGGCATTGAAAACTGCTGTCTTTTCTGCAAAGGATTTCTTCAAAATCCTTTGAGAAATCCAAATCAAGCTTTGCTTGATTTAGGATTAGACAGCAGATGAAACTCAATGCCGTTGGGATGACGTGCTCTCAGAAACCCACGACTTTAGTCGTGGGAGTATTAAGAGCATATCATCTTGTATGCAACATGTTCTTGCAGATTCTTTATCGACCCTTCTTCTAATGCCTGTTTTTCCATGATTCTCAACTTACTTAAAAAATTTATAAAGACCGCTATTTTCCTTTTGTTCTTCAGCAGCCAGGTTTGATACCCGTATGCCCGCTCTCCTGACTTTGCCTGAGTCCCGGCAAAGATATTCTTTCAGGAGTATCTTTGCATTATCCAGCATATCTTCTAACTTATTTGTCGCTTGAATTGTCTTGCCTCTTGTTACCATTTCTATATTTGCTCCTATGATTATGATCGATACTGTCCGGAAATAAATCTTCCTCTTGATAATTTTCTTATGCATTTCAGTTGCAAGCTGTTCTACCTTCTTGTAGATCTCGTTGAAATCTGAAGTATCTTCTTGAAGCGTGCCTATTCTTGACATTTGTTTTATTGCCTGCTCCGCAACAGGTGATTCATCAATGCCTAACGCTTTTTCCTTCAGTAATTTTGCCTTATTTTTCCCAAATGACATTTCCAGTTTCGCAACATCAGCTTTTGCCAGATCTTCTATGGTTTTTATGCCCATTTCAGCAAGGACAGTCGTTGTCTTGCCTCCTATCCCATGTATTTTATCTACAGATAACGACGAGAAGAAATTTTTCACGTCTTCTTGTTTCACTACAGTAAGGCCGTCTGGTTTCTTGGCCTTTGAAGCCATTTTTGCAACTAATTTATTAGGTCCAATGCCTATGCTGCATGTAATGCCAAAATTTGATTTGATATCATCTTTTATCTGCTTAGTGATCTTTTCAGCTTCTGTGAAGCTTTCGCAAGACGAAACATCAATATACGCTTCGTCTATGCTTGCCTGCTGGAAGCTGTCAGCATAGCTTTCCATTACATCCATTATTTGGCTGGAAATTGAGCGATAATATTCAAGATCTACTGGAAGAAATATCGTATCGTTGTTTGCACGTCTTTTTGCAAACGCTATAGGCATCGCAGACTTTATGCCAAGCTCTCTTGCTTTGTAGTTTGCAGTGGCAACAGCCCCCGACTCTCCTCTGCCCGAGTACATGCAAATTACTATCGCTTTTCCTTTGATTTCTGGTTTTCTTTGCTCTTCCAAAGAAGCGTAAAAAGAATCAAAGTCAACATGCATTACGATGCCCATCATAGAAATACAGAGGCAATAGTTTTAAACTGGATTTGACATAGCAGGAATTTCTTCCTGGGGTTTTTTCGTGGTGTAATTCTTTGGTATCAAATAGCTAATTACTGCAATCCCCCATAGCGCCATAAAGTTTATCGGCGCCAGAGCGTTTAACCCATTCAACACTATAAGCAGCAAGAAAAATGCTGTAATGAGAATGTTTATCGCCATCACATAAGTTAATCCGTCTCTTTTCATTCTCCACAACCGCCAGTGTGCGCCAAAGCCGAAGATTCCCAGAATAAGCATTACTGCTCCCAGAATGACACCTATTTCGGATAGAGCAGCGTATTCTGTTGAACTGGCTAGCGAAATGTACCCTATCCCCAGCAGTGCTGAGAAAATGCTGAAACCACAGCCTATAATTACTAACATCTTAAACCCGAAAGATTTTCTGGCTTTCATATTTCGTTCCTCAACCAATATAGTATCCGCGGCCTTTGCTCTCTTTCTGGTCTGTTGAATATATTTCAAGCATCTCGGAAAGCATGGCTATCATATCAGGAGATACAAGCCACTTGTTCAGAAACGTCTTGATCAGCCTCTCAAGCTTATCCTCACTGAGGCCAAACTCTTTCTCTAACTCTTTCATGGACTTAGTATCCTGGGCAATCATGCTGTAAAGATGGTCAATCAGAAGCTTCTTCATCCCCTTCATATCGTCTGGCATATTAACTAGAACGCAGCAACGGTTAAAAAAGTATCCAAAAACACCAAAAATAAAAGTTACTTTCGTTTCGCAACGCTACACCTTTTAAGGTGCAGATGGACGGTATGCGAAACGAAAGCGGACGCACCACCGTTTGTGGTGGTGAGGCATCACTTACGCTCCTTCTGTGTGAAACAGGCTTGTTTGCGGCCCTTTCTGTCCTTGATACTTTCCATTATATGCGTTTTGCGGGTTTTGGTCAAGAGGCCAGAATTCAACTTCACAGACAGGTTGTCCCTCTTTCATGCGCAAACCTTCAGCTAAATATATTTCTAGGACTTGATGGCCTTCAGAACCAGGAGAAATTAAAGGTGCATATAGATGGATTTGTCCCATTAATCTATGTTCCGGAAGTTTGACTAGCATTCCTGCAGCATTATCAGGACATTTTAACCATTCTGTATGAGCCAAATAGAATTCTCGAGGTTTGAGATAATATGAACATCCAGAAGCTACAGTAACTTGTGAAAAGCAAGCCTCGTTATTTTGATCAGGGTGGAGAATCCCGTCATTGTATCTTTTTATTTTCCCTCCAAGATGCAAAGTCTTTCTAGGCAGAGGAAACCCAGAATGCACAAAAAGCTGGGATAGTCTTCTGCCTGTTGGCACTTCGCATGTTGTGCCAAAGGTGCTTATAGAGAAATATACGTGATCCGGTTCAGCTGTATTAGCTATTTCTATTTTGTTAAGTGGAAAAGTTTGAATCCCAAGCCGGGCTGCGCTGCTGCGCGTCGTAATTTCCGCATAACGCGCGCTCCAAACCTTTTCTTTACTTACGCCTATATACGATCTTACTGGAACTAAAACGCCATCATAAGCTTCGCATTCTGTTTCTAAGAACCTTTCCATTGATATCTCTTCTTCATCCTTAGGGTCCACAAAAGGGTTTTCTGATCTTTTAACCCGATATACCCTCTTAATTTCCAAGTCATAAGAGCACGGGCCAAGAAACTTCTCGTCAAACGGCTCGATAACAAGGCTGCCATCTTTCATAGCCTGCTTTATCCCAATATCAGAAAGCATATTCGTGATAAAGCGATAGAGGATTTAAAGTGAATAGAAGCCCCCGGCGAGGATTGAACTCGCGGCCTTTACCTTTTTGTTTTTGATGCAACTCTTTCTAAAAGTTGCTTACCAAGGTAACGCTCTACCAAATTCTCTGCAATCCTATTCTTCTTGTAATATCTTCGCTTGTTCTTTGGGACATCTGCAGGAATTCTTAATTCCTGCGATGCAAGAGAAGCTTTGCTTCTCTTTGCATGCAAAGACCTTTCTTACAAGAAAGGGATTTGCATCTGAGCTACAGAGGCGTAATTTATTAATTGTAATAACAAATTAAAAAAGGGACTTCTTTGATACACCTTGGGGGCGGCGAAGCCTCACTTCAGCCACTTCCTTATCAAAGCCCATGAGACTATCGTATAAAATATTATGTAAAGGAACAGCTGTAAACCCAGCACAATCAGGTTTATTCCTGAATTCTGGAGTATTAGCGTCTCTAGCAATCTTACCGGTACTGATATGGGCAAAGATTCTGCAATGGGCCTGATGAAACCGGGCATAATTTCTATTGCAATGAATACCCCGGAAAGGAATATCATGGGGATTATAAAGAGCATAGAAGCCATTATTGCAGTACTTTCAGATTTAGAAAAGCTGGCTATAGCCAGACCGAAGAATATAAACATTATAATCGATGCGCTGCTCACAACAAAGATAGGCAGTAAATTGGACATGCTTATTTGTATATCGAAAAAGTATGTCCCGATAAATAAAATCAAAGGGACCTGCAAAAGCGATATCAGGAAGTATGATACGACCTTTTCAGCAATCAGGAATTCAAGCTTTACCGGGGACAGCATCACCCTTTCCAGCAAGCCGGAATTCCTGTCCCTCACGAAAGAAACAGCCGGCAGCAGGATGCTTATCATCATCACTATCAGCATCATTATGCTCGGGAAAAGGAAATCGATAAATCTCTGCCCCTTATAGAATGCATTCACCCTGAACTCCACCGGGCTGGCAACAAAAGATGGGTCTTTCTCCACCAGTTTCTTGAAAAGATCCCTGCTTTCATCCACCTTTTCTGACAGGACTGACACGCTGAGATACGTCTGGTTAAAAAAACCGGATGTCATCTCCAATTCCGATCTTATGCCCCCGAGATCCTTCGATATATTTGAGGCCTGTATCGCCTTTACTTTTTTCTGCGACTCCCTGATGTTGGTTTCTGTACCGGCAAGAGAGGACTGGATTCCGGAAAGGGACAGCTTCAGAACTTCAAAATTTGCCCGGAGCAGGCTGATATTCTGCAATATAGCCTGGGATTTCTCGGCGTCGTCCACCAATGCCGCAACCTGCGTAACCTGTGTCATTATGCCTTCCGATTCAGCCAGGTTGCTGTTTATGGAGTCAAAATAAAAAGTCGAGTTTCTTAAAATTTCTGAAGAGGCATTTAACTTGTTTTCTACTTCACTCGTATCGATGGAGGACAGGTTTCCTTCCAGATACCTGATGCTGGAAACAACATTATCGAGGTCTTTGGTGATATTCTCCAGCTTTTTCTTGTAGTCGTTCAGATCGCCGGAAAGCCCTTCCATGTCGTCTGAGACATTCCTCAGTTTTGACCACGTGGAATTTATGATTTCTTCTGTGACTGCATCCGACATATAATCAGAAATACGGCTGAAGTAGACTGCAACATACGGCCAGACAGGTTTTGTGTTGTCTACGATAGTTTCCAGTTCCTGCGAACTCCCGTTCCTTATGTTTTCTGTCAGCCCCTTGGGTATTATAATCCCGCCCCTTATTGCGCTGTTTTTTATGCCGTTGCTTATCGCTTTATCACAGTCGCTGTACAATCTTATTGTGCTGAAAACGGTGGAATTTTCTACCGCTGAAAATATCCTGCCTGATGTATCATCCATTGCCAGGTCGCAAACCACGATGGGCACATTACTGGGCTCGTTTGACAGGAAAACCAGGCCCAACAGAATAACTATCACTACAGGCATCAGGATAAGGAACATGAAGTTTCTTATGTCGCGAAAAAATACGGTAACGTCCTTCAGGAGTATGTAAAAGAATTTCATCCCGGACACCTGCGCAGGCCCCTGCAGCAGTCAGAAAAGAACATCATGTTCTACCTACCAACAGCTCAAAGGCGTCTATAAGAGAAGTTCTGGCAATGCTGACATCCTCAACGTCTATCAGCCCGCTGTTCAGCTGGAATACAGTATAATTCAGAACAGCGTCTGTATAACCGGCCAGGACCTTGATTTTTATGATCTCGTTTGTGTATTCAACATCCAGCACCCCTTCAAGGTTCTTTATTGACTTGACAATCCTGTGATACTCGTTGTCGACTCCTATCACCTGCCTGACATAGATTATTATATTCTCTATGTTCCCGCCCTTGCTTCTGATGTCATTCACGTTGCCCTCTATCAGGGCCTTCCCGTTTTTTATCAGTATCATCCTGTCGCAAAGCGCCTCCGCTTCTTCCATTATGTTTGTTGCAAGTATTATCGTCGTGCCCTCTGATTTTATTCTTTTTATGAATCTCCAGAGCTCGTTTCTGGATATCGGATCCAGCCCTATGCTTGGCTCGTCAAGAATGAGCAGTTCCGGCTTGTGAAGGATTCCGCATGCAATGTTCAGCCTCCGCTTCATCCCTCCCGAGAGGTTCATTGTCAGCTCGTCCAGCTTCCTGTAAAGGCCCAGAAAATAAGAAACCTCTTCTGCCAGGGAATTCAGGTCTGCCTGGACGTCGTAAAGATGTGCGAAATATTTTATATTCTCTTTTACCGTGAGCTTTTCATTGAAGCTGTTGGACTGCGGGCAGTAGCCGACAAGGCGCTTTATTTCATCCCTCCGGTTCCATACATCAATGCCGTTTATTTTAGCAAACCCGTAATCCGGCTTCATGAGCCCGAGCAAAACCCTCAGGGTCGTTGTTTTTCCGCTCCCGTTGGGCCCCAGAAGACCATAAATTTCCCCTTCCCTTACCGCAAACGAAAGGTTGTCCAGCGCCAGAAGGTTTTTATAATATAATACAACATCCTTGAATTCCACGTTCATTGCATTTAAATATCAGCGAGGATATAAATAAATCTAATGCGCGCATACATTGTACCTGTATTGCTGATACTTGCCGTAGTTTTTATAGCTGGTTGTACCAGCGTGAAAAGCCCTGTCTGCGGCGACCTGAAGTGCGACAGCAAAGAGACTGTGGCCAGTTGCCCTGTAGATTGCGCACGCTGCGGAGACAGCATATGTTCGCGCACTGAAACCATTAACAGCTGCGAAAAGGATTGCGCAAAGTGCGGGGACGGCATATGTTCAGTAGCGTATGATACAGAAAACCAGGCCAATTGTGCAGCTGATTGTACCAAGGCTGACGGCAGCGTAGATTGTCCCAACGGGGCTTGCGACAGTGGTGAAACTGTAACGACATGCTACAAGGATTGCGTCGTTGTTCCAGCAGGCACAGCGTAGTTTCTGTTTTAGTTGCGGGCCTTTTATGGGCTTCTTCTTTAAGATCAGTTACAAAGAATACGTGTCTGAAGCCTTATGATAAGATACGAGCATGCGCCCGACATCGAGACAAGGATAAGGGCTATAGCCGGAAGGCTTGGGATACGGCACGATTTCTCGCGCGTCATTTGCGTGCGCAGCAGGGGCTCAAAAAGCAGGCGTACGCTGGCAAGATGCCATGCGCTTCCGCGCATCATGCAGGCAGCCCTCGGCACAAAGGCGCACTATGTAATCGAGGTTATTTCTGAGAATTTTGACAAGCTGAACGAAGCTGAAAAGGCAAAAACACTGATTCATGAACTCCTGCACATACCGAAAAGCTTTGGCGGCGGCTTCAGGCATCATAGTTTTGTAAACAGAAAGAACGTTGAACAGATGTACAAGAAATTACTTGGGGACGTACCGTGCCAATGATTCTGACATAACATTCGCGGTTTCGTTTGCACGCCTGTCACATTCACCGCAGCTTGCGATCACGTGACAGTCCCCATTCAGGTCGTAAGCGCGCGCAACTTCCCATATCCTTCTGGCCTTTCTAGCATGTGGTTCAACGGATTTCCCGTCATCAAAAACAGCTGTTTTGTATATTTCAAACATGTAATGTGTCCCGTTCACAGAAATTGTTGCATCAAATATTTCTTCGCTTGAAATGTAGTGTTTTCCCAAGGATATCAAGCAGGAGCCGCCGGTTTCGGTTTGCTGCATTCAATAATTATAACATGAAATCTTTTAAGACTAATCGTTGCGTTTGAGATCTCTTTTTGCTTCCGCCTTCATCTTTGGAACGCCTATCTTTACGTGGCATTTCTCGCACTTTACATAGAAGGGCCTTTTCCATTCTGCTTCCTGGTAGCCATATGCACCGCACTCAGGGCAGATATACTCAACGCGGGCTTTACCGTCTGTTTTCGGCACAAGGACCCTTAACTTGCCGGCCACTTCGCCTTTCTTGTTCTTTATGCTCCTCTGGGTATGATAAAGGCATTCTGATGGATTTATGCTGTTCTTCTGAACATATTCCTGTATCTTTTTCAATTCCATAACAAACCCCTTTCTTGGTCGGAGAAGCTTTGCTTCTCTGAGCGCAAAGATCCCTCTTAGTATCCTTCTCTAACTAAGAATATAACTTATATCTTTATCGCTGCTGCGATGAATGCCATCAAGGCAATGATCATCGAGAGCTTGCATATCTTTGCGCTATATCTCACAGGAGCTATCACTGCAGATATGAAGCCGATGTCAGCTATCACAACAAAAAACAGGTAGAGCTGCCCGAAAGTCCCGAGGACGAATGGCACAAAACTGAAGATTACTGAGGTGATTACGAATGTATTTGCTATCGTCTTGGCTTTGAGCACGCCAAGTCTTATCGGCAGTGAAGCTACGTTGTGCTTTTTATCGCCCATAACGTCTTCTATGCTTTTGTAAATCTCCCTTGCGGTGTTTGACAGCATGGCAAGCAGCGCCATCATTAACGCTGGAATATAGTTGGCCGCCGCAATGCCGCCGTAAATGAAGGTCAATGCAACAAGCAGGCTCACGGAAACGTGCCCCGCCATAATAACTTTTTTCAGCTTCGCCGCGTACGCTATAAGCAAAACGGCAGCAAAAGCAGCAACGCCAAGCGCATTTGTATTAATGAAATAAGCCGCAGCTATGCCGGAGACAAACAATATGATTGAAAAAGCCATCGCAGATTTCTTTTTTATCTTCCCGCTCGGTATTGGCCTTTTGGGCTTGTTCAGCTTGTCGATCTCTGCATCAAAGTAGTCATTCATTGCCATGCCGCCCGAACTAATGAGAAATACAGAAATCATTGCAAGCAAAACAGGGCTTAAAGGGAATGTTAGCATGTTTGTATAGCCTATTGGAAAACCAGCAACTATTGCTCCTGTCCATGTTGCAATAGCGGCCATTGCGCCATTCAATGGCCTTATCAGGCTCAGATAACCAAGCATGAGAATAATATGTCTTTTTTGTTTATAAACCCGCGAATCAAATATTTTAGAGGTAAATGGGAAAGAAAAAGGAGAAAGTGCCAGAACTAGGAGACATCATTGTCTCTTTGATGTATCTTGTTGTAGTAATCTTTTTTATTCTATATTCCCTGTCTGGTGCCAAGTTCATAATATCCTGCCTCACGAACATTACGAGCACGGAAAGCTGCCGCTACGACATATCTCAGTCAAACGTGGTTTTCATCCTTGCCGTACTTCTTATTGCCTGGCTCACGTGGCGTTTGAAAAAATCAGGCATGATCTGAAAGAAATCAATTAAACTACAATGGAAATGTGAAATCGGTTTATAAACTTATCTGATAATAATAGACTTTGAAAAATAATTGCAGTATTTCTTGAGATGTTAATATGGAAGTTTCTCCTCCCATGAAACAAATGGGTTACGACCGGGCTATAGTAGTTTTCTCGCCTGAAGGCAGGATGTATCAGGTAGAATACGCAAGGAAGGCCGTAGAAAAAGCCACGACAATAGTCGGTGTTGTCTTTGAAAGCGGAATAATCCTTGTCGCATCAAAAAGCGTGCAGAAGCTGCTTGTGCCTGAAAGCGTCGAAAAGATCGCGAAGATCGACGAGCATATAGGAGCCGGAGCGGCAGGCATACTTGCCGACGCCAGGGTCCTCATAGATTATGCCCGCGTTCGCAGCCAGGTGAACAGGATAACGTATAACGAGCCAATAGAAATAGGCGCGCTTGTCAAGGATATATCTGACAGGAAGCAGAGATTCACGCAGCTTGGCGGCATAAGGCCTTACGGAGTCAGCCTGCTTATTGCAGGCATGGACGGCTCGCCGCATCTTTATGAAACAGATCCGTCAGGCACGATACGCGAATGGAAAGCGCATTCTGTTGGCCGCGGTTCCAAGGAAGCAAAGAAACTTTTGATCGACGAATACAAGGACGGCATGCCGAAAGACAAAGCACTTGACCTCGCGCTCAAGGCGCTGAAGGCCGGCGAAAAGAAACTGGCAGCAAGAGCCGTCGAAATTGGCGTAGTTGAAAGCGGCAAATTCTCTCTTCTCGAAAGACAGGCTGTGCGCGACATTCTGAAGAATTACGTTTAAGCTCTTTCTTAAAAGAAAAACCTTGGAAAAAGAATGTTCTTTCTTAAGCCTTTTCATTTTCTATAGCATTATGCCCCGAAGAGATACCCTTGTTTTGTTTGACATCGGTTCAGTCTTGATAAAGTTAGATTTCAACAGATTTTATCAAAGATGTGCAGAAGTGGCTGGACAAACCCCCCAAGAGTTCAGAAAATCTTACTTCCAGCTTGAACTCGATTCATTGATGGGCGCAGTCACAGCTCAAGAATATCTGAACCGGCTCCGAAGATTACTCAAAACCCAGTTGACTGAAAGAGAATTGAGAGATATTACATCTTTGACGTGGCCAGGACAAATTGATGAGGTTGTTGATCTCAAAAAAAGGGTTTACGAGGAAGGCTATGCTGTCGGTCTTCTATCAAATATAGGAGAAATAGGCATCGAAATACTCTCGCAACAATATCCTCAAGTGTATGATCTATTTGAGCTGTCTTTTCCTGCCGTTTATTCTTGCAGGGTAAAACACATGAAGCCAGACCCTGAGATTTATAGACATGTAAAAGGTTTCTCAAACGTGATTCTCATAGACGACAAATCAAGTTATCTGGAAACCGGAGCAGATATGGGCTGGAAGGGCATCTGGTTTACTGCTCATCTCGACACAGCCGAATCTGTCAGGTCAATTCATCCTGAAACCGGCTTAACAAAGGGGGTTTTAAAAGCAGGGTCTTTTGATGAGCTTGAAGAATCTCTTCGATCTTTTGATATTAAAGTTTGATTTGTTCTGCCTTTTTAAGCTTTCCGAAAATTAAATAATAAGGCGAACAGGTTTGCAGTGATTCACTGCTGAACTTTCCTCGAATTTGCCGTTACAAAAAAGCCCCTTGGTTACACAGCATTGTGGTACGCGATAGGGGCTGGTTACAGGTGACAGAATGGTTACTGTTGACGAAGCAATCATAGCAAAATATGACAAAGACGGAAAACATTTCGAAATTCTCGTTGATCCGGATATAGCTTATGATCTCAAGGAAGGAAAGACTGTTTCTCTTTCGCGTATGCTTGCTGTAAACCTTATTTTTACTGATGCAAAAAAAGGCCTGAGGGCACCGGCAAGCGACATAGAGAAAGCTTTCAGCACGCAGGACGTTGAAAAAATAGGGGAGTCTATAGTCAAGCAGGGTGATGTCCAGCTTACAACAGAATACAGAAGGAAGAAGACTGAAGAAAAGAAGAAGCAGGTTGCTTCTTTCATAAGCAAGTATGCAATGAACCCGCAGACAAGGGTTCCGCATCCGCAGGACCGCATTCTGGCAGCCATGGAACAGTCCCGCATCTCCATCGATCCATTCAAGCCCGCGGAGCAGCAGGTAGGCGATGTTGTAAAGGCGCTAAAGCAGCTTATGCCCATTTCTCTTGAGGAGATTATACTAGACATCCACATATCAGCGCAATATGCAAGCCGCGCATTTGGCATGCTCAAGGATATTGGCAGCCTGCAGGGCTCAAGCTGGGGGAATGACGGATCTCTCAACGCAAAGATCTTGGTCCCGGCAGGGCTGAAAGACAGCGCTTACAGGCGCCTGGGTGCACTGACAGAAGGCACTGTGCGCATAACAGAAACGAAAAAGGAATGATAAAAAATTATTCAGGTGAAAAATTGGAGTTGATTGACATGAACGGAAGAAAACTTGTGATACCCGGCGACTTGCTGGGAAAAGGGCGCGCAGGCCATGGCGCTTACGAATATGACGATGACGTATTCTCGAAGCACGTAGGCCTTGCAGAGGAAAAGAACGGCATGTTCTTCGTGATACCGCTGAGCGGCATATACAATCCGAAGCGCGGCGACGGAGTTGTTGGCAAGATCGAGGACGTGATATTCTCAAAATGGCTCATTGACATAAACTCGCCTTACCAGGCTGTACTGCCGCTGAGCGAAGCGACTGAAGATTTCATCGACCTTACAAAGACAGACTTGACTAAATATCTCGATTACAACGACATGGTGTTCGCGGAGATATCCTCCATATCAAAGACAAAGAACGTGCAGCTTTCCATGAGAAACAGGAAATGCAGGAAACTCAAAGGAGGAAGGATAATCAAGGTAACGCCTGCAAAAGTCCCGAGGATCATCGGAAAAGGCGGCTCGATGGTAGAGATGATAAAGAACATGACAGAAACCCAGATCGTTGTCGGCCAGAACGGGCTTGTGTGGGTGAAGGGCGAAAACGAGGATATTGCTGCAGAAGCTGTCATGACAATAGAGGAAAAATCGCATGTAAGCGGCCTGACAAATTACATAAAAGACATGCTTGAAAACCTTATGAAAGACAGGATCGCAGAGGGAGAAAAATTATAAGTGGTGATACTATGGACGAAAAAACGATGAAAAACGGAATACGTTACGATGGAAGAAGATTTGACCAGCTCCGCCATATTGAAGCGAAAGTAGGCGTGCTGAAGAATGCAAACGGCTCGGCATTTTTCAGGCTCGGGAATACGCTTGTGATTGCAGGCGTTTACGGACCGAAAAAAGTGCACCCAAAGCATGATGAACAGGCTGAGAAAGCTATACTCAGGACGTACTACAAGATGGCGCCTTTTTCAACATCAGAACGCTCAAGGCCGGGAACAAACAGGAGGAGCACCGAGATATCAAAGGTAACAAGGGAAGCAATACTGCCTGTAATAGACGTGGAAGAATTCCCGAAGACCGCAATAGACGTCTACATAGAAGTCCTGCAGGCAGATGCATCGACGCGGGTTGCAGGAATCAATGCCGCATCGCTTGCGCTGGCAGACGCCGGGGTTCCTATGATGGACCTTATCGCTTCATGCTCCGCCGGAAAGGTTGGAGATACAGTAGTTCTTGATGTGGCCGGCAAGGAAGACACGGAAGGCGAGCTTGACCTGCCTGTCGCATATTGCCACAGGACAAAGCAAATAACGCTGCTTCAGATGGACGGGATAACGGACAGCAAGGAAATGAAAGAAATAATAAAGCTCGCCATCAAAGGCTGCGGCGTTGTTTATGAGGAGCAGAAGAAAGCTCTCAGGAAAAAATACCAGCATGAAGAACCGCAAGGTGAAGAATCACAAGGAGAGGGTGATATGAATGATTGAGATAGACACTTCGCTTATACAGAACATGGCTGAAAGCGGCAAAAGAATAGATTCAAGGCAATTCTCGCAGTACCGCAATATAACTATCGAGACAAACGCAGTAACAAGCGCCGAGGGTTCTTCGCGCGTACGCATCGGCAACACGGAAGTCTTGGCCGGCATCAAGATGGAACCGGGCACGCCTTTCAGTGATACGCCTGACGAAGGAGTGCTCATGGTTGGAGCTGAACTTGTTCCGCTGGCGTCGCCTGAATTTGAACCCGGCCCGCCGGGCGAGGAAGCTGTAGAGCTTTCAAGGGTTGTTGACAGGGCCATCCGCGAGTCGAAATGCGTAGATTTCAACAAGCTCTGCATCAAGGAAGGGGAGAAGGTATGGATGGTGTTTGTGGATATCGACGTGCTCAATGACGACGGCAACCTGTTTGACGCATGCGGCATCGCAGCAATCTCAGCCCTGCTAAATTCCACGATACCTGAACTGGATTCCGAGGGAAAAATAATCTCCGGCAGGAAAGGCCCTGAAAAAATACCAATAAAGGGCATTCCTTTATCCACGACAATCGTGAAGATAAACGACAGGCTGATGGTGGATCCGAACTCTGCAGAGACCCGTGCCATGGACGCCCGATTAACCATCGGAACAGCTGATAAAGATGGAAAAACAGTTCTCTGCTCCATGCAAAAAGGCGGCGAATCAGGCATAACAGAAGAAGACGTTGACGCAGCTCTGGAACTCGCAATAGAAAAAAGCAACGAGGTCAGGGAACTCATAAAAGAAAATGCCTGATTTTTTCTTAATTTTTATTTTTATTCTTTTGTATAATAATTTCCATTTCTAAACATTTAAAAAGCTCATCTTGTTCTTAAACTTTTCTGATAAATTTCACGCTATGTTACAATCAGCAATTAGTGGCTTATCTGCAGAAATCGCAAAAACGAATGCAAAAAGGGTATTGATTCAGCTTCCGGAAGGGCTAAAGCGGAATTCTATGGAAATAATCGCAGCTATCGAAAAGGGCGGCGTGGAGGTCGTATACTCAATAGACGCAACATATGGCGCCTGCGACATTCGCTTGGAAGAAGCCAGGATCATGAAATGCGATGCCATTGTGCATGTCGGCCACAACAAGTTTTACCGCGACATAAAAAGCGAGATACCTGTTATTTACTGGCCATGGGAACTGGAATCGGATCTCACTGGCGTAGAATTCTCAGAAATCAAGGAGAACGTGGTTGGCATACTCACATCGGTTCAACACATGAACATGATAGATAGAGTCAAAACAAAGCTCGAAGAAAGCGGCAAAACAGCAGTTATGGGCGGCCAGATACTTGGCTGCTGGTCCGGGAACGCCACGAAGATTGAGCGTCAGGTAGACGCATTCCTTTTCGTGGGCTCGGGGAAATTCCATCCGCTGGGCATAAAATCTGATAAACCCCTGTACACGTTAGACCTGGAAACTAAAAAGATAGAGTTGCTGGACACAAAAATATTCGAGAAAAGGAGATACGCCAGCATATTCCGCGCGAGAGACGCCAAAAGCTTTGCTATTCTTGTATCGACAAAAGAGGGCCAGTCAGAGCTGCTTCGCAAGGCGAAACGAATTAAAGACTATCTGCAGAAAAATGGTAAGGGAGCCTGCATACTCGTAATGGACGAGATAAGCGGCGAAAAGCTGCTTGGCCTGCAGGTAGATGCCTACATTAATACCGCATGCCCAAGAATAACTGACGGCGACCTTTCCAAGCCCATGATAAATGCCACGGATGTTGAGTTGCTGTTCCCAGAGGTGTTATAATGAAAATCGAAATCATAGAGAATGAAAAAGAAAAGGTAAAGATAGAAGTGCCGGATGTCACGCTGGTCAACCTGCTCAATGAAAACGTATGGAAAGAAAAGATAGATTTTGCCGCGTATAACATTGAACATACCTATCTTTCCAAGCCTGTTCTTGTCGTGAAAAGCAAAAATCCGAAGAAATCCGTTGTCGATGCAACTGAAAGGATAATAGAAGACGTCAGGGCTTTAAGGAAGCAGCTCAATGCGACCCTGAAGTGAATCTCGGTGATTCCATGTTAGACGTTAAGAAGATAACAACTTACACATTCCAGGGAGAAACGAATGCCACGTGCATTGAATGCGGCGGAACAGCCACTGGAGCAAGATACAGGAAGACCGTAACAACAAGAGTAAGCGACCAAACAAAAGCAATAGAGGCTTATTCAGTTGACCAGGAATGTAAAGACAGATCTGATTCTTAAAGAATCTTCATCAAAATTATTTCTATGATAAAAGATGAGATACGCATAATCGGCTGGGACGACTGCTCACATAAGTCCGGACAAAAGAATGTTCTTGTTGTCGGCGTGGTATTCCGCGGCGGAAAGTTCATCGATGGTTTACTATCAACAGGGGTAAAAAAAGACGGATTCGACGCAACAGAAAAGCTTGCCGAAAGGATCACGGGCTCCAGGCATTATGACCAGCTTTCAGTAATCATGCTTGACGGCATAACAATGGCAGGCTTCAACGTTGTTGACCTGAAAGAACTCAACAAGAAAACACGGTTGCCTGTCATAGCAGTTCTTCGGAAGAAGCCGGACAAGAAAAGTTTCTTCGAAGCAATGAAGAAGCCGGGCAACAGCAAAAAACGGCTTGAAATTGCAAAAAGAGCCGGAAAGATCTATAGTTACGAGAAAATTTTCTACCAAAAGAGCGGCCTAAGCACCCGGGACTGCGAAAAAGTCTTGAGCATCACATGCCTGCATGGAAACATGCCCGAGCCTATAAGAGTCGCACACCTGATAGCTTCGGGCCTGTCAGGAGAATCCCGCGGCAGGGCCTGAATATTCTATTTAAGTTATAGCAACCGTGATGTGATGATGAAGAACAAGAAATGGCTGAAAGAGATCCTGGAAATAGTTGCAGCGTTTATTGCAGCCTGGGTTTTCTATCAGTTGTTGGCATTAGCAGCCCACACCTCAACGCCCATAGTTTCCGTGGCTTCACTGTCAATGTTTCATAATCAGCAGTTCGATGACTGGTGGAACCAGAAGCTTGCATACTATGAATCAATAGGCATAGACAAAGGAAAATTCTCGAAATTCGCAGCAAAGAACGGCCTTAACAAAGGGGATATACTATTCATAGTCAGCGATGAAAAGCTCGAAGTCGGCGATATAATTGTTTATCATCCCCAAAGCGGCTGTTTCTCTATTGACGAGACAATAGTCCACAGGATTATAAAGGCGGAAGGCAGCACCCTTGTAACGAAAGGTGACAATAATCCAGCACAGGACAAGTGCGCGGTGCAGATGTCGCAGATAGAAGGAAAGGCTGTCTTGGCGGTGCCACTTCTTGGTTATCCTAGGCTCTGGCTGGAAGAAATCCTGGTACGCCTGCGCTAGATCAGTTGCTTGTGATTTCTATATCTTCTATGCTGCCGTCCTTTATCTCTTTTTTTAGTGCATCGATGTCGCTGTAACCCTCAAGACCAACGACAAAGTTACATTCAAATTTCTCATTCCTTTCCAGCGTAAAGCTCTCCATTGATATAACGCTTATCCTATGGGAATTGAGAATGTTGATGATTCTTGTCATGCCCTTATGGTGATCGCTCATTATGGCCGTCAGCGTTGCTGTACTATCGCTTATGGAAGGCAGAATAGTTATTTCTTTTGAGTCCTTTGTAACAAAAGCCACCCTGTCCCCGTTTCTGATGCCCACGGAATTCCTCACGTGCGCAGGTATTGATATCCTGCCTTTGGCATCTAGTTTGGTAAAAGTCAGCTGCACTCAAACACCTAGTCGTCTATTAGTTGGGGTTTAAGCTCAACCAGCTTTTTCACAAAGACACTATCCTGGCATTTCATGCACACGGCTTCTATGAATCGCGGGGATTCAAGCTTCATCTTCATTTCTTCCTTGCAACAAACCGGCAGTTTCATGATATGCACACCCCATAGTTCCTGCTGTTAATACTATCATTTCTGATAGTGATTATATAGCTAGCTTTGTATATATAATTTGTTCATTCTGACGTGAAATTTTTTACAAAATGTGTTTCTTTTACAGATAATAGTGGAAATATTTTCTATAATCCCAATAATTGACAAAACTATTGCTTATTAGTAAAAGTTTAACTATTTCTGATATTCCTTGTATGGATTTATTAGAAATATTTCCTAAAATAATGACTTATATTGTAATTTTTCCATTAATGGCAAGCAAGCTTAAATAATTAATGGTAAAAATGTATGTTATGCTGAACAAAAAAGACGAACTGATACTAAGCATGTTGCAGAAAAATTCTAAGTACTCATCGCGCGAGATAAGCGGCAAGACAGGTATACCAATAACTACGGTGCATAACAGGATCAAGCGAATGGAACAGGAAGGGATAATAAAATCTTATTCGGTTTCTGTTGACAAGGAGAAGCTTGGCAGGGCGGTTACCGCATATGTCCACATAGCAGTAACCTACACCAAGGCGGATGGCACAAAGCTTTCCCAGGAAGAAATAGCCCGTAATATTCGCAAAATGCCTGAAGTTGAAGAATGCGCCATTGTAACAGGCACCAGTGATATAATAATCAAAGTGTCCGCAACAAGCATCAACGACCTTCACAATCTTGTCATTAACCGCCTCAGGGAAATTGACGGCGTCCTAAGCACGTTGACGTCGATAGTGCTGAAGAATATAGAGTCCTAAGGTTCTTTCTGCCAAGCCCACGGAACTATGTTTCTCAGCCTGTCCAAAAACGTACCGTTTCCGTTCTTCCTGCCCAGAACTTTTTTCAGTATGGCACGTATTTCTTCGTCGGAAGTTCTTTCACTTTCAGGTATAAGCCTTTCGTCTATCTCGTCTTCAAAATTGAAGTAGAGTATTTTTTTGAATTCTGCAGGGGTCTGCGCAAGGCCTGCAGCCAATTCAGCTTTAGCAAGGGCAAAATCTGCATGCATGTCGTAAGTGATTACAGCACCTGCCTCAACACTTTTCCTGTTAACCTCGTATTCTTGATCAATAATTGCATGCGTAATCTTTGGTGCAATGACAACATATCTGCCGTCTTTCACCCATCTTTCTATCTTCGGGACAAGTGCCATGTGCCTGGGGCTGTCAGATATGCCTCCTGTTCCCGGAGCCATCAGCAGAACTGCTCTGTACTTGTCCTTGAAAGCAGCATCCAGGATTTCTGGCTGAAAATTGGGATGAAGATCTATAACAACCACGTTCTCGTAATGCGGCAGGAACAGAGGCTCGCCGAATTCATCGAAAAGCGGCCTGAAATAATCCAGCCTTCTTTCCTGCCTTTCAGCAAACCTTTTCTGTGCCCTTTCACCATCGCTTGTGTATTCAAATTCGCCGCCTGCGATCCTGCCGATGACTGGATAATGCCCGCTTGAGAACGACTTTTTCACAGGCACTGTAGATACTCCTTCTTTTGTTTCCCTGGGTTCATTTGGCTTTACTTTTACGCTTCTTGCAGCCCTGTGGATTTCACCTTCATTCACGCATACATATGTTCCCGGAAAATCTTTTCGCATCGCAACCATAGTTGCGGCCTCAAGATTTGGCAGGGCATCTGAATCTTCCTCGCCTATTGAGTGCATTGAGCCTGCAATAACGAAAGGTACCCTCTTGAAAGGAATTCTTGAAACTATGAAAGCTGCGCCGTATGCCATTGAATCTGTTCCCTGCGCGTCAACTGGAGCATAGCCATCTTTCACGAACCTGCAAATCTCTTCAGCAACTTTCTTATACTCAGGATAATGCATATTGGTGCTGTCAAGCCTCCATATTTCCTTTGTTGCAACGTCAGCTTCTCTGGATAAGCGGGGAAGATATTTCTGAAGGAGTTCTTCTCCGGAAGTCACAGGTCTTCTTCCTTCAGGAGTCCATTCGCTAAATATAGTACCGCCGCAAATTACATATGCAATTTTCGATTTTTCTTTTTCTGAAGTAACATCCATAAGAACCACAGCCCGAAGACAGTAATACTATAAAACAATAGAACACAGTAAAACTCTTAAATCCTGTTTGGAAGTTACCTGAAATCAAACTCGACTGTTTTCAGAAGTTTTGTCTTCTTCAACAGTTCTTCCACTTTCTTGATGTTCTCGCAGCCTGACACGTCGGCAATGGCTGTCCACTCAAGAAGCTTCCCGTGGTCTATTGATTTGCTCATGCTCATAAGTATTTCCACGTTGTTTTTGAAAAGGGTGTCAAGAATTTTTGGCAGCGACGTCGGAGTATCGGCCGCCGTTATGCTTATTCTTGCTGACGAGCCTGTGAGCAGCGGAAATATTCTCAGCTCCTTGTTGCCGTTATTTGCAACTATCAGTTCCGTCCCTTCCTTCAGGCCCAGATAGCCGCGTATGTGAGAGGGAACGATTATTCTGCCCTTCGAATCTATCTTAACAATGTTAAAATTTCTCATAACATGCACTACCACAAGGATTTGTTGTAATATTTTTAATCGGAAAGTCGGTTAGAAGGAAGAAAACCTTTGGTTGTCTTCCTCTTAGCCCACAAAAATCCCACTTTACATTTTAATAGATAGGCTCTTAAGGTTTAACCTAAAAATTGCTTCTTCGGCGGTCACCATGGCAAAGAGAAAGGGGAAAAGGGGAAAAATGATTTCTAGGAAAAAAGAGAAAAGACCGCAAGAACCAAAAACCCCAAAGGCGGGATCCATCGAGTTCTGCAAGAGATGCGGAACGATACTTATTCCTGCCAAGAAAGGCAAGACTGTTGCTTTCAAGTGCCGGCGCTGCGGTTATGAAACCAAAAAGCACGCACAAATCCTGAAAATAGTCGAGGAAAAGAAAAACAAGAAGGGCGTTGTGATACTGGAGAAAGACATTACATACCTGCCCATGACAGAAATAGAATGCCCGAAATGCGGCAACCGCCATGCTTGGTACTGGCTCCAGCAAACGCGCAGCGCCGACGAGCCGCCGACGCAGTTCTTCCGCTGCACAAAATGCAAACGCGTCTGGCGCGAGTACAAATAAGTGTAAAACCTACGGTTTTCCCCTTATCAACCCACTTTCCCTTAGTAGCTCATTCTTGGAACTCTGCTTGAAAGTTAACACCAAAGTGTTAACCGAAGTTCACAGCAACAGGCAGATTGTTTATAAAATCTAAATTCCAGTATTATGTATGATTATTGGCACAATGATAAAGAAGAAACTTGATGAAGAAAGTTTCTATCAGAAATTAAGAAATTATACCAGAGATAAAATAGAATGTACCCATCATTCGTTTTTCAGGTTTTCAGAAGAACAAAGAAAGAGGTTTAATTGCGATTTTGCCAGAGATATTCTGCTAAATCAAAAACCTATACTTGCTGGATTGCAATATAATGGCACTTCTTCACTATTCTATGACTTCGAAGATAACAAGCTTTTAAGGATTATGATAATCTTTATATCGGGTAGAATAAGAGTAATAACATTCTATACCATAGAAAAACATCAGTTGCCTAAATTGTGATAACTATGCCAGAAAAAAGACAATTAAACTCAAAAGGCGAGATGGATTACGACTATTCTAATGACATATTGTTCTTTAAGTCAAAGAATAGGGAGTACTCAAGGTCTAAAGAATTCAGCAATATTGTATTAGATATCAATAAGGATGATTTCATAGTAGGCATACAGATATTTGACGCTTCAAAGTTCCTAAGAATTCCAAGAATTGCACTTAGAAATGTACCAAAATGGCAATTCCAAGCCACTATACTTGACAATAAGATTGAAATAAGACTTGTTTTCCAAGTTGTCTACAGAAACAAGAGAATAGAAAAGAACCCTATTATAATGACAGAAACAGAAGACAACCTGCCTAATTCTAGATTAATAGCTGTAGAAGCTTAAGTGATTCAATACCCACAAAATAGACCTCAATGCGCCTCGATGAAATCTTAAATCTTCTTCTGGTTCCCTGCACCTACACAAAAACGCCTTTCAGCTCAATTATCACGAACATTGCATATAGGAAGAAAAGAAGGAAGCTTTCCTCCCATGTTATCTTTGCATGATTCTGCAAAAGCGTTATCACAAGCAACGCAGAGAAAACCATGAACAGCATGCTTGTTGCGAAGACGGTAAAGCCGGTGCTAACGGGCCCAAGCAATGCGACAACGCCAATGGAAAACGTGCTGTCTATGGCTACATTGCCCATTATATCTCCGAGTGCTATCTCTTTGTGTTTTGCAAGCACTGCGCGCAGCGAGAAAGTCAGTTCTGGCAGTGTTGTCCCGAATGAGACCAGGAAAAGCCCCACGATTATTGAAGGTATCAGAAGCTCGAGAGATATGTCCACAGCGGCTTCAACGATGAAATGGGCTGATACAAACAATACTGCCATCGATAATGCAAATATCCCAATATTTCTCAGCAGCAGCTTGTAATCGTCCCTTTTCTTTTTGACAAATATCTTTTCCTTATTGAACAGGCGTGACATGTAAAAGAAGAAAGCCAATACGAGTATCAAGCCGTCGTCGCGTGACAGCCCCCCGTCCAGCATCAAAAGCACTGGAAGGCTTGTTACAGCAAGGAAGTAGAAGTTGTTCTTCCTTATCATGGCGTCCGCTTTTATCTGCCGCCCGACAAGAGCTATAAGGCCTACGACAATTGTCATGTCTGCAATATTTGAGCCGATTATGGTTCCCAAGCCCACATCAGGCTGGCCTACGAGAGCAGAATTCACGCCTATGAAGAGCTCAGGCATGGTTGAAATAAATCCTGCAAGCACAAATGCGATGAAAAACCCAGAGAACCTGAAGTGCCCGGCGATATCTGAAACAGATTTCACGGCAAAGCTCGCGCTTTTTACCAGAACCATGCTGGCCAGCAGGAACACTGCAAGGCTTTCAAGGAGCATAATTACATTTGTCGCCGTGTATAAAAATACTTTTTAAGAAGTAAAATCAAATAAACACCTCTAAGCAGCAAGAGGTTTTTCAACAGGGAGTGTAATTGGTATTGTTATTTCTTCTTTGTTTTCAAGGACAAGGTTTATTTTTATCAAAATAAGTGATTTCCTGTTTTGCCATTCAAGTGAGACTGAATTGATAGATTCAAGCACCTTCTTCGGTATATTAAAAAGTATATCTGGGTTCAATATTTCAACAGAAATGATGTTATATTCTGCATCAAAGCCTACTATTATCTCACCAAGACTGATGTTTCCGTAGATTCGCTTCTTTTCCTTGTAAACCATTAGCGAATCTACTTCAGAATCATATATGAATTTTGCTTTTGACATACTATAATCTCCTTATTTTGCCTCTTTTAATAAGCTTTTCCAGCTTCTTGCTAGTTTCAAATGCTGTCACAAGAAATATTGTACCGCTCTCAGTATTCTCTGTTATAACTACAAAAAGCCGCTTTTTACTTGATTTTTTGAATATTAATTGAAAAGTTCTCTGACTTTCATGTCTTGCAGGCTGTTCTTCTACACTTTCTAAATGTTCAAGATCCAATAACTTAGATTTTACTTCTTCAAGCTTAACACCATGCACATGCTGAATTTTATGAGACGTCTTTTCGGTTATTCTTATTTGTTCCGGCTTGCATGAGTGGAGTAACTTTATTACATAGTTGCGGTCTTTTTCCATATTGAATATCTACTTTTCTATAAATTAAAGTACAGAACGCCTAGAATATACCTTTATAATCATTTCCTAGAGGATTATCAGTATGCTCACAAAAGAATCGGTCATGGAGGAACTCAGAAAGGTCAACGACCCGGAACTGCGGCTGGACATAGTCACCCTTGGCCTTGTTTACGATGTACAGATCCGCGATAATGACACTGTATGGATCAAGATGACGCTTACATCGCCGGGCTGCCCTTACGCCCCGGCCCTGCTTGAAGCTGTGAAGGAATCGTGCAAGGACGCGGGCGCCGCAGACTCAGAGATAGAACTGACATTCGAACCACTTTGGGAACCACCTGAAGAAGTAAAATGGGCCATCGGCGGCTTCTCGCCGTGGAGTTCTTGAACTTCAGGCCGAATTCCCCGGCATGAACTCGTAACTAATGTAACTGTCCCGTTCTGATCCCCCCGCCCGTCGGGCCACGACAGTAACGCCTGCATCGCGCCATTCAGGGGGAACCACGTATTTGCCGCTGGCATCATGGTATATCTTCATTTTTCTGCGTGCTATCGTGTAAGATTCTGATCCACCCAAGGCCTCTGGAGATATAAATCTCCTGCTCGTGGATGAATCCCGTTCGATGAGCACGACAGAGCCTGCAGGATTGCTCATTTTTTAAATGACACCAGCTACTTATTAAAAAGCATTTGGTGTTAATCTAACGCTTTTAAACCCTTCCGGCAATTAGCTGGTCTGATATCATGTCTAAAATCAAGTACCCGTACGAATATGATCCGAAGAAGAGAAAGCTTGCCAAGATCTACTCAAAGGGACGCTTAATGAGTGGTATCATAAACGGCATCATTATCCCGATAATATTCTTTGCCTTTTTCTACTTTTCAGGCCTGTCTGCATCCCTGAGGGACATTGCAATGCCCACGGGCAGTCCAGCAATAGTATTCTACACGTTTGTTTTCTTGACTTTGATAGCAATTATCCAGTTTCCATTGCGCTTCTACTCAAGCTACACATATGAGCACAAATATGGCCTTTCCAGATACAAACTTTCCGGATGGTTCAAGGACTACTCCAAATCCCTCATGCTCTTTTACCTGTTCACAATACCCATTATTTATGGCCTGTTTCTGCTGCTTCCGCTTCAGAACTGGTGGATATATGCAGGCGTAGCGTACTTCTTCCTTTCTGTTTTCCTGTCAACTATCCTTCCGGTTTTCATACTGCCTCTCTTTTACAAGCTTGAGCCTTACAGGAATAAAACACACCTGAAAAGGCTTCTTTCGGTGATAAAATCAGCGGGCGTGACAAACGTTAAAGGCATTTACGTAGCAAACGAAAGCGCAAAGTCTGTAAAAGCAAACGCCCTTTTTTCCGGCCTTGGCAAAACAAAAAGAATCGTTCTTTTTGACACGCTTGTGAATAACTTCACGCCAGATGAAGTGGAAACTGTCATCGGCCATGAAGCCGGCCACTACATCCAGAAAGACATATGGCGCGGCATAATGATCGATACCATATTGATTTTCCCTGTGCTTTACATTGTCAGCGCCATACTGGCTAACTATACAAGCAGCGTAGCAGACATAGCAAACATACCACTCATCTTCCTGGCTTTCAGGGCGCTTGATGTCATTCTCATGCCATTAACAAACGCTTACTCAAGGCATCGCGAAGCCCAGGCTGACCTGTTCGCGCTAGAAACCTGCAGGAAGCCTGTAGCCCAGGCATCCGCGGAAAAAAGGCTTGTTGACACGGCGCTTGGAGACCACAAGCCGCATCCTTTTGTTGTTTTCATGCTTCACACCCATCCGCCTGCCGAGAAAAGGGTGCAGATGTGCATTGACTGGAAAAGGGCTTTTCTTCGAAGAAAATGACGCACTATGTGCGTCTAGTCACTTGAAGAAAAGACCCTTGGAAAAGAAAAAGAGATAAATGATATGCTCTTAATAATCCCACGACTAAAGTCGTGGGTTTCTGAGAGCATGTCATCCCAACATTGTTTATGTAATATCTGCTGTCTAAAGACAGCAGTTTTAAGCAATGTTGCGGATAATCATATCAATTAGCAAGTAGGAGGTCTTTTGTGTTTCTTTGGGAAATACAAAGACCTTTCTTTTCAAAAGAAAGGGATTTGTTTGGACATAGAGTTCTGCGAAAAGTGTAAATCGGCGATGCAGCCTACCAAAAGCGGTTTCAGATGCAGGCGCTGCGGCTTTGAGATGAAAAAAGAGGCAACTGCAAAAATAACGACAAAAAGCAGGAAAGAAGCCGTAGTCGTGATAGAAGACAACTCGCCTTACCTGCCAAAAACCGACAAAGAGTGCCCGAAATGCCTGAATCGCGGGGCGTGGTACTGGCTTATCCAGACGCGCGCAAGCGACGAGCCGCCGACGCAGTTCTTCAAGTGCACGAGCTGCAAACATATCTGGCGCGAGTACAAATAGCAAATCCCTTCTTTGTAAAGAAGGTCTTTGCATGTCCTAAGAAACAATAAAAATATTATCAAGAAAGATCCTTATCAACCTCAAAGAACAAATAAAAATATTATCACCAAAAGAAATCTTTAATGCTTCTCATATGAAAAATCTAGATGATGAGGATGAAATACAAGTTTCTGATTTTTCTTTTCATGATTTCTGTAACGTTCGCAGCATTTCCTAAGCCTGTCGGCTATGTCAACGACTTTGCAGGCATACTTACAGATACAGAAACTCTGGAGCAGGAAGTTGCAGCCTACGAAAAGAACACGACAGTGGAGATAGCTGTAGTAACCCTGGATTCATTGCCTGAAGACCAGGCTCTTGCAACATATGCAGTCGAGCTTTTCCAGGAATGGGGCATAGGAAAGAAAGGCGAAGACAACGGCGTACTTGTGATTCTTGTCAAAGGTGGCGCGGCAGGCAACCGGATGCGCATAGAGCTCGGTTACGGGATCCAAGGCTATATTACTGGTGCTGAAGCTGGCCGCATGCTTGACAGGGCATTGCCGTTCTATGAACAAGATGATTACCAGCTTGCGGTGGAAAGCATACTGGCAGACATTTCCGGTGAGCTGGAAAATTACGTTCCTGGAACTGTTGTTAAAAGAAATGACGATTTTCCCGGCGATTATCTTATTTGGCAACTGGTTCTTTCTAATTTACCTGTCATTATTTTCATCGGATTTATCATTTTGGCAGCCGGTATGAGCAGCAGATGCCCTTACTGTTTTGGAAAGCTGGAGAGTCATGGAGATTATTATACCTGCACAAAATGCGGCAAGAGGGTAAGTAAAAAAAGAAGATTTGCTCCGATACTTGTAGGCGGCGGAGGACATGGCGGCTTCGGGGGCGGAGGTTTCGGCGGCGGCTCTTCAGGCGGCGGCGGAGCTGGCAGATAGATTTTTTAACTTGATTAAACAGTAATACGTGACGGAAAATGGCACAAAAACAGCCGGCGTTTAACACAAAAACGATAGCTATTGGAGCAGCGGCTCTTCTAATATTAATTTTCGCAGCAACTGTCTGGGGATCTTACAACAATCTTGTCAGGCTCAACCAGAATGTTGACAAAACATGGGCAGACGTTGAAACGCAATACCAGAGGCGGGTAGACCTGATACCAAACCTCGTTAATGTTGTTGAAAGCTATGCGATATTCGAGAGAGGAACGCTCACTGAGATAACAGCACTAAGATCACAATGGCAAACATCAGCCAGTGCAACACAAAGAGTTGATACAGCAAACCAGCTTGAAACAGCCTTGTCAAAACTTCTTCTTATCAGTGAAAACTATCCTGACCTGAAAGCGAACCAGAATTTCATTGGCCTCCAGGATTCATTGGCAGAAACGGAAAACATGGTGGCTGTTTCAAGGACAAGGTTCAACACAGCTGTCAGGGACTACAATTCTGCAGTCCAGGTATTCCCCTCAAACATGATTGCAGGCTGGTTCGGCTTCTCGCAAAGGCAGTATTTTGAAGCCCAAGCAGGCGCAAGTCAGGCCCCTAAAGTAGAAATCAACGTAAGCTGACTATTTTTTAGTTCAATCAATGCCTGTAAATCTTAGTAGCTTTCCAGCCGTTGCGGTCTAGTCTGTATCCATGTTCTTCAAACAAATGTGGAAGCTTTTTCATTGCTACTGGGTTAACGAATGCTTCATCATGTATAAGATCTGCTTTCAATTCTCCTGCCATACGCTGGATAACTTCTACAGATCTTTCAATAAGTGCACGAGCTACTCCGTTGTATGGCAAATCTGAAAAAAGTGTAGAAGCAACATGAAAGCCGTCTTGAAGTGGATCGTAATCTTGGTCAATTCCAATCAAATAACGACCCACTGGTTTGCCATCCAGATAAGCAACTACCCTGAAACTTCTATCGTTCTGTTGTTCAACCCTTGTCTCTGGTTTTTGTGGCATTCTTCAGTCTCTCTAGTATTTTTTTCAATGTCAGCTGTTAGAAAATTAATGGAAGCTCTGCCCGCAGGCGCACGAGCTTTTTGCGTTCGGATTCACTACCTTGAAACCGGCTCCCTGGAACGTATCTATGTAATCTATCTTTGATCCTGAGAGCATTGGCATTGAGTCGCGATCGATGAAAAGCTTTATTCCCTCAACCTCAATCACTTCATCCGTCTCTGTACCCTCTTCTTCCAGCTCAAATGCATACTGGTAGCCTGAACAGCCGCCAGGAATTACATCGATGCGAAGGCCGCGATTCGCCATGCTGTTATCTTGCATGAATTGCTTAAGCTTGACAACAGCTTTCTCTGTCAGGCCTATAGGCCCCTCGTTAACAACCTCTCCTCTCTCGGCTGCTTCATTTAGTTCTGTGATTATAGCATCTATCTGGTCCTTCTTGCCTGCGTGGCCTGCAATACCCTGTTCCACTGTCTCTGTATAAGAAACGTTACAGCCGACGCAATGCACGCCGTATTTAGCAAAGACCTCCACTGTGCCAGGATACTTCTGCACGATGGCAGCAATTGTCATAGCCCTTGTTACTTTCTGTCCTGTTTCCTGCATATGTATCAACTAATCACAATTCCTGCAAGTAATTATTTATAGGCTTTCTTGATTCAAACTTCTACCATAACATCGTTGGCTTCTACCTTGACATTGTAAGTCTTTACTTTCACCGTCGGCACAACCGGTGAAACGCCTGTTTCAACGTTGAACTTCCATCCATGCCATGGGCACATGATAATTTTATCTTCCAAGACTCCTTCTCCAAGAGGACCGCCCTGATGAGCGCACACGTTTGTTGTTGCATAAAACCCGCCGCTGACACGATAAAGGGCAATCTGGTCTCCGTTGGCAGTGACAGCCCTGGCTTCGCCGTCTTTCATGCTGTTTGCTTCTGCGACTTTTACGAACGTCATATAATCACCAATTATTCAAGCATTTTCATACAGTCTTTTTAGCATCAGCGCATCGCCTTCAATGTTGGGAGACTCACTTATCACTACGCCCTTGATATTGAAGTCTTTCCAGCTTTCTATTAAATCCAGAAAGTTTAAATCTGAGTCTTCTAGGTTTATGTGCCTTCTTTCTCCTGCTTCCGTGTACTCTATTCCTGCAATCTGTATATGCATGTTGTCCAGAGATTCTTTCCCCAATATCTTTTCGATCTTTTCAAGCACAAGCCTGAATTCCTCTGTTTTATTGAACTTGCCTTCGCGTGCATGCATATGCCCGTAATCTATGCAGGGCAGTACATGCTCCAGCTCTTGACTCAATCTAATAAGCTCTTCAAAATCCCCGAACTGGCTCCGCTTGCCGGTAATTTCTGGCCTTATCCAGATATCGTTTCCTTCTTGCTTTAATGCCTCAACTATAGTTTTGGTATTATTCTTTACTGTAGCGTAGACAGCTTCTTTCTGCTGTTTCATGTAAAAACCTGCATGGAACGCAACACTCCATGCGCCACATTGATTTGCCATGCGAGCTGCACTAAGTAGTCTCTCTATCGATGCCTTCATCTTGGCACTATCCTGCGCATTAAGATTGATGTAGTAAGGTGCATGACAGGTCAGGACAACGCTGTTATCGTCAGCAGCCTTCTTTACAAGCGGCGCTGTCTTTTCAGAAATGTTCACGCTGTGAACAAACTCAAGCTCCATCGCATCAAGCCCCAGCACCCTCACGTGCTTCACGCCATCTGGTGTATTTCCGTCGCAGCTTATTGGTATGCCTGCTGTGCCGAATAGAAGCTTATGCATCAAACTAGTAGAAGGAAAATATTCTTAAGCAACAGGCGGAGCAAATCTGCTGCATCATCCAGGATATAGAACAGGATGCTTTCTTCCCAAAACGGGATTATACTCATCTTTTGTCATTGTCCTGTTAGTCATTTTATGCCAGAGAACCCTGGCCAATTCACGCCCGCCTACTGTATATTTTGGAAAATCACCATGAAGAATATTCCACACAGGGTCGTCAAACATTTCCATATTAAAAATGTTTCTGGAAGCAGTGCCGTCTCTGTAGACGCTTGTCAGTCCTTTGTCATTTTTGATTCTTCTTCTAGTTTCTGGTCTTCTCTCTGGATCTGCTTTCTTCAATTTGTTTTCTGCCCGGGCTATATATTGCGGAATTATCATAATTGCTAAATCAGGCAATCAGACTATTTAAGAACCAATCACTGCCTGTTAAAAGCGAAGAGGTCTCTTAGCGGCCTTCTTCCTGTAAAGCCTGAATTCAGCGCATGCCAGTGGTTTATCTTGTCTTCCCCGTATCTCCAGCAGAGGAAGACAACCTCGTCGTTGAGCTCGTAGTAAAAATCTACCAGGCCGCGTTCGATATCCTTTACAAAACAGCCTAATTGGTTTATTTTCATCATTTCATCCTGCAGGTGCTTCATGACTTCCTGCTGCTTGCTTGCGAGATCCGTATAATAGCCGTTATCGACATGGTTGTGTTTGTAAACGTCCTCTCCCCAGATGTCAATAAGCGAGTCTATATCTGCCGAAACCGCTTTCAGCGTCTGGTTCAAGTGAAAAATCTTTTCAAGATTTGTTTTGAGTGTGGGCAGTAATTCTTCAGCCTCTATGACTGAAAATATTTTCATAAGTCTCTTGTATTTTTTACTTTCCCCTATATTTAATCTTTTTGCTGGTGCAGAAGAAGTCCTTTTACGATATTCTCGAAATCTTTGCGCAGATTTTTGTCATCCTTCACTGCAGGTACGCCCTTGCTTGTCATGTTGCTGAGTGTTTTCTGCAGCTTTATGCTCCCAAGAAAAGGAACTCCTGCGCTTTCCGCCAGTTTTTCGACTCCTGAGCCAAAGATTCCTCCAGCCATGTTCTCGACAATGCCGAGTACAGGAACATTCATCTGCTTTGCCATGTTTATCGTTTTGTTTGCGTCTGTTAATGAGACAGGATGGGGGGTAGAAACTATTACCACGCCGCTCAGCTGCACAAGCTGCATGAGCGTCAGCGCGGCGTCGGATGTCCCGGGCGGCGTGTCTATGATCAGATAGTCAAGATTACCCCATTCAACCGATTCAAGAAACTGCAGTATGGCGTGAGATATCATAGGCCCCCGCCAGATTATGGCTGTATCCTCTGAATCCTGGAGTGAAGCCATCGATGCAATCTTCATGCTGTATTTCTCGACGGGCTTTATTTTTCCGCCTGAAACGCTGAATTTTTCTGTTATCCCGAGGAACTTGTTGACATTCGGGCAGTCTATGTCGGCATCCAGCAACCCCACGCTATTATTTTCAGCAAGCAGTGCAGCTATGTTTATAGCCACGGTCGTCTTGCCTACGCCGCCCTTACCGGACATCACGGCTATTCTTCTCCTTATTCTGCCAAGCCTCTCCATGACGTGCTTTCTCTGCTCGCCTATCCTCTCTATAGTCCTGGTAGAAGTTTCTTCCATAAGTTTGTTGTAGCAACCCAGGGATTTAAAGTTTGGCAGGAAATATTATTGGTAATAAAATGGGTCAGCCGCAGAAAACAGTAGATGTTGTAGTTGGTGGATGGTTCGGCGATGAAGGTAAAGGAAAGATTATTTCTTATGTGGTAATCATAGATAGTTATGAAAATGCAGGAAAAGGTGGCGTTGGTACCAATGCCGGCCATACAGTTTGTATTGGCGGTAGAAAATATCAATTAAGCATGGTACCTTCTGCTTTCACAAATCCTAATACAAAACTTTACATAGGAAGAGGTGTGCTTGTTGATCCAAAAATACTGTTAAAAGAAATCGAACTATGTGAAATAGGTGGCAGGTTCTACGTAGATAGATTGTGTCCTATTATCGATCAGGAACATATAGACAGAGATAGAACAAATTACAACAAAAGTAAACTAGGTACAACTGGAACAGGATCAGGAATTGCGCAGCAAGACAGGGTAACTAGATCTGATAAACTTAGATTTGCAAAAGATGTACCAGAACTTTCCAAATATGTGGCTGATGTTTCAAGTTGTCTGATTGATGGAATGTCTCGCGGAGAAAAAGTTCTTGTTGAAATGACTCAAGGAGCAATGCTTTCTCTTTTCGGGTTTGAAACATCGCAAGGCCTTACTTATCCTCAAGTTACAACAAAAGACACAACAGCCGGTTCAGCTTGTGCCGATGTAGGAATAGGACCTACTCATGTAAAGGATGTTATTGTTGTCTACAAAGCATTACCTAGCAGAGTTGGAACCGGTGTCTTCCCAGGAGAACTTCCAGAAGAATCTCAACAAAAACTAAGAGCAGAAGGAAAAGGAGAATATGGTACTGTTACTGGTAGGATGAGGAGATTAGGCGAATGGACGCCAGAAGTTTTCAGGCTGGCAAAGAAAACAGCCGACATGAACGGCGCAACGCAGATTGCCGTCACAAAGATCGATATGGTCTATGACGGCAATAAAGGCGAAAGGGATTATCGCGGATTAACCGGCGACGCAAGATCCTTCATCGAGAAGCTGGAGAATGAGCTTGATTTGCCTGTCACCCTGATAGGAACGGGTGAAGATGTCTTTGACATTGTTGACAGGCGCTGAAGCTACTCTTTCTTTTCAATATGAACGCTGTGAGCACCAACCTCTTCTTCAGAGATAGTTTCAACGACAGCATTTCTGTGAAGCCCGTCTATTGTCCTGCAGCCTGCTTTTCTTATGCCGGCTTTCAGTTGTTCCATTGCTTGAGTCAGGTACGGCTCTAAAGGGCCCACATAATCCACCCATGCATCTGGAACGCCTTCTTCGAATTCTATGCTGTAGCCGCGTTTTTCTCTCCAGCTCTTTGCGCGGTCAGATCCTTCGCCCCAATAAGGTTTTCTAGGCGGGGAAAATTTGTAGTTTATTTCAGTAGGACTCTCGTTTGTTCCCGCAAAAAATCTTCCAGCCATGATAGAGTCAGCACCTAATGCAAGTGCAACAACCATGTCACGTACGCTGCGGACCCCACCATCGGCAATTATGGGGACGTATTCTCCTGTTTCTTCAAGATGCTTATCCCTGGCTTTAGTAACTTCTTCTATTGCCCTGTCCTGGCTTCTTGCAACGCCTATTTGTTCCGGTGTTATGCATATAGAAGCGATTCCCATTCCAGCTTTAACAGAATCCACTCCGCAATCCTTTACAAGAAAATTAAAGCCGTCTGCTGTCACGACATTTCCGCCTATGACAGGTATCCCAGGATATTTGTTTAGTGCAAAATGTGAAGTATCAGCAAGATGATCTGTCCAGCCTTGGGAAGTATCTATCAGGATTAAATCAACGCCGGCATCCACAACAGCAGGTATCCTGTCTTTGTAATCATGCGTATTTACTGCAGCGATTACTCTCAGCCTTTTCATATCATCAATCAATTCAGTTTTGTGTTCCCGGTGATCTCTGATATCTTTTCTAAATATAACATCCCGCAATCTACCGTCTCTGTAAATCACCGGCAATGCACTATGATGGCTTGATTTTGCTTTTTCGTTGGATTGCTTGACGTCATGACTAACTTCATCATGATAAACAACATCAAGCTCTCTGACAGGGCGCATTCTTTGCGCAACTGTCTGACCCTTATGCATTTCAGCGTCAAAATCGTTATCTGTTACAAGACCAAGAAGTATTCCATGTTGATCTCTGCCCTGTGTAACGAAAAATTTGGAATAGCCAGTTCGTCTCATTCTTTCCGCGACATATTCAATACTATCTTGAGCTGAAACAACTTCCGGTTCAATGAAGGCGCCTTTATGCCTCTTGACAGCTTTGACCATGTCAGCTTCTTCTTCTATCGGCTGGCTGCAGTAAATGGCCGCAAGGCCGCCCATTCTTGCCAAGGCAATTCCCATTTTTTGGCCTGAAACAGACTGCATCGCAGCGCTTAGTACTGGTATATTCAGTCTTATTGCAGGCTCATTTTTTCCAGGCCTGTATTTTGTCAAGGGCGATGAGACATCTATTGAATCAGGAGAAAGGTCTCTGGAAATGTATCCCGGAAGTGTGATAAGGCCCCTATAACCGGAAGGCAGTTCTCCGAAACTTGTTTCCCGCACACTGTAAGAAGAAAGCGGCAGCGCCTGCGGGTTTCTGATTATTTCTCTTGCCATATAACTATAGCATGCCAAAAATATTTATAATCTGAGATTCACTTGACGCATGCTTCAATGAAACCCAGAAACATAGGATTCGGCTGCAGCGGGCGCGATGTGAACTCTGCATGTGCTTGGGTGGCCAAGAAGAATTTGTGGCCGGGGATTTCAATAAATTCTGGCAGGCCTTTCTCTTCATACGTGCCTGAAATGACAAGGCCTTTTTCTTCCAGTGTCTTGTGAAATTTGTGAACAAGCTCATACCTGTGCCGATGCCTCTCGGATACAATATCTTTTCCGTAGAGTCTTCTTGCCAGTGAGTCTGGCTTCAATCTTGCCGGATAGTCTCCAAGCCTCATTGTTCCGCCTATGCGCGAATTCTCTATATTGCTGTCCTGGTCAGGTATGATATCTATGATCGGGCATCCGGTTTCAGGATCGACTTCAGTGGTGTTTGCATCTTTCAGGCCGCAGACATTTCTTGCAAATTCGACTACGGCAAGCTGCAAACCGTAGCACAAACCCAGGTATGGAATGTTATTCTCTCTTACGTATCTGATGGCCTGGATCTTTCCTTCTATGCCCCTTTTTCCAAACCCGCCAGGAACGATTATCCCGTCAAACCCTTTCAGCGCCTCTTCAGCGGAAATCTTCTCGTCTTCTATATCCGTTGATTCTATCCATTTTATTTTAACGGAAGCAGAAAAATAAGGCGCCGCATGTTCGAGGGATTTTATTATGCTAAGATATGAATCGTGAACATTCGTGTACTTCCCCACTATTCCTACGGAGATTTCTTTTTTTGCATTCTTTATTTTCTCGACAAAATCTTTCCAGTTATTGAAATTCATCAGGCTGTCATGGTTTTCTCTCGGCGCTATACCGAATATCTTGAACAATTCAGCATCCAGTCCGATATCCCGGAGAATCAGGGGGATCTCATATACGTTTGAAAAATCGTATAAGTTGTAGACCCTTTCCGGGGGCACGTTAGCAAAAACGCTTATCTTGTCTGCTACTGAATTTGTTATCGGTGTCTGTGACCTGCATATTATCATGTCCGGCTGGACGCCCAAAGCCATCAGCTGCCTGAAACCAATCTGCGCAGCTTTGCTTTTGTGTTCTCTGAGCGAGCCCGGCTCAATGATATAAGTAACGTTTACAAACATAACATTCGACTGGCCTTCTTCATGTCTCAGCTCGCGCATAGCTTCAACAAAGTATGAATTTTCCAAATCGCCAACTGTCCCACCAACCTCTACCAATACTATGTCAGCACTACTCTTCATAGCAAGACTGCGAAGGAAATATTTTATCTCTCCTGTGACGTGCGGAATGAACTGAACATCCCTCCCGAGATATTTGCCAGCGCGCTCCTTGTCTATGATTATCTTGAATATCTTACCGCCAGTCAGGTAATTATCCTTTGTAAGGTTCCGGTGCAAAGCCCTTTCATACGAGCCTAAATCAAGATCACACTCGGTACCGTCCTGAAGAACAAAGACTTCGCCATGCCTGAACGGATTTAGAGTCCCTGCGTCAAAGTTTATGTAGCCGTCAAATTTCACGGGAGAAATCTTCAATCCGTGACAGCTGAGCAGTGTGCACAGAGCGCCCGAGAAAGTGCCCTTGCCAACGCCAGACATGACACTGCCGGTAACAATAACGTATTTTGTTTTACCTTTCACGTAACCTTCAGGAAAAGGAGAATAAGACTCTCTTTCTAGCGTCTTCTCAGCAAGAACTTTACGCGAGTTTGGCGTCATCTCATATGTTCGTCTAACAACTATTAAAAGATTTTTTCATTTGTTACTCTTCTTGACGCAAAATATCAGCAATTATAACAGGACGTTTTGGCAAGCAATCGCCTTTATGCCATTTTAAGTCTTCAGGCATGGCTGATTCTTTTACTATCTTTTCACTTAATCTTACTAGATAAGAGCGTCCACCGCCTTCTATTTCACCATATAACGTGTCAACGAGCCTTCTTTGCCCATCTATAGAAGAAACACAAGTTATTTTTGGAGGGGCAACGGGCCTTTCGTATGCTGACAAATCTGCAGGAGCAAATGAAATTCCAGTTATTAATATCGGCATCATTATTGACAGTTTTCTGGATATGTACTGCACAATATTTTATTGGTTTTGCTTAACAAAAAGCTATTGGAATGGAAAAATTAGTTGATAAGCATTACATTTCAATCACACAAAAATATTTGGAGCAAGTAAAAATTTTGGATAACATTATGTAATAATCGTAAAGAAAATGAAGAAAAGTGAAAAAGGAACTTAGATGATCTTTGTCATGGCGCTGGTAGCGCATAATGGGCATCGGAAAGTCTTGTAGGTCCATTCAAACTCGCAGCCATGGCACCGCCACATCTCAATGTGCGTTTTTTTGTACTTGCTTTTTTTCCTTCTGGCCACTTACATTCCACCAATTACTAGCGAATTACATTTAGAAGTAGTTGTTATATGGCGAGGCGTTGTATATATAGGTTTAATAGCCTTTCCAGTACCGGTCTGATATTGCTGCATGCAATCTGAACAAGAGTGGCGTCGCAATTATTGTAAGTATGACGAATGAAAGCATCAGCGTGTAAAGACTTCCTGTTATGACGCCGGCGGAAAGTGCAATCTGGGAAATAACAATGCCGTATTCTCCTCTGGGAACCATTCCTACTGCTATTGTTGCTTGTTCCTTTGCATTGAAACCGAAAAACCGTGCAAAAAATCCGGAGCCTATTGATTTTGTAATGCACCCGATAGCAAAAAGCAGGAGCACTATGTGCCAGTTAGAGCTTATCGAGCCGATGTCTACCAATATGCCGCTGTACGCGAAGAACAACGGGATGAAAAAACCATAACCGATGACGCGAAACTTAGGCAATATCACCGGTTCTGCATACGGGCTTTTACTCATTGTTATTCCTGCAAGAAATGCACCCGTGACAGCCGCAACTCCTGTGCTGTCGCTGAGGAAAGCCGTCACGAAGATTATGGCTATCGGCAGAGAAAGCAGCATCTGCTCGTCACGGATAAAGCGCAGGAAAGAAAGCATTCTTGCAACAACCTTTGAGCCAAATGTCAGAACCACGAGTATGAAACCAAGGACGGCAAAGAACAGCGAGAAAACGTTCCATATATTCACGCCGCCTGCGGTGAAGTATGTTGTCAGTATTGAGAGGGCAAGTATTGCTACTATGTCGTCGGCTACAGAAATCACGGCGAGCATCCGCCCTACGCGCGTTTGAAACTCGCCTTTCTCTATAAGAATCTTGAGCGGTATTGCCGTGCTTGTTGAGATCATGGCTACGCCGAGGAACAGCCCTATGTCAAAACTTCCGAAGAGATACCATCCTGCAGCCAGACCTCCGAGAAAAGTAAGAACTGCCCCGCTCACTGCAAGGAAGCTCCCCGTGTAGACGTTCTTCCTTATGTCGTCATATTTTGTAGACAGCCCTATAATGAACAGCAGGAACAGTATGCCAAAGAAAACAATCTGCTCGAATACGCCGTTTGGTGAGATTATATGAAAAACAGGACCTAGCAATATGCCTGCAAGTATCTCTCCAACGAGCGATGAGAATCCAGCCCTTTCAGTTATCTCACCGAGCAATTTTGCACCCAGAAGCAGCAGGGCGATGTCAATCAAAAGCTCGGTTGTCATGTTAACGCCTTCGGCAGAGCAATAACACTGCTAAGGCGGTATATATAGGTTCCTGGCTTATATACGCGGTTCCCTGGTGGACCAGTCTCTTCTGTCGAATTTGTCATCCACAGGACGGATAACATAACCGCCCGGAGTTTCACGGATGCCGAGAACATTTCCGTCGAGTGTCGTCAGCAGCAGCTCAGGATCTGCACCCTTTGTATAGCGCATCCCGGTGACCACTGTCCTGGACGCAGTGTCGCTGAAATACTTATGCGCACGCCGCAGTTCTTCAGGAGCCTGCCATATATCCGATATTTTCACAACACCTTTTACGACACCCGGCATGATTATTCATATGACCCATGAGGATTTATCCCTTTGCCTGTTCTCCGGATAGGCGGGGCCGAAGCTGCAGTAATCGAAAACAGGGCAGCTTTCTAGATCATCTTTTCTTAGAGTTAGAAGACAATGTTAAATATTTTGGACCGTATTGACAATGCTTAATAACTGGGCATGCTCCACATCGTGGTTTCTTTGTTTGACATATGTTCTGCCCATGTACAACAAACAACGTATTTACTTCCATCCAATATTTACCTGGCAATATTTTTCTTAATTCTAGTTCAGTCTTATCAGCGTTTTTGGTTTGCACCCATCCAAGTCTGTTAGCAATTACGTGTACGTGAACATCAACTGGTATTCCAGGTTTTCCGAATCCGTAGACCATAACAATATTCGCCGTCTTCCTGCCGACGCCCTTGAATTCCATCAGTGCATCAAAATTGTCAGGAACCTTTCCGTCATATTTCTTCATCAGCTCTCCACATATTTTCTTTATCCTTCTTGCCTTTGTCCTGTAGAACCCCACGGGGTATATCGCCTTCGCTATCTTCGGTACCGGCAGCCTTGCCATTTTCTGCGGCTTGTCTGCAAGCGCAAAAAGCCGCCCGCTTGCTTTCGCCGTCGTCGCGTCTTTTGTGCGCAGCGAGAGTATGCACGAAACCAGGACCTTGAATGGGTCCCTTGAGCGCTCTGCTATCTCTGTCAGTGCAGGGTCCCTGTATTTCTTCATCTCTCTTTTCAGTATGGACAATACAGTTGCGATCTGCTTTTCCGAGCGCATTAACAGCATCTGGAAGAGAACTTATTTAATTCAGAGACAGCAGCTTCAGGCTCAGATAATCAAATCTCTTCCACGCCTTGCTTCGTACTGTATCTCATGGAGAGTTATGTGCTCCCGTTCCAGCCTTTCATGAAGCCTTCTTTGTATCCGGGGCAGGAGCCCTAGCCCGTAATATGTGTAAGGCGAGAACCCTTCCAGCATGGTGGCGCCTGCTTTGAAAGCATCGTATGCATCATCCCCGCCGCTTATGCCGCCTGTCCCCACGATCACCGCTTCTGGAAATTCCCTCCTTGTATCCCGCACGGCACGGAGCATGTAAGGTTTCAGGAACCTGCCGCTGCGCCCCGCAGAATCATAGCCCCATCCATCTACAGGAACCTGGTCTTTTGGAAAGGACTTTGTATTCACTGCGACAACACCATGGCCACCGCCAGCCATGAAATTGCCGACAAAATGCAGGTAAGCATCCCTTGCCGCAGCGGAGTCTTCATAAGGCACAACCTTCATGAGACGCGGCATGCCGTGCGCGTATTTTCTCATAAGCTCTGAGGTCTGCCTTGCTACATGCGGCCTTCTAAGCATCATGAGCGCTTTTGTGTTTGGCGAGGCAGGATTCCACACAAAGCCGTCTACGTAAGGACCAAGATGCACCAGAAGAGTTTTCATCTCCTCCATGGCGGTCTCTACGGCTTTTTCGTCGGAAAGCGGCAGGCCGCAGATGTTTGCGTAGACCGCAGGACGCGGGCCCATCCTATGCCTGAAAGCTTCCAGCGCCTCTCTTGCATAAACCAGCCCTTTGCTCGGGAAGCCCTGTGCGTTGTAAATATCTTCCGTTCTTGCGTCTGCAGCAACCCTTGGCTTTCTGTTCCCCTCTCTTTCAGGAACAACAATTGTTCCCGTCTCCTGGAAACCGAAGACGCATGAAAATGCTTCCAGGGCATCGCCGTTCTTGTCCATGCCTGCGGCTGTGCCGAAAGGTGACATCCTCTTTCCGTTCAGTGTAATCATGATGTCTTCAGGAGCCTTGAAAAAGTCCGCATGATGCCTGGACCGCAGGATTCCCAGAACATCCGGATCATTGAGAAGGTTCAGTGTATACTCATGAACAGCTTCCGGATCCCCGCGGTTTCTCCTGTAAAGTTCCCGTCTTACAAGATGCCTGAATATCCACGGATGATCCATGCCAAGTTCAAACAAAAACTTTTCTGCGCGGTCCAGCGGCATCTTTTCTTTCCTGATTTCAACAAATTTATATCTATTTCCAATTACGCGCGTAATTGCAGCGCGGGCTTTCTTTGAGCATTTCTACAGGGCTGTCCTTTTTATTTATTTGGCCTACAATTATATCCAATGAGATTCGCCCACATGTCTGACGTGCACCTCGGTGTATGGAGCAATCATCCGGAGCTCAAGGAGCTTTCAGTCCAGGCATTTGAGCAAGCTATTGACAGATGCATTGCCGAGCAATTAGATTTCATAGTTATTGCCGGGGATCTTTTTGACACTTCCCTGCCTCCAATTGACATACTGAAGCGGGCGGCCGCAAAGTTCCGGCAATGCAAGGAAGCCGGAATAAGGATTTATGCAGTTCCGGGATCGCATGATTTCTCGCCTACCGGGAAAACTATGCTTGGTGTCCTTGAGGAATCCGGCCTCATGACAAACGTTGCAAGGAGCGAGGAAGCGGACGGCAAAACGCGGCTGATCATGCACAGGGACAAAAGCGGCGCCCTGATTTGCGGGATTGGGGGCAAAAAAGGCGCGCTGGAAGATTCAGATTTCGAGAACCTTGAAAGAGAATACGGCGGGAAGGGCTTCAAGATATTCGTATTCCATTCCGCAATCAGCGAGTACAGGCCGCCGCACCTGAAAGACATGAGGGCCGTGTCGCTGCAAAAGCTTCCGCTTGACTTCAATTATTATGCTGCAGGCCACATTCATATGAAACATATTGACGAAGAAAGCCGTGTTTTCTTCCCGGGTTCTGTTTTTCCCTGCGACTTCGACGAGCTTGAAAAAAACCAGTGCGGCTTTTACATTGTCGATGAAAAAGTGAATTACGAGTGGATAAGAACTACATCATTCGGTATCGTCATGATAAAGCTCTCGGTTGACGGCATGAGCGTCAGCGATGTGGAAGAGCATATTCTTGGAAAGATTGAAAAAGAAAACATGGAGAACAGCATATTGATGCTCAAGCTTGAAGGCGTCCTGAACGGCAAGCAAAGCGACATAAACTTCAGGGCGGTTTCAAATAAAGCCCTGGAAAAGGGTGCAATCTCTGTCAAAAGAAGCGTTCACATAACATCCAATGAATTAGGCGGGATTGCAGTCAAGCCGAATACTAGCATTGAACTGCTTGAGAAAGAAGCCGTGAAAGACCACAAGCCGCAGAAGAGCCTTTTTCAGCTGCCGCCGGATAAAGAGGAGAAGCTTGTATTTGACCTGATGAATCTCTTCAAAGACGAGAAACAGGAAGACGAAGCGACTTACGTCTTTGAGGAACGCGTCAGGCAAAACGCCAAGAAAGTATTGGGGATTTAATCCATGCTGCTCAAGACACTGCAGCTAAAAAACATTCGCAGCTACACCGACGAGTCTGTAGAGTTTCCTGAAGGCTCGCTGCTTCTTGCAGGCGACATAGGCTGCGGCAAATCAACTATTCTTCTTGCTATAGACTTTGCTTTATTCGGGCTTTCAAGAAGCGAGCTGGAAGGCACCGATCTTCTGAGGCACGGAAAAAGCTTTGGGTCTGTAGAGCTTGAATTCATGCTTGACGGGAAGAACTGCAAAATAAAAAGAACGCTGAAAAGGTCAAACAGCAGCATAGTTCAGGATTCAGGCCAGCTTGTTGTCGACAACAGGCCGTTAAACGGAACTGCAACTGAGTTAAAGGCAAAGATGCTTGAAATGCTCGGCTATCCGATGGAATTCCTGAAGAAGAACAAGCCTGTCTTCCGTTACACCGTCTACACGCCGCAGGAACAAATGAAACAAATACTGCTGTCCCCTGACAGGCTGGAAATACTGCGAAAGATATTCAACATCGACAAGTACGGCCAGATAAAAAACAATTCCAAACTGTTTATTGCTGAACTGAGGGCGATGAAGCGCGAGCTTGAATCATTCTCAAGGGATCTGGAAGACAAGATCAAGACCATGGAAGACCTGAGGTTCAGCCTGAATAATCTTCACCGCGAGAACTATAATGAAAAAGACAAGCTTGCCGATATTGACAGCAGGCTTGAAAAAAAACAGGCCGAGGCGGAAGGAATAAAGTCCGAGATTGAAAATTCCAGAAACAAGAGAAAAGACAAGGAGAAGCTGGAGATAGAGATTTCAGGCAAAATAAACAGGCTTGGCAGGATAGAGAAAGAACTTGTTGATATGCAAGAAAATATTGCCGGCAAGGAAAATGAGATCCAAGAAATCAATAAAACGCATAAGCCGTTAAAGACAGAAGACGAACTGGAAAGCCTGATAGCCGCTGCAGACCAGGACCGGCTGAAACTTCTTCATCAGAAGGCTTATGCAGAGAACGACGTAACGAAATTGTCGCAGATTCTTGAAAAAGGTTTTTGTTCTGTCTGCAGCCAGCCGGTAAACCATCCCGAGTCATTCGGCGAGAACATAAAAAAGAAGAAGCACGAGAACGCAAGCCTTGCTTCCAGAATATCAGAGCTTGAAAATAATCTCGCTGCGCTAAGGAAGGAAGAAAAAGCCGCAACGAGCTACTCTGCAGCAATGCTGAGGAAATCAAAAGTTGAAAAAGATATTGAGATGTTTTCTTATAAGAACTCAATTATTGGAAAGGAAAAATCTGACCTGGAAAAGGATGTGCAGATAATCAGAAACAAGATAGAAAATCTTGAAAGCGTGCTCTTTGCTTCCAGGCACCTGGATGAATCCTGGAAAGCAATGGAAAACGAGATATCAGCCATCCGGAATGAAAAGCTCTCGGCAGAAAGGCGCATAGCAAAGACAGAGCAGCAAATAGAGGACGTAGAGATGCGCCTGGCTTCAATGGAGAAGGAAATGGAGGAAAAAAGAAAAAGCAGGCAAAAGATTTCTGTCATTTCTGAGCTTGCTTCCTGGCTGGACGACTACTTTCTCGCGCTTATGGACATCATGGAAAGGAACGTTATGTACACCATCCAGAACCAGTTCAATGAATATTTTCAGTCGTGGTTCGAGATGCTGATGAGCGACGAACAGCTCTCGGCGCGCATAGGAGACAAGTTCGAGACTATAGTGGAACAAAACGGCTACGAGACTGATTACCAGAACCTCTCTGGCGGCGAAAAGACGGCCGTGGCTTTGGCTTACAGGCTCGCGCTTAACCGCGTGATGAACGATATAATAGAAAACATGAAGACAAAAGACATAATTATCCTCGATGAGCCTACTGACGGCTTCAGCTCGGACCAACTGGACAGGATCAGGTACGTTCTGGAAGCACTGAAACTCAAGCAAACTATAATAGTTTCTCATGAGCCGAAAATAGACACATTTGTCGACAACGTGATAAGAATCTACAAAGAAGGGCATGTATCGAAGATAGCCAGATAAATCTTTTCTTTTGACATCAGCGCAGGTTATTCAGAATTGTTAAAATGTCTTTCGGTTTGTTTGCTATGAAATCAGGATCAGCTTTCTTCAACCTTGACTTGTCATGGTAGCCCCAAGTCACAGCAATTATTTTCAGCCCTGATTTTTTGCATACTTTTATATCAGCTAAAGTGTCGCCAATGAAAATAACTTCATCTTTTTTTAAAGAAAATCTCTCCAGAAACATTCTAACCTTTTCAGTTTTATACTTGTGCGTGTCAGCAGTCAATATCAAGTCAAAAAACTTGTCTATTCCGTATTTTTTGTTGAATGTGTTTACTGTAATATCATAGTTGGACGTTATCAGGGCAATCTTGTATTTCTTATGAAGAATTTTCAAGACGGCTTTCATTCCTAGGAAGATTCTTGTTTTATTCATATTTTTCATATACACTTCTTTGTAATTTTTATCTTCAATCAACATCTCTTTTGGAAATCCAATTCTCAATAAGTTTTCATACATGTTAGAATTAAACAGGTCTCTGTAAAATTCCAGAGATTTTGGGACAGTTAATTTTAAACTCTTTACATCCTTTAGAAATAATTGATGGTCTAGCTTTAATGAATCTGCTATCACGCCATTCCAATCGAATATTATTGCTTTTATCATTTTACCTTTTTAAAGAAAAAAGTATTTATTCCTCGATCCTGGGGGCGAGAATGAATCCGAGAGTTATCTTGCCGGGAACATCAAAGCTTATTCTCATCGGGTAATCAGTCGACATATTCACAGAAGCCATTTCTGCGACCTTCTTTGCCTTGATTATTTTTTTCAGGTAGTCTATGGAATATCTTGCCCTTACAGGCTCGTTGACATTAATTATGTTGAGACCTTCTGTCCCTGTTGGAAGCATAAGCTGGGTTGAAGACGAGTCGCTCTCGCTTTTCATTACGAATGCATCCTTCCTTACTGTGAAAACAACGGAATCGGCTATTAGTTCTGCGTCCTCTATGCCGCTTCCAAGCACGTCTGAATTTATCCTGATACTGGCTGAAAAATCAAGCTTGTCTACAGGCGGGCTTTCCTCACGAGAGACGCCTATCAGCGGCAGCACAAAACTCCGGGTCGAGTCACTTTCCAGCGTCAGGAAAAGCTTGTTGTCTTCCACCTTTATTCTTAGCTTGTCCTGCGGCCTCGCCCGGCGCAACACAGAAAGCAGGCTTATTAAATTTACCCCTATTTTCATATCGCTTTGATGATTGTATTCCTTGAACGCATTGCGTGAAAGCACGAAATCAACGACAACAACCACGGCGCGGTCTGCTGATATCATTTCGATGCCCTTTTCCTTTATGTGCAGTTCTGTCTCATCAAGCAGTTCGGATATTGTTGCAAGGCTGTCGCGCAGCAACCCGACATCTTCAAGAACTGCAGAGAATGTTTCTGGCATATTTTATCAACTCATAAACGGCTCGAGAGATCGGCATACTCCCTGCCGTCTCCAAAGACCAGTTCAGCATATTTAACATCTAATCCGTCTTCTCGCGTTGCAACAAACAAAATACCCCATGGACCATGGTCTGAATAACTTATACCGCGGGGGTTTACACACGGATGGTCTCTCATAAATCTCTCAAAAGGAGCATGGAATCTTTGAGGTGCATCTTCAATGCGGTCTACCGGTACATGTTCAGCTACTGGCATTTTTTCACCCGAAAACTTTCCTGTACATGTCCATGTCAAGAGCGTTCATATCCTGAATGATTTCTGCCCTCAGTTCATAATTGTCTTCCAGCGGTAGTACGCGGCAGAAAACCCTCACAATGCCGCCGACGTTTGCATTTTGCTGGTCTGCTACTATTTCTGCTGTAGCTGAACCGTCGTCAAGAATCAACGTGCCATCTGCCTTGTCAACGACCTTTCCCAGGAGCATGACACGGATGTCTTTCTCGGGGCTGATTTCTGATATTTTCCTCGGCGTAGCGCTTGCGCGTTTGTAAAGTTTTTGCTCTGTCCGCTCAGGCATGCATAGAATACGCGATGAAATTATTTAAAGAAAAATCAGTAAGCTGCGATGCTCCATGGTTTTGAGAAGTCAAGGTCAAAGTAGACACCCAAAGAATTGAAGATGTCGTCTGTTGCTGCCCTGTCGCCGAGCATGAGAGGCAGCTGTAATTCCCATGACTTTTCTTTGTCGCTTGAATGCGACATGTCTCTTACTTGACTCCTCCTGACTATTCTGTTAATCAAGGGCGATCCAAGCATCTTTTCCCTTTCAGGCGAGTCCATGGGCCAGACAATCTCTGCGACATAAAGCCTTGGCCTTCTCTCAGTGGCAAGCTCTATTGTCGGCAACGACTTCTCGTATCCGGCCTCGCGAAACCTGGCGACTGTAACGGGGGGGTCAGCCATGACGGTTATGCGTTCTCCCCCTTTCATCACTACCGCTGTTTCCGAAACAGTAAACCGGACAGACGTTTGAACGGGCGAAAATGCGCCCCGCATGCCAGATGCCCGGTAATCACGGTAACCTTGCTGCAATAAATGACTCAGCGTTCCAGGAAAATTAATGCCTGCCCTGTCCTTTATTGGCGTATCCGCATACGCTTTTGTCCAGATTGTCATAAATATTGTTACTCTATAGTAGTATATAAAGGTTACTTTCGTCTCGCAACGCTGCCACATTCATCTTCAGAGAACTTTGTTCTCTGAGATCCCAAAGAACTTCGTTCTTTGAGGATGTGGCAGATGAATGGCATGCGAAACGAAAGGGATGCAGCACCGGACAGACCGACGCCTTTGGCGTCATGCGCCTTGGGCACTGAGATTCACTTCTTTTAATACTTCTTCAGAATATCCCGGAGCTTTCCTTCAGAAACAACCTTCCCGTCCGCTTTAATAAGCGGGAGCACGTCAATCCCGTCTTTCTTAATTATTTCGATAATATCCTTGTGCGGCTTTATCTGCTCCTTGTTGAAGACGTCTATCTTCTTCAGCAATATATTGCCGTTGTATCTTTTGTGGAGGTCAAGAACAAGCACGTCCAGCTCAGTCGATATTTCGCTGCCGCCCTTTATTTCAAATATTTCAATAACAAGTTTCTTCATGTTTAGAAGAAGACGGAAAAGCTTTTAAAATGGAAGCAGATACTGCCATGCGCCGCATATGCCGCATTTTACTGGAGCGCGGCTGCCTTCTTTTGTATTCCCGCATTTCTGGCAGCGTACCTTGAGCATAGCTTTTACATCTGATTGTGCTGTATTTATCGCTATGAATTTAGTTTAATTACGACCTTCAGGTAGTTTATATTACTTCTAAATTCATGCGAAAATACTTCGGGCTTTAGCCCGAAGATATTTATCCCTTTCGTTTCACGGAGTGGGAAACGCGCACCAGCCGCGACGATGCCAGAAAACTATAAAACCCTTGCCTGCCAAGACATTATGCGATTGAAAATGGTTTCAGAGTCAACACTTGCAATTTCTTCCAGCATAATCAGAGTTATAGTAGTCGTCATTATAGCTTACTCGATAAAAAAGCTGCTGACTGACACCATAGTCAATAATTTTGCGCGAAGCGTCAAGCTCACGGAACATGACTTGGCTTCATTGAAGAAGATTTTTGCGGTGATAATCTATCTTGCTGCATTCGTTTATATCCTAAGCATCTTCCAGCTGCAAGCGCCGCTATTAGCTCTGCTCTCTGGAGCAGGCTTCGCCGGCATAGTCGTGGGTTTCGCAGCCAAAGACGTGATTGCGAACTTCATAGGCGGCATAATCCTGCTTATGGACAGGCCGTTCAAGATCGGGGATGTCATAGAAATAGATAATTTAGTAGGAAAAGTTTCTGACATCTCTGTACGCACAACAGTTCTAATGACAGCTGACGGCGAATATGTAACCATACCGAATGCAAACATAATGGTCTCAGTCATCAAGAACCGTTCGGCGCCTGACGCAAAATACCGCATAAGAGTCCCTATAAGCGTTGATTATAAAACGGACATCACGAAACTGAATAAAGTCGTCGTCAATACGCTGAGCAAGCTGGACTATGCGCTTGAAACACCCTCTCCGGAGCTTATATTCAGGAGTTTTGGTTCATCTTCAATTGATTTTGATGCCGCATTCTGGATAGATATAGTGAAATCAAGCTTCATTAACGCTAAGGGAGATGCAGCCCAGAAGCTGAAAGCGGCGCTTGACAAGGCTGGCATAAAGATGCCTTACCCGCATGTAGAAATTGTCAAAGGGAAATAGCAAAACAGAAATCCGCTGCATTTTCATTTTGGAATAAATAAAATAAAAAATTATTTACATTTCTTCTTCCAAGTCGTCCCCGTCTCCGTCTTCGTCAGCATCATCCTCGTCGTCGAAGTCGTCGTCATCAAACTTTTTCATTAGTTCACCTCTTGAAGATTGAATTTAGTTAGTTACACCCACAATAATTATTTAAAGATTGTTTTCCACGCGAAATATCCCCCAAAGTTTATTAGATGCCTTTGACAAACAATATCTGTTGTTTATCTGGGATGAACATTGAAAACTGCTGTCCTTAGATTCGTGGAAAGCAGAACTTTCCTGAATCTCACGGAGATCGAAGGTCTCCGATGAGACAGCAGATGGAATACAATGTTCATCCAGATCCCATCTTCCCACAAACCACCGACTGAAGTCGGTGGTATATTCAGGAAGATGTGATAGTGAAGCAAATAAATAAACAGGATATAATTTATTTGCTTCACATATAGTCAGCAAAGAAAGTATATGTCGATTCTTTCTTTGCATGGCTATAATGCCAAGCGGGGTGTGGAAATGAGGATCAAGCACTGTAACAACTGCAGGGACGGCAGACTTGTGAGGCATGGTCCTGTTATTTTCTGCGGTTTCTGCGGAAAAGAGTATAACATGAACAGGCTCAAGTGGTAACAAAGACCTTTCTTTTCAAAAAAGAAAGGTCTTTGTATTTCCCAAAGAAAACTTAAGGAAAAGAAGAGCTTGGTGTTCTGTATGAAAGTTACTATCAAATACTGCGTGCCGTGCGGATACTTGCCAAGGGCAAAAGAGCTGAAACAAAAAATGGAAAAAGAGCTGAAAGCTACAGTAAATCTAGCAGATGGCGACCGCGGCATCTTTGATGTTACTGTTGACGGAAAGCTTGTTTTCTCCAAGCACAAAGAAGGCAGATTCCCCGAATGGGATGAAATCATATCTTCTTAATATACCACCGACTAAAGTCGGTGGTTTGTGAGAAGATGTGATCCCAGAGACATTGTGTTTCATCTGCTGTCTAATCCTAAATCAAGCAAAGCTTGATTTGGATTTCTCAAAGGATTTTGAAGAAATCCTTTGCAGAAAAGACAGCAGATTTCAATGTCTCTGAGGATAAAATCAGTTCTGAAGAAGTGATTTATCCTCGAGCCATGTCATGCAATAATGCCATTCTGACATACAGACCATTCGCAGACTGGCGGAAGTATGCCGCCTTTGGATCTGAGTCGACTTCCGGATGAATTTCTTCATTTCTCGGGAGCGGATGCATGATTATTGAACCAGGCCTCATTCTTGCTATCCCTTTCCTGTCTAAAACATAGTAGCTTCCATCTTGTGCTGTGCTACCTCTTTCTTTTTGCAAACGTGTAACATATAGCACATCCACTTCAGGCAAAACTTCTCCTAAATCTTCAGATTCCTCAAATTCAACTCTTCTTTCTTTCATGTAACTTCTTATATCGTCTTCCAATCTCATAGATTCAGGCGCCACAAAAAAAAGCCTGTTTCCTTCGAGATGGCTAAGCAAATATGCCAGAGACCGGACCGTTCTACCCTTTTTCAGGTCTCCAACAAAACCTACTCTCAAAGAATCCATTCTTCCTATTTCTTTCTGTACAGTGTAAATGTCAAGCAATGCTTGTGTCGGATGCTGATTAGAGCCATCGCCAGCATTAATTACAGGTACAGTAGAAACAGTTGCAGCGCGCAAAGGAGCCCCATTTTCCCTGTGACGCATCACGATAACATCAGGTTCATAGCCACATATTACTCTTATTGTGTCTTCTAAACTCTCGCCCTTTACAGCCGAAGAAAATTCTGCGGCGTTTTCTGTGCTTATTACGCTTCCGCCAAGCTTTGTCATAGCCATTTCAAACGAAAGTCTTGTACGCGTTGAAGGTTCATAGAACAAGCTTATCATAGATTTTCCATCTAGAACCCTAGCATATCCAGTTTTTCCTGCCTTTATCTCCCCAGCAATCTTATCAGCAAGCCTGAAAACCTCTTCCAGCGGTCTTCTTTCTTTGAACTGACGGGTATCTATTATATGGTTTCGACTTTCAGGAGATGCTAAGAATTCTCTTGTAGCGGCTTCAATATCCAATTAAATCCCCTGACAATAAGATCTGAAATCTTTTAAGCCTATTGCGGCCAGCCTACAGTTATTTTGCTCCCTGTTACAATACCGTTCTTTTCTGCAACGCCTTTGCTCACTTCAAGAACGTATTTTGCAGGCCCGCCAGATTCATAATTTCTGCAAGGATCTTCATAACACGGCTCCATCGTCCGGACATTCACAACCGTTAAGTTTGCTGAGACGAAGATGGCATCCAGAGGGATCTTGGTGTTTTTCATCCAGAAACTGCGCTCTGCTTCTTCGGGAAAAACAAACAGCATCCCGCTGTTTTCTGCAAGGCTTTCCCTGTACATCAGGCCTTTCTGCCATTCATCTGGAGAATCCGCGATTTCCGCAAAAATCGTCTTATTATTCAAAGTAACTGCAGCGCCGTTGCCAGTTATTATGGTATTATTATTGGAAACACATCCAGCTGCGAAACTTACAGCCAGAAGCAGAAGAAGCGTTTTCAGCATGCTAGCTGTTAATTTTCGTCCTTTTAACCTTTTCTGCATCTATTTTCGGATACCAAGAGTAGTTTCATGCTACTTTCCGGTATTAGAAACAAAAAGGGTGAAAAAAGAAATGGTATTTAGAGGAGGCGGCGGAGGCGGCAGAAGCTTTGCTCCACGTGAAATGCATAAGGCTACATGCTCTACATGCAAGCAAGAGTGCGAAGTTCCGTTCCAGCCGAAAGAAGGCAGACCTGTATTTTGCAGGGACTGTTTCCGAAACCAGAGAAGCTTTAACTAAGTTAGAATAGGAAAATTTCTTGCAGAGAATGATTTTAGTTAATTTATTTTTTTCTATACATCACATCAGGTCCATTTCCCAGTTTTTCTGGACCTTTCTTTCAGATTCGGTCAGTTTCTTCTGTATTTCTTCGAAATCCTTGTCTTCCATCTTTATTTTCGGATATGAAATTATGACGGTGTCGTTGGCAAATCTGGGGATTATGTGGAAATGGATATGATTGACAATCTGGCCCGCATGTCTTCCGTTGTTCTGGATAACGTTAATGCCGTCAGCATTCAGGCTATCCTTTATTTTCTTTGAAATGGCTTTTGCTGCAACTATGACCCTGCCAAGCATCTCATCGTCCGCATCAAATATATTTTCCGCATGTTTCTTTGGCATGACAAGCGTGTGCCCGGGATTTGCAGGGTTTATGTCAAGAAACGCTACACTATCCTTGTCTTCGTAGACCTTGCGCGAAGGTATTTCTCCCCTTATAATCTTGCAGAACAAGCAATCCATCATTTCACCTCGTAGACCGTAAGAACTGTCTCGCCGGGATATATTTCAACATCCCACGTAACATGCGCATGCGGATTGCCGGACATGTGGCGTATCCCCCTGCTGGCAAGCTCAACTATCGTCCCGCCGTTGATTATCCTATTGTAATGGCGCCGCCCTATCCTGATTACAAGCCCCGAAGCGCCAGCCCTTCCGCCAGAAAGATAAGGCTCGACTTGCAGACTGTAGCCTATTTTGTCAAGATCCCTCTTAAGCTCTATGGCTGTCTGGCTTATCAGCCCGGCATCCCCGTCGCGAGCGGTCCTTGCTGCCATGATTTTCACTATGCAAAAACGGATTTAAAACTGCAGCGGGAGCACGAAGAAGACTGAGAAAAAGGAAGCCGTGAAGGCAGCTGCCATAAGGCCCAGTCTCGCAATCTTGCCGTCTGTCTTTCCGAGGAAATAAAGCGCGAAAAGCGGCAGAGGCATCAGATTAAGGATTATAATAAGCCAGACAAATGAATCCCCCAGAAGCCCGACTTCAGCCGCCTTGCCAACGAAAGGCAGGAAAGTAAACAGGAACAGGATGAAATAGACAGCAAGGACAATCAGCAGGCTCTTTGTATACCTCTCAAAGCTGATCTCCATGATTTCTCTTAGTCCAGCTATGGCTTAAAGATTAAACTATTTGTAAATATTTCTTCTGTGACCGATTTCAATTACTATGATTAGTAGTTGGTCGTTTTTTACATCAAGAACTACCCTGTAATCTCCCGCACGAAGTTTAAAATAGGGGCTTCCTGTAATTCTTTTTATAAAATCATAAGGGCGATTTCGTATTCTGTCTAATATGGATGTTATACGGTCTTGTATCGGGTTTTCAAGTTTATCGAACTGTTTTTGAGACGCAGGAGAAAAGATTATGCTATACATCATAAACCTTTTTCCTTCTTTATCTGTTCGAGCGTCTTGTATTTGCCTTCTTTTAGCCATTTCTCATGGTTTTTTTCATATTCTTCAATATTCTTTTTTGTCTCTTCAGAAAGTTCCATGTTGTCTTCCAGCAAGTCCCAGATTATATCTTCGTAACTTTCATTGTCGTAAAGTTTTCTCTTTTTCAGCTTCTCTTGGAGTTTCCCGCTTATCTGTATTGTAGTTACCATAGCAGTCTATAGAATGCTATAGCACTTAAAGCTTCTGTAACGTTTAAAACTACGCAACATGGTATAAACGGGACATCAGTCTTTTTCGAGCCTACAATCTAAAGGGATATTTCTAACAATAGAAGATTACAATGAATGGCACGCATTCAGCAAACTGATGACAGCTTTTAATTTGGGGCATTACGTTAACCTTTATAAATAATGCTTCACGTAATCTAAAATGCAATATTTTTTGGAAAATGATTTTAGAAGTTCATACAAACTTCAAAAATTTGCAGACAAAGCAATTGAAAAATTAAATTTGAAATTTCCCCTAGAGTTAAATTCTGATTTAGCAAAAATAGTATCTTTTCTCACTTTTGATGGGCATTTGACGCCCAACAACAAGATGTTTATTTTTACAGCCGGCACAACAGACAAACTAAACGATATTATTACAGCAGCAGAAAGACAATTTGGAGTAAAAGGTAAAACCCGCAAAGTAGAAACAAATACATTCGGTACTTCATACGAATATAGAATTTGCTGTAAACCCATAGGCAAAATACTTGAAATGTTAGGCGTACCTACCGGCAATAAAGTCCTCAAGAAATTTGATGTTCCTATCTGGATATTACAAAACAAAGAATTTTCATTTCACTATCTTAAAACAGCTTTTGAATGCGAAGGCAGCTTATGGAAAGAAAATAAGAGGGTTCAAATCGCCTTTAGAATACATAAGCATGAGAAGTTGATTAACAACGGCCAAAAATTTTTAGACACAATAAGGAAAATGCTTTTAAGCTATAAAATCGAAACAACTAAAGTGTGGATCGTTAAAGGTAATAAACGCAAAGATGGAAATATTACGGTTGGTATGCAATTTAGAATTAAATCGAAAAGCATTGGTGATTTTTCAAGCCTTTTTGGTTTTAGGAAATAGGGGTTGCACCTACGATGTGGGACAAACTAAGAATTTGCGCAAAGTCGTAGTATAACCTGGCAGGCTTTTCAAAAACCGTGTAAAACAGAAAAGCTTGGGGATTTAGTACAGCAGTCTCCAAAACTGCCTATGGGGGTTCGAAAAGCCCTTTGCACACGATAAACGTGCAAAGCGCTTGCGGAAAGCAAGCAAAGGCAACGAAAATCCCTCCGACCCCACTTTTGTTACAGGTGAAACTTAAAATGAGTTTGATAGGTATATGCAACCATCATTTATGCAGAAAGAGAACTAAGGTATTCATTTGCCGATTCTGCAAGGACTTTTACTGTTATGAGCATAGAAATCCCAAGAAGCCAGCAATGTTCGGACATGGAGATTACGGAATTGGTCGTTCTCTCAGCGATGAACATAGGAAACCTGGCCATCCAGACTTCAGATTTGCGCACTATTTGGATATGAAGGAGAAAGAAAAGGAAAGAAGATACGAAGAAGCTATTGAAGCTTTGACAAGAAGACCTGCCATAAAGTTTGAAGACAAAAATCCAAGCCACAAAATAAAAGAAACATATTGGAGACATGACACGGGCGTCCCGAAGCAGCATAAGAAGTATACAAGATTTGCCAAGAAGTTATCTACATTAGCTGTAATTGTTATTATTGGAGTTGTGTTCTTTTACTTTATGAAAACAGGCCAGCTATCAACTACCCTTAGCAGCGCACAGTCTTTATTAGAAAATACTACTCAGAACGTAGTTAGTTCAGTAGATGAGCAAATAAGCAGATTGCCTATAAGACGTGAAATTGATGTAGCGAAAGTGGAAACAGAAATACACAACCTAATCAACTCGCAAAGGCAGAGGTATGGGCTTTCTCCACTAAGTTACGATGCAAGGTTGGCAAGCATAGCAAGGGCGCACAGCGAAGATATGGTTAGAAGAAACTTTTTCGACCATGTTAACCCTGATGGGAAAGACCCGACAAGTAGGGGAATAGCAGCAAGCTATTCTTGCTACAAAGACTATGGTAGTTATTATACGACAGGCCTAGCCGAAAACCTAAACCAGATACCAACTGGCGATGTAATAGGCTGCGGATATGTCTATACGGAAGAAGAGATAACACAATGCGCAGTAGATGGTTGGATGGAAAGCCTTGGCCATAGGCAAAATATACTTACAGCCACTTACGATAAAGAAGGCATAGGAGTTGCATTATCTTCTGGTAATGTTGCCTACATAACACAAGATTTTTGCTGACTTTTTATATATAACTGTTATAAGCTGCTTATAACAGTTAAGAGGTGAGCAAATGGAAACGACAACGATTCCAGTCAGCAAGGAAGTGAGAGATCTTTTGAAAAAAGCAGGCAGAAAAGACGAGACTTACGACGACATACTCAGAAATCTTCTCAAAGCCCGCGAGATAAAGAAATTCTACGACGAGATGGAAAGAATCCTGGAAACAGAGGAGTTCGTTCCTCTTGCCAAAGTTTGATGTGAGGTTGTCCAAGACAGCGGATAAAGAACTGGACGGCTTGGATAAACAAGCACAAAACAGAATCAGGGCCGCGTTAAGAGAACTTGAGAATGACCCATTCCAGCCAAGGCCAAAGGCCGACATCAAGAAACTCCACAAGATGTCAAGGCATCAGTTCTACCGTCTCAGCATAGGAAATTACAGGGCGATATATGCAGTAGAAGGCACAGAAGTCAAAGTAACTAAAATGATATGCTCTTAATACTCCCACGACTAAAGTCGTGGGTTTCTGAGAGCATGTCATCCCAACATTGTTTATGTAATAACTGCTGTCTTTAGACAGCAGTTTTAAACAATGTTGCGGATAATCCAGAGAGGAAAGGGCTATGAGTGGCTTGACTGAGCTCCGTTTTACAGCCCTGTCTCAGCATAAGGAGCAATCTGTTTCTTAAGTGTTTCATAAAACCTGAGCCGCTCTTGGAGGCGGTCCGCATATTGCTTGTCGGTTTGCGCCGTCTGTGTCGTCCCTTTCAGTTCAGCTTCGGTTCTTTGACTTTCGTGTACTAGCAGCCCGTATAAAACCTTGAAGCGGCCTGCTGTTCTAGCCTCTTCCGGCTCCCCTTCCACATAAATCCTGGTTTGCGGGCTTCTAACGACAAGAAGGTTGTATTCCCATTCCCATCGCGGAATCCCGGCCTGTTCCCATAAAGAAATCTGGCCCTTTTTGCGCCTCTTTTCTGTCGGGTATGCCTTTTTGAGCTGCCTCTTGACGGCCCCATCAAGAACCGGCGTGACGCCTACCCGGCGAAAAGCCATTGTCTTGGCAAGCCGTCTTAGATCCGGAGGCAGCCTTTCACCGTATGTCAATAGAAAGCGGTTTACATCAAGCGTGTACTCGGTAAATCTCTGCCCTCTCAGCGTCGCTACTGGCGTCCTGACTTCTGTCGTAGCTCCATCTATGCCATCAAATCTCTGGGAAAATAAGGGATATAATCCCGCTCTGCAGCCTTCGGCACCCCTGTCGCCTTCACGCTCAATCCATCTATAAGCTCCTAAATACAGGGCTGTTTCCCCAAGGTCCCTCATCTCCTTGTCAGAAAGTCCCTGCAGGGGCGGCGCAATCCCAATCTTCTTACCGGTCTTGGCAGTCTTTGCTTGCGATCTTGCCATGCCTATGCCTTGGCTTGAATCTTCTTAAGTCTTGGTAGGTTAAAGAGTAGTGTGCTTGCCGGCGGGAGGCTTCCGCCACTATTTAAAACTTCGCTTGAACCAAAAGGCTTAAATATTAGCTTCCAGTTAGTCATTTGTATCGGGCTTGGGCGGGCACAGCCTGCCAAGGCCTTGAAAACGGGGTGTATAACAAGATGAAAATGGAAAAAGTTGGCGAACTCGCCTTCTTGGCAGTGGTCGTAATAGCAGTACTCGCTGGTTTGCTTCAGGCAAGCACGGCTTGGGTAACTGTATTATTGGTCTTGCTAGGTCTGGTAGTTGGGTTCCTCAACGTTTCTGAGAAGGAGACAGCGCCTTTCCTGATTGCTTCGATTGCCTTGGTGGTCGCAGCTACAGCAACATTCAGCTCTATTGACAATGTCATTGGCGGGCTGGGAACGATAATTGACACTATCCTAAACAATGTTGCGACATTCGTAGCACCGGCTGCAGTCCTTGTGGCTTTGAAGGCAGTATATGCGCTGGCTTCCAAAAAGTAAAAAAGCTACTAACAAGCAAAAATAGAATTTTGGGAAGTTTTTTGATTTCCTTTTCTTTCTGTCTTCTTTTACACCAGTGGCTCTGCCCATGCAGGCCTGCGGTTTGAAATACTTTGCTGCCATAGCAATATGAAAGCTGTAAATGCCGGTTCCCTGAATCAGGCCGGGGATTCAGCCAAATTACGCGCCAATTACAAGCGTGGTTGGCGCATTCCTGCAGCTATCTATAAAAGAAACGCCACTATAGTAGCTTATGGAGGTGCTAGAGTGGAAACCCAAGAGTCTCTTGGCTGGATCGTGTCGGTAATTTTCGCATATGCCTTCTTGTGGGCCCTTCTTTACTACCTGACAACGCCTGGCGTGGACATAAAGGTCGGTGCAGTAGTGCTTCTTGTCCTCGGCATGGTAGCAAAGGCTTCCTGTCCACTGTTCTGGAAGCTCTACAAGAAGAAATAGGCCTTTTGTTTTCTTTCTTTTCCTGTCTTAGTTATCTGAGTCTATATTAGAACCCATCTATCTACGTGCTCAGAAAGCCCTGCTTTCTGCAGATTTGCTTTAATCCTCTAACAAGTAAAGTTATCGATGAAGATTTCTATCGTCAGGGCCCGGGTTTCTGACGTAGACGGGATACTGGAACTTCAAAAGAACATCTGGAAAGACGAGGGCGGCCAATCGAACCGGTATGACATGTGCGACTGGATAGTCCATGGTTATGTCTTTGTTGCCAAGCACAGGAGTAAAATAGTCGGTACCATTACAGCCTTCAGAACCTCCAGAAATGAACTCTATGTGACCGAATGGATAGTTGATAAAGAATACCGCAGGAAAGGCATCGGTTCAAGACTCTACAGAAAGCTTATCAGCGCAGCACAACTGCCAATTCTCACTATACTAAGCACTGATTATAAAGAGTCTGTGGCCGGCCATTCCAAGCTTGGATTCCGTTTAGTGAAGCGCCTTAGAAATCCCTATGGCCTGAAAGAAAAGAAGGAAAGGCTTTTGTTGAGGAGAAGCCAGTGAATCCGAGACTTCAGTGTTAACGTTTGTCCTGTATCCCTAAATTTCTTCATTCATCTTCTCGCCCAAATAATTATAAACAGCCGTCTTCGCGGCCTTCAGCCCAAGCAGTGCGCACTTGAGCCGCACAGGGCTTATCTCTATGCCGAGCATCTCAAGGACATTTTCCTTGCTGATGTTTCTTGCTTGCTCCACCGTCTTGCCTTTAAGAAATTCAGTCAGCATGCTTGCGGCCGCCTGGGAAATAGCGCAGCCCTTGCCCGAGAACTTTATGTCGACAATCTTGCCATCGTCTATCTTTGCATAAATTTCAATCTCGTCGCCGCAAAGCGGGTTCAGGTCGCGGGCCTGCGCATTCGCGCCGTCAAGCCTGCCGTAGTTCCGCGGGTAGCGGTAATAGTCCAGTATCACTTCCGTGTACATGTCGAACATAATTATCAGTTTTTGATTTAGCAGATATATTCTTAAGATAAACAGTTATTTAGAATTATGTCAGTTGATAAATGGGCAGACTGCAAAGAAGTTAGAGTTAATGGAGAAAAAAGATTACTCCTTAATCCACGATACAGAGAAGATTATTGGCTTGTATATACAAAACAAGGACGGTACTATAAATTTGGCGTCTACGGGGTCTATTTTGGCCAACTTGATGGAAAACATTTTTTTCTAAATGAAGCCGCTCTAGGTGTGTTAGAGGTCTTTACTTGTCCAGTACAAGGATGCTTCTTAACTTTTTATTCAGATGGCAGAGACAATCCATCTATTTCTGCTGTTGATGCCACATTTGATGGCGACGCTACAGACGAATTGGAGTCTTCGAGACCTATTGTAAAAGAATACGCCACTAAGATAATTCACGAGGCCAGAAAAAAAGCATGTCATATTCTATAATTACTACAGATATGAAGAAGCTGAAAAACCCAGAAAAAGCCAAGATCCTTTCCAGATTCTTCAAGACTGGGAAAGGCCAGTACGGCGAAGGGGATATATTCCTAGGAATCCCAGTTCCACAATCGCGAGAAATTGCAGAAAGATATAAGAGAATTTGTATCAGTAATTTCTTCCCCAGTTCATGATAACGATCATGACATCAAATAAATCTATCAGTCCGAACGGCGGAGCCACATCTGCTTTGCTGTCAAACGTTGCCTTGCCGAAATAGTTTGTTATAATCACGACATCAAAAACGTCTACTATACTGTCGCCATTTATATCTCCCGGGCCCGTCTTGGTTACAGTCGTGACAGTTTTATTCTGGGTGCTTATCTGCAGTACGTTGACAAGGGTTCCTGTGAAGAAAGGATCTACTTGCACAACATTGTTCCAGAGTACTGAATTTGTGAGAGCGCCGCTGGTGATCAGTCCGCCAGAGGTTGTACCAACCCTGTTTTGCCAGATAAATGAACTATCGGAACTAGTCGCTAAGCTGCCCGAATAAAACACGCCATTGTGGCTTGAATGGGCTTCGTTGCCGCTGAATATGGTGCCTGTTGTTCCTCCTGCTATATTCGGCGTAACCCAGAATCCCGCCACATCAGTCTTTCCGCCCGCCGCAACATTATTCCTGAACACGTTCTTTTCCCTGAACCAGAAAACCGTGCTGCTTCTTGGATCATAGCCGAATGCTGCGGCCACGGCGGTATTGAATAATTCTTCCGGGAAATGCACCAGCACGCCGAGATTATTTTCCAGTGTATTGTCCAGTTCATCCGCAAATTCGAAATAGTAGCATGTTCCTTGCGCATTGAACCCCACAGAATCCTGAACAGTTATGCCATTTGAGGAATGGATAACTATGCATTTATTCATTGGTGACGATACAGAGCTCCAGATAGAAACGCCTTTGATCAAGGTCCCAACAGCCGCATCCCCAAGTTTATGGAGATGAACAGGGTAGCGCCCCATCTTGCCCCTTGGCCCCAGGTCCCTGAACTCTGCGTAGGCAATAGATCCTTTCCCGTCCATCATGAAAGCCGTATGTGCTCTGTGGTTTGTGTCAGCTTCACGCACAAGATTCGAAGTAACAAGCACGTTGTGGCTCAACAAAGCAACCTCGGCTTGCTCCGAAAGAAGAACTTCATTGCCTGTTAATTCTGCTGCTGAAGAAACTGTGCGCGTGCTGTTTGTTAGTTTGTTGAATGCGTACAGGCTGCCTTTATGGGCAAAAAGAAGCTGACTATTCAGAGTAATGGTGTTTCCGCTGACCGCAGTTATTGTCTTAGTCTCCCATTGATCAGGATTCTCTCCTGAAGGTGTTATAAGAACTTTATCTCCAACGCGCCAGCCTATTGGCGCATCTTTCAAAAGAATCTCTGAAGAGCTTGCATTTGCATCTTGTACAAGTTTTGTCCAGACCTTTGGCTTTGGCGCTCCGTGGAAATCTGCACGGGCAGTAGAGCCCATTACCCACAAGCCTATATCAGTGGGAATCAAATCAGGCATCATAGCATCAGGGCCAACAGCTGACCCGCCCAGAAACAACCTGTCATTAGGCACATTGAATCCGATTTTCACGCTGATGCCTGCAGGTATAGGACTTGCTGGCGTTCCTACATCAAGTTTTCCATTATCCAACACCATCAGGCTTCCATCCAGGTCAAGCTGCGTTGGTTTACTCCGTGAAAAGGAAAGCACGCCGCCATTCTTGATGGTTATCGTTTTTGCTTCTGCAGCGTTGTCGCTTTGCCCAAGGTCATATGTCACAGTAAACGCTGATATGTTAACGTCATCCCCGGAGTTGGGAATTCTCCCTTTGTCCCATGTAGCCGGATCGCTCCACAAGCCATTCTTGACAGGCTTAATCTCAGTTAGTGCTGATATAACATTAATTTTTACAAAGACAGGCATTGCACCCGCTGTATTGCCCGCAACATCCCTCGCAATTGCATTTATCCTGTGCGTGCCAGCCAGTGCTGCTGCAGTATCCCATGAAACAGCATATGGCGCTGTCTGGTCTTCACTGCCAAAATTCACGCCATCCAGCTGGAATTGCACGCCGGCAACACCTTTGTCGTCGCTGGCTGTTGCTGTAATCATTATTGTTCCTGTAACGGTGGAATCGTTTATCGGATTTGTAATCGTCACGGACGGTTTAACTGTATCAGTACTGCCATCATTGATGGTGGTGAAAACCAGAGCCGAACTTACGGCCTGGTTTCCCGGCTCGTCTTTGGATCGCACTGTATAGAAATAATTGATGCCTGGTGTCAATCCAGTCAGTATAACTTCGTGATTAGTTTTATAACTGTCCTCAACATTCGAAAATCCCCCATGTGGCGCAGTCCGCCAGAATTTTACAAATCCGACTGTTGGCTCATTAGTTGTCCATTTTATCCTGGCGCTTGTTGTTGTGATTTCTTCTGCTGTAATGCCGCTTATCACTGGAGCCGTCACGTCGCTTGGCAAAGGAGCAGCCATTATGTTGCCCGATCCTATGCAAGGCACGCAGTTCCATCTTATATAAAATATCAAGTTGTCCAAGTCTCTGCCGCTTATCTCCGGTCTTGGTCCTGATGAGCTGCCCCAACCTGCTTGTATCTGTGTTTTCAGTTCAGCATCGCTTACGCTGTTTAGTTCATCAAATGACGGGAAGTTTCCATTATGATTTATACCGTCTACTCCATGCGTCAATTCAAATGAAGGCCTTGGTGGAAAGGTACTCAAACCTCCTGATTTGTAAATGTATCCCCCTGAAGCGTATCTTCCCCTCTCACTAGCAGACATCATAGGATCGGTTAGTTTTGCAAGCGTTGTTCTGAAAACACCCTGGGTTGCTGCTCCATTCATCCATATTGCGCCATTTCCGCAAATAGCAAGCCAAGAATACTGAATATCAACCATTGTATTGGCCCTTCCTGTCGGTAGATCAAGTCTGTCAGTAACAGTAACTAATTGTCCTCTGTACCCGCCATTGGCATTCAATCTCCAGGGGCCTGTTTGCGCAAATGTAGCAATTAAAATATCGTCTTTTGGACCGCATGTGCCTTCTGTATCGATGTTTATATCGATGTTTTTCAGGTTTGCATCGTTTGGCTGAGGAATTGTACTCATATAGCTTATGTTGTTAGCTGCCAGGTCAATTTTTCTCAGAGTCATCATGAAGTTCTCTGCAACAATCAGTTTTCCCTCAGAATTAAATTCAAGCCCTTCAGGAAATATTATCGAAGCGTTGCTCAAATTGCCATTTACCATGTATGTGGATTGTCTTGCTGCCAAAGACAAGCCCAGTGTGCCAACCGTTCTGTAAGTGTCAGTAATGCCTGCATTTCCAGGATTTTTTGCAGATCTTATAATAGTTGTGACTTTTCTGCTTGTATCTATCTTTCTCAAAGCATGGTTCAATCTGTCAGTAACGTAAAGATTGCCGCTTGCATCAATTGCAAGCCCCCAAGGCTCGTTGAATAATGCTTCCGTTCCGACGCCGTCTTTGTAACCTCTTGTCTTTGTTAAGCTGCCCGCATATGTGGTTACTGTTGCTGGCGTTGTTTTCATGTCTACCTCGACAATTCTGTGATTCAGCGTATCAGAAATGTAAACTGTTTTGCCTGTAGGGTCTGAAGGATCTTGCACAACGTCCCATGGCTCTTTCAAGCCTTTCGGCCCATCCACAAAATTGCCAATTATCTCGTTTCTGCTGCCGGCGAATGGAGGACCGGCCGAGCCAAACAAATTGACGAACCCAGAATTCCAAAAATATGGATTAACTCCTGATTTCAATCTTTGGCCTGCATGGGTTATTATGTCCCCTTTTGTTGTTATCTGTACGAAATTACCTTGGGTGGCAATGGCATATAAGTCTCCATTAGTTTTGTCAACATATCCGCCTACAAGGTAACCTTCCTGATTTACGTTTCTCGGGCCATCGACTAATGGAATTAATGGGTAATTCAGGTCTGCGTGGGCATATCTTTGCCTGGGCAAGATAGTTATATGGTTTCCGGGTGTTTCATAGAATTTGTAAAGAAAATTTCCTGTTGTGGTCATTCTTTCTACCCACAAATCCTTTGAAGAAACAAGCGAAGTATATGGCGTTCCCGGCCTTGTGTCTGGGAGAGGAAAGCCTGAAAGTCCCGGATAACTGCCAGGATAAGTGGCCCAGTCACAGCCGGGTCTCAAACCTTTTTCCAAGTCGTACTTAACAGGGCAGGCTGCCACCCTCTGGGGTCCTGTTCTGCCCCCTATTGCATTGTCTATGGTGACTGTAGCTGCAACCACCTGTATGTCAGATCCATCGTTCGCTATGACATCTGCACCCACAACATGGCTTCCGTCCTCGTAGAGTCTTGTATTCAGAGAAGTCTGGTAAGGAGGCGCATTCATCGGACCAGTGATCCTGGCACCATCCAGAGTGAGCCATATTGTTGGCCACGGGTTAAGGCTTTTGTTTATTGGGCAATCAGTTCTACCCGGATAGCAAGGTATAGTGCCGCCAGACGGGGTGAAAAGCCAGGCCTGAATAAAATAGGTTCCGTTTATCCTATGAAAATCGTGATACCTTTTGTAGCTGCCAAAAGGAGAATCTCTCGGAGAAGTGATTTCAAGGAAATAGAGCCCTTTTGGTGCAATTGCCTGCGCATAAGCTGTCAACGAATAGTATTCAGACAGGCCAATGAAGAATATCAGAGAAATAAAAAGAATTTTTATCAGTCTTGCCTTCCACATATGCTTCTTTTGTCGTCAAGCATTATTTATAGAATCCTGATCAACGCTTTTAATGCCCGGAAAGATAGAAAAGGACTTACAAAGCTTGTCAAATCCACAAAAAGCCAAGATCCTTTCCAGATTCTTCAAGACAGGCAAAGGCCAGTACGGCGAAGGGGATATTTTTCTTGGTCTCCAAGTTCCGCAGTCAAGGGAGATCGCAAATAAATACATAACAGCAAACTTCACAACAATAAAGAAGCTTTTGCAAAGCAAGATACACGAACATCGATTGGTTGCACTCTTGATCCTTGTTGAAAAGTTCAGGAAAGCCGACGAAAAGAACAGAAAACTTATAGTAGATTTCTACCTAAAAAATACAAATTTCATAAACAACTGGGACCTTGTAGATTTATCCGCAGATAAAATACCCGGCGAATATCTTTTCGACAAGGAGAAATCATTGCTTTACAAGTTAGCCAAATCAAAAAATCTCTGGGAAAAAAGGATAGCAATAGTCTCCACTTTCGCATTCATCAAGAAAAACAGGTTCAAGGAAACCTTCAAAATAACAAGATTATTGCTTGAAGACAAGCATGATTTGATCCATAAAGCCTGCGGATGGATGTTGCGTGAAGTTGGAAAACGCAATCAAAAAGAAGAGGAGAAGTTTCTGAGGCAGCATTACAAGAAGATGCCCCGCACTATGCTGAGATATGCAATAGAACGCTTTGATGAAAAAAAGAAAGAGTTTTACATGAGAAGATAATTAAAGACTAAGATCATTTAAGTTTGAAAACACTTCTCGCCTGTTCCAGTGCCTCGGCAAGCTTGTCTATCTCCTCCTTTGTGTTATAAATGTAAAAGCTAGCCCTTGTGGCAGCTGTTATGCCCAGCCTTGTCATGAGCGGCATGGCACAGTGATGGCCGCTGCGCACTGCTATGCCCTGCTCATCCAGGACGCTTGCCAAATCGTGCGAGTGGACGTCGCCGAGATTGAAGGATATCACGCCGCCTCTTTCTTGCGGGCCATAAATGACAAGACCTTTTATCTCGCTTAGCCGCTTCATCGCATAATTAACAAGATTCTGTTCATGCCCCCAGACATTCTGCATACCTAATGCGTTGAGATAATCAACTGCCACGCCGAATGCTATCGAGTCGGCGATGTTCGGCGTGCCCGTTTCGAACTTGTAAGGCAGGCCGTTCCACGTCGATTCGAAGAGCTTCACTTCCCTTATCATGTCGCTTCCGCGGAGAAAAGGCTCCATGTCTTCAAGAAGGGCTTCCTTGCCGTACAGGCATCCTGTGCCTGTAGGCGCAAGCATTTTGTGTCCGGAAAACGTGGCGAAGTCACAGTCTATCTTCTTCGCATCGAACGGCATGTGAGGCACGCTCTGGGCGGCGTCTATCATGAAGAACGCGCCCGCATCGTGCGCTATCCTGCCAATTTCTTCCACAGGATTGATCGTTCCCAGTACATTTGATGCGTGAGCAACAGTCACAAGCTTTGTCCTTTCTGTCACCAGCTCATCGAATTGTTCCATTCTCAACTGGCCCTTGTCATCAATATCAACAAACTTCAGCTTGATGCCTTTCTTCTGGGCAAGCTGCCACGGGACTATGTTGCTGTGATGTTCCATGACAGTCGAGATTATCTCGTCGCCCGGCCTGAATTTGTCAAGAACAAGCGAGTGCAAGACAATGTTTGCGGCTTCGCTGCCGTTTTTCACGAAAATGATTTCCCCGAATTTCGCGTTGATGAAGCCTGCTATCTTCTGCCGCGCATCATCGTAGGCTTCGCTGGCTTCTGCGCTCAGCGTGTGCACCGCACGATGCACGTTGGAGTTGTATTTCGTGTAGTAATCAGCCAGCGCATTGATGACTTGCAGAGGCTTCTGCGCAGTTGCAGCATTATCGAGATAAACTAATTTCTTTTCTCTGACAAATCTTTCAAGAATCGGGAAATCCTTTCTTATTTTATCGACATTCAGTTCCTGCTGCTGTATTCCGCCCATTGTTTCACCTTTTTTCATCCCATTTCTGTTCGATCTTCGACATCACATGCATCCTGAGGCTTTCTGCCATTTTCATGGCAGGCTCCAGAAAGCCGAGGGCTATCATCTTCCTTGCCTCAGGCTCATCAATGCCGCGGGCAAGCAGGTAAAAAACCTGTTCTTCACCCATATGGCTTACTGAAGCCGAATGTCCTGCTTTCACGTCTCTTGTTTCTATTTCCAGCGCCGGCACCGGGTCTGCCTCGGCGCCTGCGTTTAATATCAGTATATGCTCTGTCAGAAATGCATCAGAGCCATGCGCCTGCTTTTCTATCTTTACATTTCCATGAGGCGCAAGCTTTGCCAGGTCTTTCAACGCGCCCCTGACGTCAGATCTGCTTCTTGTATTTCTCGCTTTATGATTGACAAGGGAAAAAGAGTCGAATTTCTGCGTGCCTGTGCCGAAATAAATATCAGTTGTTGATGTTTCTGCGCCTTCTCCATCAAGGTCTATTTCATTTCTTGCGTACGTGTTTTCTGAGCCGAAAAAAGCCGTTCTCATGTCAAGGAGGCTTCCGGCTTCGCATGATGCATGCCTCTTTATGCATGCGTTTGCCTTGTCGAGATTCTGCACCGAGAGAAGTTCTATAGCAGACTGTTCCATTGCCTTGATAACAGTCACTTCGCTGTATTGCCCTTCGCCTTTGCCTGTAATCTCCTTGATTATTTTCACCTTCGAGTTTTTCCCCGCAACTATGATGTTCCTGCTGACTACAGAAGCCTGCTCTCCAACAGCCATCACATGATAAACCGGCTCCTCAACCACAGTATTGTCCGGAACGAAAATGAAAACGCCAGAATTGAAGAATGCGATATTTGCAGCGCTTTGCCTGCTTTTAGGCTCTTCAAAATATGCAGCAAGCTTTTCATCCTGCAGTGCATCCTGGATGTTTTTGACAACTATTTTGCCGGCAATACCTTCCGGCAGTCTTATTTCTGTCTGCGAATCATGCTGCACTATGGCTGCCGCATAACCTGAATCATGATCTTTGCTGTCTGCGGGCTTTGAAGCAGGAATAACAACATATCTCACGGTTTCATCCGGAAGTTCGTCTAAGAGGCTCTCGGCTTCTTTTCTCTTTTCCTGCAGCCATTGCGGTTCTGTACCCATGTTAATCATCTTTTCATGTAGCAAATATCTGTGCCTATATCATACATCGTTACTTTTCCTTCGATCATTAGTATTTTCAAAGCAGCATCAACCACGATGTGTTCTTCAAGATGCATGCTATACCAATTGCGTAATTCGTTTTGCGTTTTTAATCCGTCCTTCAATAAGCCAAGAATCTGGTACGCAAGTATTTCTGGATCTTCTTCTCTCATACCACACACTATTGACATTACCCAACTGCGCCCGCAGCAGCCATCTCCAGTTGCACGAGGCGGTTGAACTCGATTGCGTATTCCATGGGCAGCTCTTTTGTGAAAGGCTGGACAAAACCCAGGACTATCATTGCAAGCGCTTCGCTTTCGCTCATTCCCCGGGCCATAAGATAGAAAATCTGCTCCTCGCCTATCTTGCCTACTGTGGCTTCATGCGAGATAGTTGTGTCTTCTTCCTCGATCTGCATGTACGGATAAGTGTCGCTTCTTGATTCTTCATCAAGCAACAACGCATCGCAGCGCACGTTTGACTTAACGCCTGTAGCGCCTTTAGCAACCTTTACCAAGCCGCGATATGAAGTTCTTCCGTTGTCCTTGCTTATTGACTTTGAAACGATTGTGCTTGTAGTGTTCGGCGCAAGATGAATTGCCTTTCCGCCCGCATCCTGATGCTGGTCTTTTCCTGCATACGCAACCGAAAGAATATCCGCTTTAGCGCGCGGGCCTACCATGAAAACGCTTGGATACTTCATAGTAATTTTGCTGTTGTGTACAATAAAACCATTTGCTACAAAATTATGAGCTCCTTCTATTTCTATATCGTACGTGTCTTGCTCATTAAAATATTCTATTGATGATATTTTTGAAAACTGTATAGAGTCTATAAAGCTTTTTTCGCCAAAATAAAGAAAATAGTGTGTATATTCTTTTTCTTCTTTCCCTAAAGGCTTCTTTTCTCTTCTAGTCCATTTTGATATCTTTCTTGCATCTAAGCCACAACTTATTGAAAGTATTTTAACATCTTCTAGAAGAAGCTTGTTTACACTTGTTATTGAGATATTTTTGTGACCTTTTTTAATATGCCCGTCCGCATCTATATAGCCATTTATGAATGCAAGTCTTTGGTTATGCGGCAGAGAAAATACCCATTGTGGTATTCTTTTTTCTCTTGCATTACCACTAAAACCTAAATGTTTAATGAACCGTACAAAATCTACTGAGTTGTATCTTATTACAACTCCTCTTGTCTCGAATTTCTCAAAATCAAAAATAGCCTTTATTATTTCTATCACTTTTTTACGTGATTTGTCAGATTCAGGAACTGCAAAATAAGTTCTGTTTCTATCTGTATATCCATCACCAATATAAAATCCTAAAAGCCACATTAAATCTTCTGTAGTAGTTTCAGGATATTTGATATCTTTCGCACCTGCTTTCTTAGAGTAACTAATTTTCATTGGTTTTCCATAATCTGGTACATTGCCGGCCAATGCAATAAGATCATTATGAGAAATTTCATCCAGCCTTTTCCATTTTAGAGTAACACATCTTCCAATTTTTGTAAGCGTAAGGAATGGGTGATTTGCTGTTGCATTTATTTCTCTATGATTTTCTGTTATGACTTTATAGACTTTCTGCACACCAGAATATTTTCTTGCTAAGACTTGGTGTCTTTCAAGATTCATGTCTTCATCAAGTGCAAAAACTACATCTCCTACTTCTACATCTTTGATTTCTTTTACATCATTATTAAGAAAGATTTTTGTATCACCTGTAAGGCATCCAATATTTGCATCAATCCATTCGACATACGCATCGTCGTAAGCAAATGCGCGTTTAGTTACAAGGTTGTAAACGTTGTTGCTCCAGTTTTGCAATGTCGTATATCGCAATTTCGCCCTTGGCATAGCAATAATCTCTACAACAGCTGAGTGCAGCGAGTCTTTAGAGTATACGGGGGCTGTGCAGCCCTCGAGATACGACACTCGTGAATCTTCGTCAGCGATTATCAATGTCCGCTCGAACTGGCCAAAGCTCTCTGAGTTTATGCGGAAGTATGCCTGCAGAGGCATGTTTACTTCTATTCCGGGCGGGATGTAAATGAACGAACCGCCCGAAAACACGGCAGAGTTCAGTGCTGCAAATTTGTTGTCTTCTGGCGGGATTATCGTGCCGAAATGCTTCCTGAATATCCCTTGCACGCGTTCCACATGCTTTTCGTCGTATCCCAGATCTGCAAGCTCCTGCTTCTTTTCCTGTATAAGCGCCTGATCGGGTGAAATGAACATGACGCCTTGTTTTGCAAGATCTTCCCTTATCTTGTGATAAACGTTCTCACTCTCATATTGCGCCCCGACGCCGGCGAGAAATCTCCTTTCTGCCTCAGGTATGCCCAGCCTCTCAAATGTATTGCGTATATTCTCAGGCACTTCGTCCCATGAATTTTCTTGTTTCTCGGTTGGCTTGACGTAGTAAACTATCTTGTCGAAATCTATGACAGACAGATCAGCTCCCCATGCTGGCATTGGCTTTTTCATGAAAATTTCCAGTGCACGCAGGCGGAAATCCAGAAGCCACCGGGGTTCGCCTTTTGTGCGAGAAATGGTTTCCACAACTTCTCTGGAAAGCCCCGGACTAGTCCTGAGAATAACATTGACTTCTTCATCCCTGAAGCCGTATTTAGTTCCAAAATCTTTCCTCAAATCAAGCAAATTTGTCTGGTCTGCCATGATTATCAACTCTTCTAATTCCCATTACTTTGCAGCCAATTGTATCCTTTTTGTTCAAGCTCGCTGGCAAGTTCTTTGCCGCCGCTTATCGCAATCTTTCCGTCGACCATGACGTGGACATAATCAGGCTGCAGATAATTCAGTATGCGCTGGTAGTGCGTTACTACAAGAGCGCCGAAATCCTTGTTGTGCATGCTCTTGATAGCTGTAGCCACGGCTTTCAGCGAATCTATGTCTAAGCCAGAATCGGTCTCATCCAGTATAGCAATCTGCGGCTTGAACATCATCATCTGCAAGACTTCTGCCCTTTTTTTCTCCCCGCCTGAAAAGCCGACGTTCAGGTACCTGTCAACGAAAGATTTGTCAAGATCCAGCACAGCGAGTTTCTCCTCGAGCGTTTTCTTGAAATCGGCTGGCGTTATTGGTGCTGACTGGAATTTTCTGTATGCGCTGAACAGGAAATGCGCGAAGCTCACGCCTTGTATTTCCATGGGATACTGGAACGCAAGGAACATGCCAAGCTGTGCCCTTTCATACGGTTTCAGCTCGAGCAGGTTCTTGCCGTTAAATGTTATCTCTCCGCTCTCAACCTTGTAGCGCGGATGGCCGAGAAGCACATTTGACAGCGTGCTCTTTCCGGAGCCGTTAGGCCCCATCAAGGCGTGTATTTCGCCCTTCTTTATAGTAAGATTAACGCCTTTCAGGATTATTTTCCCGTCAACGCTGGCGTGCAGGTCTTTTATTTCGAGGTATGTCATAAGCATCAGCATAAAGTCAGTCTATTCGTTTTCTTGCTCAGAAAAGCTTTGCTTTTTTGGCATCTCAGAATTCTTTGGATTCTGAAGATTTCCCAATGGTTTTCTTTTTTGAAAAGAAAAGGCTTTGTAGTGGTCGCAGCGCTCGCATGCGTAGTCGTGGAATATGCCGTAGAAGGTCTTCACAAACGCGAGGCATGTCTCGTTCATGACCTGCTTGCCCTTGTCGGTGACATGGTAGATGATTTTCCTGTCGTGCAGGGCCTCTCTCTCCGCAAGCCCAAGTTCTTCCAGCCTCTGCATTGTCGGGTATAAAGTGCCCTGCGTCATCCTCGCCCCGCGCAGCACCGTAAGTGTCTTCATGAGTTCGTAGCCGTGCGCGCTTTTCCTGCTCAGTAGCCATAAAATCTGCGTCTGCAGCAGTCCCAGCTCGATTTCGCTGAGTTTTGTAATCTCCGGCGTTTCGCCTGGAATGACGTCCGTTATCACAGGAAGAACATGCCCAGTATGTTTGGCAACAGACATATCTGCTATCATATACAGCACATTATTTAAAGTTTTTTAAAAGTTGTGAAGGGTTTATAGAAGCAATAACACCCCGCATAAACCCAACAGTATAAGCCACTAAACCCCAGAATTCCCAAAGGTTTGCTTAATAGTTGTTAAGTCCAATCGGTTGCCCGCTTATTTATAATTATTTTGTTAGGGATTTCTTGCTTGCTGTTTTTTTTATTAAATTCTTATAGGTATACATCTGGAAAATGAGTTTCCTGTTCATTGATACTCACTGTTACACGGTGTTGTTTAATGAGTATCTGTGGTGAAAAGTGTGTAACATAGCTCGCCGCCGACTCTGTGGCTTCTTTGTCAGAGAGACGGCCAAGATCGATCCAATAGCGACCTTTATATATCTATATAAACTTATATAAGTCATGAAAACGAATATTCTGCATTATCCAAGGCTTGACACGGTGATAATGGTAGAGGAGACTATAAGGAAGCTGGAATACTACCCTACAAAGACAGAGCTTTGGAAGGCCCTGCCGAAGAAGGTAATGTACCAGACTTTCTGCATGATAATAGACTATCTTGTCAGTCTAAACAAGATAATAATAGACAAAGACGGACAAATAGTCTGGATCTGGAACCCTGAACTTGTTAAGAAAATCATGCAGAAAGGGCTGATTCTCAAATGACAGACGTATTTGTAGGATTCATTGATGAGAAAACCAGGAAAGAATACGAAAAAGCTAAAAAAGAAGATCCGAAACTTTTCAATTTCTTGGAAAGAGCTACAGATGACCTGAAAAAGAACCCGGAGAGCGGGATAAAGATTCCTAAAAAATTCTGGCCAAAAGAATACATCAGGAAATACAAAATAGACAACTTGTGGAAATATGATCTTCCGAATGCTTGGAGATTAATCTATACAATTGCAAAAGATGAAGTGAAAATAATGGCTATCATATTAGAATGGTTTGATCACAAAGCTTATGAGAAAAAATTCGGGTATAATTAAGCTTCTCTTGAACCTTCACATTTCCATACATCTTTCTTCCCATTCATCCAGTTCCTTGTCAGGAAGCGTTTTCTTCTGCCCTGCTTTTCTGGCGCCCGTGTAATCAGAATGGATTGGGCTTTATTTTCGGCATTCTGTGCATGTATTCTTTAAACATTTTTCAGAAACAGCGTTCCATCCCACATTCCATTTCTTTATTTCTATTATGATCCTGTGCAGTTCCAGTCCCTTCTTTGTGAGTACGTACGTTGCCGTGTTTTGGCTGTCGGGATCGTTCTGCTTCGCTATCACGCCCGAATGTTCAAGCTCCTTCAGCTGCAGCGACAAAGTTCTGGGCGTGATGTCTTTTGTCCTCGCCAGAAATTTATTGAACCCGTCAAATTTGCCGAAGGCTATTTCTTCTATTACTGGAATAGACCATTTCTTTCCTATGATATGGCTTGATTCAACAACCCGGCACACCATGCTTATCGCTACCAAATTTGATACTGGATGGTATTTGTACATGTGCGGATAAAAAGATTCAGGTAATGACATGAGGGATGCGGTTTTATTTGCACACATCATTCTGGGCGCGGCGCTGGCGGTGCTGTCAATAATTATTCTGCTTGAAATGAAGAAGAGAAAATCTTCCATCCTGGGGCCGCTTTCCGTCCTGACTGCTGGAATAAGCTGGTTCGTGCTGGTCCCGGCAGGCATCCTGTACATAAATTTCTATCCCGCAACAAAGACCCTCATAAAGGCCGGCGCGTGGCCTTGGGCGCATTCTATCTTCATGGAAACAAAGGAGCACTGGGGACTGCTGCTTCCGGTGATAGCGACGGTTGCAGCCGGCATGGTCCTCACGGGCAGAATACGGGAAAGCAGGAAATGGTGGCTTCTGCTGATTGCGGTTACCGTGTTAATAGGCGTGATGGGACGGGTCGTCAAGCTGGGGGCATTCGCATGAAAAGGAAATTCAATTTTTATCTTGGCGCAGCAGTGAGCGCATGGCTGCTTGCAATTCTGGTTATAGTGGCGGAGCTTGCGCCGCCTTTCAAAACGCTTCTGCAAACGCTGTTTGGCCACCACTGGATCGGAAAGGCTGTCATTGTGGCGCTGGTTTTTGTTGCAGCCGGCTTTCTGGTCAAGGAAAAGAAATCGCATGAAAAGCTGGCATGGTACAGCGCTGTCGGCAGCATGGCCGTGATATTCCTGTTTTATGTGATCGAGTTTCTCGCGTGAGCCTGATGAAAAAAAAGAAGATTCAGAAAGGCGTGCCTAAAGGCAGGATAGTCGTTCTGGCTGTAATCGTTGTTTTTGTCGGCGGAATAGCGTATTTTTTCATCTCGTCGGAGGCGCTGAAGCCGGGTGAAATCCCGTCGTATGTGACAGGAGAGATGCGCGCGATGTACGAATGGGCCGCAACAGCTGAAGGCAAAGCTCTGCTCGAACAGATGCCGTGCTATTGCGGCTGCAAATATGAGGGGCATATGCACACAAGGCACTGTTTCTGGCGCGATGACGGCTCGTTCGACAAGCACGGAATGACTTGTTCTGTATGCTTTGACATAGCGAAGAAGACGAAGCAGATGCACGAACAGGGGATAGATATCTGCACCATAAGGAAAGATGTAGACAAATTCTATGAGCCTAACAAGCACCTTGGCACGGACACTCCAATGCCTGCGGGTTGTGTGTGATGACCGAACAGATTACATTAGGGATAATAGTCGCGGCGGCGCTGGCCGACAGCATAAACCCGTGCGTTTTCGGCGTTCTGATATTCCTGCTCGCTTACATGACGAGGGTTTTCAAGAACAAGGCGAGAATGCTCGCAGCCGGATTGATTTACATCACTGCTGTGTACACCACCTATTTCCTGCTGGGGATGGGCATATTCACGCTTGCGTATACAGCAGGTCTGGCAAAGTCCTTTTATTGGCTTGCTGCCTTCATAGCCATCGCTGCAGGGATATTTGAAATAAAGGATTACTTCTGGTACGGCCGCGGATTTTCGCTGCAGATTATTCCGGGCGGCGCGAAAAGGATAAGGCACTATTCGCGTGCCATGGAAAGAATGGAAACAAGCCATCCCACAGTGAGCCTGCTGGTGGCAGCTGCACTCGGCGTTTTCGTTGTTTTTGTCGAACTGCCGTGCACAGGCGCGCCTTATCTTGCCATACTTGGCATGCTTTCAACAGGCCAGTTTGCCGAAGGCATACCGCTGCTGCTGCTCTACAACCTGATATTCATACTGCCGCTTTTCATTATCATAGGCCTTGTATATGCGGGCCATACATCCAAGAAGCTCGAGAAATGGAGGAAAGAGCAGCGCGGGCTGATGCGATTGTTGATTGGCCTGTTCCTGCTCGGGCTTGGGGCTTACATGATATGGGCGGTAATCTGACCGGCCAGCTATAAATGTGCAATTCACATCCACTTCGCATCTTGTGCAGTTTCTGCGTAGCATTTTTCGCGGTATTCGCAGTACCTGCACATCCACAGTGTTTTCTTGTCGCCGCGCGCCTCGGGGTCGGGTATTGCATCCTCTTTTATTGATCTATGCAAAAGCCTGAAGCGCTCGATTATTTCCATTGCCTTTTGTTCATCATACTTGATTTCGAATATCTTGCTCTGCAGGTTCTTCTTGTCGATGTAAAGCAGTATGCCGTTGTGCACGCCTATCATGTGCATGTATAGCTGCAGCTGCACAATGTTATGCGGCTGCGCCTCCCATATGCGGCTTATATCCATCGTTGACTTGACTTCAACCAGCACGTTCCTTCCGCTAGCCTTTATCAGGATCAGGTTGTCAACCCGGCCTGAAATGAGGAAATCATCTATCTCCGCTTTCACAGGGAATTCGCTTTTGAGCAATTCCACGTCTTTATTTTTCTCGCTCTTCAGCACCTGAACGACAAAATCATGCATTATGTTGCCGAGCTCAAAAATTTTTATCAGCTCAGGCTTGAGCTCAAGCGGGTATTTGTAGGTATACCAGACCTTGCGCAGGCAGTTCCCTATCTCACTGGGATAATACTTTCCCGAGCCTTTCGGCCTGTGTTCCTTCTTCAGGTGATTGTCAATCATTTTGTTAAAATCAATCATAAATATCACCAATGAGTTTTAACAAAATGTAGCAAGATTGATAAATCTTGATCACCATTTTGTTAAAATCTATCATAAGAACCACTGATTAATTCCCAACTAAGTCTTATAAGATTTGTTTGCACAGCAGCAGCCATATAAGCAGATAGTGACTGGGAATTGGCTGTAAGGAGCCTGCACGACTAACTAAATACAATAATCTTTATCTTATTCAGTGCAGAAGTAAACAACATGACAGAAATCCTCCTTATTCTTGCTTTGCTGCTCTTCCTTGCAAAATTATTTGGTGAAGTCTTCGAGAGGCTGGGGCTGACATCAATTGTCGGGGAGGTATTTGCAGGCATAGTTGCGGGGCCTGTGCTTGGCGTTGTCGTATCGGGCCCATTCTTCGAGAGCTTCATCCTGGTAAGCATAGCCCTGCTGCTTTTCATAGCAGGCCTTGGCGTGCGCTATGAAGACATAAGCCAGAACGTTTACATCTCGGCAACCCTGGCAACCGCAGGCGGTTTTCTCTCATTCATTTTCGGTTTCGTTGTTGGTATGCTGTTTTTCAATGATCTTCTGGTTGCTCTGGCAATAGGTATAATACTCATAACAACAAGCAACGGCACGGTCTTTATTCTGCTGATGAAGCTCGGTAAGTTTAAGTCATCGATAGGCAGGCTGATTGTCTCTACGAGCGTAGCTGATGATGTGGTTGGCATCTTGTCGCTTTCTTTTTTCACGCTTTTCATCGCAAACAGGGCCGTCCCTTACGGCGATATATTCAAGCTGTTCCTTGTGAGCATAGGTTTCTACCTTGTCATACTCACCGCAGGCGCAAGGATCTTTAACAAAGTGCTGAATATTGGAGGGCTTTTCAGGAACGAGCAGATATTGTTTTCCCTGCCCATTTCAATAATGTTCATTGTATCCGTGTTCACAGAGAACATAAATCTGGGCTTCGCTACCGGCGCCTTTGTGGCGGGCATGGCAATATCAAAAAGCAAGTTCACCGAAAGCATCATCGTGCCTAAGGTGAATGTACTTGCTTACGGCTTCGTATTGCCGGTGTTCTTTGCCATTATCGGCTCGCTGCTGACACTGAATGGCGTAAATCCGCTGCTTGTCATTCTGCTTCTTGCCGCAGCTGTGTTTGGGAAAATCATAGGCGCCGGCCTGCTCAGCCGGTTTTTTGGAGTCCGCGGGAATAACTTGCGCCTCATGAGCATCATGATGGTGCCGCGCGGCGACTCAAACATAGTCATAGCGCAGATTGCCCTGCTTCTCGGCGTGATAACGCAGGACATCTATACATCAGTCATCTTCTCGATCATCCTGACAATAATTTTGACGCCTGTGCTTCTCAAGCTGTTTGTAGGCAAATAAGTTTATGTGTCTGAAGACTTCATCGCTTAAATCTGTTAGTGCAATATATATCAATGAAATACTCTCTAATTTTGATCGCAGTTATTACATTCGTTTTCGTTCTACAAAATATTTTCCCGCAAATAACTGAAGAATTCTCGCTGTCGGGGTTTTCAAGACCGTATCAGCTAATTACTTCAATGTTTTTGCATGCAGACTTGTTGCACTTGGGCTATAACATGATAGCCCTGTTCTTCTTCGGCCTTGCTCTGGAGGGCGCTGTAGGCGGCAGGAGGTTCCTTCTGGCTTATTTCGCAACGGGCATCACAGCCAGCATTGCAGCAGCAGCCTTTTACCCCGGTTCTTTGGGCGCAAGCGGGGCTGTCTTCGGAGTGACCGGAGCGCTTGTAGCGCTGCGGCCGAAAATGACCGTGTTTGCACTAGGCGTTCCGATGCCGCTTGTGGTTGCAGCCGTTGTATGGGGTTCTCTCGATATTATCGGCGTTTTCTACCCGTCTGGCATAGCAAACTTTGCACATATCGCAGGGCTTGCCGTCGGACTTTTGCTGGGGCTTACATGGCTCAGAAACTTCAGGGAAAAGTATGCAAAAAGCAAGCCGCATAATGTTCTTTCAGACAAGGAAATGGATGAATGGGAAAAGAACTGGGATAAAATAAACTTTTACGCGCCATCTTTAACTGGAAACGCAGTTTCCAGTAGAATTTCCGCTTGTTCTTCCCGCCAGCGGCTGAGCACGTAATCAATATCTTCGTCTGTAGCCCTTTCTAACAGCGGATAGCGACCGTGGAAAAGTACAGAGTGTGTCCGGAGAAATTCCCTGAAGCCCGAATAGTCCCTTGGATTGCCGAAGGCGTAGTCATCAAGCCTGCGCTGATATTCTTTGTAAACCACACCCGTCAGCCTTTCAGCTTCAGACGTGCCTCTTAAGCAATCCCTCAGTATCATTGGCGGAAGAAAAATGGTCCTTTCCAAAAGCCGCAGATTTGCGTCTTGCATACAACTTTACCCGTTCACAATAAGCTTTGCCTGTATCGCAGGATGGTTCGTTCCGAAAGGCCCGTCCAGGCAGGTCTTGCAATAAATAGTGAATTCCCCTGCCCTGTCAGCCACAAATTCTATCACAACGGGATTGTTTACATCCTCGACAGCAACAGCCTGGTTGACGCCATATGCGTCTATCGTCATTCCGTGGTTGTGGTTTAATCCGCTTTCCGTCCCAGTGCCTTTTGCTGCATTGGCAAGGAATCTCACGGTATCGCCTTTGTTGACAGTAAATGTGCTGGGGCTGTAGAACGTGTGGCCGATTATAACAGAGAACTCCTTGAGACCTGTTGCGGGCGGCTGCGGCGGCAGTTCCTGCCAACCCGCCGGCGGCGTTACAGATGTCTGGTTCTGCTGCGCGTTATCTGGAGTTTGCGAAACGCAGGCTGCAATAAGCACGACAAGAAGAACAGGTACTATGAGTTTCAACATATGACCACTGCCGTACTTGATACGTTACCATACCACCGTTTTAAAACGGTGGTATGTGGCGTGTAAAAGAACTTTGTTTAATAATGATGCCACCACATTTATGTGGTGGAGACAAAGTTCTTTTCACATGGAAATCTTTAAATCGCTTCTTACTTCATCAGCCAGCAATTATAACATTCTTTCTTGTCAGTTCCCTGAGCAGAATAGACAGCTGCTGCATATCGTTTCTGACTGAATTGCCTATGTGCTTTATCTTTTCCTCGTTTGAAGCCCTTTCAGTTTCAACAGACTTTATTTCATTCTCTATGTCTTCTATCTCCTGCAGTTTGTATCTCTTGTCGCTTGCTTCTGCAGACAGCTTAAGCGTCTTTTCTTGAAGTTCCATCTTATTCTGCCGGTGTGCTGCATGCTGTTCCCGCAAAGAAGTCAGGAGACCCATGTCACGCCTTAGTTGCATGGCTTTCTCAAATTTCTTGTCGTCTTCGAATTCTTTTCTTTCATCAAAAATTGTGTCCAATATGTCCTTTATTTCCAGGTCCTTGTCTATGTCAATAAATGCATTTGTGGGGTTCTTGATATACTCGCTTATTACGCCTTTCTCTTTGCTCATGTGCCTGTACTTCTTGAATATCTTCTCTGTGCCCGAGAACTCCTCGCTTATCTTGCTGTCCAGGAATCTCATCTCAGTTTCGGCATTCAGTATTTCTCTGGAAAGATCAGCCACCTCTTCTTCGATAGCAGCAAATTCCTTCAATGCTTTCACGCTGCTTTCCAGCAGCTTTTTTTTCTCCTTTATTGACTCTTCTTTTGATTCAATAGAATACTCAAGCTCTCTCTGGAGCCTTTTGCTGTTTTCAATTCTTAGTATGCATTGCTCAGTTATGCTGATTTGCCTGACAACGCTCTTGTCCAGTTCCTCTGCCAGTGAATTCAGCGAGTTGATGAGAATCTTTGTCTGGTTGGAAATTTTTTGCATATCGTCCTTGAATGCGTAAAGATGTATCAGCTCCTTGTAGCCGATTGCGCCGATGCCCCTTATCCTCTCCTCTGACATTCTGATGAAATTCACTATGTTATCATGGTCAATTTCAGGCTCAGGAACGGTCAGCATCTCCATTGCGCGGCTGCAGAGCTTTGACTTCACGGAATTTGGATAATCCGCCTTGGTTTCTTGGGATCCTAGGTCAGCATACATTTTCCTGAGGGTTGCATAATCCTTCAGCACCTTTTCTAGTTCTGCCTTCAGCTTCTCGCGGGCAAGCAGGGCTTCTTTTCCCATGTTAATCTTTATGAAGTCCCTTGCCTCTTCAAGCTTCAGTTCGCTCTGTTCGCTGGAAGAAAAAATCTTTCTGATGCCGCTAAACATGCCTAACTAATAGTCGCAAAAAAATAAAAGGAGCATGCCAGTCTGCTTTTTAAACTGCCGCAAAGAAACTAGCAACAATGAGATTGGCAGTCTTATGCTTTCTTGTCTTGTTCCTCCAGCCCGCGTTCGCAGCCAAAGACGATCCTGATTGTTCATCTATAGAGGCCGTATTGAAGGATGAAGGCTGCAACTTTCAGAAGGTTATGATTACAGGCAGGATGCAGAGCCCGCTAAGCAGGATTTCTCAGGCAGGTAACGCATACGCTATTTTCTACCTTACCGACGGCAGGAACCATGTAAAGGTTTTCATGTTCGGCCCGCCAAAGCTTAAAGACGGCATGTTTGCAGAAGTCACGGGTAAATTCTACGCAAAGCGGAAATCCGGCAACGGCTGGTTTTACAACGAGATTCAAGCGACTTCCGTCAAGGAGCGGGATATCATTTCAATACTGAACTCCGCCCTCATGGAGCAGCTTAAATCCTTTTATAACGTGATTACTACTCAGTGAATAAAATGAAAACATACAGGTCCGGCAGGCTGGCTATAGCTGCTACAATGCTTGGTATGGCAGCCCTCGGCGCCTGCACATCTGATATAGGCTATCTTGAGGGAAAGGTGGTAAAAGAAACCGAACATCCAGACCAGGAAAACCCGATGTACGTGCTGGTTGCCGATACCCCTCTTGGTGAGTATGTTATTAACGTAGAGAATTTTGCTTACGCAAAGCCCATTAGTCAGTTGTCCGGGGAGATTGATGTAGGCGACAGCATAATTTTTCCGCTTAGTGACAATATAGACAGAAAAAGACTCTTTGATGAAAACAGAAAGGGCTCGGTTCCGAGTTTCAGAATAGTGATTATAAAGAACACGCCGATCATTCAACAAAGTACTTCAGGGCCTCCTGAACGTTACTGACTTGAATGACTTCTATGCCTATGCTTTCGCCTATGTTAAGCGTTTTCGGCACGTATTTTATCTCGCAGTACTGCACAGAGCCTATGTTCGAGCACAGGCGTTCCCGCTTTGTCTGCTTGTCTGTTGCCTGGCCTTCAGGAACCAAGAATTTCTTTGCGCCCTCTTCTTTCGCTATTGCGGCTTTTTGTGCAATAGCACCTACCCTGCCTATTGTTCCGTCGCTGTTTATGGTTCCGGTTATCATGGTTTCGCTGTCCAGCGTCTTGTTCTCAAGTGCTGCAATGATTGATACAGCCAGGGCTGCGCCTGCTGAAGGTCCTTCAATCACGGTTGCATTAACCCGTATGTTGTAGATTATGTCATATTTGCTGAGATCGATGCCAGTATAGTTTGCGGCCGCCTGTGCAGCTGTGCGGCCTGAAAGCTGCGTATCAAACTGCGCAAGCAGGTTGTTCACGTTTACGAGCACAAGACCCGATCCCGGCTTTACAGTGGTTTCGAGAACGCCTAAGACACCTTCTCCGTTCTCGTCAACAGCAGGCAAAAACGTAACCACGTTGCTCTCTTCTGCTGAAACAGTCCTGCCAGGCTGGAATGGCGGCTTCTCTGCGGTCAATGTAATTCTTCCAAGAGCCATCCCTGCCAGCATGATCACTATAGTATAAACTGCCAATTGAGCAAATCCTACCTTCATCTTGTGCATTGTTCTCACCTAACAAATGTTCTTTCCATTGCTTTCCAGTATCTCGTCTTTAACCTTGATCTTCATACCAAGCCTGACAGCCAGCGCTATAGTATCACTGGGCCTTGCGTCCAGGTTAAGAACCCTGTCAGCCTGCCGCATGTAAATCTTTGCCCTGTATATGTCTTCCTCAAAGCTGTCAATAGCCACGGACTCTACTGCAATATTATAGTGGTCAAGCACATCCTTCATTATGTCATGCGTCAAGGGCCTTGAGAAGACGTTCTTTTCAAGCCCAAACCTGATGGATAATGCCTGGTCTTCGGTAATCTCGAAAGTTATTGCCTTGCAGCCTGACTGGAGCACCACCGTATTGCCGTCCATGCTCACGTTTGCCAGGCTGTAGCCTGCTTCTGGAAGGATAGCAGAAATATTCCTGTTTGTGAAGACTGCTTCTTTCAGCACAGGCGGGGAGAAGTACATCCCAATGATTACGCCCGCCACAAAAAACAGCACAACCAATGCTGCAACCTTTTTCCTGCCGGTTTTCGCCATAGAACCAAAAAGTATGTATGCAGGCTTGTATTTATAGTGAAGCAAATAAATAAACAGGATATAATTTATTTGCTTCACATATAGCCAGCAAAGAAAGTATATATCGATTCTTTCTTTGCATGACTATAAACCGTTTCTACAGCTTCAGTAAACTAACATTCTCTCTGCCAGTACAGTGCCACACATTCTGCAATAGTAGTAAATGTTATCTTTCACTATCTGAAGAGACCCGCATTCAAAGCACTCCATTTGCATGATATCACCCCAATTTTCTCAAAAAGCGTAGCTTTTTGGAATCACGAAAAAACAAAGTTTTTTCGAAGATCTCGAGAAGCTTCGCTTCTCCCAATTTTTGAATCAGTAATCACCAAGAATTACAAGCGAGCATTCGATACAACAGAACCGGTCTCTCCCGGAATGGAAATTAAATGATCCGCACGAAGGACACGCCGAAGCATGTTGAAGCAGTTTAGGCACTCTTTTCAGCTTGAGAATTCCCATATCTACCACCCCAATAAATCAGTATTCATCGCTGGCCACAATATACGAACAAGATAAGCAAATAAACTGGCTCGAAGACGAGTATATTCTGTGAGATGTGCACCTCGGGCACTCTTTAGCCTGCAAAAGATATCGCGGCAAGAAACGTATTTTCAGCATGAATACACCCTTATTTATTAACTTATGGCTCAATAAAAAATGGTGCCTGTTACCTATAGTAGTAACAAAAGTACAAAATTTCAATTCTAGCTTAATTACATCTAAGAAAACTGAATAACTTATGTTTTTGTTACTTAAAAGAGAACATTTTATATGATTAACGGGCTTTAAAGATCTTCCAGACAACTTTGTTTATGATCCTCACAGAAGAGCTGGAGAAATTGGGGCTTTCAAGCAGTGAATCCAAGGCCTATATTGCATTGACTTCAATGAAAGAAGGCAGGGCATCAGAGATTGCGAGAGTAAGCAAAATACCAAGAAACAAGATTTACGCTGTCCTCGAGAGCCTGCACATGAAAGGATTTGTCGAAATCTTCCCGGAAAAAGTCATGCGTTTCAGGGCTGTCCCGTTTGATTCCGCTTTCCTGCTGTTTCTCGAATCTAGCGAGAGGCATGTTGACGAGCTCAAGAAAATAGGGGAGAAGGTTGCCAATCAGCTGAAACATGTTCGTTATGACAAGCAAGAAGTCGGCGAATTTACAGTGTACAAAAGCAAGAAGATTATTTACAAAAAGCTTGCTGAACTTCTGCAGTCTGCCCATGAGAGCATTACGCTATGCTTAGAAATGCCTGAGATGAGAAGGGTTCATTTTCTCTTCAAAAATTCCGGCAAGAAACTGAATGTTGGAATAATAACAAAGATCGAAACGGGAACAAGATCTGAAGCAAAAGAATGGATGGGTTTTGCAGACTTGAAACATATAGAAAACATACCGCCCGCCAAGATTGCTATCATTGATGGCAAGGAAGTGTTTGTTTTCCAGCCTGACGGGCCTATAGCTCTCCACAGCACGGATAAGAGCTTCGTTTCCCTGATCCAAAATTTCACCAATATTCTATGGAACTCTTCGTTGCCGGCAGAAGAAAGAATTGCATGGCTTGAAACAGGCAAGCCTGCAGAAGATGTAAAATTTGTCAAAGGTGAGAAAGCAGTCTACGAAGCGACGAAAGAACTCTCTTTAGGTGCAAAGAAAATAATTTGCAATATCTCAACCGAAGGTAGTCCTGAAAGAACGCTGAGGTTTGGCGTATTCAGGGCCGATGAAGATCTTGCAAAAAAAGGCATCAGGTTCAGGTGTATATACCCCATAACCAAGAAAAACATGAGATTCGTCAAAAAAATAATGGACATTGCGGATGTGAGGCACACAGACTTTTCGCCAATGAGGGTAAGAATAATAGATGACAGGATGTGCATAGTAAGACAGCTTGAAGAAGAAGAACTGAATGAAAAATTCTGCATATACTCGAATGCAAAGAATTTCATTTCTGCTATACAGCTATTTTTTGACAAAACATGGTCACAGGCTATCCCTGCAGAAGCCCGCATACGGCAGCTTGAACGGAAAACTAACGCTGAAGCTGGAAATGTAAATGTAATCAATCAGTACAGAAACAAATCACTTGAAACCGTTTCCTGATTTCTTTTTATATGTTTTTCTGCTGATGTTGTTGAAGTGCCTTAGCATGTTGCAAACATGGGAATTTGAGTCGGAAGTCCTGGGTATTGAAAACTTTGTTCAGGATGGACGGATAATTGCCCGGATCATAAGGCTTGAGAAGCCGGAATATTTCTCTTTTCAGGCCGGGCAGTTTGCCATGATTACGATACACGGCTATGAGCCGGGTGAAAACAGAAACAAGCAGCTGTGGCGCGCATATTCAATCTGTTCATCGCCCCTGCAGGGCTATATAGAACTCTGCATCTCAATCAAGGAACCTCCCAGCTTCACGCATTTCATGAACGAGAACGTGCAAGCAGGAGGAAAAATGAAGGTGAAAGGCCCTTATGGCGGCTTCGTGCTTCGTGAAAATCCGGAAGCGATAAACCTGATAGCAGCAGGTACAGGCATAGCACCCATCATGGGCATGATAAGAGACCTTGCGCTCAGACGGGCAAAAATTCCCCTGAGGCTCTTTTACGGATACAGGAACAGCAACCAGCACTATTATTCTGAAGAACTGAAGGAAGTTGTTGCAAACATGAAGAACCTTGGCATGCTGACAATAGCATCAAGAGAAGGGCCGAATCCGGGCCATGTGCAGAAACTCCTGGAGGACTTTGACTTCACAGGCGACAAAGAGCTGGAGGACACATACATCTGCGGCCCGCCAAAGATGGTAGACCACGCCAAAGAAATAATGATGCAGAAAGGCTTCCCTAAAACAAGAATTTACGCAGAGAAGTATGATTAGCTATCATCTGGCTAAAAGATGCGCTTTCTCTTCTGAAACTCTTGGGATTTTTTTATTATCTACCCAAGCCTCTGTGGCTTTTCTGGCAGTCTGATAATCACCAACATTAATATCAGCAGGATTGAATTCAAATACAGCTACATCAAGTGCCGGGTTTTTGTCTAAGACAATTTTTCTTTTAGATTCACATTCCTTGGTTTCTTTTCCAACAACCAGTGCCCAATATTTCCATTTTGCAGGCCCTTTTCCTGTTTGTGGTTCTCGGCGGATTGCATCATAAAAACAAGTTGTTTCTTTCATGTCTCGTGTGGCAAATCTTTGGCCATGCATTGTTCCCGGGCCTAAAACCCTTATTAGGAGGTTACCAGCTGCTTCAGCATAAGCCCAGTCTTGCCCTTGTATTTCTCCTGCCCTGTTTTCCCTTGGTAAAGTATAAGCTGGAGGTGCTGATGGTTGAGCGGGAGCTGGTGTAGGTGTTTGAACTGGAGGCGGCGCAGGTGCTTGCGCAGGAGTCCTTGCAAGCTGTCTGAGTTCTTCTATTTGCTTTCCTTGATATTCTACAGTTGCCTGAAGCCTTCCAACTTCTTTTCCTTCTTCACGAGATTCTTTTCTGATTCTTTCCATTCTGTCTAAATCAGCTTGAGAAGTCGAAGTCGTTGCTGTTGCAGAAGCGCTGGCAGTGCCAGGCTGGCCAGCTACATACGTAGGAGAGCCGACAACATAAGCGCCAGTTGCTGGATAAGTAGGAACATAATATGGAACACTAACGACAGCAGGCTGAACGTATCTGATAGGAATAGAAGGAGCATAAAATCCGGGGAAGCAGCCGCCTATGCAGGCGCTTATTGAAAAAGAAGAGCCGCCATATCCTCTTCTGCCCCAAGCTTCTGCTTCAGTCGGCTTGGCCATGTCAGAAGCGAACAGTGCGCCTATCAGGGCGCCTGCAACGCCGATCTTTTGGGCAATTCTTGGCATAATATCACACAATTGGATGTTACTATTTATAGGTAACAATAAGGCTTAAAAAGCTTTCTATAGCCCATGTGCCAGGAATATAAACAGAATCCACCACATTTATGTGGTGGTATTTCTTTGAAATACCACGTATACGATTAGTGGATTTGTTTATACAGGAATACCACGATTACAACCACCGTTTGAAAACAGTGGTATTCCAAGTATCATGCCAGAATCAAGCAGAAATCTTGTGCTTGACTTTCGTCTTTTGCTTGCATGCGAAGCAAACCTGCTTCTCGGAAGACCTGTCAACTAGGCGTATCTTACTGCAGACGGAGCAACGGCCTATTGACAACTTCATATATAATTATTAGGACTCTGGACTAATATAAAGGTTTTCAGCCAATTGCTGTATCGTTGCAGATTCTTCAATTGGAATTCTTAGATTTTAACGGCCTTTTCTTCGTCCATCATCTTCTTTGCTTCCCTTATTCCCGCCTCGACATACTTTATCATTCGCGCCTTCTCGAAGCGGGAAATCTTGTGCTCCTCCAGCAGCACCAGCGTTGGTTCGGCCTGATCAAGCATGCGAAGCACAGGCAGCCTGAAATCCCTGCCCCTGATCTTGTCGGCTTTTTCCCTGGCGCGGTCGTAGCTCTTCCGCAGGCGATAAATTTTTTTCCTGCCGAAAATAATGTCAATCAGGAACATATGCTATTATTTGCCGCCGCAGTATAAAACTATACAAACTGCTGGGAAGAATAATCATTTATATCCCTTTCAAGGGATTTTATCACGTGTTGCCTATAGACGGAATCGGCAATATTTTCACCGGCGCGGCTGGCGGCCCTGACAGCTTCCGGGAGGAAAAATATTGCAGTCCCCGTAGCCAGCAGGCCGCGTGCTGCGTATTTCTGGGAGGGGTTCTCAGAACTTCTGTAAAGCAAAGCGCCTGCCGCCAATCCAAGCGCGCCAAGAATCCTAAAACCTTTCTCAATTCCCATCTTATCAGGTAATTAATTTGCGGCAATCTTTTTATACGGATTTCACAATAATGTAGCAATGTCGCATATAGGCGTGGACGAATCAGGCAAGGGCGACTACTTCGGCTATCTTGTTGTGGCTGCAGTATACGTGGATGATGCAACGGAAAAGAAATTAAAAGAATTGAAAGTAAAGGATTCAAAACTTCTTATCGATTCAACTGCCTTGAAACTTGCAAAAGAAATAAAGAAAATATGCAAATATGACATTGTAAAGATTTCCCCGGAAAAATACAATTCGCTTTATAGGAAATTTAATAACCTCAATACAATTTTGGCATGGGCGTTTGCAAGATCAATAGAGAATTTGCTTTCAAAGCAATTAAAGCCTGAATTCATTATAACCGACAAATTCGGAGATGAAAAATTCCTAGAAAACGCTTTGATGGAAAAAGGCAAGAAAGTTAAGGTTTTGCAGATGATAAGGGCAGAAAGCGATGCTGCAGTTGCAGCAGCCTCAGTTCTTGCCCGTGCTGAATTCTTGCAAACATTGCGAGCTTTGTCAAGGGAAATAGGATATGTTTTGCCTAAAGGCGCTACACACGTTGAAGAAGCAGCCAAACATATAATTCAGAACTACGGAATAGAAGGATTATCTGCGATTGCAAAGATGCATTTCAGGATAACTAAAAGGCTTAAATAAAATCCCTGTGTTACCACCGGCTAATTAATCATTTCTTGATTTTCTGGACGTCTAAATATTCGCCTGCATCAAGAAGCGATATAGCCGCCTGCTCGCCGATAATATCAACCTTTACTATTTTGTCAGGTTTCTTCAGGTCAACGTTCGGCTTGCCTATGTTCTCTGTCAGGCTCATGATCAGGTCCGTAGTCGAGTATTTGTCGTATTTTCTTTTTGTCAGGTCGAGCTTCCATTTCTCGTTGTCATCAATCTTATTTTCAAGGTTCCTGATTTCGGCTGACATGTCACCAATGTCTGAAGAAGACCATTTGTCAACAGGAATCCACTTGAATGTATAGCCGAATTTGTCCGGCTCGCCGCTGCATATTTCAACCAGCTTTTTTACGGTCTTCTTTGGTTCCTCTATGCGAATAAGAAAAACTCCTTCAATCCCTGACTGGAGAAATTCCGGATCCTCACCAGTTTCCCCGAGGAGTGCTTTTACTTCATCTTTTGCCTTGCCCGGGTGTGTTGGGTCATATGTTACAAGTAAGTTGGCTTTTGCCATAAGTAAATATGGGTTAAAACGGTTTTAAACGTTTGTCCGCATGGAAATAGTTTGTTTTTTAATGGAATAATAGCCTTGGTGCCTTTATGCGAAAAATCTCAAAACAGGAAAGAGAGGTTCTTGTAGAAGGCTATCTAAGGACGAAACCAAGAAACCAGCAAGAAGATAAAAGAATCAAGGAGACCCTGCAATATTCTACCGCGGAAGGTGCAATGACTTCTGTTTCTAACTCTGTTGCAAACAGCTACCTGACGCCTTTTGCACTTTCACTCGGAGCCACAAGCCCTGAAATAGGCCTGCTTGCTTCCGTGAAAAACCTGGCCGAGACAACCGCCCAGATACCGGGGGCTTTGCTGACGCAATACACGAGCCGGAAAGCCATATGGCTGTTGTCATGGATCTCATCGAGAGCCTTCTGGATTCCTGTAATTCTCCTGCCGTTTATTTTTCTTCAGAATTCAGTCCAGATCCTGATACTTCTCATCGGGATCATAACTTTCCTTGCATCCCTCAATGGCCCTGCGTGGACAAGCCTGATGGGTGATGTCGTGCCCGAGAATATCCGCGGCCGTTATCTTGGAAGAAGGAACATGATAGCAGGGTTTAGCGGCCTTCTTGCCACGCTTGTGGCTGGAAGCGTTCTTTCGCTGCTCGGGTTTTCCATTATATTCGCAATATCCACAGCGATTGGGCTCTTTGGCATAATATCCTTCGTGAAGATGTATGAACCGCCACTGAGAACCGTATTCCACTACAAACACAGCGTAACTTTCAACAGAAAAGAACTTGTGACAAGCCTTCGCATCAACAGGAGCTTCGCGCTGTTCACTTTATTCATTATGGCAATGAATTTTGCCGTCTATATAGCGGCGCCATTCTTCACTGTTTACATGCTGAAAGACCTTGGAATTACATACGAGATCTTCGGGCTGCTGATCGCTTTTGAAGCCCTTGTTTCAATCATATGCCAGCCATACTGGGGCAAGCTGAACGACCGTTACGGGGAACGCGTCATAATATTTTTCACAGCTGTAATGGTCTGTTTAGTGCCTTTTTTCTGGTTTTTTGTCACAGCGCCTGCACATATCCTGCTGGCTAACGCATTCTCGGCATTCGCCTGGGCAGGTTTTGATCTTGTATCATTCAATTTCCTTATTGCTGCCGTGCCGTCAGAAAAAAGGCCGCAATACATAGCAAACCACCGTTTTCTCAGGGGCATTGCTGTTGTAGGCGGCGCGTTGTTAGGGGCGTATGTTGTGCAGCATTTTGAAACTGCCGTCTTCATGGGATTCTATGGCATCCAGATTATCTTTCTGATATCCTTCATGATGAGGGCGGCATCGCTTGTTTTCCTGGCAGGCGTGAAAGAGCCGGATTCCAGGGAGCATGAAATCGTGCCTTTGCGCTATGTTTTCTGGCGGGCAGTTGCTGTTGAACCCGCAAGAGGATTCGTGCATGCCATTGAATATACATTCCACTACCCCTACGAATTGGCGAAGCTGAAGAAAAAACTGCAGAGGAGAATTAATCGTACGAGAAGCTAGGACCTTCTTTTTCACTTCTTCTTCTAAGGTCACGATAGTAGTTGCTAAATCTGTCAATTTCCGGAATTAAAAAAGTGGCTACTCCTGCGGCACCGAGTCCAGCACCAACTCCATTGAAAAAGTTCAGAGCATCTGAAGCATTTCCGCTGCCAAGATAAATGAATCCACCACCAAGCAGAATTTCTGCTGTTCCCATCAGCCTGCAAGCATAATTCTTGACCATTTCATCACTTGTGCATCTTGTCCTTGCAGGCGTTGCATATGCTGCCAAGCGTTGCTTTGTCGAGGTCGCCGCTGCACATGATGCACTTGGGCCTGCCCATCAACCGTTCTCTAACTATTATTGCCATGAAAATCAAACTAGTTTATTATTGCCTGCCGATATTTAAGCCTGACCTATGCCATAGCTTTAAGAATTTCAGATGCTTGATTTTAAGTGAAAAACGGAGATGAGAAAATGGGTTTGATGGAAAGACTTTTCGGCAAGAAAGAACAGGAAAAAAAAGAGCTTGAACCTGACGAAATGGGCGAAGTGCCTGAGCCCGCATTTGCAGGCCACCAGTCAACGATAGTAGTTGACAAGATTGATTCTTATGCCTCATGCGATCGCATAATAAGGCAGATAAAATCAAACAACATTGTTATAGCAAAAATAAAGGACCTGAAAGACACGAACATGGACGAACTCAAGCAGTCTGTCAACAGGATCAAGACGGCTGTCACTTCGTTGAACGGAGACATAGCCGGCGTCGGCGAGGAATGGCTCATAATTACGCCAAAAACGGCCAAGGTTCACCGACAAGCCGAGCAGGCATGATTTCATGGAATTCAGAAGATTGAGAGAGCTGGCAAATGAGCATTCGCTGGCAAAATATGCCGCCGGAGGATTTATTGCAGGCTATGCTGCTGGTGTCGTACTTGATTTAGCCTCTGGATCCTATCCTTTGTTTTCTTTGTCGAACGGAACTATTGGAGCAGAACTCACCCCCATAGCGTACATGATTGGTGATTAATAGGATAAGTACAGTAACACGCCGTCTGCATAAACACGAAAAGCCCCTTCAAAAGGCACTCTAATGGTTTAAAAAGATATTTTTACGATAGTTATTAGTAATCAGAAATAATGGAGGTTTCAAGAATGGCAAAAAAGGCTTTCGGCGGGTACAAGATCTGCTTCAAAGGCTGCGATCAAAGCATGGAAGAAGTCTTTGGAAAAGAGGATCTGCCACCGAGCGAAATGACAAAAAAACTTTGGGCATATATTAAAAAGCATAAGATAGCTGGAAAGTAAGTTTCATTTTTGACTTCTTCAGAAAGCCAGCACATTTTGCGAAGGATGGATTTCATTTTTTTATCGGATCTTTTTCTAATTATTTTGCTATCGTAAAAACTACCGCTCAGATGAATCTTCGATTCATCTGGCAACTTAAGTCGAGCGAAGCTCAACTTCAAGTCAACCAGTAGACGAACACGATAGCGAAAGAAATCCTCAAAGAAACCACCACATTCATGTGATGGTTGCATAAGGGATTTCATTCTTATTGATCCTGCAGGCTCTGCAGCGCAGACGCCTGCAAAATCGCATTCTGTTGAGGATAACGAATATTGATAAAACAAAATCAAGCAGATAGGAGTCGAAATAGAAGAAACAGCAGCTAAACGTCTCCTGACCTTACAGTCTTGCGGTCGTTGCTTTTTGCGCGTGCAACAGAATCAGCAATCATCTGCTCTATCTTTTTATCAAGAGCTTCGCAGAAATCGCCTCCGCAATTCATCTCATGCTTCTTTACTGTTTCCTTAACCTGTGAAACAACAACATGTGCCATCTTATCACCTCATTTTTATGCTTCATTGTATGTTCCAGTATTTAAAATTTCAGATGACTAAAAAACCATGAGGGTGCCTGTCAGATTCGACCACACTAATGTCAAAAGATACTATGATGAATTTTCCCGGCAAAGCAATAAAGCAGCCCATGGACACCAATTTTCTCAAAAAGCGCAGCTTTTTGGAATTCTCGAAATCCAAAGGATTTCGGAATCTCGGAGAAACTCTGTTTCCCCGAAGATCTCGGAGAAGCTTCGCTTCTCCCAAGATAACTGTTTGAGAGACCCTTTATCTCAAGCCGATATGTATCTGCAGTTTTTAATTGATGATGAAAAGATTCAAAAAGATCCTGTATATAGAGTCGCTGTAACTCAAGCAAAAATTGCAATTTTTGATGCAAAACTTAGCATCAGGTATATGCAGTGCAATTTTCCTCCTGAAATGAATTTGTGCAATCAATATGTTGATGCATTTCATAGATTTGTTGATGATCTGCCAGATAGTTTGGATTTCGAGAGTGGAAAACCGTTCTTAAGGGAGTCTGACAATTCAGTTCATATCGCAAATGCGATGTTTTCCCCGGAGCCTGCTGGTGCTGAAGTGCTTCTTGGGCTTCAGGAATATCACCAAGGCCGTCATCCTGTAATTTTCAGAATGCGTGATGCACATCAACAACCATCGTTTTCAAACGATGGTTGTGATACCAGGAAACCACCGGTAATACTGATGGTTTAATGGTTTCATACATTTGAAGGTGGTATCCTGAGTATGAAAGGCCAGCTGTTTCCGTATAAAGACGAGAATGTCGCAAAGAACATAGCGCACGTGACATATGCGCTCATAGCACTGAATGTCATAATCTTTGTCTGGAGCCTCACGGACTTCGAGAATATCATAAATACATACGGGTTCACACCTGCATTTCCGGCTTTAATTACAGTTTTCACATCCATGTTTCTGCACGGCGGGCTGGACCACCTGTTTGGCAATATGTGGTTTCTTTTCATATTCGGCGACAATGTAGAAGACAGGCTCGGAAAAATAAAGTTTATCCTGTTCTACCTGGCAAGCGGTATAGCTGCTACAGCGCTGCATTTCCTGACAAACGCCGGCTCTATTGTGCCTGCCATTGGCGCAAGCGGAGCAATCTCAGGGGTGCTTGGGGCATATCTTGTGATGTTCCCGCACGTGCGCGTTCATGTGGCGTCATACTTTTATGCCGGCACCGTCCCGGCTTATGTAATGATAGGCTTCTGGTTCGTGCTGCAGTTCATCTTCGGTGCCGCAAGCCTGCTGGGCGGCGTCGGGTCAGGCGTAGCGTTCTGGGCCCATGTAGGCGGCTTCTTATTTGGTGCATTAGTCGCGTGGATTGCGAAGAAACTTTAAATCGTGCAATTTCTAATCATATTCATGACATTGCAGGAGCCGCACAAGCGGGGCTACGGTTCAACTTTAAGGGATTTCATACTCGGAGGGCAGGACGGGCTTGTCAATGTTCTGGCAATAATACTTGGGGTCGCTACAGCCACGAATGACATAAGAATCGTGCTTATTGCAGGCCTTGTAGCAACATTCGGCGAATCCATTTCAATGGCAGCGGTGGCTTACACCTCCACAAAAGCAGAGGAAGATTTCTACAAAAGCGAGGTCGAGAGGGAAAAAAGGGAAATGAAGGAGATGCCGGACGAAGAGAAGAAAGAGATCCATGATATTTATTACAAGAAAGGATTCCGCGGCAGTCTGCTGAACGCTGTTGTGAACAAGATAACATCAAATGATAAAGTCTGGCTGAAAACCATGATGGCCGAAGAACTTCATCTTTACAAGGAGCAGAGAGGAAATCCACTGAAGAGCGCAGCAATTGTCGGTTTTGCTGCAATCTTAGGCTCACTCATACCTCTCATACCTTTTGCTCTCTTCGATATAGGACAAGGCATAGCAGCTTCAATCGTTGTATCCGTGCTCTTCCTGTTTCTGGTTGGCGCAGTGAAGGCTAAAATCACAGTAGGGAACTGGATAAAAAGCGGCATTGAACTCACAGCAATAGGCATGGCTGCTGCGCTGGTAGGCTATGGACTCGGCAGCGTTCTTGGAGTGGCTGTTTAATCATTCCAGCTGCTTGACAAGCTCTTTCACAAAACCGTTGTTTGTTCCTATACCTTGCATCATGACAGGCCTGTAGATTTTTTCTGTTTCAGAGAATGGCCTTAGCCCGTTGAGCTCTGCTGTCTTGCCGGACGAAACAACTTCCAGGCCGAAACTAGAGTCGCCGGCTCTTAGTTTCGATTCTGTGGCCCCAGATGACGCCATGATAACTACATCCCCGTCGGAGTAGGGATACATTCCAACAGTCATGTCAGGAATAAGCTCCTGCAGCAGGCTTCTTTCTGAATAAGGATATTCTGTCCAGGAAATCAGCGGCATTCTCATGTCCCTGGCATTTAGCCTTTTTAACATGTCATGAAATGTCCTGTCCTTTGCATCTTTCCTGACAAGCACTACGAGCTTCCATGTCAGGTAAGGGGGCAGTGGTCTTACATAAAATGCTTCAGAAGCTTCGTAGAAAACGCTTCTAACCCTATTGATTCTGGCAGTTGCCCTTTCTCCTAAAAACTCTTGGATTTCGCTTTCGCCTGCAATTGCAGCATCGACATCTCCGGTCGCAACTCTCTTTGGAAGATCCCTGGACGTGTCTATAACAAAGACAGCATCATCCGTTTCTATCCTGTAATTTCTAATTCCAAGCTCAGGACTGTAGTCTGGCAGCTTAATTCCCCTTTCTGAAAGAAATTCATAAGTAGGGCCCTGCAATTTACCTGATGGAAGACCTATGACAGATTTCATTGACGATCTACTACAGCTTTTATCTTTAAAAAGAAAGGAAGGCGCAAAATTTTTAATTGAAGTAAGGCAAGGTAGCCGAACATTAGAGGAAGTTATTAGGTGGTTAATTGAATTTTTAAGTACAGTCATTCTGCAGGGAACAACAAAAAAGCCAAGACAAGCATTCCGATAACAAAAGCAAGTGTCAAGTATACGTCTATTGTTGTTTTATCCACGTGATCACGCTATTGAATCTTGCTGTTATAGCAAGTGACAGAAATATCCATACAAGATTCTGTCCTTGCTACCTGCAAAAGCGTAGCTTTTGAGGCCTCAAAGGAGTTCTGCTCCTTTGCAGGTAAGGAACTGACATAAGTAATGTCTGAAGACTTATGTCAGCGACTATAGTTTCATTTCTTCAGAAGCTTGAATCCGTGCGTCCAATGGTCGTTAAGAAAGCCGTAACGTACCCAGAGCATCGCTAATGCTTCCAGGAGGTATGACTGTTCTATGCTGCCCATGTCGTGCACGTTTTCCCAGCCGAACTTCATGGCTATTTCCTTCACTGTCTTTTTTGCAGCTCCGTCGTTCCCGGCTATGAAAAGGTCAGGCTTGCCTTCTGCGAGATGCGGGTTTGTCATGTAACTGGCGGTTATTATGTTGAATGCCTTGACTACTTTTGCCTGAGGCAGCCACTTCTGTACTCTTGCTCCGGCAGAATCAGGGTAAGCAACATCCAGTTTCGGGGCGCCCGCTGAAAAGTCAAGGGGGTTTGTAACGTCAATGACAATCTTGCCTGTAAAATTCTCTTTGCCTGCAAGCTTGATGGCATTTTCCGTGGCGCCCTTTTCCCAGCGGGTTGCCAGGACTATCAATTCTCCGAAAGCAGCAGCACCTGCAAAACTGCCCGCTTCAGCCTTTGTTTTTGCTAGCCATTCCTGCACTTCCTTCTTCGATGGGTCTCTGGAACCTATCATTACCCGGTGGCCTAGTTTTGCAAAACCCTCGCCCAGAGTCTGCCCGACTTCGCCTGTACCCAGAACACCTATTTTCATATAACCAAAACTATTTCTTCAGGCAGAAATAAATAACATTGTGTGGTGTCCAATATGATTCGTGGCAAAGCTGCTTACATTGAACGATTGACAAAGAGGATGAAATTCCGTTCAGCTTCTGTAGGCGAGAAAATAGACGGATCTTCGCCGCCCAGTGTTTTCATTGGCAGATACGAATACCCAAAAGTCTTCATCGGGCCCTTGGTGCCGCCGACACATGGCAATACAGCCATAATGGATCTGCCGGAACAGTGGATTGGAAGCAAAGATGTTGCGGATATCATAAATTTCCGCCTTCAGCTTGTAAGGGGGAAAGAAGCCGTACATGCCAGTAAAGGCATTGAATCCAACAGGACCGTGAATCTTGTTCGCGAGATAGCTCTAGCAAAAGATTCAGTTGATGTTGAAGTCGAGTTCTCAAAGCTCCCGAGGGGAAGATTCTTCAACGAGGAGATCCAGCCTTTCGGCCCAAGCGCGCCAATGAAAGAAGTGAGCGCCAGTGCCGAGAAATTTGAACCTGACATGGAAAAGGCATTCTATGATACTGATCTTCTCTCAAGAGACGCAGTCATTTCCCTGTACGAAAAAGGCTTGGCAGTCTCGAGCCTGCAGAAAGCACTGAGCGTTGGCGCTTTCGGCCTTCAGAAAAACCGCCGTCTGGTGCCGACACGCTGGAGCATTACTGCAGTAGACGATATGCTGGGGAAAAATCTGCTGCAGCAAGTCAGGTTCCTCCCAATAATAGATGAATACAGGGTCTACGAGACGCAGAATCTTGGCAACAGGTTTGTTGTTATCCTGACCCCGACGATGTGGCAGTACGAGACAATGGAGGCGTTCTTCCCGCAGGTTATAGGAGATCATCTGGAAATCTACGGCGACCACGAAGGCTACGAGGGCAAGAAAGGCTATGCATCGATAGGCGGTTGTTACTATTCAGCAAAGCTTGCCATAGCTGAACATCTGGCAGGTGAAAGAAGGCAAGCCGGAGCCATCGTGCTGCGGGAATGCTATGAAGGTTACATACCTCTCGGTGTCTGGAATGTCCGCGAAAATATGAGGGATGCCATGGGCAAACCGCATCAAAATTTTGAAACAATGAAACAGGCGATGGATTACGCAGCAACCCGCCTCAGAGTACCTATGGATATGTGGAGAAGAAAAAGCAGGCTGCTCGCTAACCGCTATTCAGCAAAGACATTAAGCTTTTTCCTGAATAGTAAAGCCTATGCGTGACTGCGTTGTCGTACATTACGGCGAGATAGGAACCAAGGGCAAGAACAGGGGTTTCTTTGAGAACAAATTAATGGACAGCATAAAGAAAATCACAGATACAGGAATAGATAAGCAATACGGCAGACTCGTTTTAGAAGGAAATCCTAAGAATCTTGCAGATTTATCGAGCGTTTTGGGCATCGTTTCATTTTCTCCTGCTCTTCGTTCGGAGCTTGACATAGAAAAGATAAAAGATAAAGCCCTTCTATTAGCAAAAGAAAATCCAGCTGACACATTTGCAATAGAGACTAAACGTTCAAACAAAAACTTCTCACTGGATTCTAAGCAGATCAGCAGAATTGTTGGCGAGCACGTAGCAAGAAATACAGGAATGAAAGTCGACCTCAATGATCCCGGCAAGAAAATCTTTATCGAAGTCTCAGACAAAGAATGTTACATCTACGACAAAAAGATCCCGGGTCCGGGAGGGCTGCCTGTCGGCGTTTCCGGCACGGTTGTGTCTTTGCTTTCAGGCGGCATAGACTCGCCTGTTGCTTCATATCTGATGATGAAGCGCGGCTGCAACGTTGTTTTCGTCCACTTCCACAACTATACATCAAAGATTGAGGAAAAGATAGAGAAGCTTGTAGCGGTTCTAAACAAGTACCAGTATAAATCCAGACTCTATATGGTGCCTTTCTTCCCCATTCAGGAGAAAATAATAGAAAAAATTCCTGAAACCCACAGGATGATTGTTTATCGCAGGGTGATGATGAGAATTGCCGGAAAGATAGCAGAAAAAGAGGGGGCAAAGGCCCTGGTAACCGGGGACAACCTGGCGCAGGTTGCAAGCCAGACGCTTGACAACCTCGATGTAATCCATTCTGCTTCAAACGAAACAATCTTCTCGCCGCTGATCGGAATGGACAAGAACGATATAATAGATATTGCAAAAAAGATAGCAACCTATGACCTGTCCATACTGCCGTATCCTGACTGCTGCACGTACATGATTGCAAAGCATCCTGAGACACGGGCAAAAAAAGAAGAAATAGAAAGCATGGAAAAGGAGCTTGATATAGACAATCTTGCAGATTACGGCATTGAGAAAGCTGAAGTGAAGGAAATCATATCTTCTTAATATACCACCGACTAAAGTCGGTGGTTTGTGAGAAGATGTGATCCCAGAGACATTGTGTTTCATCTGCTGTCTAAAGACAGCATTTTTCAATGTCTCTGAGGATAACTCAGAAGCCGAAATAGTATCTGCCTATCTTTAATTCTTCCCGCGATATTCCGACGGCTTCAAAAAATTCCAGCACGCCGCCGGTTGTCGATGTAGTCTGGAGATAGGAATCGGTATGACCTAGCGTAAAGCCCTCCGTATAATCCATGAGAATTCTTATCGCGTCTGATGCGACGGATGTGTCCCTTATAAACACTTCGACGTCGCGATGCTGCTTTCTCGCAGGGTCCATCAAAAGCCTTTGCAAAGTTTCATAACCTTCTCTCATCTGGCGGACAGCTGCACCAATTTCCATGCGCGCGCCTTCCGGCATGTCGAGCAGGCGCTGCAAGTAAGCCGGCTTCTCTCTTTGGTCAACAGGCATAAGAATTCTTCAGCCAGAAAACTTAAATTGTTTTCTTCCGGTTGCGCTGATCTTCAGACAGCAGATATTTATCGGTTAATCCCAAGTAGATACGAAGGCGGTTAAATGATGTTGTGGCAGAAAGCTCCAAACTTTGAGTTGCGCTCAACAAGCGGCACGGCAGCACTATCCGATTTCTCCGGCAGATGGCTCGTGCTGTTCTTTTACGCGAAGGACTTCTCTCCAGTATGCAGCTCTGAGCTGGCAGAATTCAACAGGCACCATAGAATTTAATAACTGTTGACACAATCAATATTTGATGAAGAAAAGATCATTACAAGAAATTGAAGATTACTACAAGAAGCAGGACTATGTGGGGGAGAAACTGCGCAAAAAGGTGATAGAGGATAAACAATATCAGAAATTACTCAAAGAAAGACAGAAACAATTAACAAAAAGGTTTCCTCTAACCAAGACAGAAAAACTAAAATACGTGATGTCAACAAACCAGGACTATGAAATATTAGAAAAAGTAAAACAACTTGAAAAATTAAAATTGTCAAAACAAGAGGAAATCTTGGTGAAGCTCATGAAGACACAGCTGGAATATGGTTGGAGAAAATACCTCATTCAAGAATTAAACAAATTAATGAAAAAACGTGAAGTGCCCATCGATCAAAATGCTTTTAAATAACTTATCAGTAGTATCAAAAGTATGCCTTACAAGTTTACGGGCATAAGAGATTTTGATAGAGCATTGCACGCGGCCAGACAAGGTGAAAATGTCAGGATAGCCGGGACATATCGTCCTGGATTTATTTATGTTATTGAACACGACACGATGATATCTGAGCCAGCGACTATGCGAATAAAATTAAGCGACCAGGCTGCAGAACAGGCAACTAAAACCTTGTATGCTGATCCAAGCCTCGGTGAAGTTTCATTTGACATTTAATCCAAGCGCTAACTATTTTAAAGGTTTGTGAATGTTAGATTAGCATGGGTTTAATGCATAAGTTATTTCTAAAGCTGGACAAACTCTCCCCGGCCCGCGCCGTCCACGCCCACTGCGACATACCGTGCGGCATTTACGACCCTCACATTGCGCAGATGGCGGCACATACGGTCATAAGAATGAACACGCTTATTGGAGAGCTTCAGAAAGAACATGAGAAAGACCACAAGGACCATAATCACAATCACATGCAGGAACATGTGCACAAAATGACGCGCTATACGCTTGTCAAAGAAGAACATGCTGAATTATGCAAAAAAGAGGTCCGCGTCTTGTGGGGCGATTACTTCAAGCCCGAGCATGCTGAAAAACACCCCGAGCTGCACGAGCTTGTCTGGAAGGCAATGAAGCTCGGCTCGAAAGCAAGACAGGAAATAAATATGCAAGCCGCAGAAGACCTTCTAGAGACTGTCAACAAGATAGCAGAGATCTTCTGGGAGACCAAAGGCGTGAAAACTTCCCGGGTGAAAGCGCCTTATCCAACTGGCAGAGAAATTGTTGTGCCGAAACTCTAGTTTTCACTAAAGAATAGTCACAATAGTTAAATTTAAGAACATCTCAGTTTTCAAAGTTTATATGAAACGTTTGCCGCATATGCGAGGAATTACGGAGCCAGCTGATCTGGCTTCTCTTCCGCTAACTCCAGAAATGCAAATTCTGTGGACTGAATTTACAAGACAAACAGGTTACAGTCCAGCAAAACGAGCTGATTATGCAGAAAGATTTTATGAATGGTATGATAAAATAGAAGTCAAAAGAAAAACATTCGTTGACAGCATTCATTCAGGGAAAGACGTATATAGAGATGAAGGTTTACATCCAAGACTTAGAAGAAAAATAGAAAGCATCGAAGATGGTAGGTTTATTATTGAATTTGGCTGCGGTACAGGAGAAACGGTGTTGCCATACCTGAAACCAAATCAGTGGTATATTGGTATAGATACTTCTCGTTTCAGCCTTGACTATGCTTCACAGACCTATGGGATTCCTATTGCTTCAGATACTGAACAAGAAGAAATTCCTAAAAAATATTTGCAATTTGGGGCACTACCGGATGCCATACCACTGCCTTTGGTCAAGTGGTTTGATGAAGCTGTTGCAAGTATGGTTTTTCATCACGTTGCTGATTATAAAACAAGCATCAGGTCTATGATGAGACTATTACTACCGGGAGCTAATTATTTCATAGCAACATTCAATTCAGATGCAAGACCTGAAATTGAAGGACATTTTGAAAGCGTTACAGAAAGAGATAAAACAAAAACAGTTGGCGATTTCAACCTGCCTCAGGGAAAGCTACCTGATGAAACAATCTATTTCCATGATAATCAAGCTCTGCATAAAGAATTACTAAAATACTCTGATTTTGCTCGTGCAGAGGAATGTATGGGCATTTTACAGATTTTTGAAGGAATTAAAAGGCGGATACCCAGAAAATAAACATGTTTCCTTTTTCTCGCTATCGTGTTAACGGAAGCAGCATGGAGCCTAACTTCAAAGACGGCGACTATGTTATTGCTTTTTCCTACATTTTCAATAAACCAAACGTGGGCGATGTTATAGTATTCAAGAAAGAAAAGCTTCTGCTGATCAAAAGGATACAGAAGCTAGAAAACTCAAATACCATTGCAACTGGCGACAACAGCAAAGCTAGGTTCACAGTAAACAAAAAAGATATCTTAGGAAAAGTTATTTTTAAAATATGAGATTTGCAATTGTTAGATGAGTCCGTTTATTTGCTGTGATGCAATCTTTGAAGCAAATCTTCCAAAGTGATTTACTTTCTCTCAGGCGCACCGGCGACGCGGCGGCCCGTGGCAATTTCTGTGATGCGTATGACTGCTGCCGGGCAGGAGTCAGCTGCCCTGCGCAAAGGGCTGCCCATGTCTTCCATGTTTTCATTGGTGAACCTGACAAACTGCCCGTCGCCTTTGTCTTCGCCTTTCACAAGGTCTGCTTTGCCGTCCTCGTTCATCTTGAAGTTCTCGGGGTCGACAAAAGTGCACATGTCTGCGCCTATGCAGTTCGTGCGGTCATACTCAACAATATACTTGCTGTTCTTTTCATCAAGCTTTTCTTCCATATTCCAATTCCTGGTGCGAATTTATTTAAGCAGCAACTGCAATTAATTCATACAGCAACAGCATCTGGTGGAATGTGTTCATAATCATGTCAGACGATGAAAGGCTGGAAAGTTTTGAAAGAAAGAAGAAAAAAGGCAGAGGTATATATCGTAAAAGCCTTGGACAAAGGCACAAAAGATAAGTCTTGGGGATCTTAATGGCCTATAAAATTGAGCATGACAGGCCCAGTTGCATAGCATGCGCTGCGTGTTCCATAGTCGCGCCGGAGTTCTGGCAGATGTCTCCATGCGATGGGAAGTCAGACCTTGCAAATTCGGAACATGTGGTTGTGAACAGTGAAATAGTCAAGGAAGAGCTGCAAATTGAAGCAAAAGACTTCGTGAAAAACAAGAACGCGGCAGACATGTGCCCCGTCAATGTCATTCACATAGTCCGCAGGGACGGGGAAAAGATAATCTGATCTCACAGGTCGCTAATCAAAGATAGTGACACTTAGTATGTCTGTTTATCGACATAGAAGTATCTTTATATATAGCCCCAGTTATAATGTAGATCAGAACTTTTACATAGTAATAAAAGTTCTGAATATTTGGGGGTATATGAATGGCACCACCTGCTGAACTCTTGCAGAAGGAAAATGATGAATTCTTACGGGGCGACTTGACTCTTAATGAAAATGAGACACTGATGTTTAAATCCGCTTCACTGTGCCCCGAATGCCTGAAGCTCATACCCATGCTTGTTTTCGAACGTGATGGAAAAGCCATGCTTCGCAAGGTTTGCAAGGAACATGGCATGATCGAAGACGTTTACTGGGCCGATGCCAAGCTGCTTGAGAAGGCGAAGAAGTACGAAGTCAAGGGCCGCGGGCTTGTCAACCCCCATAACGAAAAGGAACATCCTGTGTGCCCGCAGGACTGTGGATTATGCTCGATACATGAAACCCACTCGGGGCTCACGAATCTTGTAATCACAAACCGCTGCGACCTTACCTGCTGGTACTGCTTCTTCTATGCAGAAGCCGCCGGATACATCTACGAGCCCAGCCTTGATGAAATCAGGAACATGATCCGTCTGGTTACACAGGAAAAGCCAATCAAGGGCAACGCAATACAGCTCACAGGCGGTAACCCGGAGCTGAGGGAAGATTTGCCTGAGATCATAAAGATCTGCAAGGAAGAAGGAATTGACCACATACAACTTAACACCAATGCTACACACAGGCTTCACAACGATGCCCAGTTTGCAAAAAACATCAGGGAAGCTGGTGTAAATACCGTTTACCTGAGTTTCGACGGCGTCACGCCAAGGACAAACCCGAAGAACCACTGGGAGGTCCCTGGTGTACTGAAGAACCTGAGAGAAGCCAATCTTGGCGCAGTGTTGGTTCCTACACTCATAAACACTGTCAATGACCATGAGATAGGCGACATCCTGAAGTTCGGCTTCAAGCACAACGACATAATCAGAGGCGTTAATTACCAGCCTGTTTCCCTTGTAGGCAGGATGCCGCGCAAGGACAGGGAAAAATTCAGGATAACGATACCTGATGTAATCCGGCGCCTTGAAGAACATACAGGCGGCCAGATAACGTATGATGACTTCTACCCGGTGCCGTGCACGGTTATCTTCTCGGAGTTCATGGAAATACTGAAAGGACACCCAAAATATGAACTGTCCATCAATCCTGCCTGCGGAATGGCAACATACGTCTTCCGCGACGGCGGCAAGATGATCCCGATAACAAGATTCGTGGATGTCGAAGGCCTGTTCGAGTACCTGAAGGAAAAGACGGAAGAAATGAGAAACGGAGCCAACAAGCACTGGATATTGGCAAAGATGCTTGTGAAGCTCAACAGCTTTGTCATGAAGGAGAAGCAGCCCTCATGGCTAAACCTTTCGAGCGTGCTGCATAACATATTCCTGAAGGGCAACTATTCGGCCCTTGGCGAGTTCCACAAAAACTCATTGTTCGTAGGAATGATGCACTTCCAGGACCTCTACAACTGGGATATACAGAGAATAAAGAAGTGTGACATCCACTACACAACCCCTGACGGCGTAATACCTTTCTGCACATTCAACGTCATCCCGCAGTGGTACAGGGACAAGATACAGCGCCGGCACTCAATAACAATACAGGAATGGGAAGCCAAGACCGGCAAGACATTGAAGGATGGCTACTACAAGAGAGACATTAAGGCACTAGAAGCCATGCCTAATTATATGGAAACATATGGCGGCTTTGTGAAGCCCAAAACAGTAATGGCGGTTGCGCCTATGCAAACAGTCGGAGCAACAAGAACCGGGCAGGCTGTTATACAGACTTTAAGCACATGCGCCACCGACTCAAGCAAGCCGGGCTGTGGCTGCGGCGGCAGTTCCGGCAAAAACATCTGCTGCAGCAGTTGATTATAAATATATTCTAATTTTAGATTTAGCCTGCTTCAACTTTTCTTGCTTCGAAATAAACCTTTTTATAGTTTATTAAACATAATATAACAAAGTTAAATAAAGTTTAATTGGTGATAATTATGACTCAAGTAGAATGCAAAACAAGAAAGATAGGTGGGTCGATAGGCATTATTCTGCCGAAGGAATTTGTAGCGAAAGAAAATATCAAACCAAACCAAGAACTTCGTGTGGAAATCAAGAAGCACGTAAAAGTCAAAGACGTTTGGGGTTTGCTTCCAGACTGGAAAACACCTACACAAAAACTCAAAGACGAGGCACGTAAAGGATGGTAAATTATTTCTTTGATACATACGCGCTGATAGAAATTTCTAGAAATAGTCCAAATTTCACTCATTTAATTGATGAAGTAATTGTAACGACCAAATTTAACTTAGCTGAACTTATTTTTGTGAGTCTGGCAGAATTTGGAGAAGAAAAAGCTAAATTAACATTCGAGAAGTTCAAGGATTCTGAAGAGGCTGTTTCTGATGAAATCCTCTTCAAGGCGATGCTTTTTCGTCTCAAACACAAAAAAAAAGGTTTTTCCTACGCCGATTGCATAGGTTATGTTTTTGCAATGGAAAATAACATGAGATTTCTTACAGGTGACGACGCCTTCAAGGGAATGGAAAATGTTGAATTTGTTAAATAACTAGTAACAGAAAATGATCAGAAAAAAAGAAACATCTATTTCTGCAGAAAGCACTGCTTTCTGAGATTCTCGAAATCCAAAGGATTTCGGAACATGGCGGAGCTTTGCTCCGCCTGTATAGGCAGAAACGAAGTTTCTGCCATATATCTCGGAGAAACGGAGTTTCTCCGAAGATCTCGAAGAAGTTTCACTTCTTCCAAGATAGCAATTTCTTCGTGTTTTTAAGACTTGCTGTTTTTATCTGGTCAATGAAGCATCTTGTCGGGGAAAACGGCAGATATCGCTGGTCTGATACAGGGAAGTCCGCCGAGATAACGAGAAGAATTGGGAACCCGCAGACAATCGATCTGTCGAAAGAATATCGCGGCGTTGAAAACCCAATAACAGCTGTGAAGTGCTGGAAAAACAGGCCTTTTTATCTGACAGGCCCGCCTAAAGGCACTGAAGTTTCCTTCTATGTTTTAGAACAGGACATGGACGCTGATCCTCCATTCATAAAAGTCCAGTATGTCGAAGCGAAAAAATAGCCTTTGAGCTGAATCAAGACGATAAGTGCTGCAAAGGATGAACCATTCTTTTTGTTATCGTTTTCTTCTTAGACGGATGGGTTTTTCGATGCTTTCTGACATGTCTTTTATTGCGTCATCAATTTCCCTCTTTCGTTCTTCGCTTTTAGTCAACCGCTGCCATAAACGCATTCCAAGGTAATGGTGTGTACCCTTTGCCATGTCTGTTACACCATCAGCGGCTAAAAGAGCCAGTGGAGGCAAGCATAATACTAAAGTCGACGATGCAGCCAAGTATAGACCTGCCATCGCCTTATTCTCTAGTGGCTGGTCGCTTAATAAAAAGTCATAAGCCTTTCTATATTCTGTGCCGCTTACTATCCTGTACATATGATACCCAGCATATCCAGCAGCAGCCGTTGTGACAGCGCCGCTGATTCTCCCCATCGTTTTAAGTTTCATACTCAGGATACCACCTATCTTTAGATGGTGGAGAAAACCAGTAAATCCACAAATATAAATGTGGTTTCCTGGTATCACAACCATCGTTTAGTAATACCACATACCACCGTTTTCAAACGATGGTTGTTGATGCAGGTCAAGCAATAATTAAATTATTAAATCTTATAAACATGCCTTCATATGTGTTGTCTATGACAAAGATCACCAAAAAGCAGGAAAGGAAAAAAGAGAAAACAATCAGGATACTTGCTGCCAGCGACATTCACGAGGACAGGAAAGCGGTGAAAAGGCTGGCTGAGAAGGCCTACAAGGAAAAGGTGGACCTGGTTGTGCTTTGCGGAGACCTGACATTCTTCGACATGGACTGGAAAGGCCTCATAGGCCCGTTCAGGGAAAAAGGCCTCGAGGTTGTTTTCATCCCGGGCAACCACGATTCGCCTGAGACTACGGGGCTTCTTGCTGAAAAATACAAGATAAGGAACCTGCAGGAGTATTCTGTTGTTGTCGGCGATATCGGCTTCTTCGGTTGTGGCGGCGCGAACGTCGGCCCGTATCCCATAAGCGAAAGGGAGCTTTACGAGACATTGAAAAAAAACCTGAAATACGTGAAGGATGCCAAGAAGAAGATCATGGTCACACACATGCCGCCTTCCGGGACGCTCATCGAGAAGTTTTCTTTCCCTTGCAGCAAGGCTGTGAGAAAGGCGGTGGAAGCGTTCAAGCCCGATCTGCATCTAAGCGGTCACATGCACGAGACAGAAGGCCTCGAGGAATATATAGGAAAGACAAAAGTAATGAGCATCGGCAAGCACGGGAAGATCATAAAAATATAATTTCCTAAACCTTGGTGCCATCCAAATGCTTTCGGGTTTTGCGCAACAAAACCCTGATCCTGCCTAAATATCTATCCATAAAATACAAATGATGTTCCCTCTCGTCAGGCGAAAGACCACTGGCAGCCTTCATTTTATCTCTTAATCCATAAACTGCGGTCTCGGCACCGGCAAGTTTGGTATGGGCGTCTTCGAATAATTGCCTTGCATCTCCCAGTCCAATTCTTTGATGGTCGTCTGCGAGATTGTAGGCTTCACGACTTTTCGTGTATTTGCCTTTCATCTCTACAATAATTGGATGCTTGTAATCTATCATCTTGTTATCGTCTTTGTAATCTTTTTAAGCATGCCCTATAATTTATTCCTATGAAATCCCAGCTGGAATCCATAATCCGCGGCTACAACAAACAAAAACGGCCAGATATAACAGCAAAGCTGCTGGGAATTGAGAAAAACATTATTACTGTGCGCCTTTCTGGCATGAGGCCTGATTCTTTTCTGGATGATTTTAAAAACAGCGTTGAGGAAAAGACGCAGTCCAGGCTGTTCGTGGAGAAAATAAAAAAGGACGACGGCAACCGGATAGTGAAATTTTCCATACGCGAAGAAAGAGGTCCGGCTGATGACATCCTTGACGTGCTCTCAAAATACTACGAAGGCGCGCCGGCACCGAAGCAGGGGCATGAGGACTGATCCTTCCGGGACCGGAGAGGTTTTTCTTTCGTGAAGCCACCGGATAGCCATACACAGCGACAGCAACGAGCTATGTCAAGATTCCTGCCAAATACTTTCTGCGATGATCATATGACCAAGTACCTGATATCGGTGAACGAAGAGAAATTAAGGAAGAATCCGCCTAAACACGTGGATACAAACTGGAAGGACTTTGCATTCATTATGACTTACGGGGAAGAAGCGGCCCTTCCTGAGGTTGTTGTGGCTGCCTGCAGGGAGTTGTCAGAAATCGGGTACAAACTGGAAGCAGACATGGGGGGCAGACTGCTCACAGACAAGCCGCTGGATGCATATGCAAGATATTTGTTTGAATGTGCGGGCATGAGATTCGAGATCCCCGTGAGAATAGAAGAAATCGCTGAAACCCATTAAGGTTCTTCGGGGATTGACGCTTCGCATTCCACTGTCGCTAGGAAGCTATTCAAAATGCTTCTGTCTTGCTTCTTTTATCACAATGCTGAGTTCCATTAGCCGGTACATCCTGCAGTCCGTGTTTTCTGGTATTTCAGCGCCTTCATATTTTAGTGTCTTGTGCAGCTCTTCTGCTTTATCATAAAGAGAAAGATACCGGTCCAGCGCCTGGGTTGCCGGATTTGGCGAGAGCACGTTGCAATATGCAAAAGATTCTGCATCAAATACAGCGTCGCCAAAACGCCTTTTCAAGTCCGCTAATTCTGCAGTTCCTGCAGCCACAACAATACTAACCTGTAAAAGCTTATAAGTGAAATCGCTGATGAGATATCATGTACCGCTATCTGGAAGATGTTGCGACTGCTGACCTTGCTTTCGAGGCAGAAGCCAAAAGCCCTGACCAGCTTTTCGAGGAAGGGGCCAAAGCTCTGACAGATGCCATGGTCGACATAAAAGGCATAAAGCCCCGGCTGAAAAGGACTGTGCGGCTTGTTGAAAGCAGCATAGAGAGGCTTTTCTACAACTGGCTTGAAGAACTCGTGTTCATGAAAGACGCGGAGCTGATGCTTTTCTCAAAGTACAAAATAAAGATAACAGAAAAAGACGGCAAATACCATCTTGAAGCGGAGATGTACGGCGAGAAGCTGAAGAAAAAACATGAGCAGAAGATAGACGTGAAGGCAATAACGCTGCACATGTTCGAAGTCAAGCAGAAAGGCGACTCGTGGTTCTGCAGGGTTGTTGTTGACATATAGGCCTGAGCGCTTCAATGACGCGGTTTCTCAGCGATATGTAAGGCTCCTCCTCCGGCGATATGGATCCCAGCCTCTCAAACGCAAGGCGGAGATAGTGCAGGTCTCTTTGCGGAAACCCGGCTTCTGAATCGCCTCTTAATATGCCGGCCTCTGAGATTGCGTAAGCCTCGCCGCCCATGCCGTATGGAGAATCGTTTCCCCAGCAAGAGACTTCAAGTTCCACGCTGCCGTCAGAAGGAATTACGTCAACAGATGAAAAAAGCCCTGATACAAACATTCCTTTCACGCCATTATCACATTGCTTATAGGACACAGTGACGCCCGAATCTGATTGCATTGAAACTTCTGCCCTTCTAACCTTTAAATCCCTTGCCAAAAACTTACTTGGTTATTATGCCACCAAAAGAAATGAAAAAAATAACAGATACAATCTGGGAACTTCCGCAGACATACAAGGAAGGCATGCTTGTCCCTGCGCGCATCTATGCGACGGAAAAGCTCATACGCGATATGGATGACGGCGTATTTAATCAGGTTACCAATGTTGCCCGCCTGCCAGGCATAATAAACCATGCCTTCTGCATGCCGGATGGACACTGGGGCTACGGCTTCCCAATCGGCGGTGTTGCAGCGTTTGATTTACAAGATGGAATAATCTCTCCCGGAGGTATCGGGTTCGATATCAACTGCGGGATGCGCATGGCTACAACAAATCTTACAATGAAGGAAGTCAGGCCCAAGATCAAGGAGCTTGTGGATATTCTTTTCAAGACAGTCCCGGCAGGCGTTGGGAGCTCAGGATTCGTAAAGCTGGACAAAAGAGAGTTCGAGGCCGTGACAGCCACCGGCGCAAAATGGGCGCTTGAGAACGGATTTGCATGGGAAGAAGATCTTGAAAACACGGAGGAATACGGCTGCATGAAAGACGCAGACCCGTCTAAAGTAAGCGACCGTGCCTTTAAGCGCGGCATAACACAGGTAGGCACGCTTGGCTCAGGAAATCATTACCTGGAGATACAGCACGCAAGCCAGATATTTGACGAAGAGACTGCAAAACTTTTCGGCGTGCACAGCAAAGACCAGATAGTTATCATGTTTCACTGCGGCTCGAGGGGCTTTGGCCACCAGATCGGGACTGATTATCTGAAAACATTCCTTGACGTCATGCCAAAATACGGCCTGAAGATATGGGATCCTGAACTTGCATGCGCACCGTTCCAGAGCAAGGAAGGGCAGGACTACTACAAAGCCATGTGCTGCGGCGTAAACATGTCTTTTGCCAATCGTCAGGTAATTTTACATCGCATTCGTGAGGCGTTCTCAAAGGTTTTCAAAAGGCCCGCAGAAGAGCTGGGCATGCATCAGGTATATGATGTTTCGCACAACACAGCAAAGATCGAGGAGCATGAAGTCAACGGCCAGAGAAAGAAAGTCCTCGTTCACCGCAAAGGGTCAACGCGCGCATTCGGGCCCGGCAGGGAAGAAGTAACCGCCAAATACCGGCATGCTGGGCAGCCTATAATCATTGGCGGCAGCATGGAAACAGGGTCATACCTGATGGTTGGCACAAAAAAGGCAGAACTTGAAACGTTCGGCTCTACATGCCACGGTTCAGGCCGCACAATGTCAAGAACTGCAGCCAAGCGCCAGTTTCGGGGCGACACGCTTATACGGGACATGGAAAAAAGGGGCATTTATGTGAAGACTGTCTCGTTCGCAGGCGTCGCAGAAGAAGCCGGTGCTGCCTACAAAGACATCAATGAAGTTATAGAGACCGTGCACCAGGCTGGCATCTCGAAGAAAGTCGTTGCGCTGACGCCGCTTGGCAACGTCAAGGGTTAGTGAATATAGGATACCCTATACATTTAAATATACTGTCTGCTCATAATAGTTGGGAAATAAAATGAAACGCCATCATGCAGTATTCGCTATTACATTCATATTCTTATTCAGTACTGCGTTTGCAGCAACATTGCCCGCAATTCTTATTGAAAAGGTTGACCCGCAGCCCGTTGAGCCGGGAAGGGATTTCACAATTGACACCACGCTTTTTAACAGGCAGACAAGCGACACTGGCAGCTTCAGGGTTGAGCTGGAATATCAGTTCCCTTTCATTTTAAAATCTTCAACGGAAGATTTCAGCAGCGTGAGCGTCTGTGGCGGCTGCAGCAAGAAAAACAAGTATTTCCTCTCAATAGAGCCGACCGCAGTTTCCGGCACGTATCCGCTCTTCATTAAAGAGAGCACCGGCGATACTGTTGTGCGGCAAAAAGTTGACGTGAAGATTCAGGGAAGACCTAACATCATATTCTCCACTGTGAGTGCATTAGATAACATAACACCAAATTCACGATTTGCAGTAACCCTGGAGGTGACAAACGTAGGCTCCGGCCAGGCACGGCAAATAAAATTACAGCCCGAATCAGCGAACTTCAACGTTCTTGGAGGATCGCTAAAAATCATTGACATTCTCAATGCAACCGGAACTAAAGAAATTAGCTTTGATTTTGTTTCATCGTCAACACTGGAAGCAAACTCTTACGCAATTCCAGTCAGAATGATTTACTTAGATGAACAGGGATCTACAACCAATTCTTCCCAGAACCTTGGCGTGCGTGTTGTAAACAAAGGGGATATTAACATACAAACAATCAAGGTTGTTTCAAACACAGGCAGCCCAATAATATCAACGGGAGAACCGTTCACGGTCATTGCAAGACTTGAAAACGTTGGTTTTGGAGACGCAGATTCTGTAAGCGCTGAAATAAGCTGCCCTTTTGCTCCAGACAAGAAAGCATTCATTGGCCAGTTGCAGAAGGATGAAGACGCCCCGGCTGTTATTGAGATGACATCTTCAAGATCCGGGTCGTTCACATGCAATTTGCTTGTTTCATTCAAAGATGACACAGGAACTTACCAGCTCAGCGATAGTTTTGATGTCACAATAGCTTCACCTAATTATTTTGGAACCATTGCCTTCTTGCTGATTATTATCGGCATTCTGGCCTGGATTTTCAGAAAAAGGCTCCCATTCTCTAAAAAGAAATAGGTTGTTTTTGTGAAGCTAGCAGCATTTCTTGCGCTAAAGGATCTTGCGCGAGACAGGAAAATAGCAGCTTTAGTCATCACGCTGCTGGCATTCTCTTATATTAATCTCACATTCTTCCCTGCTTTCCTTAATGGATTGAGCGACACGTTTCAAAGCGAAATAGTCGATACAGCCACTTCGCATATAATTATACAGCCATCTAGTGATTCAAACCAATTATACTTGAATTTTGAATCAAGCACAAGAAAGAAAATAGACTTGATACCAGGAGTCGTCAAGTCTTCTTCGCATATCGCTCTTTCAGGCACGGTCTTTTACAAAGGCAAGGAAATAGGCATCAGAATCGAAGGCATCACGCCCTCAGAAGAGCAGGATGTCACAACAATACATGAAAAGGTATTGAAAGGCACTTATCTCAATGATGAAGACAATAATGAAATTATAATGGGCGAGTTGATAGCTGGCAGGAAAATAGAAGATTTAATCGGTCAGCAGAGAGGGTTTGGCGCCACAAGAGAAGGTCTTGGTGGCGTCGATATAGGTGAAAAAGTAAAAATCAGATTCTCCAACGGAGTTGAAAGAGAGTACAAAATAAAAGCAATTGCTGGCAGCCAGGGCTTCAGCATCGTCTCTCAGAGTGTCTACATAACAAAAGAGGAAGCCGAGGATGTTCTAGGACTTGATGACAAAGCTTCATCAATTCTTGTGCGACTCAACGACAGGAAAGAAGCAGACAGGTACAAAAATCTGATACTTGAATTGGGAATACCCAACGCCCAGGTACAAACATGGGAAGAAGCGTCAACATTTGCAGCAGGAATAAACCAGACGTTTGGCATAGTCACTGTTATTACAACCATGGTAGGTATAATCATAGTCATATCCACGATAGGCATTGTAGTATTCATCAATACATCAAGAAAGAAAAGAATCATCGGTGTCCTGAAAGCAATAGGAACACAGAAAAATGAGATAATGATGATATTTCTCTTTGAATCGTTGTTCTTTGGAATTATAGGCACGTTAATTGGCATTGCAGTTGTCTATCTCTTTGTATTTGTTTTCACTATCAGCCCGATTGTACTGCCTATCGGAGCCCTGAAACCCATTTTGCCAGTAGAGACAGCTGTAAGCTCTGTAGCAATCATGATAGTGTCTTCAATAATTGCCGGGTATCTGCCTGCGCGCATGGCTGCTAAGCAGGAAATACTGGAAACAATAAAGACAGTTGAATAATAAGTCGAGAACCTAGGTTCTCTTCCTTATGAACCTTCTCTCCTAATAAAAAATATTATCAAAACGTGATAGAAATGATAAAACTCAAAGACGTGCACCGCGTATACAGCATGGGAGATTTGAAGATACATGCCTTGAATGGCGTAGACTTGCATATAAAGAAAGGCGATTTCATATCCGTCATGGGTCCTTCCGGCTCTGGAAAAAGTACCCTGTTGCACCTTATTGGCGTTCTTGACAAGCAATCCAAAGGCTCTGTAATGATAAAAGATACCGATGTTGCGAAACTTTCAGATGAAGAAAGGACAACATTCAGATTGCGAAATATCGGATTTGTTTTCCAGTTTTATTCTCTGTTGCCGGAGCTTAATGCGATAGAAAACATATTTGTGCCTGCTGTGCTTGGCGGCCAAAGTTCGGATGAATCTATGAAGGTTTCAAAACAAATGCTTGAAAAACTTGGGCTTGGCCAAAGGCTTCATAATTATCCACACCAGCTTTCGGGCGGCGAACAGCAGCGGGTAGGAATAGCACGTGCTTTAGTCAATAAGCCGGAGATCCTCCTTGCTGATGAACCTACGGCTTCCCTGGATTCGAAATCCGGGGAGAATGTCATAAATACGTTCAGAAAGCTGAGCGAAGAGGCAAAAAAAACAGTGGTATTGATAACACATGAAGAAAGCCTTGGTAAGATGGCAAATAAAGGCGTATGGCTAAAAGACGGCAAAATAGATAAAGAAAAGGATTTCTAAAGGGGAGAAACTGCGTATCTCCCTCTACCCACAGCCAAACCCTTCAATTTTAATACGTTCCAATGATTATCTATTCATGGCGATCATGCCGCTCTGTCCACACTGCAATGAGGAAATAACGAATGCCAAGGAAATCCCTGATGGTGTAAATGATAAAGTATTCTATATTTGCCCTAAATGCTCCAAGATTCTAAGCATTGGCAAAGTATAATCGTTCATGTTTGAGGTGATGAAATGGGATGGTTCGGGAAGAAGGAGACGTTTGACGGAAGGCTTTTGAAGGCTTATCAAGAGAACCCGGAAGCATACCCGGAGCTTTCCGGCTTCAATGAAAGGGATTATGTAGCCAACGTATGGGTTAAAGTTCCAGATACCGATAGAGGCCTGCCAGCAGCTGAGATATTAAGAAAGCTGATCGGTAAATACGCCCCTTCAGACTGGGCGAGAAGAAAATAGGTCAGCTGTTGAGAACGATCTTTGTGCCTTTCTTTACGCTCAGCTTTGTATGCTTGAGCTCCAAACAGTATTTCGCTTTATCAGAACTGTAAACCTTCCATGTTCTAGGGTTTAACGTCAATGGAACAGCCAGCTGCTTATCCAGAATTTTCATGCCTTTGTCCAGAAAAATAAGATTCAGCTTGCTTTTGACAAACGGCATCCAAACGCCACCAGCAGTAATCAGCGCGCCGTCGTGGCCATCCATGTTATCAAACATAAGGCCTCTCAGAGAGCCAAGCCCGCGGCAGTCTTTGATGTTGAAAACACTCTTTCCAAGCTTAATCTTGATATGCGTCATACTCAGGATACCAACTATTCGTTAGTTCTAGCTTTACTCTTGCCCTTTTTCGCGTCAACTACAGCAACCTTCATCATGAATAAGATGCGTAGAACCAGTTCTAGGATTACTGCAAAAAACAGATAATTGATTAGGAGAGGCGCGAGCGCAGGAAGGCTGTAAAAGTGCCTCAAAGTGAGGTCAATAGAAAAATAAATGGGATCAACCACAAATATAGCCAGTACGCCCAGAGGCAGTATCTTTGCTATTTCTTCTGCAACGCCTTCCTTATAGTATGCTGTAATCCTGGCAGCTGCCACCAGAGCCATCGAGATGGTTAGTATGTCTGTTGTTGTCTGCGATTTAGACAGCAGGAAAAGTATTGCAGATAGCCCGAAGAACCAGAAAAACGTCAGGGCGGGAAAAGTGAAAAGGTACTTGACAACATAGACGGTGGAATTCTTCCAGCTATGCTTGCGGTCGAGATTAAGCCTGAAAAGGTCTCTTTTTGATACAGACTTGTAGAAATGCCACAAGAAAGCAGCATAAATCGCAAGCAGCAGTGAATAAAAGAGGAGCGGTACGATAAAACCGGAAAAGCTCAATGTTTCCCACATGCTAATCCAGTATGATTCAATGCCATCAATGTTTACAGCCATTATAGCTTCTATTTCTTGAAACCAATATAAATATTTATATTCAGATATCACTGATAACGCCACTGTAGCTCAAATGGCCCTTTCTTGAAAGAAAGCGCCAGCGGAAAGAACAGATAGAACTGGTAAAAGTACTGGTAATAGAACTGGTAAAGTACTGGTAAAGTACTGGTAATAGAACCGGTGAAGAGCTGGTAAGAGAACTGGTGAAGAAAGGCCAGAGAAGTCTGGCAGAGCAGCAGTTTTGTAAATCCATCCCTTTCTTAGGAAGAAAGGTCTGGATAAACCCCAAAGAACTATGAAAGCATATTATTTGGGTCAAAACAACTGCAGGTTAAGGGTTCAATTCCCTTCGGTGGCTTTGTTAGAAAGTCCGAGTCCAGTGCTTTAAATATATTTTAGGGAAAAATTTAGCATGAAAAACAAGATCGTTTTCTTGGCAGCGATTGCAGCGATGCTAACGACAACGGTGTTCGCAAGCGGATTCGACCAGTTTGGATATAACTATCAAGCAAGAGTTTTTGTTGGTGCAGCAGACGGCGTTGACAGGACTCTTGATGGAACAGTATGGGGCGATCCAACCTATGCAAATGACCATCTCGTCATGAAATGGTCGAAAGCATGGAACGATGCACGATTCAACGGAGCACCCTGGACACCTGAAGCATGGGAAGATAATGAGTGGAACGGCAACGTTCCCGGCGGTTCAGGCGAGACCTGGCACTACAAAATAATTTGGGTTGGCTCTGAACTAGAAAACAGCCCTTACTGGAGAGATGGTGGTTACGCTATCTGGGGTCAGTTTGAAGTTATTATGGACCAAGGCGTTTCCGATACAAACTATAATTGCGACTCTAGCAACAACGGCGGGCACCAGTTTTGTGCATTAGCAACTCCGAACGGGTATGGAGCATCTTAAATTTTTTATTTTTCTCTTTCTTTTTTATTTTATTTTTTAGCAACCAAGCTTAACAGCCCATTCATCATCGCCGAATTCGCTTTGAGAGCAGAATATGCGGTAAATGTCAGAAAATCCTTGTTCTATGCTCTCTTCATTGATTCGTTTGCCGTTGCACCATACTACTGCAAGCATCCTGCCATAGTCATCATACATCTGCCAGTCATCCTGGTCAACAAGAACCTTTGATCCAACTGGACAGTTTTGTGCTATGAATGACGTTGCTTCGGCGCCGCCCTGCTCATAGGTTTCCGGAGCGGCCACAAGAACAAGCCTTACACTGTCCCCATCGACCTCGATCGTGTCACCGTCAAGTATCCTGCTTACATTGCCGTAAAAGCAGTCTGCAGTTCCTTCACATCTGGAATCTTGTATTCTTTTTGCTTGAGCTTGGTTGGCTTGCTGGACGCAACCAGTAGTTAATGTGACTAAAACAAGGCATGTGAAGAACGCAAGTGTTTTGTTCAGCATTGCTATCTCTTCTTAGTGATCTTGGGAGAAGCGAAGCTTCTCCGAGATCTTCGAAAAAACAAAGTTTTTTCGAGATTCCAAAACGCTCTGCATTTTGAGAATTTCAAAAAGCTGCGCTTTTTGAGAAAATACGGACTGGCTGGCAGACATGGACTGCGGTCTTTTCTTCCGTAGTGCGAACAGCAGGATAAGCATGACTATGACAGTCACGAATGTAATTGCAACAAGGGGGTTCTCCTTTATGGAGCCGATGACAGGCGCAAATAGCGACCGCGCTTCGGCTTCAGCACCGGGTTGTGTCCCGGACCCTGTGCCTAATGTCTCGTTCTTGCCGGATTTCTTCTTGTCGTCGATCATTTTTTCGGCAGATGCTATGGCTTCGCATGTGCCGCAGTCTGTTGAGCAGCTGATGCAGCTCTCGCTGCTGCTGCAGAGGTCGTTGCCGCATATGGGCGGCGGGGCGCATACAGGAAGGCCTGAACCGCATTCTGTTACCTGATTGCCGGAGCATGTCGGCCCCGAGCAGTCATCTGCGCACAGGCAGCTGTTCTCTGCTGCCTGGCATATGCCGTCACCGCATGACAGAGGCCCGATGTAGAAGTATCCTTTCTCGTCATATGTCACTGAATTGCCGCTTTGGTCTTCGGCCTTGATGCTGACTTTGTGGCTGCCGTAGCTCACTATGGTGGCCTTTCCGTACCAAACAGCCGAAACGTTTATCATGTCAAGGGTTGCAGTGAATTCTGGATGCTTTATCGTTGCCCGTGCAACCTTTACGCTGCTGCCTGCATCCTCCAGCCCTACAGTGAATTTTATTTCTTTGGGGCCTTTCGAGTATATAGGGTCGATCTTGATGAACCTGAATTCAGGGGGCTTGTTGTCTATGGAAACGTTTTTTGAAGCCGTGAACGAGTTTCCGGGCTTGTCAGAAGCTGTAATTTCGAGTACTAGTGGCCCGTCTGACAGCAGGTTTGAATCGTATTTTGACTTGCAGTCCAGCGACTTCGCCTGGGTAGTGCAGAACATTGTTTGCAGGTAGGAGCCGATCTTGAATGCAACCTTCTCTTCATGGGGATTTTCGTCTGTCACTGTCGCAGCAATATCCCATGCGCCTTTGACAATCTGCGGCGTGTTTATTGTGATTGTTGGCTTCGTGTTGTCGATGTTCACCCTGACTGAGCTTTTCAGCGAGTAGCCAAGGCTGTTGCCGGCTGTTGCAGCCAGCGTTTTTGCTCCGTCAGGGAATCTTGTCGTGTCCATGGTGTACGTGCAGGATGTGAAATCACTGCTGCAATCCATCTTTCCGACAGGCACGATGTTGCCGTTTTCAAGCGCGAGTGTGACATTGCTTATGATGCCTTCCGGCTTTGTTATCGAGACATTGATTGCAACGGTTCCTTTGAGAAAGCCTTCCTGCAGCAGCAGGTTCACAGTCGGCTTGCTGTTTTTGGTGCTCATAGAGATTGTTGCGTTGTTCGGATTGCTGGCAGCATCCAGGACGCTGAATGTTGCGTTGTAAGTATTATCAGCATAGACAGATGTGTCTATTGCCACGCTGCAGTTGAGGTTTTTTGTTCCCGCGCATGTCATTCCAAAATTGCTGTTGGCAAATCGCACAGAAACAGAGCCTGTGTTGATGCCTGAATATGTGTCATTTACCGTTGCCTGGAATGTGTAAGATCCGGCTATTGACGAGCCGTTTGCAGGCGAGATGATCAGGATTTTAGGCATCTCGTTGTCTGTACTGACGTTTATGCTTGTTTCCACGCTGTTAGCCACGTTATCCTTTGCTCTCGCATATATCCTGACGCTTGTGTTGTCAGCATAAGCGACGCTATTCCAAACTCCTATGCCGCCTGTGAAGTTATTCCATGTCGCGTTGTCCAGTGAAAATTGCAGTGTGCTGTCGTTGACGCCAGAGGCCGTGTCTCCAGCGGATATCTGGACAGTGACATTCCCTGAAACATAGGAGTTGTTCTGCGGCGCGAGGATAGACATCAGGGGCGGGCTTCTGTCCAGCGTGAATCTCAGCGGTGATGCTGCAGTGCCGAGGTTTGAGCCGCTGGTGTCATTGGCCTCGAAATAAAACAGTTCGGGCGTGTCAGAGCCTGCAATGGCAAAAGATACCGTTCTGTTGCATTTCCAGTCTGAAACAGTATAATTTCCGCACTGCATAACATACCTGTCCCAGCTTTCCCCCTGGTCATAGGCGCTTTTCGATATTACAAAAAGCACTGCATTGCTTGAGTTGAGGGCTGCGCTGCTTGCGTTGACAGAAAAATTTATAGTGCCGCCTTTGGTAAACGCGTCGTTAGCTGGGAGCGAACCAAACAGGGTTGGCGCTGCGTGTACAACAGCGGCCAGGAACATGATCGGCAGGAGGATGTATAGTTTCATTGAACTATCATTCAATTTTCCCTGAATAAAAAGATGATCATCAGGGAAAGGAATCAGATTGCTTGTTGGTTCACGATAATATTGCCTGTCGCTTTAATGACGTTCGACACAGGCCAGTAGCTTGCATAACTGAAGGATTCATCTGCGGTAAATTGCACGGTAATCTCTTTCCCTGCTAATACTGTCCCTGTAGTGAATTTGCTGCTCCTGAAATCAAGGCCGCCATAGTAAACGTTTTGTTCGCGAACGTTGAACGTCAGCTCTACTGGGATGCCTTTCGGCACAACAATTGTTTGCGGATACAAACCATTATCATCAGCCACAACTACGAATGAAACAATTCCGGGTTCTTCTGGTTGCTGCTCCTGCGGTGCCGGCACAGTGCTTATGCCGCCAAGCCCGCCTTGTTCCTGTGGGAGCGGCTGGACCGTGCCCACTTGTGCTGTCTCGTTTGCAGCCTGTTGTGTCTGGTTGTTCGATTCAGAAGTTAGATTTAGCGATGAATTTTGTACGCATGCAGATGCAAGGATTATAGACATCAGGAAGAAAAAAACCCGGTTGTCTGCCATGGGGATTAACCTGACGTGCCTATTGCCTGGGGTTTGATTTCAACCTTTCTTTCCTCTGTCCAGTAGTTTCTGCCATTAATCAAGGCATGGGCACGGAGATACAGCGTTCCTTCTTTATCAGGCAATATCTGCGCTTGGAATGCTCTCGGTACTGTAAAGTTGCCGCTCGCAAATTCAGTTGTCAGCACCGGATAGCCGGCTTGTCCTGGGGTCACGTCTTTACCCAGGGTTCCCGGATGAGAAGTATAATCATAATGGACAGCCGTGTGCAGTATTTTCATTACCGGTGATTTAATGTTCCATGTTACCTGAAGGCTGCGGTTTACTCTTCCATCATTCAGCCCGCGAAATTGTATTTCTATCTTTTCCGTCATCCCGGTCTTTTCAGCCTTGCGCTCAACCAGCTCTCCTGCGATCTTCCTGAGCTTGTCAGATATCTCACCGCGCTTATCGCATACATCCCCCAGCGCACGCGCTTGTTCTGCAACGCCATTGCCTTCCCTTGCTATTTCTGCGGTACGCGTGTGATTCCCTTCTTCCCGCGCCTGCTTCATCTCATCGTGCAATGACTTTGCCCTCCCGACAAGTGATTCAACAGCAGTAATATTAACGCATCTTCCTCTTAACTCTCCAAACCTGTTTTCCAGATCCCTTAGATCCAGTTTAATCTCCAGTTTTTCTACACCGTCTTCTTCCGCTTCTACTTCATCATCTATGCGCCATTTTATCTCCAGTCGGAACCTGAATTTGGCCTTCTCAAAATTGTTCCTGACCTCAAACAAAAGTCTTTCAGCCCCTGCCACATCGCCCTCAAGAACCTTTCTTCTGATTTCGCCAAGCCTTGATTTGGCATCTGCTATAAGCTCTTTTAGCTGGGATATCTTGCCTGCATCGGCGCCTTCTGCTGCAAGCTTGTCAAGCCTTACAAGCCACGCATCAAGATATTGCTCTGTCGAATTGATAACAAGGAGCAGCCTTGCTTTTATCCTTTCCTTGCTTATTGCCTCTTTATTTTCCGCGTCCCTTCTTTTTTCGTTCCATTTCTCAAGAAGGTCTTTCAGTACGCGGTGAGCAACCTCGCTTGCCCTTTCTCCGCTGATTCTCTTGACTGTAATATTGGACGCATTGAGCTGGTCTGCAATCTGTTGTGCAAGAGCAGGAAAGCCTACAACGCGGATATCTGTAATGTTCCTGCTGTTTATGAGTTCTATGAGCATCGGTGTCTGGTTTGCATTGCTTACTATCCGGACAATTGTCTGGTGATATGTCTGGCCGCCTGTTCCAAACACATGCTTCCAGTTGGGAGCGGCAACAATAACTAATTTTCTTTTGTCTTGGGGCGTCTCATTAAGTATTTCCTCATCCACATCATCAGTATCGTTCTTTTCCTTGAGCCTGAACTGTTTCAACTGGTCCTTTATCTCCATTCTCATATGTTTGCTGATGAAAAAGACCTCCTTTGGACCGAGATCTTGAAGCACTGAGAGGATGTCTGCTGGCATAGTGCCGTTGGGTACCGGTATGAAAAGGCATTTCTTGTGTGCTGCCAGGTTTGATGCGCTGCTCTGCAATTCTGTGTCATCATCACTGTTCTTTGTGTCATCAGCAAGCACAGCGCATGAAGCTCCTTCCCGCCAGAAATATTTGGCAGCTTCTATCGCGGTAGCTGTGCGCTCCAGTCCCCATATACGTACAACTGCGTATCCTGAAGCGCTCAAATCTGCTTCTGCTTCCGGCTTTATCACAGCAGGGCCGCCGATTAATATAACTGTTTTTGGCATAAGTTCGCCAAGTTGGGCTTTGAGCTCTGCGGTTATTTCCCCATTTGCTGCAATAAGCACCGGTATGCCCGATTTCTCACCTGCGCTTTTTGCAATCAGGAAGTCAGCAGAAGTAACATCTGAAACAACTATGACGCTGCCAACACTCTGGGCAAAAGCAACAGCAGAAAGCGCAACAAGAACGAACGCAATGCCAAGCCATTTCATAGCTTATCATATATCGTAATAGGAATAAAAAGATATGCAAAATAGTGGGTGGCATGACCAGTACAGGTAAAGTGGCTGTTGTTCAAAGGCACGCAGTCCTCGATGCACACTCGGCTGCAAATCTTAAGAAAATTCTGCGAAGAAGCTTAAGGAATCAAGAAAAAACCGGTTACTCGCAATATATTGTTCTTACATACAAACCCGAGCTTCTGCACGGAAGAGATCTTCTGTGCCATGGAACGGAACTGGAAAGAAGTGGCGTTGAATTAAAACCCATTGAATGGACAGGATTGAATCCCGGCACTACTTTTTACGCATCGCTCGATATTGGAGGACCAGTCAATACAAGATTCATATTGAACGCAGATGACTTTCCTGTTGATGAAGGTGCTATTATAGATACATTGTATTTCATGAGAGGTGTGCTTGCAGAAAGGCCTGTTATTATAGGTCAAAGAAAAGAGGCCAAATTGTCTGCTTTTGAAGAACTTAATCGCCGAAGGCAGGTTCATGAGATGTTTATGGCAACCCTGTATCCAGAAGCACAAATTTTCAACCCGCTCTGTATAGATGCTTCCACTGCTCCGGCTGCTTATAGGGTGTATGGCGACAGGTTTTCTGGTTTTTATGGCTTGAACTGTGGCAGCCAAGAAACGCAAGAAATACTGAGAAAACTAAAGAGAGCTGGGGAAATATCTGATATGCATACAACATTCTGTCCAGAGTACCTGTTAGGATTACTGGCGTCAGAAAAAGGAGGCATTCCGTTGGTCTATGTACCGACATGTAAAAATTATGGATCGCGAAGATCTGAAAACGAAGTGGATAGAATGATTAATTATTCAAGCAAGCAGATGTTTCGCACAGAAACTGGAGATAAATTAAGAGCTCACGTTGAACGGCCTGAAACTGCAGTCACAATAGCAAAATTTTATGACAGGCATGAAGTAAGGCATGTCAGAAAACTTATGTTGGATTAAGACTGTTAACTTTAAGACAATTTCTGCAAAATTGGTATGGATTCAAAATGCTCCATGAAGCTGCAAAAATAGATGAAATGATGCCTGGTCAATCTAAGGCAGTAAAGATCGGAGAGGCTGAAATAGCGTTGTTCTATCTGAACGGACAGTTTTATGCAGTACAAAACACATGCCCGCATCGCGGCGGGCCGCTTGCTGAAGGAAGCCTTGACGAAGACGGCGTAGTGATATGCCCGTGGCACGGATATTCTTTCAGCGTCATGACAGGCGACCCTTACGGCTTCCCGTATCCGATAAAGACATTTCCGGTAAAGGTCGAAGACGGCAGGGTTTTTGTAGAAGTTGAGTGACATCATTTTTATGATTAATGACTAGATAAATGAAAGACGGAGGATGCTTGATGAAAGTTATGATGTATGATCGTTGCGCCTTCAATGGGGCTGAAAGGCTTCTCAAAAACTTCCGTGCAATTTCGTCTGCTGCATCATCTTCCCTTGGCCTGGATCTTCAGACTTATGACAGGCACAAGAGATTTGGCGCTCAGGATGGAGCCGAGGATGTTCTTCTCCAGGAACCTTTTCCTTACGACGCAGTCATTATCCGCAACATTGCTTAAAACTGCTGTCTTTAGACAGCAGTTATTACATAAACAATGTTGGGATGACATGCTCTCAGAAACCCACGACTTTAGTCGTGGGAGTATTAAGAGCATATCATAAGCGCCGACGCTGTACACTGTGAAAAACCACTGCATGAATGCAGTGGCATCTTGAAATTTATGAAAGATGCCATTATAGTATAGCAGTGTTTTTTACACATAACATACCACATAATACCACCATCTGAAGATAGGTGGTATGTTAATGTATCAACATGTCCTGGATTCAGCGCAGATGGGCCTTGAGCTGAGCCAGAAGCCAGCGGATAGAATAATTGCATTGTGGCCGACAGGACTAGAAATTCCTGAAGATAGTGAAATTCAATATGTCAAGACACATGGCGGCAACGGCTATCTTCTGCCTGATGACGCGAGATATGTTGTGAGAATACTGGATGGCATCAGGAACGGCCAGCTAGTTCACTAGTTATAGGGTTAGGATATCCATAGTCGGCTCATAGATAAGCTTAAATATATAATTCTCTATAGTCAGTTATAGGTGTTTATATAATGTCTGAGAATACGACAATACAACTTAACAAGGCTCTCATCAAAAAATTGAAAGGCGCCAAAGAATACCCGGAGCAGACATACAACAGCTTGATTGAAAGGATGGTCAACGTCTTTGAAGAAGCGAAGAAAAGAGACCAGTATGACAAATTCCTGCATAACATACAGAAACGGAAGATGAAAGAGCTATGGGATAACAAGGAAGACGAGGATTGGGAAAATGCTTAATCCTGGCGATGTTATTCTGGCACAGGTTCAGTTTACTGATACTTTCGAAACCAAGACGCGGCCTGCAGTTGTTCTTTTTGCAGAACTGGGAAATGTGGTAATAGCAGGCATCACCAGCAACACAAAAATGGAAGGAATCGCCCTGACGAAAAAAGACGGGGCGATAAAAAACAGCGTTATTAAAACAAACTATATTTTTACCGTAGCGGAATTTGCAATCAGGAAAAAATTGTTTACGTTAAACAAAGAAAAGAAATCAGAACTCTACAAAAAACTGGTGGCAAATCTTTCAGGGCTGGGTTCGTAACACTTCACATACGTTATTCGTTTTGTTATCCATTATAGTGTACGCAGGCTTTGTTGCAATAGGTATTTATTTTCTACGGGAATAGTTGCTTTGATTGCATTCTGGCTGTGAAATTATGAGGCTCTACGAGTTCGAATCAAAGGATATTCTGAGGCAGTACGGCATAGAGATACCGAAAAGCCTGCTGCTCAGGTCGCCCGAAGACCTGGACGGCGATGCAGCCGGGAAAAAGGTTGTAAAGGCCCAGCTGCTTACAGTCGGGAGCAGGGAAAAATTCGGGGCCGTGAAGATTTGCAGTTCCATTGAAGAGGTAAGAAAGAGCGCCAACACGCTGCTGCACTCGACCGTATGCAATGAACCCGTCGACTCAATACTGCTCGAAGAAAAAATTGAGGCATTGAATGAGTATTATGTTGGCATGGCATATGACACGGATTCCAAGACACCGGTGGTTGTTCTCAGCAAGTCAGGCGGCGTTGATGTCGAGAAATCAAGAAACGTTGTTAAGAAAGAAATTGATCCTGTACTCGGTATACAGGACTGGCTTGCACGTGAAATTGCAAAGGAAGCCGGATTCTCTTCAAACATTGTGAAAGTTGCTGATATAATAAAAAAACTCTATGCGTGTTTTGTAAAGGAAGATGCAAAGATCGTCGAGATAAATCCGCTTGCTGAAACAAGCGACGGCAGGTTCGTTGCACTCGATGCGCTGATAGAGCTGGACGACGACGCGGGCTTCAGGCATAAGGAAAGAAGCTTGCAGCCAAGGACTTTGGCAAACCGCAAGCCGACAGAAAGGGAGCTTGCAGTAAAAAAGATCAACGAAAGCGATTACAGGGGAACCGTGAAATACATGGAACTTGACGGCGACATAGCGTTCCTTGCAGCAGGCGGCGGCGGATCAATAACGTGCATGGATGCACTGATAAACTGCGGGGGCTCTGCTTCAAACTATACGGAGTACAGCGGCAACCCGCCAAAAGAAAAGGTCTACGAGCTGACAAAGCAGATGTTGTCAAGGCCCGGGCTGAATGGATTATGGATCGTCGGTGCAATAGCCAATTTCACGCGCGTCGACGAGACAATGCAGGGAATAGTAGACGCAATTATTGAAGTGAAACCAAGATATCCTATTGTTGTAAGGAGAAGCGGACCATACGAAAAAGAAGGGCTTGATATCTTGCGAACAGCTGCGAAAGCGCACGGACTGGACATGACTGTTTACGGCAAGGAAATGCCCATGACAAAAACGGCAAGAATTCTCATGGACAAGGTCAGCGTATACAAGAAGAAGGTGTCGGCATGAGCATACTCATAGATGAAAATACAAATGTGTTGGTGCAGGGAATAACAGGCAACGAAGGCTCGCGCGCCGTAAAGCTTATGCAAGAATACGGCACCAAGGTGCTTGCAGGCGTTACGCCGGGCAAAGGCGGGCAGCTGGTAGAAGGGGTTCCGGTTTACGATACAGTCAAGGAAGCGCTGGAGAATCATCCTGAGATAAACGCAAGCATAGTTTACGTGCCGCCGTTTGCTGCAAAAGACGCTGTCTTTGAAGCGGCTGCAAACGGCTTGAATCTTGTGAACTGCATAACAGAAGGCGTGCCTGTAAGGGACGCCGCTGACATGGTTTCGTTCTCAAGGCAGAATAACTCTGTGCTTGTCGGCCCGAGCTCGATAGGCATTCTTTCGCCGGGAAAGAGCCGCCTTGGAGTGATAGGCGGCTTGAAAGAGATGGTCGGGGAAATATACAGGCCGGGAGAAATAGGCGTGATATCAAAGAGCGGCGGCATGACCAATGAAACTGCATGGGTCGTTCGGCAAGCAGGGCTTGGCCAGTCGACTGTCGTTGGCATAGGCGGCGACATAATTATCGGCTGCGCATTTGCTGATCTGCTCAAACTTTTTGAGAACGACAGGCAGACAAAAGGCGTTGTTATTTTCGGCGAGCTTGGCGGAACATATGAGGAGCAAATCGCGGACCTGATGAAAGAAGGCGGTTTCACGAAGCCGTTGGCAGCTTTCATCGCAGGGAATTTCACTGAACAGATGCCTGAAGGCATGTCATTTGGCCATGCCGGCGCATTGATACAGGGCGAGAAAGGCAGGCCAAAACATAAAATGAAACTATTAAAGGAAGCCGGCGCTATTGTTGTAGGAAACCACGACGAACTCGGCGAAGCAATAAAGAAGGCGATATAAACGGCAACTGTCAAAAATCTTGGGGATGGAAATCAAGAGTGGCTGGTTTATGATAACGATTATTTAGGAACCGTTCATTTACATGATGGTGAATATCACGCTAAACGAACCAGACACTTTCTAGGCAGCTATCAGGAATTAGGAGATGCAGTTGCGGCAATAGTTGCATACAGCACCGGTGATTAAATGGAAAAATGGAAAACGTCGATAAGCAGGTCTGATGACCGTGAAACGCTTGTTCGCGGCTATGAATTGCTTGACCTGATAGGAAACCTTTCATTCAGCGAAGCCGTCTGTTTATTACTCAAAGGCGAACTGCCGAAAGAGAATGAATCTAAGATGCTTGATGCCATTCTTGTTGCCTGCATAGAGCACGGCATCAACCCGCCTTCAATAACATCTGCGCGCGCTTCTGTTTCTGCAGGGAACCCCGTGAATGCTGCGCTGGCTGCAGGCATGCTGGGATTCGGTGAGTTTCACGGCGGCGCCATAGAGCAATGCGCAAAGATGATGCAGGAGAGTGTTGATAGAAATCCTGTAGATGTTGTAAAGCGCTTCAAGGAACAGGGAAAAAGGATTCCCGGTTACGGCCATGCTGTATACAAGGACGAAGACCCAAGAACTGCAAAATTATTCTCGCTTGCCAGCCAGTATGATATTGCAGGAAAGCATGTGGAATTTGCACATGGAATCAGGGATGCAATAGATTCTGTTCTTGGGAAAACGCTTTGCATAAACATAGACGGCGCTATTGCAGCATTAATAAGCGAAATGGGCTTTGACTGGCGCATCGGAAAAGGATTGTTCGCAATACCCCGCAGCGTGGGCATGCTTGCGCATATACACGAAGAAATGGTCAACGAAAAGCCATACAGAAGACTGGACAACGACCAGATAGAGTACATTGGACCCGGGAAAAGAGAACTGAAGAGGAAATAGATATATAAGTTGTTAGTTGCAATTTTAGTGTTTTATAATTAAACGGTCGGTCGCCGCATTAACTGGCTTAAAGACTGAGTAATTTCTCAAGAAGTGGAAACTCTTTGTAAGGTTGCTTGAATATGTATGAGCCCATATGACCTTCTCCATGCCTAATAATTAATGTTCCCCCTAAATTTTTAAACATATAATAGCCTTCTTTGTCATCACAACCCCAAGGATCCTTATCCGAATTTATAAATATTATATCCTTTACATTCCGTTTGATTTTTCTCCAATTATATTTTTCTGGTAGTATTGCCTCTGCATCTTGTTCTAGTTTTTTTAGTGATGATTTCTCCATTTTTCCAAGTTTTCTCGCGTAACCTGCCACCAAAATAGCTTTGTTTATTCTTACGTTAATATGCTCTAAAACACTCAGAATTAATGGACAACCGGCAGAATGTCCGATAATTATGGTTTCATTGTTGAAAGTCGCATTTTTCAGAACAAATGGCAGTTGTATCTTTAAGTTTGGAGCTTCTGGGTTGGGAAGCTGTGGAACCCAAACACTATAGCCTTGTTTCTCTAAGAATTTTTTTATGCTGGGCAACCAATGTGAATTTGGTGTGCTGGAGCTTCCATGAAGCAGTATTACATTCTTCATATACATTGAATTGTGTAAGGACATTAAAAACTTTGCGGTGGCACTATTTGTTAATTTTAATGCACTGGAGGCTGGAAACCCAGGTATTGAACCTGAACGCCATCTGCAGTTCCATGTCTTCGTGCCTCTGCATATTTTTCAGGAGCGTCCTCTTCTTTCAATGGTAATTCGAATACTTTGCCGCGGAAAACAACATGTTTTCCGGCATCATTCCAGAACAATGCGTGCCAGCCAGGCCTGAGTTCCTTTGAAAGCCGTTCCGTTGTTGATTGAATATCATCCGCCGGTGTGTCGACTATCAAGACTATCCGGTGTTTAGCATCGGCTTCAGGGTTATACCCTCTACGTGTCTTGATCGGCCTTAGGTTCAAATAAGGAAAGACTTCAGTATTATTCAATGATTCTAACTGCAAGACACCCCGATATCTATCGCTCATGATGATCTCCACCGCCGAGTTCACCATGATATCTATTTCTCTCACGTTCCCTGTTTCTCAGGGCTCTAAAGTGAGCTGTTTCTTCTGCGATATCTTCTAGTTCTCTATTCCGATAGCTTTGTCTTATTCTTGGAATACCATGACCAAAATATAACAGACCAGCTACTGGCCCAGCCAGAAGTGAAAAATCTTTAACTGAATGTACGAGATTATTGAAATACGGCACTGATCCTTGGCCTGCAAAACTATCGAAGACTACTGCAGCAACAGGTATACCTACCCCGATTGCTGCTGTTTCACCAATATGTCCTAACCATGTTCTTGCCATTTTTATCACGTTTATTCAAATCTGATTTTTTTTGTTTTGCCAATATAACGTGCAAGCTCATCATCTGTTGTATTAGAACGAAGAAATTCAATACCTTCATCTCTTCCTTTTTCTAATATTTCAGATCCCAGTCTGTATTCTTGTTTTCTTCTGCCCAGTTCTACAGGTATCTGAGCAATAGCCCACAAACCTATTGGGGCAATGTCTAGCAGTGGCTGATAATGTTTGTCAGCTAAAAAATGAGCGGCCGTAAACGGAATAGCGAAAGAAGCTGTGTATCCTATCCACTGCAAAGCGTTTGTGCCTTTTTCCTTGAAAGTATCAAAAGCCCGAAAAGTTTCGCCCATTGCAAAGAAAATCGCTGGATATGCAAGTGCATTTGTAGCAGCGACTGCATCTTGCGTGTCCATCCATGCCTTACCGCCATAAATTAGTCCTGTAGCTACTGCCCCATATCTCAGCACGTCATTAAGATTATCCAGTGTCCATTCTCCGCCTTTTCTCAAAATTTGTAAAGCTCTATCAACGTATTGCATAATCAAGCCTTCCCGGTTTTTGTCGAGGCGCAAACGGGGCATTTTTCTGCCTTGTAGAGCCATGAGTAATTGCAGTCATTGCATTTGTATTTCTGCGCAGGCGTCTTTGGCTTGAACTTCTTCTGGCTAGCCTCTTCCAGGAGTTCTATCTCTTCTCTGGTAAGGAAGTTTCTGAATCTCATTTTTAATCACCCAGGAACCTTGCATAATGCTCAAGCACACGTGAAAGGTACTTCACGTCACTAGGATGGAAGCCCCTGATCTGCATCATCCTGATCGCATCTTTTGCCAGAACAACATCGGCATCGCTTGCTTTGTGCGCAGGCTCCGATGTATACGCTCGCAGCGCCCTTTCAGAAAGGCTTATGAATCCTGGGAGCGCTTCTGCGCTTAGTTTCCCCCCTGCGAACAAGCCTATCATTTCATGGACGTATAATGGCGTGTCTTCTGCAGGTCCTGTGGACATCTTTTATTCACTTAATAGTAGTAAGCAAAGAAAGGCTTAAAAAGCTTGCGATGGCCTGCGGATGCTCCTTCTGGCCGGGTTCCCAGCCGTCAGGAATAAAAACTCTTGCTGATACATATTGTCATGTGGGGTATCGACAAAGAGGACGTCTACAGGGAGCTGGATCCGGGGTGGAAATCATCCAGAAAAATAGTGGAGGAGATACAGAGGGACAGAGGCAAGGTCAGGGACCCCTTTGTGACAGGCGAGATACTTACAGAGCTTTATAAGATGCGCGAGCGTGGCCACGCCGAAGCGAGGCAGAAGGGCATATTCAGGCGCAGGTTCGAGTACCGGCTCACCCCTTCAGGATCCGTTGTAAAGGCAGAAAACAAATACTTCTGAGCTACCCGTATCTTCTTTTTGTCAGTATCAGCCCGGGCTGCTCGCAAAATGTCCTGGAGTCTATCTGGTAGCCGGTAAATATTGCTGCAACCTCTTCTATCCTTGCGTTAAGCTTGGTGTCTGCGTAGTTGCTGTTTCTTGCTTTCTGGCATGAGTTCAGGAGCACGTCAGTTATGGCATTATGCTGCTGCGTCTCAGGCCTGGCCACGCAGGGGCTTTGCGGGCACAGCTCAGAAGTTACAGTGACGCTGATCGTCTTCCAGCATCCCTTGAACTCGTCTATGACCACGCATTGTTCAGAGATTGTCGACCCGTAGACGAAAGAAACGACAAGAATAACAGCAATCACAGCAAGCAAGTAAATTGTCCGCATGAATAGTTCTTGTTTGAGTATATTATAAAGATTTCAGGTTGAAAACTACCGCGTTTTTACATATCTTCTATTCCATCACAAAGAGCGAATCTATCTGTTGCATCACACGACTAAAGCCATGTGTTATCAATGAATCTGGAATAAAAATGATATGCTCTTAATACTCCCACGACTAATTCGAGGAAAGCAATAGCTTTCCTAAATTCATTAGAAAATCCTACAGATTTTCTATGCAAAAGGACTTTTCTGAAGTCCTTTGCAGAAAAGTCGTGGGTTTCTGAGAGCATGTCATCCCAACATTGTTTATGTAATACATGGTGAAACAAGTTTCACCTGTACAGGAAGAACTCTGTTCTTCCTTGTATCTGCTGTCTAATCCTAAATCAAGCAAAGCTTGATTTGGATTTCTCAAAGGATTTTGAAGAAATCCTTTGCAGAAAAGACAGCAGTTTTAAGCAATGTTGCGGATAAAATCTCCCGAGCAAGAAAGATGAAAAAACACAACAGCAAGAAGTATCGTGAAGTTGTGGATGTGGTTCTTGGGAAGGAAAATAGCGACTGAAACCCCCGGTGTAAGCCAAAAATACCCACAGGTTCCATATAAGTTGTATCCTTTTGATGGCGGAACACAACCAGCTGTTGTTTTTTGAGAAATGTGGGTTGTCGTGTAATTTTTTGAACACATATACCCGCTTATAAAAAAGTATTTAAGGGACTGTAAAAAGAGTAAAGCACCGAGTTCTTCACGAACTCGGAGTTACACTCAGTTGGTTGGTCTTTTTCTGAAGTAGATGTTGTATAGGGAACCTCTATATTAAGGTTTTCTATTGGGCATCGTATAGATTGTAAAAAACGAAGAAAATAATGCGCAACAAAATTTCGCGAAAAAAATTTGGAGGGATAATAAATGCAGGATTTAGACAACTTTCAGGTGGAACAGGCCCACATTGTAGTGATGGGCTGCGGCGGAGGCGGCTGCAATACTGTTAATCGCCTCACAGAAATGGGAATTACCGGTGCAGCTACGGTTGCTGCAAACACGGATGCAAAGCACCTTTCGGTGACAAAAGCCGGCAAGCAGATTCTTCTCGGCAGAGAACTCACGCGCGGTCTTGGCGCGGGCGGCTATCCGGACGTTGGCAAGAAAGCTGCGGAGGAGAGCAAGAATGACATCAGACAGGTTCTTCAGGGAGTCGATCTGTTGTTCATTACGTGCGGTCTCGGCGGCGGTACAGGCACAGGCGCTGCGCCTGTGGTTGCTTACCTTGCTAAGGAAATGGGAGCCATTGTAATAGCTGCAGTGACGCTTCCGTTCAAGATAGAAGGCGCAAGGATAATCAAGGCTGAAGAAGGCCTTGCAAAGCTTCGTGAGGTCTGCGACACGGTTATCGTAATAGAGAACCAGAAGCTCGTAGAACTTGCTGGCAACAGGCCACTAAAAGAGGCCTTTGGCGTCTCAGACGGCTTGATTGCGACGATGATTAAGGGCATAACCGAAACCATATCACAGCCATCGCTGGTAAACCTGGATTACGCAGACGTGAGAACGATAATGCGATCCGGCGGCGTTGCTACGATAGGCGTAGGTGAGAGCGACTCACAGTACCGTGCAAAGGAGGCTGTTCAGAAAGCCCTGAACCATCCGCTGTTGGACGTTGATTACTCCGGTGCAACAGGCGCCATGATACAGATCATCGGCGGCGAAGACATGAAGCTGGAAGAAATTAACACAATAGGGGAAGCGGTATCACAGCATATGGACCCTGAGGCGCTCGTCATGTGGGGCGCAAGGGTTGTGCCTGAGTTCTCAGGAAAGATACAGGTGATAACCATCATAACTGGTGTAAAATCGCCATACATCCTTGGGAAAACAGTACCACACTACGCTGTGCCAAAGAGCAAGAAAGACGATCTTGGAATAGAGATCATTGTTTAGGAAATTTGGGAGGAAACTCCCTCATTTATTGTCATCATATCATCAATTCCCCTTTCTTAACGGAAAGGGTAACATCATCAGGCAGAAAAAAAGCAGATCCACTGGGAAGGAAGAAGGGTAGAGGGAAGAAACCTTGGTTTCTTCCTCTTTATAGTGATCGCCAGCGAACTCGGGCTTCACATGGGCACGAATTTTTTATTTGTGTTCCAAAATGGATTGGCGGACGGGTGAAAAACACAAATGCACGACGAAAAGATGCACAGGAGAAAAGCGTCAACGTCCAAATTTTGTGTTTCACGAAGGTCAACAAGTTTGGCCACAGGCGATTCTCGCCTGTATTACGCGTCCGCCAATTTCCTTTAATAATCAGAACCAAGGTTCCGATACCTCCTGAAAGATCCTGAAAGGTGCTGAAAGATGCGAATGCTGAAGATAAAGAAAAAGGTCTTCGAGAAAGAAGTGCTAGACATTGGAATGAAGATAATAATTCTCGATATGTGCGAAGTAACAACTGACGGCGAGAACCTCATTTATGACTTCTCGCGCATGTATTGGGTGCTGCCTACAAAACTCCAGAAAACTGTGCCTTTGGAAAAAGAGAAGATTGTAGTCGGGGCGGAAAAGTAAGTTTTTTAATGTCTTTTTATAATCAAGGCAATCCTGCGTCCGGCAGGATTGTCTGATAATTCTATCAATCAGAATGCCGAGGATGAGGTTCGAACTCACGACCTCCACGTTTCTCATTATCACTGATGCAAAGCATCTCAAAGCTCATAATTCTTGAAAGTTTTCTTTCCAATTTTTATTTCTGTTTCTTTTCCAGGGTTTTCTTTTTTAAAAGAAAAGCCTTTATGAGCGTGGCGTTCTACCGCTGAACTACCTCGGCATAAGGTGGGAAACTAGTTTCCCTTCCTTATTAACCCTCCCTTCTAATTAAAATATTAAAATACTGATTAAGAACTAGTTCTTCCCCGCTAGCGCCATCTGCGCGAGCAGCGCCTCAAGCTGGATCTGGGCATTGCTGCCTTCTGTCAGGCGAAATTCATATTCGCCGATCTTTTCAATAAGCTGGAGTTTTTTCTTGTCATCGATATCGAGCTTGACTGTTTGTGAATATATCTCCTTGATCACGTCCTCGCCCGCAAGGCTTTCCTCGAAGAGCAGTGACGTAAGCTCTTTTCTGGCTTCCTTGAATTTGCCTTCAATTGCAAGGGAAAGCATCCTCTTTACCCTTTCCGGATCTGCATGGCTTGTTGCTGCAAAGACTTCCTTCTCCGTTATCTTTCCGTCCAGTGCTGCGGATGTCTGCAGTATATTAATTGCCTTCCTCATGTCGCCTTCAGCTACATGCAGTATAGCTTTGTAAGAGCCATCGTCTGCTTTCAGCTTTTCTTCTTTTGCTATTTTTTTCAGGCAGTTTTCCATGTCCTCTTTGCCAAGAGGATGGAAGCGAAAAATAACCGTCCTGCTTTGGATCGGCGGTATTATTTTGCTGCTGTAATTGCAGGCGAGTATGAACCTGCACGTGGCCGCATAACTTTCCATGGTCCTGCGCAGCGCATGCTGGGCATCCTTTGTCAGGGAATCTGCTTCGTCCAGGTAAATTATCTTGAAGGAGCCGCCTATTGGCATTGTTCTTGCGAAATCCTTCACCTTGACTCTGATTGTGTCTATTCCGCGCTCATCTGATGCATTAAGCTCGAGAAAATTGCTCTTCCATGAATTGCCAAAGAACTCCTGCGCAATGCATAATGCACAAGTGGTTTTTCCAACGCCTGCGGGCCCGGCAAAGAGGCAGTGAGGCAGTGATTTGTTCTTCACAAAGGACTCCAGCCGCTTCACAACATGCTGCTGGCCAGCAAGATCCTTGAGGTATCTGGGCCTGTACTTTTCTGTCCATATCTCTTCCATAACAAATCCCTTTCTTTACAAAAGAAAGGTCTTTGTAAACCCCAAAGAAACTGACAAAGACCTTTCTTTTTCATTGAACTTTGCATAGTATAGAGGGAAGTTTTTTAAAAGAAGCGAGAATTGATTAGCTTAGTCTCAGGCCGGAATAAGGAAGCTCCTTTTCACCATCTAAAAGTTTTCTGACTTTCAGCTCTTCGTGAGCAATAAACGTAAAAGTATCGATCACAGACAGCCTGCCTGTTGCTACAAGATCCAAAGCTTTGAGATAAGCAGGTCCGTCTCCTCCTGCTTTCATCTGTTTTTGCAACCCATTTGCGTATTTCTGGACTTGTTCCTGGTCGATAAGCGGCGTTTTCCAGCTCGGCCGTATCCTGAAAGCTCTTGATTGTGTGACTATAGGGCCGCCGTCAGGTTCCTCAGTAACTATATGTACAGTCGACCTGGTCTCAGGTTCTCCCGCGTTCACTGCATCATATACAGCGTTTGCTCCTGTAAATTTTCTTTTGACACCATAGACGCATGCGAGCCTTGCTGCAGTTTCCTGATCCATGCAGGCGGCATTCACTCTTTCACGGTGTTCGCCTGTTAGTATTGTCAGGTCAGAAGGATGGACATTGAGAACACTATGCCTATATTCATTCAGCAACGGGTCTGTAACTATATGCATGTAGCCTGAAAGGCAGATAATATCAGGCTTGAATTGTGCAAGTTCACCGCAAAGATAATCGTAGAAACGCCTTCTGGAATCCCATTGCTTAGGATCTAGCCCGCGTTCTGCATAGAATTTTTTTCTGCCGCGATAAACGTGGGGTATTCCAGCATCATCACAAAGTTTTCTGCCTTCTGCATGTTCTTTGTCTGTGTAAGCTCCTACTACAGTGTAAGTTCTGCCGTGATTTTCATCTTCTAACATCGCTCTCATTGAGCTTGCTCCGCCTGAGAAAAAGACAACAACATTCGCAGGCCTTGTTCCATCAAATATCCTTGGCATCGAGAGCCATAAACATTTGAAACCTTATAAGTTTTATTCAGTCAGTGTTTTATTTATATAACTCATAAATAGAATAAGATGAAAAAATTGATTTTCGTTGCTTTGATTTTGCTTCTTTGCGTGCCGGTTTTTGCACAAGACAGTCGGCTGGATATTAACCCGAAGCAGATAGGCTACATGAAGGTAAAGATAATCCAGTCAGGCTACATCTCGGCTTCAGGTGCTGTAAAATCTGCATCTGTTATACTGTCCACGCCCCAGGAAGGAGTGGAATCAAGGAACGTTGCCTCAAGCGCAAACGGATTCTCATGGAAGGCCGTTAAGGATAAATCTGGCAATGACCAGATTAGCCTGGAATGGACAAACCCTTCAGGAAAGGCGGATTACATTGTTGAAACAACCGTTGTCAGCAATGCAAAGGGTGTTGCATCTGAAAAAAAACTGTCAAGCAATCCTGAATATCTGAAGGAAAACAAGCAAATTATATTCACTGATGATATGCGAAAGATTGCTTTTCCATATGAGAATTCATTGAGAAAGGCCGCTGAGCTCACTATTTTTGTGAACAATTACGTGGATTACGACCTTGATCTGGCCGGGCAATTGAAACCAAGCGACTGGGTGCTTGCAAACCGCAGGGGAGTATGTGTAGAATATGCAAACCTGCTTTCATCTTTGCTGAAGATATCAGGCATCCCTAACAGGTATATTGTGGGCTATGCTTATTCCAGCGTCCAGAACAAGCTTATCGGCCACACATGGGTGGAAGTGCTTGCTGCTGATGGCACATGGATACCTTTCGATCCCACATGGCTTCAGGGCGGCTATGTAGACGCGACCCACATAAAAACTGCCAATGGAATAGACGCAAACCAGACAGAACTGCTGACTTATTTTGGCCCGGGATCTGTATCATGGCAAAGAAATGAAGACAACGTGGAAATAATCGATTACAGGCTGGGAAATATAACAACAATATCCATGGAAACGCCTGGCGTGACTCTTGACGAGTCAGGTTTCATCAGGGCGTCTGTTGGCACCCAGAGCTGCACCATAACAGAAATAGAGGCTCTCTCGTGCGCAGGAAGCGATAACAAGTCCCTTGTCAATGTTTACGACAGCAAAAGGCAGCTGTGGCAGTGCGGTGCTGAAGATATTTACTGGTTTTTCCCGCCGCATGAACTTGACGATCATTTCATTTATTCGTGCCCAATGACTGTTTTTGACCAGTTAGGCGCAAGCAGCCGGTCTGTAGTACGAATAAAAGGCCAGTCGAGCCCTTCAGGTGTTTCGATATCAGGCCCTGATGTCGTGTCATTGAACGAAATGTTCACGTTGTCTGCGGAATCCGGCAATGACTTCATTTTCTATTCGCCGAACCTGACCAGGCACAACGATAAGACATGGCAGCTTTCCCTGGCCAAGCCGGGCGTGTACAAATTCTACCTTTACTCAAATGGAGCATTGGCTCAGAAAAGCGTGTCGGTGATTGAGAAGAAAGAATTCGATATCTCAGTAGCCCTGCCAGAGGGCGTCTCTATGGGCAGTACGTTTATCGTAAACGTTACAGTGAGAAACCTTGAAAATAAAATCAAGCAGGCAGCGGTAAGCGCCGAACTCGACGATAAATCGGAGCAAAGTGTTGCTTTTCAGCCCGGTGAGACCAGGGCATTAAGATTTAACCTGTCTGCAGAGACAGGCAAAAGAAGCGTCGTGGTGCTCGTATTGTCTGACTCTGCTGCGAGCTACACAACATATATAGATGTGCAACAGGCCGGGAAAAAAGGCTTTCTTGATGCGATTGTTGATTTCTTTGCGGGCATTCTTGGATGGCTAGCAGGCTTGTTCAAGTGATTCAAAGCCATTTGTGCAAGGATTCCTGTGAAAAACATATTTATAGCGGGTTTTAAGATAGATAATCAGGTAACTTTCATGGGAAAAACAAGTCTCTTGTTCATAATCCTGTTACTGCTCCCGGTTGCAATAGCGCACGAAGGAGAAATAAGTTCTGATGGATTCGATATTGATTTGACGCCGCTTCAGGCATTCCAAGGAGATGCTAGTGCTATAGAGGCAGAGATACAGGAAAACAATACTGCTGTTACAGGGATTTCTGTTTATTTTGTCGTAGACAAGCATGATAAAGGATACTCGGAGCGCATAGAAGCCAAGGAACGCACCGCGGGGCATTATTTCATCAAGCACGCTTTCAAGTACTCCGGCATGAACGAAATCCATGTTGAGTTTAACCGCGATGGCCGGGAAATAAGGCAGACGTTCGATGTTAGCGTGGAAGGATCTTCGCCTGAAGTTGAACAATACTTCCAGCTTGTTGCGATTCTGGCTGTAATACTTGCAGCATACTATGCTTATCACACAAAGAAAATAAAGAAAGCATTTATTGTAGCTGCTGTTTTGATCGCAGCTGTTGCAATCTCTTATTCTCTGTATTTTGTTTATACAAGCGGCGCTGCGGAAAGAGGCGTCACGGTCTGCATTACACCCGATGAATGCTACTGGAGCGCCCACATACACACAGAGGTGAACATAGATGTCTGCGGGGATGAAAGCTACAGATTTCCTGTAGAAGAAGGCCCGTTAGACGGGCCGCATACGCATGAAGAAAAGAACCTTATCCATTTCCACGAAAGATTGAGATATGACCCGGTAACAAAAGAAATATTTGATACAACACCGCTGACGCTGGGAGCATTCTTTGACAATATGGAAGTAAATTTTGATTCCAGTAGAATACTTGACAAGCAAGCAGGTGATTCATGCAACGGCCAGCCTGGCAGCGTCAAGATGTACGTGAGCAGGAACTGGAACAGGGACGAACTTGGGAAGCCTGCAGGAAATTTCCGTGATTACATATGGAAAGACGGGGACGTAATAACAATAATATTTGATGAAAAAGCTGCACCTCAAACGGCTCCTGAAAAACAATCTGCTACGGCAGAGCTCACGCCGGAACTCACGCTTCCAATAATTGTAGGCTTTGCACTTATCGACTCAATAAATCCCTGCGTGATAGGCGTACTTCTGCTTTTGATCACAGTGCTTCTCAAAACAAGAAAGAAAAGAGCTGTTCTGGTTAATGGTTCTGTCTACACACTTGGAGTCTATGCCACATACCTCGTTGGCGGGGTCACGCTGCTTTCTGTATTCAACGCCGTGCGTGATATACAATTGCTAAGCCAGCTCTTTTATGTTATCATTGGATTTTTCGTGTTGTTTGCAGCTTTCCTGGAGATAAAAGATTATTTCTGGTACGGCCGGGGTTTCAGCTTGGCAATCCCAAAAAGGTTTGTCGGCGTTGTCGAGAGCAGCGCAAAGAAATCCCATACAAGCCTGTTTAGCGCATTCTTGTTTGGTTCAATAGTCACCCTTATAGAACTGCCATGCACAGGCGCCCCATATCTTGCCATAATAACGCTGATGTCGCAGTCAGGTGTACAATTCTATAATGCACTTCTATTGTTGCTGCTCTACAACTTGGTTTTCGTATTGCCCCTGATAGTAATAATTTATATGGCATACAAAGGCATAGGTTACAAAAAGATGGAAGGCTGGAGACGCGAACACAAAGGCAAGATGAGGCTTGCAGTCGGCCTCATGCTCCTTGGCATAAGCGCTTGGATAATCACGACGGTGCTTGAATGGGCGCTTATTCCGCTTGTAGTAGCAAGCATCCTTGCTATAGGGATAATGTACATTATCAAGACGCTTGGTCAAAAGCACAAGCATACTAACCACAAAAAGAGAAAGACTTAGGTGAGATGATGGCGGAAAAAGTGAAAAAGCGCAGCGGCAAGAGAGAGAAATTCAGCAGGCACAAGCTGCTTCATTCGATACATCATGCAATGCACATGGCAGGAATATCGGACATCGCCCTTGAAGAAAGGATTGCCGGTGATGTAATGAATAGATTGAAAAAGAAAAAACTCGTTGACACAGAAGACATAAGAAAAACTGTCTGCTATGCACTCAGAAAGGATAATCACCACAGGGTCTGCGATTATTACGAGCTTGTGTGGCTGCACGCAAAGCCTGTCAGGATCAAAGGCGTCATAAAAAGAGACGGCAGAAAAGAGAAATTCTCGCCGGAAAAACTTTTCAAATCAGTGCAGAAGACATTCAAATTGGCTGGAACGCAGGACGGGTTGAAGCTGCAAAAGGCAATGCAGGATATTCTTTCAATAATCGGCAAGAAATACAAAAATGAGTATGTTTCAGCAGAAAACATGAAAGAGATTGTTGGATATGTTCTTGTCAAGCGCAAGCTCTATGGTGTTGCAAGACGTTACATCCAGTACAGGTACATGTGAAACTTCTGAAACAATTACAGGGAAATTACGATTACAACAGCGCTTGCATTTATAAGATTTAGGCGCACAGATAATAAGATGAAAATGACGGTCACGCCCGGGATGGTTTCATCCCTTCAGATTTTAAAAGAATCTGATTTACCTCTGCCATTAAGGCTTGTAAAACGCGGCAAAGTAAGAGACGTATATGCAGATGGGAGATACGTTTATCTTGTTACAACAGACAGAATATCTGCGTTTGATGTTGTCTCTGAGCAGGGCGTGCCGTACAAAGGATGCGCGCTTAACCGGGCTTCCGCTTTTGGTTTCGAGAAAACGAAAGGAATTGTTCCAAATCATTTTATTTCAGTCCCTGACCCGAACGTGACTGTTGCTGAAGCCTATACGCCCGTAAAAGTCGAGGCTATAGCAAGAGGATATTTGGTTGGTTCTGCGTGGAGACAGTATGAAAAAGGCAGAAGAGAATTTTTCGGAACAAAGCTTCGTGAAGGATTGATACATGGTCAAGGATTTGACAGTCCATTATTTACTCCTAGTACTAAAGCTGATGCGGGTCATGATGTTGATTTGAACACGTGGCAAGATTTTGCTGATCTCGTAGGATCTGAAGCCGAAGCAGGAAAAATCAGACAGTATACACTTGATTTATATGCCGCAGGCGATCTTGAAACAAGACGGCACGGCGGATTACTTGTTGACACCAAGTTTGAGTACGGCAGAAGGGGCGGGGACGGATATATTGGGCTGATTGATGAAGCGTGGACGCATGATTCATCAAGATTTCTGAGATTTGCTGATTATGGGCGCCTGATGGAAGCGAATGCTCCGCCAAAGGCATGGGCTGAAGCTTGGGTTGACAAGGAATATGTAAGAACATGGCTGTCGGAAAATGGTTTCAGGGGCGAAGGCAAAATGCCGGCAATACCCGATGAAGTAATCGCTGGCGCTTCAAACAGGGCTGTGGGAAGCTATGAGATGGTAACAGGAAAACCTTTGCCTGCAGCAGATCCGCCAACAAATGAAAGGATTGCTGGAAATCTCGCAAAGACCGGTTTCCTTAAGTAAAAGAGGTTGGATGTGGGATGACAAAACTTGTTCCTGTTATAATGGGCTCCAGAAGCGATCACAACACTGAGCACAACAAGAAACTTTATGCTGCACTTGACAGATATGGCCTGCCTTTTGAACCGCGGGTGGCTTCTGCCCATAAACATCCCAGCTATTTAGCTCAAATGATTGCAGAAACTGATGCAAGAACCGGCCTTTCTGTAGTTTACATCACTATAGCCGGCAGAAGCGATGGTTTGTCTGGAACGGTAGCTGCTAATACCGTTAATCCAGTTATAGCATGTCCTCCTTACAGCGACAAATTTGCTGGATTGCCTGTACTGTCAACAGTTTATACGCCAAGCATGTCAGCACCTATGTATGTTCAGGATCCAGAAAATGCAGCACTGGCTGCTGCGAAGATATTTTCAATGAGTGACAAAGAACTGAGGGCCAGATTAGTCAGGGATATTATTGAAATGCAAGGGAAAATAGAAGAAGACGACATGAACTTGCTCAAAAAGCCGCAACCTCGCCAAGGATGAGGTATTTTTATATAGTGGCCCGGACCATGTTGTAGTATGCATTGGTGTAGGCTTATTGTAATTGCCATAGCATTTTCTTTGCTCTTTTCTGGAATGCTCGTTTTTGCACAAGAAAATGTTACAACTGATTTATGCGCAGGCGTGACATGCGATCCGGCAACAACCACGTGCCCTGACAGCTATGTTGCTTCCTGCACGAATACCTGTTCCGGCGGCGTATGCTCTGCATGTGTGCCTTCGTGCAGCGGTCATGAGGCGCCGCCAGACCCGTGTACCGGAATAACGTGCAGCCCGAAAACGGCTACATGCCCTGACAGCTATGTTGCTTCCTGTTCGAACACATGCTCTGGCGGGACATGCTCAACATGCACGCCTTCCTGTGCAGGACACGACGCGCCGCCAGCTGCGAACGTGACAATAACATGCCCGCCTATTTCTCCGCCTTCTGCTGATTATTGCCATGATGGAACAGCCAAAGAAAAATATGATGCTAACGGTTGCGTAACAGGATACGAATGCATACCGCCGTCTATCACAGCATGCCCCACACCGCCTGCAAAACCTTCTTGCCCCGCTGATGCTTATCCGAAGCCCAATTACGACAGCAAAGGCTGCATCACAGACTACAGGTGCGAGCCCTCCGGCGGTGAAGGCGGCGGAGGTGGAGGAACTGTTTGTATTCCTGGATTGACACGAGGAACGGATGCAGCAGGAAACTGCAAAGAATTCCCTGATTCTTGTTTGCCGCCCGGCTGGCACAGGGTTGACAGATGCCCTGACCGCAGCGCTGCTTGTGGGAACAATATCTGCGAGTCGGGTGAAGAAAATTTCTGCAGGCGGGACTGCATAAGCGCAAGGGAGGCATGCCCTGTAACCCGGACATGCGCAGACGGCTCCCGCGTCATGTGCAGGCAGAATGAGGATGGCAGCTGCTTCTGCGAAACGTGTCCCATAGAAAGCATACCGCAGGGCTGCAGACAGGTGGTGGATAAGGAAAAGGGCTTTGTCGGTGTTGTATGTGAATCAAGATCTGCCTGCCCGCCGACTCCGGATATTGAAGATGTCAAAAACAGGTGCGAGCAAAACAAAGGTATATTCTCTTTAAGGAAGTCTCCTGACGGGTGTGAATTCCCTGACTGCACGTTCGGCGGCGTTTCATCGTCGGTTGTGCCTGTTTTCAATCCGCTCCAGGAGGAAAAGAAATGCCCCGCTGAGACAAACGAACAGCGCGAAGCGACAAGGCAAAGCTGCGAGAAACTGGGGCTTCATTTTGCGATTTCTGTCCAGGGCGGCTGCAAGGTTTCCAAATGCTCCCAGAAATCACAGAAGCTCGGATGCGAACCGCTGCCGTTCGAGGAAAGGCAGGGAAAGGAAGATGTCTGCAGGCGGCAGGGTTTGAACGTCGTTAATGGTTTTGACGAGAACGGCTGTCCTCTAATCAAATGCGGAGAGCCTTCACAGTGTCCGCGCGATGTGCCTCCGGAGGCTTACCAGAAATGCGGGAATCAGGGCGGCGAACTGGTTGTAAGAAGGGATAACCAGGGATGCATCACGCTGTCCCAATGTATTGTTCAGGGGGATTCGCATGAAGCGGATGTGGACCCGATAGAAAGGATACCTGAACCTTCGGAGCTCCTTTCAATGGCGTTTAGGATGGAGGAGCTGAAGATTGAGCTGGACAAGCTTGCAAAAAAAACAGACGATATAGCAGGCTATTATGCATCAACGGGCTCACCGGACGAAGGGCGCTACAGGCGGGTCTCCGACATGTTTGATGCGGCGAAGGACAAGGTCGACGAAATAAAGGAAAAACTGCGTGATGCCGTCCAGAGAGGCGATGTCATGGAAGACGACCTGATAGAAGTGAAGCGTGACGTGAAATATATCAAGGACGTCATGATGAAGGATATCCTGTATCTCATGCTCAGCTCCAGCGACGATGTGAAGAACATCAAGGAATCGCGCGCCACAAAAAGCGGCGACAGGTTCGAGGCGGTGAAAGCGACTGATGACACCAACTGCGGCTCTGACGGTTCCTGCTTTGACAGGGGATTCAGGTTATGCAAGAAACTGATATTTTACCCCGAAGGCAGCAAAGGGCCAAAGGTTGAGGTGCAGGGACTTTCGGGAAATGCGTGCATCATGTACGTGGTGCTGCCGGAAGGCGAGGGCCCGCCAGCAGGAACATTGCCGGGAATCAGCCCGCCCTACGACATGACATGCAAGATAGAAAAATATACATTGGGCGTGAGAAACCCTGAGGAAGACATATTCCCTTACTGCGAAGGCTCGATGGTTGAGCTTATGAAGAAATTCGGCGGGTCCGGTGGACAAGGCCCGCCGGGTGTCCCGGGAAAATGCAGCGGCGACGAGTGCCGCGACTACTGCGGCCGCGGGCCGGAAGAAGCAAAAGAATGTCTGGAGGAACTCGGCCCTTATCTCCCGCCTGAAGCGAAGCAGGGCCTTGAACAGCTTGCAAGAGGCGAGCAGCCCGGATTCGGAGGATTTCAGGGGCCGCCACGGGAGACCGTGGAGGGGTTTGAAGGACCACGATCACAATCAGCCACGCAGCCGTGCGGCGACAGGATTTGCGATGATTTTGAGCAGCGCAACCCTGATGCGTGCCCGCAGGACTGCCAAGGCAGTGCTGCAAGCGTGCCGGCAGGCATTGCGCCGCGGCAGCCCATAGCAGCCGTGCAACGCGTGCCATTATCGCAGCCAGCCACGCAACAAGCATGCTCAGGGTGTCTGAACAACGGCGTCTGCGATCCCGGAGAGTGCAGCGAATGCGCAGACTGCCTGAGAGGATGAGAATATGACGAATGAAAATAAAAAAAATATCTGCCTGATAGTGATAGCGTTGCTTCTTTTTTCCATGGTGTTTGCCAGCGGATGCGTCGAGCAGTCAAAGACCTCAATAAAGAATGAGCAGCAGGTCGGAGAGGCCGTAACAAACATCTCGCAGAACATTGAAGATGTTTCATCCATCCTGACGGACATCGACAAGAAGCTGGGCTAATTCAGGGACAATCACTTTCTGGACAGCAATTGCAAGAAATAAATTAACTTTTAACTAGTTTCAGGATGAAATCTTTCCCATAGCTCATAAGGAAAAGGTGCACTTTTCATATAAGCTTTCAGGCGCCCAGTATCCCAAAATTCGGCATGATCAATCATTCCGACAGCAGTAAGGCTCCCATCAATATAAGCAATTCCCAAAGATCTTCTGGCTTCTTGGTCTATGTGCAAAACATGGTTACGAACAGGCAATTCTACCTTTGCATCCGGATTTCTTTGAGGATAGATATCTAAATACTCTGCTCCGTCTTCTCCAATGGAAGTAATGAGGGCGTACGCTTTTCCTTCAGGAAAAGCTTGGAGCCACTTTTTTGGTAACCTCGCCTTCCCATCCCTAAAAGACACTGGAAAATGTCCCCTGAATACAAAATTTTCATCCGCCATAAATAAATCCTAAGCACAAACTTCTTAAACAAATCTCTTTTAAGAAGCGCATCCATAATTTTCGCATGGACCTGAAAGCGCAGAAGGAGCGGCTTATCAATGAACTAATTGATCTGGGCTATCTCAAAACTGAAGCTGTGATAAATGCGTTCCGGAAAGTGCCTAGAGAAGAGTTTGTGCTGCCTGGTCACAGGGATTATGCATACGCAAACGACGCTTTGCCTATCATGGAGGGGCAAACAATATCACAGCCGCTTACTGTTGCCGCAATGACAGAAGCGCTTGATGTAAGGTTAGGCCAGAAAGTGCTGGAAGTCGGGACAGGTTCCGGCTATCAGGCTGCCATACTTTCTGTTCTTGTCGGCAGGAAAGGCAGCGTCATTACAACTGAAAGGATCAAGGCGCTTCACGAGATTGCAAAAAGAACCCTTGGCATGTGCGGCTTCGCGAATATAGTTGCTGTTAATTGCGACGGCTCGCAAGGGTATGAGAAGATAGCGCCTTACGACAGGATTATTGTGACTGCAAGCGCGTCCAAGATGCCGCAGCCGCTTGCAAAACAGCTCAAGGTTGGAGGAAAGCTTGTTATACCAATAAAGGATGAGCTGTTTTTGATTGAGAAAGTCAGCGCTAAGGAATTCACGAAAACGTTCCTTGGCTACTACGTCTTTGTTCCGCTCATAGGCAAATATGGCCATAAAGGATAGAGTTAAATAGTTTAACAGTTCAACTACTAAGGGTGATATGATGGAAGAGCTTGTAAAAATGTCTGAGAAAGGGCAGCTTGTTGTCCCAAAGGAAATAAGAGAAAGACAGAGATTCAGCTCAAGCGACAGGTTTGTTGCTTTCGAGGTGAAAAGCGGCGTTCTCTTCAAAAGAGTAAACATACCACACGTAAAAGCAGAGTTTGAGTCTTTATCCAGAGAGATAGCTAAGCAGTTTAAGGAAAGAAAGGTAAAACGAAAAGACGCTGAAGAGGCCATCAAATGGGCAAGAAAGCGACGCTAGACACAAATATTCTTGTTTCTTCACTGGGTTGGAAAGGCCCTCCGCATAAGGCGTTCAGTAAAATAATCTCTGGAGAAGTTGAGATGGTTATTTCTGATGAGCAGTTTAGCGAACTGTCAGAAGTGCTGGATTACGCGAAATTAGAATTTACAGAAGAGCAAAAAGATAGATTCAAGGCGCTGATTTTAGAGGTGGCAACGTTTGTCAAGCCTGTAGAAAAGATTGATGCTGTTAAAGACGATCCAGATGATAACATGATTTTGGAATGCGCTGTAGCTGGAAGCGTTGATTATATTGTTTCCGGAGATCAGCATTTATTGAATCTGAAAAGATTCAGGGGCATAAAAATAGTAACTGCAAAACAATTTCTTGCTGAATTGTAATTTTGTGATATTATGCCAGGCATAGACGTTCATTGTCACATTACACATATGGAAAACCCTGAAAGTGTTGTAAGAGAAGCTATGCAGAAATTATCAGCCGTTGTGACAGTAACAGCTGAAATCAGCCATGCTGAACAGGCATTGGAACTGAGAAGCAAGTTCCCGGATTTTGTTTTTGTTTCACTGGGCCTTCACCCGGAGTACTGCATGAAATATTCAGGCAGGGAAATAGCCAGTTACATGGAATTAATCAGGCATAGCAGGAAAGACGTCTGCGCCATAGGCGAAGTCGGGCTTGACTACAGCTGGATAACAAAAAGTGATGAGCAGGAAAGGTCAAAAGAAATATTCATCCAGATGATCGGACTCGCAAAGGAGCTGGGACTGCCGCTGGAGATACATTCGCGCAACGGCGACAAGCAGAAAACAGCCATTCATGACACACTTAAGATTCTGACTGACGAGGATGCAAAAGACGTTGTCATGCACTGCTTCTCCGGCAGCGAGGATGAGATGAAATATGCCATTGAGAACGGCTACTACATCTCTTTTGCGACTATCATTTGCAGGAGCAGAAAGCACCAAAGGCTGGCAGGCATATGCGACCTTGGCAGCATGCTGCTCGAGACAGACTCGCCGTGGCTTGACCCAGACGAACCGACGCACGGAGTGCGTCAAGCTGTTCCTGAGCTCAAGAACAGGCCATGGAAGATCCGCCAGTCTGCGCAGCTCATCGCGGAAATAAAGCAGTTGTCAATGGATGAAGTTCTGAACATAACGGAAGAAAACGCGAAGAGGATTTTTAGAATTGATTAAGGATCATTCTGCGATAAGCCTGGGAACATATCCCTGAACTTTTTCACAATTTTCACAACATCTTTGACAGCTGCATCTCTGTCTTCTTTCCTGGCATGGCGGGTGTGCGGATGATCGTATACAGCCTCTGCAGATCCTTTAAGCCTCGACAAATACTCCCTGTCTGCTTCTCTATATATGCAAGGGGTTCTTTCTGTAGCGCATGCTCCCGGATATTTCTTCAGCAAACCAGCGATCTCAGGATTCAACGGTTCACGCAGCATATTATCCGCTACTGTCAGCAGCCCCGACACTGCATCGCTGTCTCCTTCCAAGTATCTCCTTCTAGATTCATCAAGCCTGGCTTTGTATGCCATGCAAACTTCGCAGGGATTCACTATTAATGCCATAAACAAATCAAAACACAGAAAAATATAAAAGAATGGAAAATGCGGTTTCTGCGTAATTCTTTTGTAATGTAAAAAATAACGTTAAGAAGTTTGCCTTGATAGTAGCCTTTGGTTTTTATGCCGGAAATATTCAAGTTCAAGATACCGCAGGCATACGCTGTGCGCGAAAAATCCGGGATCAAAGTCACGCTTTTTTATCGGCCTGAAAAAGACAGGGAATACATGACCGGGCGCGATCTTAGCGATGCAGCTGTTGTGGAATTCGGGATAAATGCGCTCCAGCGGCTGCGGTCTGGAGGCTACGCGGAAATAGGGACTTGTGAATTCCCCTTGAGACCCGCTTCAGGGGCAATCGTGGACTATCTCCGGAACGGAAAAATATTTTCCCACAGGAGAGACGGCGGCGCGAAGGTTCATCCGTGGTACCACGGGATACCTTCCGGGTTTCCTTCTACAAAAGAACATTTCAGGGACATCAGGATGCTCCAGCGAAAAGAAGGCGCCGAAGAAAGCATCCTCTGGACGCGCGACAGGAACCCCTGGGTTTATGTCCCGAATGATGAGGTTGGCAAGGCCGTTACGCTGGCTAAACTGAGGGAACTTGAAATAGATGCCCCAGTCGCAGAGACAGAAGTTGACTATTGGGGAGGGCCTGACGTGCTTGAAATTCGCGAAGGCGGCAGTGTCATAAGCACATTTCACGGACTTATCTATCTTTCATGGGAACAGGAAAAAAACCTTGCGATAGCGAATGCAAGATACTGGAAATATGTTGATCCGGAAAACGTATGCGCCACGGACGGCGAAACATTCATGGGTAAAGACGGTTTGGTGCACCTCAACAGGGAGGTGTTTGAATTGTTGCCGTCCCGGCTTGCAACAATGAGATCCGGGGATGTCATGAGGAATCCCGTGGTTTATCGCCTTAACAGGTCTACAAGAAGGCCGGAACTCCAGACAGGCGAACCCGAAGCGCCTTATATTTTCAAGCCGGATGACGGCCTGAGAAGGGCTCTTTCCAGCTATGGCGCTGCCGGCAACTGGAAGGGCAGATGGCTCGACCACGAGATTGAAGAGGAAAGGAAACAGCTGGAAAAACTGAAAGGCGGAAGTAAATGATTACAAAAAGATATATTGAAGATCATATCAGAAGCCTTGGAAGCCGCCATGAAGACGACCTGATGACTGCTGCCATGTCGGCTTACGAAGCCGGTGAAAGGATAGCAAAGCGCGATTTCTCGCAGGAAGTAATAGAAAAGCCTGACCAGCATGTAAGTTATCACGCAGCTATTACGGAAGCTGATGAGCTTTCACAAGAAATTATATTTAACGAAGCAGAAAAATATCTGCCTGGAGTCCGGCATATTGGTGAGGAAGCAGACAAAGAAAAGGAAAGATTCCAAAAGTTTGCTGATAGAATAATTTCGGAAGCAGACTATCTCGAGGTTATACCTAAAGGAAAAGTCGTTATATCAGATTCTTTGGACGGTACTGCACAATACGCGATGAAAACCGGCCAGTGGAGTAATTCTGTTGGCGTCTGGAATAAGATGCAGGCAACTGCCGCTGCTGTTTATGGTCCAAGATGTAATTTTCGCGAAACCGGATCGGGCCTTCTGGTCATGGCCGCTGAAGACACGCCTGCTTACATGATAACGAACAACGGAATGGAACAAGCAAGGGTTGCTGTTGCCCCTGACGCCAGGAAAAGATTCTTTGCTCATTATGGAGTTGACACACCTTTCCTGGCCCCTTCAGAATTTATGAGATCATATGCTGGTAAAAACTGGGCAAGCAACACATACGGCTCATGTGCTTTAGGGCTTGCGCTTGTGTCAACCGGTGACTCTCATGTCTTTTACCAGCCAGAGCATCGCGTATGGGACTGGGCGGCAGGCAAGCTTCTTGTCGAGAGGGCTGGTGGCCACATGCTCATGTATGAAGTCGGAAAGAAACTCAGAGAGATGGGAATTGATGCTGATTTTGATGTAAGAAAAACAGACAGAATGCAGCCTTATCATTTCAGCCCTGCAAACAAGCCGCTTGGATTTGTAGCAGGCTACAGCAGAGAAGTCGCGGAAGAGGTTTTTAGAGAACTGGAACAGGGCTGGGCGAGTAGACATATGCGGCGATGAGAAGCTAGTTTATCATTGTTCTACACATGATACCTCAACAGCGCCCCGATGCCGCCTAGGGCTTTAAACTGCTGGCCTTCGCGCGTGTCTGATGAAACAACAATAAGCGCGGTGCCGTAGTTTTGCGCTTTCTCCTCGAAATATTCTATGGCGTCTTCCCCTTCTATTTTTTCGCTGATGCTCTCGCTTATGATTATAGTTTCTGCCGCGCCCAGCTCAAGCACGCGTATCACTTCCTTGGCGCCGTAAACTGCAATTCCATGCGGTTTCTGAAGCTCTGTGAGAAATTTCTGCAGAAGATTCTTTTCTTTCGTGACTGCCAGTTCTTTTATCAAATCTTCCCCCCGTATCAGTGTTTCTTCAAGTCCATGTTCTCCTGTATAGCCCGTATCAACAGTTCCAAGTATTTTGCTCCTCACGTCTGCATGAACGTACTCTTCCTTCAGAAAGAATTCCTTTATTGGTCCAGGCCCTCCCAGAAGTATGCCCTTGACCTCTTTGTGCTCCTCAAAGATCTTGTTCGCGGCTTCGCCCACTTCTTTCAGCCAGTCGTTGAGCATGCCCTCGCGCACGCGTGAGAAACGTGCTGAACTATTGTGGACTACAATACCGTTTGCAATGAAATTGGAATTCTTAACTTCTATATCAACGAACCTGTTTTCCTCTTCTATTTTCTTTATGGAGCTTATTTTTGCAGGTACTAGGTTATAATTTAATACTATTTCGAGTTTTTTCCTCAGGCTTTCGTTGTTTCTAACCTCATTTATTATGGAATTTCTGAATACGTCTTTACTCATCAGCCTTTCATTTCTGAAGAAATTGGTAACTTTTGGAAAGTCCGACACCTTGTAGCCTTCTGACTCAAGTATTTTTCTTATATTTTCTCCCGTCAGAAATATTTGTCTTGTATAGCTTGTTACTGACTTATTTTGGATGACTTCTGCCAGCTTTTTGTTTTTATAAGCCGCATTAAATCCTATTGAGTTCAGAAATATTTCTAGTGACGTTCTTTCTGTTATTCCTACCGTAAACCTGTGTTTTTTGCTGTGAGGATTTCTCCTGTTGTCGTATTCTGCAAGCGATGCTAATATCCCGAATCTGAGCAAAGCCAGCTGCGTTTGCCTGGCCATTTTTTTGTTATTTATCCCCAGACCTATCCCCCTTTCCCTGTTTACGTAGCCTTCGGCATCAAAAAACCCCCTCAAGAATGCAGCAAGTACGCTATCAGGTGATTTGAGTATTTTAGCCGGCATTTCAGTATCCAGTGCGTATTTTAGTTCCGGAAATTCATTTTTTATCAGTTTTACAATAGGTTTGCCATATATTCTGGCAACATAATGTCCCTTGTTTTCTCTATGCGTGATTTTCGAGTTGCAGTTGAATGTGATTTCTGCCAAGTTGTTGTAATATTCAATCGTCTGCTTGTCAGCATCAAATAGCGACAATCTTTCATTCTCTATAGAGCCGTCTCCGGCAAAGTAGCCTAGAAAACTTGCCAGATTTTCGTTCAGAACTTCAGGCAGTTTAAGATCTTTGACTGGCACGCAGAACTGGCGTATGAAAGAGCCTGTTTCTGTACCAAGATGTTTGCACAAGACTTTCAGAAATCCAATTTTTATATCCCTTTTTCCAAGCTCTATCACTGATATTGCTGTCTGTGTTACACCTGATTTTTTGGCCAATTCTTTCTGCAATAATTTTAATGAAATTCTTCTGTTTTTAATATATTCTCTTCCTTTTTCACTTATCCTGTATGAATTGTAAAAGCCTGAGCTATTCAAACTTTGTATTTCGCCTTCTACATCTATTTTTTCAGGCAGCAATAGAAAGTCGCCATTCTTCAGCTTTTCTGCCGGAATCTCTTCTATACTGTTTCCCCACCTGAAGAATAGGTGATCTTTTGAAGATTCGATTTGTGTGGCAGGACATTTGGTTGTTATTATGTATTTTGTATTCTTTTTTGTTTCCCATTTGTTTATTACCGGCCTGTTGCTCAGGGTTGTTTCTGGGAAATTTACAGATTTGACTATATGGGGATTGCTGACTTTACATATTTCCAATAAAGTTCCATCACCCATCTGTATGAGGGTATCCGGTGCCAGGCATTGTCCCCCGGCGCGCGTTTTACCAGGGACTATGGATTCCTTGCGGTAAAGCAGTTCAAGCTTCTTGCCTTTCAGCAAAGCGATGTCTGCTTCGCTCTTGTCAAGGCAGATGACACCGTATATCTCTTTCTCTTCTACCATGTCGAGCAGGGGATCCATTACGAACCTCTGGTCGCACCAGTACATCTTGACCTTTATCTCTTCGGGCGGCTCTACTGCCCAGATCTCTATATTCGTCGCGCCTTCTTTATCGCTCACGTTGCCGCAGAAAAGCGCAATGCCGTTCTGCGGCGTGTGTTTGTAGAGCTGCAGGTGCCTGATTATCTTCTCCAGTGCCGTTGTCACGTTCTTCCTTACTGGTTTTGATTTTATGTTCTCCGCGGTGCTTTGTTCTGTCCGGAGCTGGCTGATAATCTCGCTGAGCAAGTAGTTCACGGGCACATAGACCGTTACAAGCTCTGTATGCCTGCCTTTGATCGCCTGCAGCATGTTCACAAGCTTCTTCAGCCTGAATTTTGATTTTATCTTCTCTTCCGTTTCCATAGAGCCTCACAACAACTATTTTGTATATAATAAAACTAAATTACTATATATCTGTACTCTGGAGACCGCAGATGTAGATATCTTTTCTCCAGTCTATTGCCATCTCGGTTTTTTTGATCTTTCTATTGGTATACTTCCATGGCGGGTCTTTAGCTCTCAGCAAAACAATCGGCACTGCTTCATTCGTCTCGCCCATCAGCATCTGCGCGGCAGATGCCATGTCGTCCGCAAGCGCGCGTTTTGTATACTTAAGTATATTGCCGAAAAGGTCTTTCTTTCCTATGCAGTTCTGGACAGGTTCGAGCCCGGAAACAGCAATTGCTATTCCCGTTGTTCCTATCCTTGTCGGCATCAGCCTGCTGTCAGTAATGACTACGCCTATATTTTTTCCAGTCTTCCTGCGGATTTCCTTCCTGATGTTTTCAGCTGCTTTGAATGAATTTTCAGGGTAAAGGATCGCATAGCCGGGATAGATATTTGACCTGTCTATGCCCGCGTTAGGCGCTATCATGCCGTCTTTTATTGCGAGAAGGAAGTTCTCTACCCCGGAAAATATCTTTTCTGCCTCGTCCAGAACAAGCTGTGCCATTTCCGGCTTCATTCCCAGTTTCCTGGAAATTTCTTTTGCTTTCCTGCCGGCCTTTATGCCGCTTAGCTTCACGATCCTGCCTTCAGCAAGCGCTACAAATTTAGAGGATATGGCAAGCACGTCATTGTTTTCAAGTCTTGTTTTATTCTTTTTCAGCGAAGAGAGTATGCATTCCACAAGGCGGAAATTTTCTGTCTGTTTCCCTGTTTTAATGCCATGAAGTTGTATCATTTCATCGCCTCAGGTTCTGCTAGAGCTCTACTTCGGTCCTGTCGCCGTACTCTATTTTTTCCGTATTATGCGCAGCTATCATGTCTTTTTCTGCCTGGAAGAATTTCTTTGAGACAGTCAGTGACTTGATTGGCGATTTCAATGATAGTTGCTTGTCTTTCTTGGCTTTCCATATCATGCCGTTCAGCTCGGACAAGTCTGAGATCGTGAAAGACGCAAGAAACTTCTTGCCGGCTTTCGGAAATTCTTCTGCATGGATATCGCCTCCGTAGAGGTCGCTGTATATCCTGTATGTTGCCATTGGGATTATCGGAGCCAGTAATTTCAGCAGCGTCTTCAGGCAATAATGCAATGTGAACAGCGCAGAAAGCTGTTCTTCTTTTGTGAATTCCTTGTCCTGGTTGTATGTCCTGGGTTTGACGATTTCCATGTAGTGCGAAGCAAAGGCTTCCCACAGGAAGTTCTTTATTCTTGCCGCAGGCGAATGGAAATCATATTTCATGTAATAGTCGTCTGCAAGGTCGGTTATTTCTGCCAGCTCGTTTATTATTGCTTTGTCGGTCTCACAAATGACATCCTGCAGCCCCAGATCTGGCATCTCAAACATTGAGATGAAGCGCGCGACATTCCACAGTTTGGTTATCGTCTTTGCAGCGCCTTCTATGCGCTCGAACGAGCATTTCAAGTCAGAATCTGCAAGATTGCCTTCGACAGCGCACCACAAACGGAAAGGCTCAGCACCATAGCGTTCAAGTATTTTATGCGGATCGATGACATTTCCTAAACTTTTGCTCATCTTCTTGCCCTTGTCGTCAAGAATATGGTAATTTATCCAGACATCCTTGAAAATGTTGCTTCCTTTCAGCAGATAGCATCTAAGCAGTGTGTAATAAAGCCATGTTCTGATTATTTCTTTTCCTTGCGGTCTCAAGGAGCAGGGAGTGTTGTTTTCGAAAAATTTTGTGCCGTATTTCATTATGTACAGCGGCGATATTGAGGAGTCGAACCACGTGTCGAGCACTCGGTCTTCTCCGCGAAAATCAGAAGAGCCGCATTTGCATTTTTCAACCGGCGGCTTTTCCTTCCATGGTTTATAATAGTTTCCTTTCTGCGGGACTATCGTCTCCTTGCACGAATTGCAGTACCATAAGGGAATTTCAGTTGCATAGTAGCGCCTGCGTGAGACAGCCCAGTCCAGGGTCACAGAGTCTAGCCAGTCAAGGAGTATTTGCCTGCTATGGGAGGAGAAGAAATTTATCTCCTTTGAAATGTCTCTTATGTTGCCAATAAAATCCAGCTGTTTCAAGTAGAACTCTTTCATGTGTATGAATTCTATCGGGTGCTTGCTCCTTTCACATATTGGTGTTCTGTGTATCAGCTTCTTCTCATCAACAACAAAGCCCTTTTCCTTTAGCTTCTCCTTCATCTTATCCCTGGCTTCTTTCACCAGAAGCCCTTCGAGAAAGCCCGCGCTCCTGTTCATCCTGCCGTCCTGGTTAATGGAAATGACTGGTTGCATTTTCTGCTCGCGGAAAAATCTTATGTCTGCCTGGTCGCCGAAAGAGCACATCATCATCAGGCCTGTTCCTTTTGCTGGATCAGCATAAGGATGTGATCTTATAGGAACTTCTTTCCCGTACAATGGTGTGACTGCTGTCTTGCTTTCAAGATGCTTGTATCGTTCATCGTCCGGGTGGAATATTATCATGCTGCAGCTGCAAACAAGTTCAGGTCTGGTAGTCGCAATGACTATGCTCTCGTGTGAATGTTTTACCCTGAAATTGATGGAAACTAAAGACGATGGGAGGTCTGCATACTCTATTTCTGCATCTGCTATGGTTGTTTTGCAGCCAGGACAATAATTATTCACCCTTTCGTCTTCGTATATCAGGCCTTTTTGCCACATGTCTATGAAAGTTGCTTGTGTAAGAGCCCTGTACTCATCCGAATCGGTAAGATAAACGTCGCCTGTCTTGCCTCCTGTTTCCCAGGAGTTGAAGCTTATCCCAAGGCGCAAGAAGGAGTCCATAGTAGCTGTGCTGGATTCCTCAAGAATCTGCTTGCAGAGATCGATGAAGCGTTCCCGTGAAACATCTTTCAGCGATACGTTAAATTTCTTCTCTGCAGCCATCTCGATAGGCAGGCCGTTCCTGTCCAGCCCCAGAGGAAATAAAACCTTGAAGCCTTTCATCCGTCTGAAGCGGGCAAACATGTCCATCAAAGAATATGTGGTCGCATGCCCGATATGTATAGGAGTGTTGACGTACGGCGGCGGCGTGTCTATGCTGAACAGTTTTTTATCATCATCAACAAAAGCGTATGCTTCATCTTTTTTCCACTTCTCGCATATTCCTTGTTCGAATTCCTTCTTCCAGGATTTTTCCTTCAGTTTCGGCTCGAGCATAGTATTCTCTTAGGTAATGCATTTTAATTATTAACAAGCTCTCTCACAGGCTTTATAGCCAAGCCCATTGAACAACTTATTTTTGTTCGCAATACCTAAGCTTTAGAGTTTCAATTGCAATACTTTTGTCTGGAAGTTTTTCATGTCCATTTCCATGAAGTCTTGCGCAAAGATCGTTTTGACGCCGGTTGCATCCTGCATTATTTTTGCCTGCTTGAACAGGTTAGAGCGCAGCATCCACGGGGTGAAATGAGTCAGAATTACAATTCTGGGCTTGCTGTTTATGCTTTTCACAAGCTTTATTGCGTCGTCCACGCTCATGTAAACCTTGTGCTTCGATTCGCCGCCTTTAGGGATAGGGACATTCAAGATTAGTATGTCGCAGTTATCAAATTTTTTTTCCTGCCCTGAATAATATATCCCGTCAGAAGGATAGCCTATTCTTAGCGATCCTGAAATCACAAAGCCCACGTTCGGCACGCCGTGTTCCGTTCCGGTTGTTTTTACCTTTATTTTTCCCAGGGAAATATCCTGCCCAGGCTTCGCTGCATGCAGGTTCTTGACCAGCCTTTGATGGAATTTGCTTATTCTTGGATATTCGTCATGGTCTTTTTTCATGTTGACGCAGTGTTCTTCTGCAATCAGGAATATTTCTTTTGCAGCCTCTTCACCTACGGGTGCGGGGTCCTTCATTCCGTCTATCAGCGCGTTTGCGTCGCTTGATTGGTCGATGTGATAATGTGAAAGGAGCATGCCGTCCCATTTTTCAGGCTCTAATCCCAGGAATCTTGAAAAAACCAGAGATCCGGGACCCGGGTCTATGATGAATTTCAGGCCGTCAAGCTCTACAAATATTCCGCCTGTTTTCCGCACCTGCGAAGAAACAGCATGGCGTCCGCCGCCCGTCCCGACAAAAACTATTCTATTCATAACAAATCCCTTTCTTTAGCAAAGAAAGGTCTTTGTATGCGAAGAGAAGCAAGGCTTCTCTTGCATCGCAGGAATTGAGAATTCCTGCAGATGTCCCAAAGAAATATATTCAAAGACAGTTCTTTGCTATAGTTCATTTTTAACCATTCCTTGATTAAGCGTTGAATTTTTAAACTTACAATTTATTTTTTATGATTTGTGCATTATTATCATGCTTTCCCGGAGCACGCCTTTCTTTGTTGTGCGGTCTTCCAGTGCATAGCGCGCGTTCAATACAGATATTCTGTCAATCTTAAATCCTGCTGAATCGGCCAGATGGCATATAATCAGGTCGCTGTCTACTATCCTGCCTGGAAAATAGGCGTTGCCGACGACAACAGCGACCGGTGCTCCCGGTTTGCACACACGGTGCATTTCTTCCAGGACTTCATGTATATCATGGAAATAGGCGTTGGCTGCTTTTGGCAGATCCAGTTCAGGCAGGAACTCTGTGTCGCTTTCAAGCCCTATGTAAGACCTCATTGGCGGTTTTTCATATAAGCCCCTGATGAAAAGGTTCTCGATCTCGTAGACCTTTGTGTAATCTATCTGGTTGAGGTAAGGCGGGGAGGTTATGATTGCATCTATGGTTTCATCATCAAGCTTCATTGTCCTTGCATCGCGCTGCTGAACAGTGCATTGTGCCCGGCCTTTCATTTTACCCGCGTCTTTTACCATTCTTTGTATCGTTCTTTTCAGCATGAATCGTAAAGGCGGCCTGTGGGATTTCCTTATTTTTATCACCGCACCGTCTTTCCAGGCGTAGCTGACCCTTATGGCAGCGCTTATCAGGGCCAGCAAAAAGAAATTCCTCATGGTGCCGTCTTCTATCTGCGCGATGTTTCTGCGAAAGAAAGATATGTCTTCAAGGGCGTATTTTGAGAATGCTTTTTTCATTATAGGCGGAAATTCTTCTTTTATTTTCATGAACCTCTGGGAAAACAGCTGTGCGGACGCTTCTTTCAGTTTTGCAGTATCGTAGCCTCTTGTCTTCACGTGCGCGGCAAAAACAGACAGCGGCAGGACGTCAAAGCCTATGCTGTCGACGCCGAGCTCTCTGCACGCAACCAGTGTCGTGCCCGAGCCGCAAAAAGGATCCAGAACAGTCATGCCGGGCTGCAGCCTGAATTGTTCTGCCAGAAAATTAACCAGTTCTTTCGAGAAGCCCTCCTTAAAATACAGCCAGTTATATACTGGAAGCTTCTTGTTCGGCACGAATGTCGCGAGCCCGCCCATCGCCGTCCTGTCCTCCAGCATTTCCTTGTATTTTTCAAGCATAACTATCGTTCTAACCGAAGATTTAATAGGCTGCAAAGCAGCCATATTTATTTTCTCAAAAAGCGCAGCTTTTTGGAATTCTCGAAATCCATAGGATTTCGGAATCTCAGAGAAACGAGGTTTCTCTGAAGATCTCGGAGAAGCTTCGCTTCTCCCAAGACTTTGGGGTTCTCCAAGCAGAAAGCCTTTGGTTTGTAGTTCCGATAGCAAGACACAAAGCAGCCATATTTATTCTTTGGGGTTCTCCAAGACCTTTCTTTTAAGAAAGGGATTGGATTTTAAGCTGAGAAACAAAGATTAGCAGATGGCAGTAATAGTTATTTCCGGGCAGCCCGGCTGCGGCTCCTCAACCACAGCGAAGCTGCTTGCCAAGAAGCTGAGATTGAAGCATTTTTCCGTTGGCGACTACAACAAAAGCCATGCCGGTGCCAAAGCAAAAGAAACCGACAAGAGCATAGCCATGTGGAAAATAAAAGGCCTGAAAAAATTCCACATAAATTCTGATGAACTGGCAAAAACTTATGCAAAAAAAGGAAATATTGTAATTGATGGCAAGCTAGCTGTAAGAATGCTCAAAGGATTTGATGACTTGTCTGTATGGCTCAAAGCACCTAGAAATGTCAGGGCACAACGCTATGCAAAAAGAGATAACATTCCAACTACAGTAGCTGCAAAAAAGCTGGTTAAAAAAGAAAGATTGGAAAGGAGCAATTGGCTTCGCATATACGGTTTCGACTATTTTGACCAGAAAAACGAAGCTGACATTGTTGTAGACACCGCGAAGAAAAAGCCCGGAATGATAGTAAATTTAATCATAAAAAGACTGAAAGAACAGGAATAAGATGGGCGTTTTCTGCATACTTGAATTCGGCGGGCAGCATACGGACCTGATAGGCAACAGGCTTGAATTTCTCGGGCACAAGGCGGCTTATCTGTCCAGCGACACAAAAGCGGAAGCGTTGCGGGCCTTTGACGGATTCATTGTTTCCGGCGGCCCCAAAAGCGTCTGCGACAGGGACAGGTATCCGTACGACCCCGGAATATTTGAGTCTGAAACGCCCGCTCTTCTCATCTGCTACGGCAGCCAGCTTATGGGCCAGCATTTCGGGGCGGCAATCACGACAGGAAGGGAATACGGAGAATCCAGGATAGCAATCGTGAAAGACCATCCGCTTTTCGAGCATGTTCCCAGGGAGTCCATAGTCTGGAACAACCATGGAGACGCTGTCTCGGAGCCCGGTGATTTTGATGTTATTGCATATTCAGACAAATACCTGGTAGCGGCCATGGCGCACGGGAACAAGATAGGCGTCCAGTTTCACCCCGAGCTGGCGCATACCGCGTATGGAACGCAGATGCTGAGGAATTTCGCTGAAATAATGTGCGGAACCACGACACGAAGAAGATGGCTATCAAGTTGGCTGTCAGAAGCTTGGCGGACGCTAAGGCAATCTGCAGAAAAATATGGAATTGTACGCAGCGATGTAGAAAGATACGCTAAGCGGGCAGTGGATGAGATAAAGGATAATGTGGGAAAAAGAAAAGCCCTTGTATACCTGAGCGGCGGCGTGGATTCAACAGTAGCGTACATGCTTGCAATAATGGCCGGAGTAGACGTTATAGGTATCCACCTCGATATGGGCGTTCAAAGAAAGGATGAAGCCGGAACTGTAAAGAAATATCTCGAAGAAATATCAGGCAAAAAAATAACGGTGCTGGATTATGGCGACCAGACGATCGCTGCTTTTCGGGGCCTCGCGGATCCGGAGGACAAAAGGAAGGCTTTCAGAGAAGTCTATAACAGGACAACAGATGATGTCTTGGATTCATTCGGGCTGGCAGAAAGCGATGTTGTATTCGTAGACGGGACTCTTGCAACGGACAGGAGGGAAAGCGGGAAAGAAGCTTCAAGAAAAACAAGCGGCGACAAAGGCACGGTAGCCACAATAAAAACGCATCATAATGTAGACAAAAAACACAGGCTGCATACTGTAGAGCCGCTGAGATATCTCAGCAAGGACCAGGCCAGGAAACTTGCAGAGAAACTGGGAATTCCTGATTATGTTGCCCATAGAAAACCTTTTCCTGGGCCCGGGCTGTCGCTGAGGATTGTCTCGGGCACATATCCGGTTGACGATGAAACAGACAAGAGGGTCTATTACATAGCAAGGCGCCATGGGTTTGAAGGCTATGCATTGCCGATAAAGACCGTGGGTTTGAAAGGGGACGGAAGAAGCTTTGAGCATCTGGCACTTATTGTAGGCGACAGGGACTGGGGGTCAGCTGCCAGAGCGCAGAAAGAACTGGCAGAAGAGCTGCCGATAAACAGGACAATATTTCTTCACAGGGAATGGGCAAGAGACGGTTTCGGCGAATACGAAAATCTTGGCATTGAAGGCGGCCTTGAAATAAACAAGCGGAACATCAGGCTGGTACAGGAAGCGACAGAAATAGCCGAAAAGACGTTCGACGAGTACGGAGTGAAACCGGCCCAGCTGCCTGTAATAGCCTTCCCGCTTTTTGACGGCGTCGGAATTGCGATGAGAGACGTTCATACGCAAGACTTCAGAAGCGTCAGACCTTTGAGGGTTCCTGACGAGGCCCCCGAGCAGGTTTTTGACGAGACGGCAAGAAAAATACTCAATAGTCCATATTTGAAAGACGTGAAAGCTGTCTTCAGGGACGTTTCCACAAAGCCCGCGGCCACGACAGAATGGGAATGAAATTCTTTTTGTTGCCAGCAGAAGCGCGGCAAAGCTACTCCGTAAAAACAATGGCGCTTGCGCCCTTTATTTCCCCTTTTATATGGTATTTCGCCTTTTTGACGGCGTCTGCGTGCCTTGCATGCGCAACCCTCTGGCCTATGCCGACCGTTGTGCCCTCCGGTATGTGCAGGTCATCACCAATCACCGAGCCGGAGGATATGACGGATCCTTTCCCGATAACCGTGTTGTGGCCTACGATGCAGTCCGTAAGCACGCAGTTCTTTTCAACCTGCGCGAAAGGCAGCAGCGTTGTTACGCCCCTTATCTCGGCATCTCTTCCTATGTAAGAATTGTCGCCTATCACGGAATTTTCTATTTCGGCGCCTTCCTGTATGATTGCGCCCGCGCCTACAATGCATCTGCCGTCCAGCTTGATGCGCTCCATGCCCTCACCCAGCAGCCTGATTGTATCCTCATGTATCAGGTGATTTCCCCTGCGCTGGTAGTCCCCAAACCTGAATTCATACTGGCCGTGAAGGACATCCCTGGTTGCAGCCCTGTAGCTGCCCGGCGTTCCTACATCGCTCCACTCGCTTGTTATGGGATAAGCAAAAATGCCGTGCCCCTCCCTGACCAGAAACGGTATCAGGCCGCCGCCTACATCCAGCGGCGTCCCTTCTTCATCAAGCTCGTTCAGCAATTTTTTCATGCTTGCTGAACCGGCAATCTTGTATATTTCCGGGGAAAAAAGGCAGATCGCCGTATTTGCATACCTTGATTCAGGTTTTGGCGATTTCTCCAGGAATTTGCTGACCCTCGCGGTGACGGGGTCGAATGTCACGGTGCCGAATCCCTGAAGCCCCGGATCCTCGTGCTCAAAGCCCTTTACAGCGATTGTAAGCAGGGCTTTCCTGTCTTTATGCATCCCGTAAAATTCTGCAAGATCCACGTTTGACAGATTATCCCCGTTTATCAGCAAGACATCATTATCATCAATAATGCTTTTGTATTGCCTCAGGATCCAGCAAAGGACGTCTCCGCTGCCTTTCCTGCTGAATTCCCTGTCGTCATAGTTGGCATAATAAACCCTTGTGTTGCCCGGCAGGTCGGCCTTGAATCTGCCGCCGTGGCCGAAAAACCTGTACGACGCGACCCTGTTGCTGTAACCGGTAGCGCCGAGAATGAAATCCCCGACCCCCTGCCTTGCCCACTCTCCGGCGGCCGCGTAAAGAAGCGTCCTGTTTGCAATAGGTATAAGATGCTTCGGGGTATCAAGCGTGAGAGGGTACAGCCTCGTGCCGCTCCCACCCAGAGGCACAACTGCTGTTATCGGCTTCGGCTTGGCTGACATGGAATCACAGCCTTATGAGTCGCAGACAAGCTTAAAAGAGGAGAAACTGCGTATCTCCTTCTACCCTCTCCCTTTAATATTTTTTCATAGAAGATTACCGCCTATCGGCATCGCGGCTGAAAATGGGAACGAATATAAGGTTTTCTATCGAAATTCCTGGGATGCAAGCCTACCCCATGAAAACCAGAGTCGAAGCCGTGATTGAGTATGTTACTTGTCCTAAAAGGACCCACTTGCAAATCGGACTGGCCTATGAAGTTCCTAGTCGTGCTGTATCATACTGGTGCAGGAGCGAAAGGGTTGTGGCGGCGGTCGCGCATAGAATGAAAACAAGCCCCGAAGCCGTCAAAGAAAAGATAATGTCGAAATCTGAAGCTGCAAGGAAAAACGGAAGAAGGGAATACAGGAACAGGTTCAGTTTTTAATCACTGGACACGGAGGTATACAGACCCAACGGTTAAGTTCCCAGACTAGCCGTAAACTACGCCTCTTTTGTCAATGATAAAGACATAGACTATACTGGTCTCGAAAACCACATAATAAAGAATTCTATATCCGCCCACCCTTACCCGAAAAACTTTCTGATCGTATCCTTCAATCGTCTTGCAGTTTCTTGGAAAAGGGTCTTGTTCAAGTTCGTCTATCTTATTCATAAGTCTTTTCTTCAATTGTGCGTCTTTTAGTTTCTCCAAGAACTTCAATGCCTGACCTTCGATAAGCGCACTGAACATAAGAATTAGCCCAGCTTTTTCTTGGCTTTTTTCCAAGGGATAAAGTCCGATGTATCGCCCGATTTTATCTTTTTGATTTTAGAATCAACAAATCTCTTCTCAACAGGGGTAAGGTGTGTATCCTCAAGAAATTCCTTTATGTAATCAATCTCGCCCTTTAACGACTTCAATTCTCTCATGACTTCTTTCTCGAATGTTCCGTTCATACAATTCGCCTATAATTAATAGTGAAGAATACTATTAAAGATTTGGATAGCATCGTGGCTTATACCTGAGGTTCAATGGACTCGAGGACATAAGGATTTGAAAACTGAAAATCACTTTATTTAAAGCTCAAGAACTGGCTCATTACTTGATAGGTAAGAAGCCTAGCATCGACTTTTCAGAGCCTTCACTAGTATTGAAAAGAGAGGATGACTTTAAGTTGAGGCAAAAAATATTAAGCTTATCCCAGTCAGAAGCAAAGAAAATTGGCATAAACAAGAGTTCTTTGCATTATTTGAGAAAACATGCTAGGTCTGACAAGCCATTCAAGGTTTATGGGAAAGTTAAGGAGAAATTAAATTAGTCATCATTTTCCATTAAAAAATCTGGTACCATTCTAATTAATTTAATTATATTATTCTTGTGTAAATTAATTATTATATCTCTTATAAAATAAGATATTTTATAATCAAAGTCTGTTAAGTGGGATAAGTAAAAACTTATATCTGATCTGGGTTCCTTCCAGCTTTCTCCAAATCTTGAACGTAAGTGAAGGTAAATTTCTAAAACTAAATGATAAAGCGGGATTGAATAGTTTTTATCAGCTTCTATAATTTTCTCAGTTGTCGTATTTGTAGTCTGTATTGTTTCTTTACCTCTGGCTATTCTCATTGCAATATTATAGAAAATTATATCTCTGACATCATGTTTATCTTTTTCGAACGTTACTTTTTCAGAAATACTACCGTTTTTTAATTCTACTTCTACAAGTCCTCCCAAATCTTCGCCTGTTTCAGATGTAATATGAATTGGGGATTCTTTATTAATATCATAAACCTTTCTATAGACCGAACCCTCCGACAAAAATAATAGATGATTGTCCATCCATAAACCTGAGAAGTCTTTCGATAATAAGTCTTTCAATGTAAATAAATAACAATCTTCTTCTTTGCTATCTTTTCTTATTTTTAGCTTTTTAATTTGTCCAGAGTTTTCTACGGTATCAGAGAAAATTAAAGCCCATTGAGAAAAACCAACACCTCCAAGCTCTAACTTAATTGCAAAGTAAAGTGGCAAAGAGTAAGTTTTGCAATATTTCTTAAGTTTATTAAAATAATCCTGCGTTATTTTAAAATCACTTTCATTCTCTGATAATTTTTTGACTTCTACAAAAAACCTGTTTATTTTATCCCCATCTTTATCTACAATTTTTGGAACCCTAGTGCATACTAAAAAATCTGGTATTTGATAATCTAAATCTTGTGTAATCTTTTGTTGTGAAAGCCTTGTAACTTGAAGGGCATTTCCTAACAGAAGAGAAGTCAGTACAAATTCATCTTCTTTATTTAATCCCAATAATCTTTTTTCTACAACTTTTTTATCTTGATCAATCTTCTTGACGGCAATGTCAATTACTTGAGTTTCTATGTCTTTTGGTAAATCAATATTTGAAGAGAGAGAATAGAACTCTTTTAACTGATTTACTATTTCTATATTTCTGACCTTAATTGGACTTTTATAATTCATAGACTCCATAAGCATCAAGCCTCTATCATATTTTTTAATTCTTCAATAAAATCTTTATTTAGGAGTCTAATTTTTGTGTTATATTTATTTTCCAGTGTTTCTCTTGTTTTTTGATTACTTACAAACAACGGTACATCTTTAGTCAGGAATATATTACCTTTGTTCATAACATGAAATGTGAATATATCAATATCTGTATGACTGTTATGGTTCTTCTGGCTATCCAAATATCTACGTAAGTTTTCTTCTGACACTTCTAACTTTTCTATTACGTTTTTGTCAGTAATTTCGAGACATACTCTTGTAACAAATAGTCCTATTTCGTGGAACTCGTCTTCCCATTCGAGTTCTGGGTCAATCTCGTCCATATTTTCTAAATAATCTCTGAACACATCTCGAAACCTATATTTTATCTTCATTTCAATTACTTTCGGTAATTCTTTTTTCTTTGCAATGGACATCATAAGTTCTTGTAAAGTTCGTGGTGCGTAGTACAACAATATTTTTGAATCTGCTTGTAATTCTAAAAGCTCGTTCAACAAAGAATTTTCCTCTTTTCTTAGAGAAAAACAAGATGTATCTAGCGTTAGATTGAACATGAATGTGTAGTCTCCAGTATAAATTTAAGCGTTCAAAAATTGAGAGTCTCTTTATAGTGTTGAATATTAACCCAAGACCTCTAAGTTATATGTTTACATTTCGAATCTCCATAACACCAAACTACTAAGGATGCTATAATAAAAATTACACCAAAAATAAGTAACCTCATACCAATCTCTTCTTTCTTGATACTTCCTTCCTTTGCTGCATTTGCCACTTTTATGTCGGATTCAACTATACTCAGAATGGATTGGTCAACATTACTGAGATTTATTGATAATAGAGATTTTGTGACATCATTGCTAGTTTGCATGCTTGAAGCTAAAAGTTGCCCTGATGATGCATAAAAAATTGTAGCACCTAAGATAAAGAATCCAGCTATAGTTGCGAGCAATTGTGCCAAATGAAAATATGATTCTGCTTTATCCACCATAAAAATCTTATAACTTTAATCTTCAAAAGCGTTCAAAAACTAACAGATACCTATAACCCCAAAAACTGATGGACTCGGGGGGATTCGAACCCCCGGCCTCGACGTATTTCAATATTTTTGAGAGAGATACATATTTCTCCTCTTTGCGAACGTCGCGTCATTCCACTAGACCACGAGCCCATGATAAGTCGAGAACCGACGCTCTTTTCAGATATCATCCTTCTCTCCTAATAGGCTGCTTTGCAGACTATTATTCTTTGGGGTTCTCCAAGACCTTTCTTTTTAAGAAAGGGATTGGATGATGGACCGATCGGGACTCGAACCCGAAGCCTCTTGCATAAGAGGAGAAGAAACCCATGGTTTCTCTCCTTCTAACCTCGTTTCCTTCAGAAGGGAGAGGGTAGAGGGAGATACGTAGTTTCTCCTCTTGCCATGCAAGCGATCTTCCATTCTCACAATCCCTTAATATTTGCGAAGTCCTCTGTTTCTTGGGGTTTGTCTGCAAAAGCCTGAAAGGCTTTTGAGATGCCAGAAAGCTTTGCTTTCGGTGCACAAAGACCTTCTTTACAAAGAAGGGATCTGTATTGATCTATCGGCCCTTTCTGATGAATTTGTGCAGAAACTTTATTAAGCAGGATTTATAGATTGAGTGATACAGGTGCTGAGAATGATCAAAGCCATAATATTTGATTTCGACGGTGTTATTGTCAAGTCTAATTTTCCCGGGGCTTACGTGCTTGAGAAGCTGCTTGCTGACAACGGCATAAAGAAATCCGTGAAGGACCTGTTCCCTCATTTTGGCGAGCCGCCCAAGCAGATACTCCAAGAAATGCTTCATCGCAGCCATGTGGAAAGAATAATGAAAGAGTACACAAGAATAATGACGAGCGACAGTTACGTCAAGAAGGTGAAGCCTGTAAAGGGCGCGAAACAGGCCATTGTAAACCTCAAGAAAATGTACAAGGTCTCTGTGGCCAGTGGCGCAATAAAGCCATCGTTGCTGAAGGTGATGAAGCACACAGGCGTGAAAAGATACTTTCCTGTAACCCTGAGCGCCAACGATGTAAGGCACGGGAAACCGCATCCGGAAATACTGCTGAAGGCGATGAAAAAACTGAAAGTGAAGAAAAGGGAAGCAGTTTATGTCTGCGACGCGCCTAACGACGTGCTTGCTGCAAAAAGGGCGGGGATAAAAGCTGTTGTGGTCCTCACGGGCGTGCTGGACAGGAAAACGGCGGAAAAAATGAAAGCGGACTATGTAATTCCCGACATTACAAAACTTGGTTCCTTGTTGAAGAAACTGAACCGTCAGCTGCAATCTGCATCCTCTTAAGGTTAGCGGCGCGCAAGAAACGCCGGCATTCTTATAAGGGTGAACGGATAGTCAATACAAACCGATTCAAATGATGCGCGGCCTTAATCCACAATGCGAAATAGTAGGAACGTCCGTACAAATAGAAGGCGTGCGGCAGAAAATAAAGAAGTTTGCGGCTTATGATTATCCTGTCCTCATAACAGGCGAAACAGGGACCGGAAAAGAGCTTGTGGCACGCCAGCTTCACCGCAATTCAGGGCGCAGTTCCGCCTTATTCTATCCGCTGGATTGCGCAAGCATACCGCGCGAACTTGCAGAGTCAATTCTTTTCGGGCATGAAAAGGGCTCGTTCACGGGGGCGTATCGCCGCAACACGGGTGTTCTAAAAAGCGCAGACGGCGGCACCCTCTTTCTTGATGAAATAGGCGAGCTTCCGATGGATGTGCAGCCGAAATTTCTCAGGGCGCTCGAAACCGGCGAATTCATACCTGTCGGCGGCACCAAGCAGTCTGATACCGATGTGAGGATAATATCCGCCACCAGCAGGGACCTTTCTGACAAAGGCGGATTCAGGCAGGAACTTTACCAGAGGCTGTGCGCCCTGGAGATCTGCATGCCGCCCCTCCGCGAGCGCAGGGAAGATATAGAACCGATTGCGCGGTTTTATATGGACCGGCTGTGCAGGCAAAACAGCGCCAGAAAAACATTAACGCCGGAAGCGGTGTCTGCGCTGCTGGAATACGATTTTCCGGGAAACGTGAGGGAACTCGGCAATATCCTGCTGTACGGTTTCGTGATGTCCGAAGGCGATGAAATCTGTCCCAGCATACTGCGCGGAAAAACGGGCAAATCACAGAAAAGCGAAGAACAGCCGGGAGCCGTGTACGCGCAACCCGGCGATTACGCATCCGCGATGCGGGCATTCAGCGGACAGCTTATAGCTGAGGCGCTTAGAGCAAGCAGAGGAAACATGACTGCCGCCGCACGCGACCTCCGGTTAAGCGACAGGCAACTGAGATATAATATCACGAAATTAGGTTATCCGTCTCCTGAAGACTTTCGCAGAGCCTATGGGATAGAAAGATCCCGAACCAAACGACCGGAGAAAGCAGTGGCTGAGGCGCTTAAAGCGGCTGATGGAAATATGACTGCCGCTGCAGTAAAACTCGGTATAACCCGTCCTTGCATATATTCCAGAATCAAGTCGCTTGGCTACAAGACATCAGAAGAATTTTATGCGGCCCATGAAATACCTTACCGAGGTCCTGGAAAGTGCCGGTCTCTCGCCTGATTTGTTTGCAAATTTCTATTAAAAGCTTCCAGCAGACATTAGCCCTTACATGGCTAAAAAAAAGAGGAAGGCAAAGCCGGCATTGAATGACGTGCTGATAATTGCGAAGCAGAACAAGGCCGGCATACGCATGGCCAGAAAGCTGGAAAGAATGCTGAAGCCGCACGTGCAGTCAATACATTTTGACAGGTCAACTGCTCTTCGCTTGAGGCAGCGCGGCTTGTCCGTAAGAAGATTTGACGGTGACCTTGTAATAACTGTTGGCGGGGACGGCACATTGCTCTGGACAGCGCACCAGACACACCTGCCTATTCTGCCGGTCAAGATAGAAGGCCATGGGTTCCTCTGCACCTGCACTTTCAAAGAACTGACAGAAAACCTGCAGCGCCTGCTCAGGGGAGATTATCAGATAGTCGAGAAGATGCGGCTGCAGTGCTACAAAGAAACCAGAAGCATCTTCCACAAAATACTGCACAAGCCTTATCCCCCTGCTTTTAACGAGATAGTTTTCGGGAGGAAGAGGCCGTCAAAAATACTGAAAATGGAATTTAATATAGACGGCACAATAATGGACTTTTCAGGCGACGGGTTGCTGGTTTCCACGCCTACAGGCTCCACAGCTTACAATGCGTCGGTAGGCGGTCCTGTAATTGATCCCGATATAGATGCCATGAGCATAGTGGCCCTGAACCCTTTCTTCTCGAGAATCAAGCCGAAGGTTGTGCCTTCAAGCAAGAAGATAGAAGTGCTTGTTCGTGAAGGCGAGTGCGCCCTCATAATAGACGGCCACGGGGGCGATTATGTCAGGGAGAACACAAAATTCATTATAGAGAAAGGCCCGCCGCTCAAGGTCGTGCATCTCGTTCATAAGAACTTTTACGAAAAATACAGGAACGAATTCTTGCGATAAAGATATTTAGCCTATAAATGCTCTGCGCATATGATTATTAGAAATACTTGCTTGTTGGTGAAACTGATAATCGGGAGGCCATCAGTTCAAATCTGATCCAGCCCATAGGAGATTGAAGTTTCTTCGAAACTTCGGTCTGCCCGGGCTGGTAGCTTAGCCTGGTTGGAGCACCCGAATGAGCAAGCATTAAGTCCAAATCTGATCAGCCCATGATTACTGCTCTAGCACTATAGCGACAAGCGAATGCTTTTTCAGGAGTATTTTGACTAGAGTGGAAGTTTGAATTGAGGATTCTTGAATTACAACATTGTTATGATTATTTTCATTGTTTGAGTTCATATTTTGTCCAGTTAGTGTATAGATTTTTGCACTTCCTTTAGGAACAAAGCTTTCCAGCGTGATTTCTACTTCCATGTCGCGATTCGTCTCCCTGTTGAGCAGCATTATGTAAAGCTTGTTGTCTTTCTTTGTTGCCATTACAGCAACGCTTGGCACATCTTCTGCAGGCCAAATAAGATTTTGGGATGCAAATTGATCAATATGGTATGTTGGAGATTTTACAATAGATTCAACTATAAAATCTCCAGTATAATAATTGAACATTTTAAGCGCGTAAAAAGCAGGCCGCTTAAAGTAATCAGGCGACTTCTCGTCCGGAATATGGATCATGCCAAAAAATGAGAGTGGCTCGAATAATCCGCTGTCCCAATAGCCTGCATAGCTGTCATAGTTTGTTCTGATCAGATACATTACATGATCAGCTGCAAATAATGCCCCACCAAGATCGGCAAGCGGGCCGCTGTATTCGTCGTTTATTACCTCAGCACTCGGATTATACCTTTGAACTATTTCTCTGTGCCTTTGATAGCTCCCGTATTTCTCCTTCATATATGCCTGGCCCATCAAGAACTTCCAATCCTGAGGACCCAAATCTAATACTTCTTTACCTTCTGTAGCAATCCAGCCGTCAGAATATACATGATATGTCCCGAAATCGAAATATCCGTTTATCAGTGAGAGCATGCGATCGTTGAAATCAAGCTGTTTTTCAACCCTTTGCAGGAATTCAGGCTTGAAGAATTCATGGGGATATCCATCATCTGCAAAGCTGAATCCAATCTTAACCGTAGGGTCTGCAGCTTTCATGGCGGTTGCGAAAGCGATATGTTGTGCAGCCATGTCTTCTAAACTTAGGCCATAAATTACATAGTTGTTCCACATCTCGTTGCCGAGCACAAAATACTTTACGTTGTAAGGCTCTGGGTGGCCATTTCGCGCTCGCAGTCTTCCCAGCTCAGTGACAGGCGGATCGTTGAGATAGTGAACAAGATCCGAGCCAGTTTTGGGATCTAATTTGAGCTTCATCTTCGCTACAATAGAATCTCCAAGGCCGGTGAAGTATGTAGGAACTCGGATAGCAATTTTTGGTTTGGCTTTGAGTGACTCTAGATACTGAAGAATATCATCATAGTTATGGTCCATTGGTTTGTTCAGTGCCGGTTCATCTTTGACTGTTTCATAAATCACAGCCCCGTCAGGATCATCCCTGAATTTCATTCTGTCAAGTATCTGCGCTATTGTCATGCGTTTGGAATGTTCACCTGTCATTTCCGGGTAGAAAGGAAAGCCTGCTGATGTGCCTTGTAATGTCATGAACCCGTTCTGCAATTCATTCATGTATTCTTTGAGTGGTGCGTCCGTGAATGCGCTGCGATTTCCTCTTCCTTCACCAGGCATCGCAGTTCCGAAAATTTGTTTATTCAGTGACTTTACTGTTTTGTCCGCTTTGACGGTCACATAAGCTTTTTCTGCAGGAAGTTCTGTTTCATTTTGCGAAGAAATAACAAGAACTACAGAAATAAGCAAAACAACAATAGTTAGGGCAAATAGTAGTTTTCTATTCAGCCATTTAGCCATACACTATTGTGTTAAGTCTAATTAATAAAAAAATCCAGCGCCTGACTCAGAACTGCGAGTGGGTGTGGGACCACAAGCCGCGCACAAGGCCCTCTGATTGGCCCCTGTATTTGGATGATTCCATTATCCTGTCAAGCTCGCCTTTGTCAAGCCACACGCCGTGTTCTTGGCATATGTCAACCCAGACTTCCTCTATCTTCTCGTGCTTCAAACGCGATTCGCAAACAGGGCATTCCATGAAACATCATTTTCATGACAGCTTTTTAAGTCTTTACTCATTAGGCTGTATATGGGAATTTCGCATCTTCGACAAGAAATTATGGCTAGAATAGATTCTGATCCGGTGTTGCTTAGACATAGTAACGGCGATCGTTGGAACACTATTAGGGAAATGGAAAAAGAATTTTCAACTAGACTGCATCCTGCAAGCGACATTTATTTGAGAGAATTGGATATTACATATGATACTCGAAGATCTGATCATGAAAGAGATATTGCAGCCTACAATATGACAGTCGAAGCAGTCAGAAAAGTAGAGGATCCTCATGCCCTTCTAAAAGGAACATTTGATTATCTAAATCAAACTAAACCTCCCGGACAAGTGACTTTTCAGGTTTATTGGGATACGGATGGTATAAAAGGCGAGAGAAGTCTTAACGGATTGGGATCTGGTGTTGTAAGGATAAGAGCCAATACTTTCAATCCAGAAATAAAACCAAGAACTGAGTCAAAAAAATATAGAAAAGGAACTGAGGCGGGAAGAGAAATAGATGGACAGGAACATCATGCAGATGCAAAGTTCCAAAGAAGCGGTTGGAGTCTTTCTCTCGCTGGTTACTATTTTGAAAGATACAGGACAATCTCAGAAGCTTTGAAACCAACTCATGCTAGAGTTAGGCTTAGTAAAGCAGATGCAGAAAGATTTGTAGAACACTACCAAAGAACTGGTCACAGACTTCTAGCTTGGAGTTTCAAAAAATTGCTTCAACCTAAAGGCGGGTTGGATGGGATAATAGATTCTGTTGTCGCAAAATCATTTGGAAATGAACCTGAAATTTCCTATATAATACCATACACTAGCGTAGAAGTATATGAAAACGTACTGGGTAAATCATTAACAGATGTAAATGCCTGGACAAGAGTCACAGAACTTTCAGGAATGTACGGTTTATACGACATGTTTAATACGGCTAAACGTTTGGCTGACGTGAAATTAGCGGTTCAGCTTCTAGAAGATCTTAAACCGCCTTTAACTTATGGACATTCGCCTGTAAATGAACAACAGGCAAGGCTTCTAGTTGAAGAGGAAATAAAATTTCTTGAAGCTGCATATAAGGCCGTGCCAGGATCAGCCGATCAAAAAATGGAAAGTTTTGGTCATGATACAAGGCTTTCAATACTTTATTCATTAATGGAAATGCAATTTGGCGAACAGTTTATGAAGGATCTCGATATCGCAAGCTTACATTTAAGAGGCTTGAAATTCCTTAAATCGCATGGATTTTCGCCAAAGAGGAAATATAAGGAAGATTTACCTTATCTATGGGAACATATTACTTTCTACATGTTTGATTTCTTTAAAGAACGTTTTGCAGCTGATCCTTCTCGTACTTTGAAAGAATATGCAAGTTTATACAAGCCACCGGAGAAACCAGAGATCATCATAACGGGGAGAAGAGAAAAGACTAAATCAAGAAACCTTGCGCTGCCTAAAAATGCAAAGCTCGGCCTTGTAGAAATAGAAAGAGAGAGTTCATCTGACTTGGCTCGGCTATCAACGAAACATGGCTGGGAATTTCAACCGGCTACTGACGATCCTGAGGAAGTGGGATTACTATTATGTATGGGTTTACATGGCGACGGAAAACTTCTCCCGCTACATGATAGAATGCTTCGTGACTTTGGAATAGAAGTGAAGTAGTATCATTACATTTGAATTACAGGGGCATTACTGGTTCAGCTTTTAATTCTTTTTCCCTGTAAGATGATAAAGGTGTATTTACTTGGCAAGAGTAACAGGACTTTTATCGGCGTTGATGGCGCTCATGATTCTAGTCAGCACTGTTAGCGCCCAGATTGTTCTTATTTCAATACAGGATGCGACGTCTCCTGAAACTACATTGACGGCATCGCAGATTTCTGGCAACGCGCCGATGACAGTCATATTTACGGCATTGTGCAAGGACGACATTGAGATCGCTTCGTGCATAATCAGCTTCGGCGACGGCACGAACCAGATTCTCCAGAGGATACAGCTGCCTCAGACAATAACCCACACCTATTCCACGACAGGCAACTTTGTTGTCACGCTTACAGCAACAGACAGCTTCGGCAACAGCGACCAGACGCCCTCTTTGATAACAATCAGCGTTGTGAGGCCAAACATTGAGCCCCAGACATTTTTGCAGGCATTTCCGACGACAGGCGAATCGCCATTGGAAGTCACATTCATAGCGACATGCAAGGACGACGATGGGTTGATTTCTTCATGCGAACTGGATTTCGGCGACGGGGCTAAGCAGGCGCTTACAAACGCTGAAACGCCGCAGACTGTTCTTCATACTTACGAGAACGAAAGGGAAAGAATCATTTTCCGCCCGGCTATACTTAGCGCGAGAGACGACTCCGGCGCAGGGGACCAGACGCCCGCCGGAATCATGATACAGGTATTGCCCGGCTTTAGCGACAAGCCTGAGACTTTCATCAGCGCCTTCCCGGTGAGAGGAAAATCGCCTTTACTGGTAAACTTTGATGTCCTGTGTTTTTCTGCTAACTTCGATATCAGCTCATGCGTCATAGAATTCGGCGACGGGGAGCAGCAAAACCTGCTCAATATAGAAACGCCGCAGCAGATCAGCCATGTTTACGTCAACCCGGAGGTTAGCGACCTGCGAAGGATAGCAAAGGTCCGGGCCTCTGATGAGAGGGGCAGAATAGACGCTACGCCTGCTGAAGTCACAATCGTGGTTGAATCGGATATAGGCAATGCGCCTACTACGGACTTGCAGGCAACGCCGACAAGCGGCCCTGCTCCGCTGCAGGTAACATTTGCCGCACGCTGCAGGGACCTGCAGAGGCGGCTTGTCTCGTGCGTATTGGATTTTGGTGACGGCCAGGCACAATCCCTGCCGACAGTAGAATCAATACAGACACTTACCCATATTTACCAGAGGGATGGCAGATACATAGCCACCCTCAATGCGCGTGATGCTGAAGGGCTGATTGATCTGGCGCCTTCCAGTGTCACAATAACGGTTGGTGCCCTTGGGATTGTTGATGAAGACGGAAAGACACCGGGCGAGAAGAAAAGGCTTCTGGAGTTCGGCATAGACATCGCCAATTTCAAGGAAGAGGATTCATTCGTGTCGGCTAAAAGGCTGTTCAACGGCCTCTTGTTCGGCAGCAATGAGATAAGGCTTGACGTGCCGAAATCCTTTGTCAAGGAGGTTGTTATAGAAGTCAAGGAAACAAACAGGCTCGGGGAGCTTGTCGTTACGCTTGATGATGAGGAATTATTCAGGGGAAAACCTGAGCCTGTGCCTGACAATGCAGCATTGAAGACTGCTAATCTTGGGAGAAGCGAAGCTTCTCCGAGATCTTCGGAGAAACTCCGTCTCTCCGAGATTCCGAAATCCTTTGGATTTCGAGAATTCCAAAAAGCTGCGCTTTTTGAGAATTTTGCCGCCAGGTATGAAAAAGGCAGATTAATAATACCGGTTAATGCAGATGCGGAGGGCCTGCTCAAGATCAGGGCCACATCGTCTGGATTCATATTCTGGACGCCGGCTGTTTACGAGATCAGGGCTTCTGTTATCGCTGACGTGGAGAAAGCCACGCAGGACAGGTTTGATTTCACGCTGGACAACGAGCTGCAGGGCTTCAAGTCCGCGAGGATCACTGTGCTGCCCCGCGGCGCTGCTGTAATATTGAACGACAACAAGATCATAGGCGAAGCCATACCAAAGGAATACTTCAGGCAGCTGAACACGATAGAATTCTCGGCAGCTTCTGACACGACAGTCTCCGGCAAGGTCGGCATCGAGATTGTTTACGAAGATGTTTAGTGAGTTTGAATACTATGCCGTTCCTAGACAGGGTTTCAACGCATGTGAGACAACCGTTAAGGGTTTATTTTCATGAAGCTGGCTATGTTGACGCCTTCGGTCGCCTACCGAAAAAGGAGACTCTAATTCACTATCATAGTGATAGTGGCTTAAGTCACGTTTTGGACATTTTTGCAACGGATAGAAAAATCTTCAAACTTACAGATTTTTTGATCGCTGCTTTGTGGGGTGACGATGGAGATATAATTACTGAAGTTTTTGGTTATTCTGGAACTGATCCATGGCCTGGAAATCCTGAAGTGCGTTCTTGGGTCTTTAGGGACGGAATTTATCAAAGAAGACAAAGACCTATAGCTTGCGGAGAAACATTGATTGTCCTTGGGCGAGAAGAAGAAGCAAGAATAAAATCACCAAATTTACAACACTACATGGATAATCCTCCAGATGTAAGAGATTTAATGAGAAGTTAATGGTGAATAATGTATGACATCCAGAGTATTTTGCGCGCCGCCTTTGTCAGGACCACCAACTTCAGAGTATGAGTCAGAACTATTAGTTATGTCTCTAAGAGATGGTGCAGAAAAACTTCAAAGAAGAATAGGCTACCCAATTGGTGTTGATTATAAAACAAATACACCAATCTACTTAGCGGTAGAAAGAGTCAGGCAAGATTTTGATTCTTTTCAAAAACCGAGAAGATTTCCATACATAGATTAATCATGGCCGAAAAATTTTGAATGTGACTACTATGCCTTTCTCAAGAAGATTTTCGATGCAGCATGCAGTGAAGCCAACAAGGGTTTATGTCCATGAAACTCTTTTCACAGACGCCTACGACAGCTCCGTCAACCTTCCACAGACTTATATAGACCTAAATAAGCCTGATTTTATTGGAAAGATTTTTGAACAATACACCGAGTTATTTGAACCGGATGATTTCTTGATAATGGCTTTGTGGGGCAACGATGGGAAACAGATAGCTGAAGTCTTTGGTTATTTTGGAACCAACCCGTGGCCGGGGAACCCTGAAGTCAATTCCTGGGTGTTTAGCGACGGCATTTACCAAAGAGAACAAAGGCAAATATGCTGCGCGGATACGCTGATAGTTCTTGGCAGGGAAGAGGAAGCGAGAAGAAAAGCGCCGGACTTAAAATCATACATGCAAAACCCTCCCGATGTAAGAGATTTAATGAAAAGTCTTGATGATCACAGATAATCTCGGAACTACTGGGTTTAAATCAACGCTTAAATACTTATTTCGTCATTTTATCTATTGCTCTCATGACCAGGCAGTCTGGTTGACGTTTTCTACGTGTGGATAGGCTCTAGTGCTTAGACTAAGAATTGGATAAGTGGTATGAATGCCGAAGAGAACAAGACCAAGACACGGATCGCTACAGTTCTGGCCCAGAAAAAGGGCAAAGCGTATTTACCCAAGGGTATCCCATTGGCAGCCATCAAATGACGCAAAGCCGCTTGGTTTTGCAGGCTGGAAGGCAGGGATGACGCACGTGCAGCACATAGACAACAATCCTAAATCCCCTGCATACGGCAAAATAATATTTTCTCCCGTGACAATACTTGACGCGCCCGCGCTTTTTGTTGCGGCTGTGCGCTACTACAAAAAGACGCCTTCAGGCCTTTCAACAGCCGGTGAAAAATGGGCAAAGGTCCCGAAGGAGATAGACATCAAGCGCAAGACTGGAGCCGCGAATCCGGGCAGCAAGGACTGCGATACAAGCGGCGTGGATGATGTGCGGCTGGTTGTCTGCACGCAGCCTTTGAAGAGCGGGATGAGGAAGTTCAAGCCGGAAATCTTCGAGATTGCCGTTGGCGGCGACTTGAACAAGAAGCTCGAATATGCCAGCAGCGTGCTTGGGAAGGAGATCAAGGCCGTTGATGTCTTCAGAATTGGCGAGTATATTGATGCAAGTGCTGTGACAAAGGGCAGCGGTTTCACCGGTCCTGTAAAGCGTTTCGGAATAAGGATACAGTTCAGGAAAGACAAGCAGATGCACCGCCACGTCGGCAGCATAGGCTCTACTGTCCCGAGGAAAGTCGACTGGCGCGTGCCGGCCGCAGGGCAATACGGATTCTTCACGCGCACCGAATTCAGCAAGAGGGTCCTGATGATCGGCGATGACAGCAAGAAAGTGACTCCTGCAGGCGGTTTCGTCGGCTACGGGGACCTGAAGACTTTCCTGCTCATTGAAGGCAGCGTTCCCGGGCCGAGGAAAAGGCTTGTAAGAATCAGGAAATCAGTGCGCACGCAGAAGGTTGTGCCTGCTGACATACGTTATGTTTCTGTTGAAAGCAAGCAGGGGAAATAATTATGACATACCAGACAACAGGCGCCATAGATTTCGAGGAAATAATAGTTGGAACAAGAACGCTAGATGATCCTGGAATTAAGAGATCGAGATATATAGGCACATATGCCGCATTAGAAATGCAAGTCAGGGATGATGGGCTTGCACAATCTTTGCCAGAATATTTGGCAACGCAGTATTGGCTGATGAATTTGAGTGCAGATAAAATAGCAGATAAGTTTGCTGATATAATTTCTTTTGATCCAAATTTTATAAGAGGCATGATGATGACAGAATTCAACATTCTCAAAAAGCGCAGCTTTTTGGAATCTCGGAGAAGCGAAGCTTCTCCCAAGATACCAAGAAGAAAGGGCAATAAAGGCAGCAGAAAAGCGGTCAGATAGTTATGACAAAAGTTTATGATTCCGAGTGCAATGAAGTTGAGGATATACAGCTGCCGCCTTTATTCAGCACCCCGTACAGGCCTGACGTGATTAAACGTGCAGTATTATCTGAACGCAGCGCAAAAAGGCAGCCTTATGGCGCGGATCCGCTTTCTGGAAAGCGTACCAGCGCCCATTATCACGGAAAAAGAAAGTACAGATGGGCCATGATGAACAAGGAGATGTCCAGAATGCCCCGCATACACGGCAAAGTGGGCAGCCTTCATTTTACTGCGCGCTTTGCGCCGCAAGCGGTCAAAGGCAGGCAGGCGCACCCGCCGAAGGCTGAAAAGATATGGCTTGAGAAGGTCAACAACAAGGAAAGGTCGCTTGCTATCAGGTCAGCGCTGGCGGCTGCTGCAAGCCTTGATATTGTGACGGGAAGGGGACACAAAACGCAGATATCGCCGATAATTTTTACCGGCGGCATGGAAGACATAGGGAAGACAAAAGACGTGCTGAAAATACTTGCAAAGCTCATACCGAACGAACTCGAAAGGTGCGCAGTGAAAAAAGTCCGTGCAGGCAAAGGCAAAATGCGCGGCAGGCAGTACAGGAAGAAGAAAGGGCCCCTGGTAATCGTTTCCAAGGAATGCAGCCTTTCCAGGGCTGCGAGAAACATAACAGGCGTGGACGTTTCAACTGCAGGCTCCATGACGGTAGAAGCGCTGGCTCCCGGAACCCATGCAGGCCGCCTGATGATCATAACAAAGCCCGCTATCCAGAAGATTGACGAGATATATGGTGAAACAGCATGACGCCTGCAGCAGAGAAGCCTGAAAAAAAAGACGTGAAAAAAGAGGCAGAAGAAATACTCAAGAAGATAGAAAAAAGAAAAGAGCCAAAGGCCCCGGCCAAGCAGCAGAAGGCAGAGCCAAAGCCTTCGAAGAAAGAGAAACAAATCGCCGCCGCGCCGGCCGCGAAAGAAAAGAGTGCGATGGATCCCTTTGGAACCCTTCGTTTTGTGCTTATGACGGAAAAAGCAGTGCAGATGATTGAGGCGCAGAACAAGCTTGTGTTTATTGTTAACAGGCGCAGCGACAAGGAAGAAATCAAACGTGCAATAGAGCAGGCCTTCCAGAGCAGCGTGAAGCACGTGAATACAATGATTGATGAGTCTGGCAGGAAAAAGGCCTTCGTGAAATTCAGGGAGCCCGGACAGGCCGGAGAAATCGCAATCCGGCTGGGAATAATCTGACGGTGATGAAATGCCAACAATAGAACTTCCGTATGAAAGAAGAACAGTTGACAGGCTGCTCAGTCTTACCTATTCTGAGTTTGATAGTGATAGGGCTTGGTACAGGATGCAGCTGGATGGCGGCCAACCAGTTGCAATACCGGGCGCAACAGCCAAAAAAGACGGGGACAAGGTCAGAATAGAAGCTTTCAGTGATAGGGTAGCAGATCTGCTAAAAAAATACTTGGCAAAGTGATGAAATGATTCAGACAAACTATCTCACTGAAGAGGATCTTGACAGGGTAAGAATTGCAAGGGATGAAGACGGCAGACCACATATAACTGTATACGAGAGGCCGAAAGATGAAGTGCTGCAAAGACAGATTCCATCAGTGGCAAATATGCTGGTTGATGAATTCGGTGTTCCTGTTGATGTAGAACTTGCACAAGGAGCCATGATAGACGACGGATTGACGGCAGAAGCGAGGTATCAGGCTTTAAGGAAAATATTGGTTGGTTGACATGACGCACACAGAGATAGATGTTCCACATACTGGTTTGGCTTTTCTCAGGGTATTGAGAATCATTTATGGCGAGAAACACACAGATATACCGGCAGACGTTAGGGATGATTTTTGTGGCAGAAGCTATAGAGCTTCATTCTACGATGGTGCCACTGCAATCACTAAAACTGGAGGGAGACTGAAGGTTAGTTTCGATGGGGATGAAAAAAAAGCAGGACAGCTAGAGAAATACGAAAAAGAATTAAACTGGCAATCAAGACTGTCGGTTCGGTGATAATCATGGGTAAAAATCTCAGGCAGCAGAGAAGAGGAAGAGGAAGTCCGAGGTATCGTGCACCTGGCCACAGGTATCTTGGAAAGGTTAGTTATACTTATCTTCCCGCCGGCGAAAAATCCGGAACCGTAGTGGACATAGTCGATGCGCCGGGGAGATTTTCTCCCGTTGCTGTTGTTGGATTTTCAGGCAGCAGGTTCCTTCATTTGGCATGCGACGGCATGTTTGTCGGCCAGCGGATCAGCCTGGAAGAACCGACAGAAGGAAGCATTGTTGAACTGGGCAGGATACCGGAAGGAAGCAGGGTCTATGATATTGAGCTCCACCCGGGGGACGGCGGGAAATTATGCAGGACTTCCGGGACGTTTGGAACGGTGCTTTCGAAGGACTCAGGGAGATGTGTCGTGCTTTTACCGTCGAACGAGAAGAAAACGCTTTCATCGCGCTGCAAGGCGGCTTTGGGCAGTGTTGCGGCATCAGGGCGCATCGAGAAGCCTTTCATGAAAGCCGGAACCAAGTTCTACGCAATGACTGCGTCCAACAGGTATTGGCCGAAGACAAGAGGCGTGGCAAAGAACGCAGTCGATCATCCGTTCGGCGGCCAGACAAAACCGGGGAAGCACAAGACCGTTTCGCGCGACATGCCGCCGGGAAAGAAAGTAGGATCTGTCTCGCCCAAGCGCGTCGGCAAGAGAAGGAGGAAGAAGTGATAGTTATGACAACAATATCATCAGCAAGAGTGGTAAGAGACCTAGCAAAAAATAGAAATTTAATACTCGATGCTGGATGCGGTTCTGGTGTTTTAGCTTTACATCTAGCAAAACAAAATCCGTATTCAACAGTGCATGGTTATGATATATCTCCAGATCAAATAGCGAAAGCAGAAGGCTACAAGAAAGGGCACGGAATTGGAAATGCAAGTTTTTCAGTTTCAGGACATGATGATTTCCAGCCGCCATATGCGATGGACATGGTTTGTACTATTGGAAGCCTTGTAGATGAAAGTGAAATTCCATATTATGAAGCACATGATCAGCTAGGTCCTGCTAAAGACATTGTAAGACGAAGACTTTCACGCTTTTCCCATATGCTGAATTCAAGTGGCATCTATGTATTTTCTTGGGCTTCTCTGCCAGAAGATACAGAAACATTTGTTGAGCTTGCAGGAAATTGTGGTTTAAATTTTAAAGAAGAATTTCATATGGATATTCCATCAGAACTAAAAACTTACTATCACCCTGAAGCAATGAAGTTTGTATTAGTCTTCCAGAGGAGTTAATCATGGCCAAGAAATTTTCATACAGGGGAAAAGCGGCTGAAGAGCTTCAGGCAATGACGCTCGAAGACTTTTCGATGCTTCTTCCTTCAAGGCAAAGGCGCTCGCTGAAGAAAGGCCTCAATAAGCAGCAAAAGGAGCTGCTTGAGGACATAAGGCGCTCAAAAGGGAAAGACAAGCTTGTCCGCACGCATGTCAGGGACATGGTAATACTGCCTGAGATGATCGGATCCAAGGTCGGCATCTACAACGGCAAGGAGTTCATACCGATAATCATAGAAGAAAGCATGGTCGGCCATTATACGGGTGAATTTGCGCTCACCAGAAAAAGGGTAAAACACTCGGCGCCCGGGCTGGGGGCAACACGCTCATCCAAGTTCGTTCCGCTGAAATAAGGTGTTCATATGCATTATACGTTTGTTCCAAAAGAGAAACACGCGAAGGCTTACGGCAGAAACCTCAGGATATCTGCAAAGCACGCTGCATTCTTGTGCAGGGTGATAAAGAAAAAGCCGCTCACAAGAGCAAAGAGGCTGCTCGAGGATCTTGCAGAAGAGCGCAGGAATCTTGACGGGAAATACTATACAAAGACTGCAAAGGAAATGCTCATGCTGCTTAACTCCTGTGAAAAAAACGCAGACGCGCTTGGGCTTGACGCAGGCCACCTGATGGTCCATGCATCGGCCCACAAGGGAACAAACCTGAGAAGAAGGAGAAGGAAGCAGAACTTCGGATACAGAATGAAGTCAGCGAACGTAGAGATAATGCTGCTGGAAAAGGTGCGGCACGACGTAGTAAAGAAAGAAGCCATAAAGAAGCAGATGGAGAAAAAGGAAGAAACAACAGAAAAGCCGAAGGAAATCCGGGAGATGCAGGAACAAACGGAAAGAATCAGGGACCAGGCAGAGATATTAGAGAAGCAGGTCGAGGAGATAGTCGGCAAAGACATCCCGACAAGCGCCGACAAAAGAAAGGCTGCGGCAAAGAAACAACCAGCTAAGGAAGAAGCCAAGGAGGATCAATAATAATTAACTAAAGAAAAGGTTTTGTAAGTTCTTTTGGGGTTTACAAAGACCTTTTCTTTCAAGAAAAGGGATTTGTTATGAAGGAAAGAATTTTCATACAGAAAGCGAAGGAGCTGGTCAATCTGCAGGAGTTTATCAGGAGTCAGTTTACTCAGGCAAAGTGCGGCGAGATAGAAATACAGCACACTCCGATAGTAACGCGTATTGTTATTCATACGACAACGCCGGGACTGGTTATCGGCACGGGCGGGGAAAAGATAAGGGAAACCGCAGAATTGCTCAAACAGAAGTTCAAGATAGAAAACCCGCAAATAGATGTCCAGAAAATAATGGATCCGGACATGAATCCGGCAGTTGTCGCGCAGGCAATTACAGCCGCAATAGAATCGGGAGTGAACTACAAGCGGCTGGGAAACCAGTATCTGCAGAGAATAATGGAATCGGGTGCCATAGGTTGCGAGATAGTATTTTCAGGCAAGGTTTCCGGACAGAGAAGCAGGACGCAGAGATTCAGTGCCGGTTACTTGAAGAAAGCCGGAGACCCGGCACTGAAAGATGTTATGACCGGCTTTGCTGTGGCATCGCCCAAGCTCGGAAGCATCGGCATAACGGTGAAAATAATGATAAATCAGCCCGAGCTCATCACGATGAGGAAGATTGAAGAAAAGAACATTGACGCTGCTCCAGAAGCCGCAAAGGCAGGCGAGTAAGAATGGCCGAACTAAAGACAAAAAAGATTCGCCAGATGAGCGAGAAGGATATTGAAACGAAACTGCAGGAGTTACGGCTGGAACTTGCTAAAGAACTGGCCGCAAGCGAGATAGGGACTGTAAAGAATCCTGGCAGAATCGGGCACATAAAAAAAACAATAGCAAGGATACTGACTGTAAAGGCTGAAATAGGAGGGGTGTTGAAGAAGTGAATTGCCAGAAGTGTGGTCTTCCAAAGGAATTGTGCATATGCGAGACTATAGCAAAGGAAGCGCAAAGAATAACAATCAGGCTAGTCCAGAAGCGGTACGGCAAGCATACAACTGTCATACGCGGAATAGATTCGTCAAAGATCAACATCAGGGATCTTTTGAAAACCTTGAAGTCCAGGCTTGCGTGTGGCGGCACGTATAAAAACGGCGAGCTCGAGATACAGGGAGACCACAGGCAAAGAGCAAAGGCGATACTCGTGAAGGAAGGATTCCCGGCAGATATAATTGAGATCAGCTAGGTGCCTGAAGTATGAGGATTCCCAACAATATACTCAGGCATGAACTCATAGGCATGGAATGCGAAGTTGTCGCGTCAAAAAACAAAAGCCAGATAGGGACAAAAGGAAAGATTGTTGACGAAACGATGAAGACTTTGATAATAGAATCAGGCAAAAAAGAAAAACGCATCCAGAAGGATGGTTGCGTGTTCAGGCTGAAACTCGATTCGCACATGGTTGACATAGAAGGAAAATATATCGTCTCGAGGCCTGAAGACCGCATCAAAAAGAAATTCAGCAAATGGTAATGGTGATAGTGTGGCGAAAACGAAGACACAGGTAAAACACAGGGATATAGGCGTTGAAGCAAAGCCTCCGGGAAAAACATGCGATAACGGCAAATGCCCCTGGCATGGAAAGCTTGGAATACGCGGCAGGCTCTTCAGGGGAAGGGTTGCAACGGCAAAAGCCCTGAACACTGCAATCGTTGAGTGGGACTATTATCATTTTTCGCCCAAATACGAAAGATACGAAAGAAGGCATTCAAGGGTTGCGGCTTTCAACCCGGCATGCATAGCTGCTGCGGAAGGCGAGACCGTAGTGATAGCAGAATGCAGGCCGCTGTCAAAATCAAAGCGTTTTGTCGTGATTGAGAAAATAACCGAGGCGTTAAAATGAAAGGCTTGTCTGCAAACATAACAAAGTCCATACAGCTGAAAACCCGGCTCGTTTGTGTAGACAATTCAGGCGCCAAAGAGCTGGAAGTGATATCTGTAAAGACGTACAAGGGAAGGCTGAGGAGATTGCCGAAGGCCGGCATAGGCGATGTTGTCATTTGTTCCGTGAAAAAGGGAAAAGAAAAGGTGCGCGGCACTGTTGTTCACGCTGTCGTTGTCAGGCAGGCAAAGGAGTACATGCGCACCGACGGTACTCGCGTCAAGTTCTCTGACAACGCGGGTGTCCTGGTGAATCCAAAGACATTTGAGCCTCTGGGAACAGAAATCAGGACTGTGATAGCAAAAGAAGTCATAGAACGGTTTTCAGCTATCGGGAAGATAGCAAGCATAGTGTTGTGATGTTTATGTCAGGCGTCAAATCAGCAGCTGCCGGTGATATGTGTGAAAGATATGGCTTCTGTTATGTATTAAGGGTTATCAGGTGAAAAAATGAGAAAAACGTTTTCAAAGTTTTGGGTGGCGAGCAAGCAGCCAAGAAAGCAGAGGAAATACAGGTATAATGCGCCATCACACATCAGGCACTCCATGCTGTCCGCTCATCTTCAGAAAGGCTTGAGGAAAGAACTGGGCAGGAGATCCATGGCCTTGAAAAAAGGCGATGAAGTAGAAATCAGGCGCGGGGAATTCCGCGGAAGGCGCGGCGCAGTTTCAGCGGTCGACATGAAGCGCCTGAAGATTCTCATAGAAGGCATCAAAAGGAAAAAGGTCTCCGGGCAGGACATCCAGGTCCCGATAGATCCAAGCAATGTCGTCATAGTCAAAGTCAATCTGGAAGACAAGAAAAGAAAAAAGATAATTTCAAGGAAAACCCCTGAAACCAAACAGTGATGATATATGTCAAAATTGAAAAGACACGCAGCGCCAAAGTTCTGGCCGATTGAAAGGAAAACAAAGAAATACAGCGTAAGCCCAAGCCCTGGGCCGCACTCGAAAGAGAAATGCACGCCGCTGGGCGTAATACTGCGCGACGTCATGAAAGTAGCAGATAACATGAAAGAAGCAAGGGAGATATTGCTCAGTGGATTCGTGAAAGTCAACGGCGTCAAGAGGTCCAGACAGAATTTCCCCGTGGGCCTGATGGATATACTGTCTGTCGGCGGCCAGGAATACCGCATGCTTGTGTCAAAGAACGGCTTGTACCTGCAGAAGATCGAAGGAAAAGAAACTGGCGTGAGGCTTTGCAGGGTGGAGGACAAGCACTGGATTGGCGGAAAGCTGCAGCTTAACCTGCACGACGGGACAAATATGATTTCAAGCGTGAAGTGCTCCACAGGAGACGTTCTTGTTATTGGCTTGCCCGAAATGAATGTGAAGGAAGTGCTGAAACTCGAAAAGAATTCCGTGGTGCTTGTAACAGCCGGCAACAACAGCGGCGACGTCGGAAAAATCAAGGAAATAATAGTCACGAGAAGCGCCAAGCCCAATCAGGCAGTCGTGGCACTTGGGAACAGAAGCGTCAGCCTCCCAAGGGATTTTGTGTTTGTCGTAGGCAAAGAAAAACCCGTGATAAATGTTGGTGTTTGAAATGACTCCCATGAATCCCATGAAAAAGATACGGATAGAAAAAATAACCCTGAATATCGGATGCGGATCAACCATGAACCCTGAAAACGCCAAGATCATATTAGAGATGATCACTGAAAAAAAAGCTGTCATAACACATTCAAAAAAACGCTCAACTTTCGGCGTTCCAAAAAACAAGCCTATCGGATGCAAAGTGACCCTTAGAAAAGATGCGGAGGATACGCTCAAGAGGCTTCTTGAAGCTAAAGAGAACATGCTTCGAAAAACCAGCTTTGACTCAAGCGGGAATTTCTCCTTCGGCATAAAGGAGTACATAGATGTTCCCGGAACTGACTATGATCCAAAGATCGGGATGGTAGGCTTTGATGTTGCTGTCACGCTGGAAAGGCCAGGATACAGGGTAAAAAGAAGGAAATTGCCAAAGAAACTCGGCAAGTCACACATGATAAGTAAAGAAGAAGCAATGGACTTTGTTGCTGAGCGTTTCAATGTTAAAATTGAAGAATGATACTTATGGTTCGCAGAAAAATTATTAAAAGGAAATTCGGCAAAGGCTCCAGGAAATGCATCAGATGCGGTTCAATGGATGGAATAATAAGAAAATACGGCTTGATGTACTGCCGCCGCTGCTTCAGGGAAGTGGCGCAGGATTTGGGCTTCAGGAAATTCGGGTGAAAGAATGAGACATGACTTGCTTGTTGACGTTTTGCACGTGATATCTAACGCTGAAAAGACAGGGAAAAGGGCATGCGTAGTGCCTGCGTCATCCCTGGTCAAGGACGTCCTCAAGGTCCTTCAGAAAGAGCTTTACATAGGCAAATTCGAGTTCATAGATGACGGAAAATCAGGAAGACTCGAGATACAGCTGGTTGGCAAAATAAACAAGTCGAGGGCTGTAAAGCCGCGGTTGCCTGTAAAGAGGAATGAATACGAGAAATGGGAGACAAGATATCTTCCGGCAAAGGACTTCGGGCTTCTGATAATATCGACATCGAAGGGCGTAATGACGCAGAAGGAAGCTGTCAAAGCCGGCCTGGGCGGCAGGCTGCTTGCTTACGTATATTGAAGATGATGATCATGGACAACAAGAAAATAGAAAAGAGAATAATGGTTCCTGATAACCTGGATGTCCAGATAGACGGCAAGAGAATCATCATGAAAGGACCAAGGGGCCAGATAAGCAAGGATTTCAATGATCCAAGATTTTCAAAAAGAATTTCCATTGAAAGATCCGGCAATGAAATATCAATAGTCTCGGATTCCAATGAAAAGAAAATAAGAAGCCTTTGCGGCACCATAGCCGCACATGCCCGCAACATGATCGGCGGCGCGACAAGCGGTTACAAGTATAAAATGAAGGTTTTCTATACGCACTTCCCGATTACAATAAGCGTGAAGGACAGGGAAGTGCAGATAAGAAATTTCGTAGGCGAGAAAGGCGCGCGAACCGCAAGAATAATCGGTAATGCTGAAGTCAGTGTCGGGAAAGATGAGCTTGAAATTGTTGGCGTGAGCATTGAGGATGTTGGCCAGACCGCTGCAAATATAGAGCAAGCATGCAAGATCACGAAACGGGACAGGCGCATATTCCAGGATGGGGTCTATCTCACTGGCAAGTATCTGGAAACAGGCGAGAGAATAAAGGGATAAGGTATGAAAAAAGTCTTAGTAGCTGATGACAAAGACCATTGGTTAGTTAGATGTACAGTTCCATTGGAGAAGGCCGGCTATGAGACAACAACAGCAACCACTAGAGACCAAGCAATCGCAGCATATTTGAGAGATAATCCTGATGCAGTCTTATGCGACCTTCGGTTCATTGACCACAAAGATGAAACCGGATTGCAAATTGGTTCAGAAATTAGAAGACTTGAAAAAGAAGGATCGCTGCCAAGGCGTTATATGGTTCTGATGAGTCAGAGTTATGTCCGAGAAGATAAATGGAAACCAGCCGGATTTGATGCGTTTTTTGATAAGATATATTTTGAAGGTCGATCAGAAAGACTTATTAGGTTGCTGGAGGGTGCTGGTGTATGAGCAAGAATTTCAAGCAACAGGATTATTTCCGTTATAAAAAACTTGGAATTAAATGGCGAAAGCCTAGAGGCAGGCAGAGCAAACTCCGCCTAGGCAAGGGCGGCTCCGGTCAAAAGCCTTCAGTCGGTTACGGAACAGAAAAGACAAAGATGCACATGATCAGAGGTTTCAGGGCTTTCAACATTCGCACCGCTTCGCAGCTGGGAAGTCTTCCGGAGAATTCAGGCATATTTATTTCAGGCTCAGTTGGCTCGAAGAAGGCCGTTGAGATATACAAAGCAGCCAGTGAAAGGGGCTTTACTGTCCTGAACATGAGGCGGGTGAAAAGCCTGCTCAGAAGGGAGAATGTATTGAAAAAGATTGCAGAATCTGCAAAGAAGGAAGAAAAACAGGTGTGAAAATGTTTGTTGCATTTGGCGATGGGAAATGTCCGTTTTGCGGAGACGCCAGTAAACAGCTCTCGAAGGAAACATATCATTGCAACAGGTGCGACATCGCTTTCAACAAATATTATGTGTCAGTACTAGGCAGGCAGAAAGAACCCCAGACAAAATTCTGGACTTAAGTGGAGATGAAATTGAAAAGAAAGAGTAAAGAAATGGTTTTTGTAAGTTTCTTTTGGGACATACAAAGACCTTTTCTTTCTTAAAGAAAAGGGATTTGTTATGACATTGAAAACGCAGAAAACTATTGCAGCAAGATTGCTGAAATGCGGTAAATCCCGCGTCTGGCTTGATCCAGAAAGGATACATGACATAGAGGAGGCAATAACTGCCCAGGACGTAAGAAGGCTGGTCAAAGACGGCCTGATAGAAGCGCTTCCAAAACAAGGCCTCAGCAACGCGAGGAAGAAGAAGATAGCGCTGCAGAAAAGGAAGGGACGAAGGCGTGGCCCGGGGTCAAGGAAAGGCCATCACGCCGGGGAAAGCAAGCGGCACTGGATGCGGACCATACGTGCCATAAGAAGCCAGCTTAGGCAGCTTCGCAGCGAGCAAAAGATAGAGAAAATCACGTACAGGAAACTTTACATGAAATCCAAGAGCGGTTTCTTCAGAAGCCGTGCGCACCTTATGACTTATATTGAACGAAACAACATGCTGAAGAAGAATGAGTTGTGAAAAATGAATAACAATACAAAAACCATGAAGGAAATGGCAAGGGAAATTCACAGCACAGCAAGGGAAAAGGGTTTCTGGGAGGGCGGCGACAGGAATTTCCTCGAGGCCCTGATGCTTATAGTCAGCGAGGCAGGGGAGTGCTGTGAAGCGTACAGGAAACAGGAGAAAGGAAAGATGGCTGAGGAGCTGGCGGACATCATAATCAGGACAATAGACCTCGCAGAAGGCTTCGGGATTGACATTGAAAAGGAAGTGCTTCAGAAGATGGAGTACAACAAGACGAGGCCTTACAAGCACGGCAAGATTGCGTGACAAAGACCTTTTCTTTAGGAAAGAAAAGGTCTTTGCACTCAGAGAAGCAAAGCTTCTCTGGTGTCTCAAAAGCCTTTCAGGCTTTTGCAGATAAACCCCAAAAGAAAAAAGAACTGTGATAGAATGATGATGAAAGATTTGCAGAAAAAGTCGGGACGATGACTATGTTAGCATTAAAACGCAGGAGAGAACTGAAAACGGATTATAAGAACCGTTTAGCCCTGCTGAAATCAAGCAAGCACAGGGTAGTTATCAGAAGGTCTCTGAATGGTGTAAGAATACAGGCAGTCGAGTTCATGGGTTCAAGCGACAAGACATCCGTCGAGGTTTTCTCCAAGATGCTTTTGAAATACGGCTGGAAAGGACATCTTGGAAACATCCCGGCAGCTTACCTGACTGGTTTCCTCTTTGGAAAACTCTGCCTCAAAGCTGGCGTCAGGGAATGTAACGTTGATATTGGATTGAACAGGGCAGTGAAAGGCTCACGCATATTTGCCGCAGTGAAAGGCTGCAAAGACGCCGGTGTTGGCATAAATGTTGCTGAAGAAATACTTCCTGATGACAACAGGACGAAAGGCATGCATATTGCCGAATATGCAAAAAAGATGAAATCAGAAAGCCAGGACAAATTCAGAAAGCATTTTGCTGCGTATATCAAGGCCGGCAGCGATCCGGAAGATCTGCCGGGCATTTTCAATCAGACAAAAGAAAAGATATCTGAGGTCTTGAGGTGAATTCATGTCAACTGAAAACTGGAAACCCAAAACAGAGCTTGGAAAACTGGTGCTTGATGGCAAGGTAGCCACGCTTGACGAGGTTTTTGCAAGCGGCAGGAAGATAAAAGAGCCGCAGATCGTTGACAAGCTGCTGCCAAACCTGCAAAGCGATATAATTTTCATAGGCGGAACACCGGGAAAAGGCGGCGGCATAAAAAGAACATCTACAAGGAGAACAGCAAGAATGCACAGGTCAGGAAGACGGTTCAAGATTTCAGCCCTGGTGGTGGTTGGCAACGGAGATGGATATTTTGGCGTTGGAAAATCAGAAGCCCAGGAACACAGGGTTGCAACAGAGAAAGCATCCGAAGCTGCGAAGCTCAATATCATACCAGTAAAGCGCGGCTGCGGCTCATGGGAGTGCTCCTGCGGCGGAAAGCATTCAATACCTGTAGAGATCCAGGGCAAGTCGGGATCCGTTAAGGTTACGCTGATGCCTGCGCCAAAAGGAATAGGCCTTGCAGTTTATGATGAAGGCAAGAAGATAATGCGTCTTGCTGGCATCAGGGACATATGGTCAAAGACTTTCGGCGATCCGCGAACCCGGATGAATTATACTCTTGCAGTTTTTGATGCGTTCAAGAAGATAAACAAGATGAAGATTCACAGCGAGAATGAAGCCAAGCGTGTCGTTGAAGCTGCTGAAGAGCCTGAAGAAATAAATGAAGAGGTGCGATAGATGGAATTGGCTGTTTTGCGCGTGCGTGGAAGGATTGGCGTAAGGGAAGACGTAGAGCGCACGATGCGCATGCTTGGCCTGCATACGAAACACGCGCTCGCACTCGTGCCAAAATCATCGGAAATTGTGGGCATGATAAAGAAATCAGAAGACTACGTTACGTGGGGAGAAGCAAGCGGGGATCTGCTTGAGATGCTGAAAGAAAAAGGTAAAGGCAACGTGTACCGGCTTGCTCCGCCAAGGGGCGGGTTCAAGACACTGAAGAAACGCTGGCCAAAAGGCGATCTCGGTTATCGCGGAAACAACATAAATGATCTCATAAAGAGGATGCTGTGAAAATGCCCGAGTACAAGGTTTTCCTGAAGCCTGCCAGTGATTTTGGCTTTCTCGGTTATTTCACCACGGAAACACGAGCAGATGAAAAAAGGACTGTCTTTGTTGACATGAACGGTCATGAGAAACTCGTCCTGAGATACGAGAAGAAACCGACTGAATCTTTTGTTGATGAAAGAACCCATCATTTTTCTGCCCTGAATCCGAGAGAGGTATACAGGTTTGCAAGGAAGAAAGGCGCAAAGGGCGGCCTGGGCCGGAAGGACCTGAAGATGCCGGAAGCGACAGCAAGACTGCTGGAGGAGCGATATAACGGCGGCCTGAGGCTCATGGAATGGAAGAGATATGCAAAGATGAGGGTTAAAGAATGACACTACGCTTCAGGAAAAAGGATACAAGACAGAGAGGTACGCATACCCACGGCTGGGGCTCGAAGAAGAAACACCGCGGAAAAGGCAGCAAGGGCGGGCGCGGTTACGGCGGCTCGCACAAGCACAAGTATTCGTATATTGTAAACTACGAGCCGGAGCACTACGGATACAAAGGTTTTGTAAGGCACAACAAGAAATCCATGAAAATAATCAATGTCGGTGACGTGGAAAAGATTCTTTCAGTGCAGGAACATGCGGAAGTTATTGACCTGTCTTCAATGGGTTACCAGAAACTTCTTTCAAAAGGTTCCATCAACGTTGCCGTCAAAGTGAGAATTCCCAGCTGTTCAAAGAAGGCCAAAGAAAAGATAGAGCAGGCCGGCGGAGTCATAGTAGAATAGAAATGGTCAGTGTAAATATGGAATTGAGCAGACTTAGAGACATTCAAAGAGTAGTGCAGACGGCTGGATTAGTAGAAGTTAGACATAGAAACAAAGAGGGAAAGTTTGAGACTATAGCTGGATATTTAGGAAGAGTTGTAGAAGTGGCTCCAGCATTTGTCGAGTTTTATCATTGTTTAGATGAAAATCAAAAACCGCGAGATGTGGTACCAATACAAACAAGAGATATTGATTACGTTATACCTCTTATTCCTAAATGTTAGATGAGGGTACAAAATGTCCTTTTACGACAAGTTTGTTTCAGGCCTGCCCGGAATTGAGGAGCCTAAGACACATCTCAATTTCATCACCCGCCTCAAGTGGACTGCGCTTGTACTTCTGATATTCCTTCTCCTGGGGCAGATAACGCTTTACGGGCTTTCAGCAGGAGCGCTGCCGCGCCTGCAGTTCTTTGAGCTCATACTGGGCGCATCGCTTGGCACTTTGATGACGCTCAGCATAGGCCCGATAGTAACATCGTCTATAATATTGCAGTTGCTGGTTGGTTCAAAGATCCTGTCATGGGACACAAAATCCAAGGAGGGCAAAAAGAGATTCCAGGGAACGCAAAAACTCCTTGCAATATTCTTTTCGATCTTTGAAGCTTACGCTTTCGTAGCTTTTGGTGCATTGCCGCCTGCGTCGCCTGATATGTTCCTTTTATTAGTAGCACAGATTGCGTTTGGCGGCGTGCTTGTACTTTACATGGACGAGATAGTGTCGAAATGGGGCATAGGCTCGGGCGTATCGCTGTTCATAGCAGCCGGCGTATCAAAGCAGATATTTGTCAGGATTTTCAACCCGATTACTCCCGAAGGCCAGACTGTTCCTGCCGGTTTGTTGCTGCAGTTTTTCACATTTATGACATTGGGCGAGGTCTTCCAGGCTTTCATTGCGCTGCTGCCTATCATTGCGACAATAATCGTGTTTCTCATTGTTGTGTATATCCAGGCAATACGCGTTGAGATACCAATAGCGTTCGCGTCGGTCAGGGGTTATTCCAGAAGATGGCCGCTGAACCTGATGTACACAAGCAACATACCCGTCATACTTGTCGGCGCGCTGATAGCAAACCTCCAGTTCATGGCAACACTCTCTTCAAGGGTTACCGAAAGCGGGTTGCGTTGCGGCTTCCTGGGCTGCATAGATACGAACGGCTTACCCGTAAGCGGAATTATTTCGTTCCTGAACCCGCCGGGTGACCTGCAGACGCAGATTTTCTTCATGATACTTCTTGCTGTTGTGTTCGCGGCAGGCTTCCTTGCATTCTACCTGAAATACCAGAATGCGCTTAAGGTTCTGCTTGCTTCCATTATCGTGGGGTTTGTTCTTGCAGTTCTTGTAACAAACCTTTCCATCGGGCTGCCTACAGCGGCAGCGTCGCTTAACGCCCTTGTCTACCTGACTGCGTTCGTTGTTGGTTCTGTAGTATTTTCGATTTTCTGGGTGTCAACAAGCGGCATGGACTCCCGTGCCGTTGCCGAGCAGATAAATGACATGGGCATGTCAGTGCCCGGCTTCCGCCGCGACCCGCGCATCGTGGGGCAGGTGCTTGACAGATACATACCAATACTTACAGTACTCAGCGGCCTCATAATCGGCCTTATCGCAGCCATTGCTGATTTCACGAGCGCCGTAGGCACCGGAACAGGCATCCTGCTGACAGTATCGATCATCCACAACATGTACGAACAGATCGCGATGCGCTACGCAGAAGACATGCATCCCGCACTCAGAAAGTTCTTCAAGTAAGAGGGAGAAAACCTAGGTTTTTCTCCCTTCTAACCCTCTTTCCTATAAGGAAAAAAGAATCGGAAATATGAAATGAAGTCCAAATACAAGCTAGCAGTTAAAATACTGATAGTTGTCGCTGTTATTCTTGCTGCAAAGAACATAGTAAACGCTTCAGAAAAAGCTTAACGATCAAACAAAATAACACTAGCATAAGAAATAATTATTTCTTAAACAATATTTCTTTTTTCCTGTCCACCAGCTTTCCTTTTATCCTTACAGTTTCTCCAAGCATCCAGAATTTGCACGGGACAAATTTGTAAATGCGCACAGGTGAGCTTCCTGTATAATCAGAAGGTTTCATGTTCTTGAAGTATTTACTAGTTTTGCCTGTTCTCTCGTACAAAAGATTCAGACTATGTTCAATTTCTTTACCTCGGACCTCTGAAGCTTTTCCTGTCATGTAAACAGCGTTGCCCGTTCCTTCAGCTGCTGCTGAATTGAAGATGACGACAGCCACATTATTGTTTTTCTTTATCAGCCTTGAATGCAGCGAATCATTTGACGAGGACCAATAGAAATCGAGTTTCGTGTCGGATGCAAAATATACAGGTGAAATCCAAGGCATTCCGGTCTTGCTTGCGGTAGCTATGACCATGTAAAGATTTTCTCTCATTATCTGCTGGCTTCTCTGTAAAGGCGTTGTCATTATATAGATAGACAAAAACAGGGATTTAAAACCGTCCAGATCAGATTATACAAATCGCGCCTGTAGTCTAACGGTAGGACCTTAGCCTTCCAACGGCCCTTTTCAGAAAAGCGCCGGCGGAAAATGAAGGCAGCTAATGATTCGGGTTCGAAAAGCCCTTTTGCTCACGCAAAAGCGCTTGCGGAAAAAGCAAGCAAAGGCTACGAAATTCCCGACGGGCGCATTTACTTTTTTAAGGTTTTGGTTTGTCAATATTTGGATGTCTCCAGGAAAAGCCGAGATGTATCAGATAGATTTAGATATTCCTAGGCAAGTATATGTTAATGGCGTTCTAGTCTTTGAAGGTTGGAATGTTCCATTTGTTAAATTAGCTAGGAGCTATGACGGAATATTCACTGATACTAGAATCACAGGTGACTTCTTAGTTTATCACATGAAAAGCCCATTAGATAAGGACGTAATAAGAGCTATGTCATGTATCAGCAAGAATTTCTGACTACAGTATATGGAATGCTCCCAGTACAACCAGCAGGGACAGCACGCCGAGTATGTCCGCGACAGCCGTTACAACAGGTATGGTTGTGTTATCGGGGTCGAAGCCGAATTTGTAAGAGAGCAGCGCTATCAGGAATGTTGCTATTATTATTACAGTCGTGAGCACCAGTCCTGCCATCGATGTTATGACTACCAGCTCGCCTATCGGTATCAGCTGTATACCAAAAGCGAAGCTGAAGACATAGACAAGCAGTCCTGTAAGCGGAAAGACAACGAGGGAAAGGAAGTAGGAAATGAAGAACTCCTTCTTTATCTCGCCTCCGATGCGCAGGTCTGTATCCAGAGTACCGAGATGAAGCTTTGTCGATATCCTTGAAGCCAGTGTGTTGCCTATGTTTCCGCCTTCCTCGAGGAATACAGGAAAGAGAACAAGCAGTATGGGCAGTGTAGTGAGAACATCAATCTTTGATTCAAGTAACGTTCCTACAACGCCTTCAATGAGGCCTACGCAGGCAAGAATAAGAGCCGACTGGAATATTATTGCCCTGTAGGATTCTTTTGATTTCTTTGCGTCTTCTTTCCTAAGCAATATGTACCATATGGACACCAGGCCGACAACGAGTATTATCAGGGACAGGCTGTCCACATAAAAGCCGTAGGACTGCACCACAAACGCGGCAAGCAAAAGGCAGGGTATTGTGAAAAGATCGCCGAGCGCTGTTATGATTGGGGCCTGGATATTATCGAGGTCCATGTTTCTCCTGTAGGCAACGAATGCAGTGATAACTGTCATCAGTGCCAGTATCAAGCCTGCAAGCACCCCGCCAACGGTTGAGATGACAATAAAGGAGAACAGGCTGATGCTCTTCAAGCCGAAAATCCCTGTCATGAATTTCGCAACGAATGCAAGGAATATTGACAGGAAAAAAGAGAGCATGATGGATGAGAAAACATTGATTCTGACTACTTTATCATTCAGGGAAAACTTGTCTATTGTGCCGAGATGCAGGGCTGTTGAAAGCCTTGAACCCAGGGCGCCACCGATACTTCCGCGCATTCCCATCGCTGCAGGGACAAGCACGATCAAGCCCGGAATGAGCAATAGTGTTTCTTCTGTCTTGCCCAAGAAGACGCCCGCAAGTATGCCCGTGATGATGCTCAGAACAAGTGCAAAAGAAGATTCTTTTATGTCCTTGAGATTGGATTTTATATTAGACAAGAAAGTCCTGCTCTTTTCAGAAAGCGCGTCGTAAACCGTTGATTCCCGTGAAAGAGGCTCTTGTTCTGTGTTCTGCCGGGTCATCAATCTCACTCATAGCTTTTTCACCACACCTTTCGCTAGTTTACGCAGTTTTTCGCATGCCTGAGAAGGGCCGACGCCGATAAGCACGTCCTTTTCATATATTGCAGTATCTTTCTTCGGATTGAATATCCACCTGTGCCCGTGGGGCGTTTCGCGCCTGATGGCTATAACGTTTGCCCCTGTGTATGTCCTGAGCTTGATTTCGCCAAGGGTTTTGTTTTTCAGTATTGATTTGCCTGCTATGTCTGCCCTGGCTATAGTCTCGTCGCTTTCTTTCAGGGCTTCCTGTATTATAGGATGCAGCTCCTTTCCTTCTATCACAGGCTCGCTTATATTTTTTGCGGCGATTGCCACGTTTTTGGCGCTCTCAATCAGGTCAATGACGCTTATCAGCTTTGTTTTCGACCTGCCTCGTGCAGCTGCGAACAAGTGCTCGTAAAGGCTTTCCTCGAGTTCCTGCAGCCTGTCGTAGGACAGGACAACTTCCTTTGCAATTTCCTTGCTTCTGAAAAGCACGGATGAATAAGCCAGATCAAGCATAAGCTCTGAAAGATTTTTTATCTCCTCAATAAGTTCCTTGACATTCTCAGTCATCTAATCACCTAATAAGATTCTTTTCTTCTGCTTTTAAGATTACTGCACCAACCGCAAAAGACCAAATAATTATCAATGAAATAGCCAAATGCTCTGCAAGCTGTGATGCGATAAGCATGAAGGAAACGGGAACAGAAAGCCCCAGCAATACAAAAAAGTATGATTTTTTGTTAGCTCTAAGTCCTATGCCAAAAGCAATCATGGCAACAGATATTGTTGCGAAGAATAATGCAGAAATAGAAGAATGGATTGGATGATTTTCAGTAAAAACGCCTATTCCAACCAATGAAATGCCCGCAATTGCCAGAATTATAGAAGCCAGTCTGCATTCGTTTGATTTGTTGAATATCTTGTTCAATGCAATAGAGAGGACTACAGCAGCTGTTCCTGAGATCATTACTGCGATGTTGAAAAACATGGCAGAATTTTCCCCTGTCCCGAGATCGCTCAAGAAATTACTGTAAACGCTGTATCCGGGATAGTTTACTACAGCAAGAATGGTCAAGGCTACAAAAATAACTGCCCCCAGAAAGGCTGAAAATGTCCCAATCATTTTCCAATTCATATGTATCATTTAATTATAGGAGACGGTGCCCAGGAAAAACCTGAACGAGGAATTGCTCTTCCATGGATATGCCAAGATTTATTATGTGTTCTGCGATAAAAGCGGATTTGGAGCTGATGACCGGGCCGGAAAATACGGATGTAGATCAAGTGACAAAAAAGTTGCCAACCTGAAAAGAGTTTTTCCGCTAGCGCGGTGATATCTTTTTGAGAATTACTTCATTTTTGGTCGGCCACTTCCCCCTGTCGTAACCGACCTTTCCTAAAAGATGGGTGTCCCTGAACGGCGCTAAAGTGAAAAGTCCGCCGTAACGATCCATCACCTCTATCGTTACTTCATCATTATAAATATTAAGTTTTACATACTCCGGTGATTGCCAGTTTACATTCGCGTTAATCGTCCAGCCATCCTGTTTTTTGCGGACGTTATAAATTTCAAGCGTTACGTCATTATTTCCTATGCGGACCCAGGGATGATCCTTAATATAACCACTCCAAGTGCCGGTTAAAGTTTTCTGGATCCGTTCCTCCTGATTTCCAGTTGGGGAAGTGGGGGCGGAAGCGCAGCCAAACATTAATGGAAGGGCCAATGAAGCGGCAACTGTTGTTCTATAGGCTTTATTTCTGTAAACTTTATTGGATGGTTTTAGACTCGTCATGGGAATTCATTATACAGAACTCTTTTAAGCTTTTATTTTTTAGTCACTCTTAAGTTGAAACAAGCTGGCGCCCGGAGTTGAACCGGGTTATCCCGCTATCTGCATTTTCCGTTTTGATCGAACTTTTCTGAAAAGTTCGTTTGCAGGCGGGCACATCTGCGGTCTGTTTTTACATCAACAGATGGCCGTTCTGTCACACCAGCAAGGAGGAGAAAACCTAGGTTTTCTCCTCTCTACTCCTCATTCCTATTAAAAATATTATAAGATCTCCTCTAACATTCTTTCTAATTTCCTCTCTACTCCTCATTCCTATTAAAAATATTATATGAGATGATAAATATTCCTTATTCTCCTTTCCTAATAATAACCCAGAGAATCATATTTAAGATACGAATCTTATTAATTTGTTGAGAGGTTCTGATGCCAGCTAAAAAGGCCATTATGAAATTGAGTTTGTACAACACGCTTACTCGAAAAAAAGAGTTTTTCAAGCCGCTCAAGGGTAATGAGGTGCGCATGTACACGTGCGGCCCGACGGTGTACGATTATGCTCATATTGGCAACCTGAGGGCCTATCTTTTCGAGGATCTTCTGCGCAGGACTATTGAACATGCCGGATTCAAAGTCATGCACGTGATGAACATAACCGATGTCGGCCACCTGACTTCTGACGCGGATACGGGCGAGGACAAGATGGAAGTGGGGGCGAAACGCGAGAACAAGACTGCATGGCAGATAGCTGATTTTTATACAAAATCTTTCCTTCAGGACATGGAAAGGCTGCACATAAAACATCCTTCTATATTGTGCAAGGCAACCGACCATATCAAGGAAATGATAGGGCTTATTTCAGCGCTGGAGAAAAAAGGCTATACATACGCGCTGAAAGACGGGATTTACTTCAACACAACAAGGCTCAAGGACTACGGCAAGCTTGCAGGGCTCAGGAAAGAAGACCTGAAAGCAGGAGCCCGCGTAGAGATGGTGCAGGGGAAAAAGAATCCCACTGACTTCGCGTTATGGAAATTCTCCCCTGCGGGAAGCAAGAGGCAGATGGAATGGAAATCGCCGTGGGGAACGGGCTTTCCTGGATGGCACATAGAATGCTCGGCCATGTCTATGAAGTATCTTGGCACGACATTCGACATCCATTGCGGCGGCGTGGATCATATAGCTGTACATCACACAAACGAGATTGCACAGTCAGAAGCAGCAACAGGAAAGAAGTTTGTCAGCGTCTGGCTGCATGGCGAATTCATGCTGGTTGATGGAAAGAAGATGGCGAAATCTCTCGGGAATTTCTACAAACTGCAGGATCTTGTGGATAAAGGCTTCGATCCGCTGGCTTTCAGATACCTGTGCTTGTCAACGCATTACCGAAGCCAGCTCAATTTCACACTAGAGGCCTTGGAAAAAGCCCGGAATACGCTGCGCAACATAAATGATTTCTATCTGCGCCTGAAAGATGCAATCAAGGCTTCAAAGAAAAGCACCAAAGACAAGAAGACCCTGGGCAAACTGAAGAAAGCATCTGCCGAGCTGGACTCTTGCCTGCTCGATGATCTCAACACGCCTGAAGCGCTATCGAGGCTGTTCAGCATGATTCATCTGGTCAACAAAATGATGGAGGAAAAGAAAGCAGACAGCGCTTCTATGAAGTTCACTCATGATTACATGCTCAAAATAAACGGAATATTCCAGTTTCTCAGGAAAACAGAAAAACTAGCCGAAGCTGAGAAAAAACTCATCAGGGAGCGCGAGAAAGCGAGGAAAATAGGCGACTACAAGAAATCCGACGAAATTCGCGGGAAGCTGAAGAAAATGGGGATCATAATTGAAGACACATCACAGGGTCCTAGATGGAAAAAGACCAAGAAATAAGCCTAGAACCAATAAGTTTTTAAGATTCTCAGAGGAGTAATTATTATGGCAGATAACGATAAGCAGATTCTGAAAGAACTAAAAGAAATCAGGACAGATATCGGTTACATAAAAGAGCATATGATAGATACGGATATGATTCTGACAGACGATGATATAAAATCAATAAAGGAAGCTGAAAAAGACCTGAAGGAAGGTAAAACAAAGAGGCTGGTTTAGATTTATTCTGTTTTGCTTTCACAGGAAACCAACAAATTTTTGCTGGGCTTGGATAGACATCTCAGAGAAAGAATAGAAAACAGGCTGAGAAATCTCGCAGAAACACCTGTACCTTCTGATTCAAAGTTTATCACTAGAGATGCAGATAACGAGAAGATATTCAGATATCGCATTGGAGACTATCGTGCTCTGTACAAAATCAAAGAAAAAGACAGAATTGTCTTGGGAGAAGCGAAGCTTCTCCGAGATTCCAAAAAGCTGCGCTTTTTGAGAATATTGGTAACAAAAATTGACAAGAGACCCAGAATATACAAACACTAATTAAAAACAAGCCGAGAACCTAGGTTCTCATCCTTATGAACCTCCTCTCCTAATTAAAATATTATTTGTGATAGCATGAAACGAAAGCACGGGCAGAAGCCGGAATACCAGCTGAGGATTGCAAGAGAGCGCATCGCCATACTGTTTGATGAAGCGGAAAAGGCTGCAAAAGAAAACAAGGACAGGGCAAAACGCTACGTGCAGCTTGCAAGGAAGATAGGGATGCGGTACAACGTGAGAATTCCGCACGACCTCAAGAGGAAATACTGCAGATACTGCCATAACATGCTTCTTGACTCGCGAAGAAGGCTGAAAAAAGGCGTTCTCGTCGTTGAATGCAAATCATGCGGTGCGTCGCTGCATTACCCGTACAAAGGGAAAAGAGATTAGAAAGAGAAAAACCGTAGGTTTGTTCTCTTCTTTTAATATTTTTTCATAGAAGAAGAGCATTGATTTGTAGTGATAAATTATGGTTTCAATAAGATACACAGACCAGCAGAAGCTTGTCGAGAAGTCCGCTGAAGAGCTGAAAAAGGTCATAAAAAGCCCGGAATGGTCAACTTATGTCAAGACCGGCATTTCGCGCGAAAGGCCTCCTGAGCAAAAAGACTGGTGGTATCTGAGGGCGGCAAGCGTCCTCAGGAAAGTCTCTCTTGACGGCCCTGTTGGTGTCTCGCGCCTACGCAGCTACTATGGCGGCAGGCAGCGCAGGGGCCACAAGCCTCCTCGATCCAAGAAAGGCGCGGGCAAAATAATCAGGACAATACTCAGAGATCTTGAGACTTCAGGCCTTGTAAAGACAGTTGACAAGCCGAAGAGAGGCAGGGCCATCACGCCAAAGGGGCAGAAGTTCCTGAATTCTGTGGCAAAGCAGTTAAAGTGATCTGGAAGTAGAAATATTAATCTGTGTGTTTATACCATGAGACTGTATGGCACTCGCAGGGAAAACGGGTCTGTGATCAGAACATACGTGCCGTCGCATGTTGCTGATCCTATGGAACTTCTTGCCAGGATTTATCTTGGAGGTCAGTTGGTCAGGGAAATAAAGACTCCTGCAGAAAACTATCCGTTCGGGGATGCAGCTATGGATGATTTCTTGGGAGAAGCAAAGCTTCTCCGAGATTCCAAAAAGCTGCGCTTTTTGAGAATTATGAGATTAAACAGAAAAATCATGGGCGTTCTCAGGTCGCTGGAAGCCCGGAAAAGCTGATTCTATGAATGAAGAAGAGGAAATCAAGAAAAAACTAATGCAGCAAAGACTGCAGCAGCAGTTGCAGGAATCGCTGCAAGGCCAGATGCAAGAGAAACAAATGGAAGAGGCGCTGAAACAGATAAAGCTTCATGTCCTTGATGCGAAGGCAAGGGAAAGGCTCAACAACCTCAAGCTTGTGAAGCCCGATCTGGCGATGCAGCTTGAGATGTACCTTGCCCAGCTTTACCAGTCAGGCCAGATAAAGGGAAAAATCACGGACGAGCAGATGGTCTCGATACTGAAGAAAATAAGCCCGTCAAGGGATTTCAGGATAAAGAGGAAATAAGTTGAGAACTATCCTGTTCCAGTTTCTAGATTACTTTTTCTTTTTCCGTCCCAACAAGCCATCACAGATGGCTTGTTGACTTGGGTTTTCTTTCGAGCGGCTAGACGCGCTTTAGTGCGTCGTTTGTTTCAAAGAAAAGGCTTTAAGCTGTTTCTGGAATAGGAATGCATGCGCAGCTTTGTTGACGAACAAACCAAGAGAGAGATTGCAGAAGCCGGGAAGATTGCAGGCAGGACAGAAGGGTGGCTTTCGGACAATGAGGGCGCTTTTCTGTTCCTGAACGCAAGAAACGGCCCCTGCAGGGGCGAGATAGTGGAAGTTGGCAGCTGGAAAGGCCGCTCAACAATATGGCTTGCAAAGGGATCCAAATCGGCAAAACGCGAGAAGATCCATGCAATTGACCCCCACATAGGCTCGTATGAAGGCAGGAAGGAGAATACGTACGCACAGTTCAGGAAAAACATCAGGGCCGCGGGCGTGGAAGATCATGTCGTCCCTATTGTCTCGAAAGCGGAAGATGCCGCAAAGAAATGGAAAAAGCCCGTGAGGTTTCTGTGGATAGACGGCTCACACAACTACGAGGATGTCAGGAGGGACGTGCTTATATGGGAAAAGTTCCTTGTCAACGGCGGCGTGATAGCCCTGCATGACACTGTTTTCCGGGAAGGGCCGACGAAGGTCTCGAAGGAACTCATAAAATCAGGAAAATTCTCGAATATTGGTTTCGTTGACGACATAACCTTTGCCGTCAAGGATCCGGAAGCTTCAAAGGCGTCCACTGCATTTTCATTGCTTTCGCGGGAACTGGCATTGAAGCTTCTCTGGATAAGGATTCCTGCCTTCAGGAATGCCGTAAAGAAGCTGTTTTTCAAGCAGTATGTGTGATCAAAAAATGAAAATCGCAACTATAACGCTTAGCTGGAATGCCCGGAAAGACCTGAAGGAAATGCTCGAATGCGTAAAGAGACAGGGTGTAAAGCCTTCGGAAGTCATCGTCGTCGACAATGCCTCTGCCGACGGCACCGCGGAAATGATGAAGGAGTTTCCTTTTGTCCGCTTTTTCCAGCTTGACAGGAACTATGGCTATGCCGGCGGATATAATATTGCTTTCTCAAAGGTCTCCGGCGACGTGGATTACGTAATTGTTCTGGATCAGGATGTCATGATCGGCAGGGGCTATATCCGGACAGTCCTGCAGCGGTTCAAGAAAGAGCCCGACTCCACGATTATAATTGCCGGGGATGTAAGGGAGCCCCTTATCAAATCACTGGCTCTCAAGGAAGGCTACGTAAAGGAATTTCACGGATCATGCTACGCGTACAGGAACAGGTACCGCAGGCACATGAAATTCTGCGAGGAATTCTTCGGGTACAACAATGAAGCAGACCTTTCAGCACGTCTTCTTGACAAGGGCTTCAGGATTCTTTTTTATCCCAGAATGAAGGTTGCTCACAAGAAAGATACGACGGGGATAACGCCTTTCACTACTTTCTACATGACGAGGAATGCAATATGGCACTACTGGAGAAACGGCAGCATAAAAGACGCAATTCTCGGTTCTTTAACCATGATGCTCGTCTTTTACAGCAAGGCATCGAGAAACAATACGCTGCCGTCTTATTTCAGAGCCATCTTCAGCGCTTTCATCGGGTTGCCTTTCTGCATCAGGACAAGATATCCGTCGAAATACGTCTCGTATAAAGACATTCACGATGTAAATTTCATTGCGAAAAGATTCGGGGCAGCACTAAGGTTTCTTGTCAAAAAATGATTGCAGAAGGTTTCTGCGTTTGTCCCAAAAGGCATTAAAGCGGGTTTCAAAAACTTTCTGGGCGGCACCGATCAAAGTCAGCATTTAAGCCTTGTTTTTTGAATTAGTCCTATGGACATTTTGATGACATCCAGTGGCGGGATTATAAGGGGCATTGAAAGCTGGCCTGAGTACGGCCTTGCAAAGGTTCTTGCCAAAAAAGGCCATAACGTGACTGTCTTTTCCTCCTCCTCCGCGCTGAAGAAGCATGACGGATCAAAAAATGAAACAATCGAGGGCATTAACGTTAGGCGCTTCAATCCTGTTCTTCCCACTTCGCTTTTCAGCATGTTAAAAAAAGATTTCGACATCCTGCACATGCATCATCTCGGTTATCTGGCGCCGATATCAAGCTACGCGGCGCTTGCAAAGAAAATGAAGTCTGTGCCATCAGTATTCACAATGCATGGCATATATCACAATCCTTACATTGTAGAAAATACAGACGATCCATTATCTGGAAGAATAAACAATAAAGTGCAGCTAAGTTTTCCGTTTTTGAAGCCGTGGAAGTTAACTAACTGGTTTGTTCATTTGCCGTTGCAAGCTGATAAAATAATAGCCCTGACAGAATGGGAGAAAACAGCAATAACAAAATTAAGTATAGACAGCAAAAAAATAAATGTAGTACCGAATGGCGTAGATCTGGAAAAATACAGCAAAGGCAGATCTGATTATTTCAAAAAACTAGGCATTGGTGGAAAAATACTGCTTTTTGTTGGACAGCCGACTAAAAGAAAAGGCTGGAAGCATTTTCTTGATGCCATGCCAGGTATATTGAAAGAATTTCCTGATGCAAAAGCGGTTTTCATCGGTTATTCAAGCAGCAAGGAGTTAGAAAATTACTCGAAATCAATGGGTTTAGAAAAATCTGTTGTTTTTCTGGGATATCTGCCTGAAGAAAAAAAGATAGATGCATTCAAATCATCAGACGTTTTTGTTTTCCCGACGCTATACGAAGGGTTTGGAATAGTGTTCCTTGAAGCCATGGCTTCAGGCCTGCCTATAGTCACAACAGACTCTGCCGGCAACAAGGAAATAATTGACGGGAGCAATGGAATCCTTACAGGGGCAAAGAGCAGCCTGGAAATTGCTGAAGCAGTAATTAAGCTGCTTGAAAGCAAAGCCCTGAGGACAAAGATTTCACAAGCCAATAAAAGAAAAGTTCTGGATTACGAATGGAAGAAAGTCGCTGAAATGTATCTGGGGATATACGAGGACGTGAAGAAATGAAATCCACAGTACTGCATGTAGGTTCTGGTGTGCTGGAAATACCGCCCCAAAAAGGCGGCGCTGTCGAGATGATAATCTATGAAATCTGCAGTTTTTTGTCCAAGAAAAAAGTTCAATCGATAATACTTGACAATAGAAATGAAAGTTTTGTAAGAAATGGAATAAGAACAATGGGGGTTGCAGTACCGAGATTTCCAGGACTGTTCTTGTTGCGCCTGACTGAACTTCTTTTCGGTCTTTCTTCTGCCAGGAAAATACAGAAGATTTCAGGGAAAGAGAAAACGATAGTACATATGCATACAGTGTTCACTGCTTTGCCGATAGTTTTTCTGAGAAATACGCTGTCAAAAAGCACAAAACTTGTCTATACATCACACAATCCGGCATGGACAGAGGAAAACATAGACTTCCTTAACGCATTCATCAGGGAGATCGAGAAGTTTGTTGTGAGAAAATCCGATGTCGTGACTGTAGGAACTGGGGCTGCAAGGGCTAAAATTATGAAAAAAGCCGGCCTGAAGGAAGGAAATATCAGGACTGTTTACAATTTTGTCGATACAGGGAAATTTCGCGCGAAAAAATACGACTGGAAAAAGAAAAACGGCGTAAAGGGGCGGATGGTTCTTTTTGTAGGCAAGCTTATACCAAACAAAGGCGTGGAATACCTGCTCCGGGCTGCGCCGGCAGTCGTTGAGAGGTTCCCCGATACGCACTTTGTCTTTGCGGGGCCGTCAAGCTTTGAGTCTGAAAAGAAAAACAAATGGCTGGAACTTTGTAAAGAGCTCGGTATAGAGGATTCAGTAACTTTTACCGGATCTGTATCCAACCAGGAGCTTTATGAGATATACAAGGCCGCGGATGTCTTCTGCTTCCCGACCATGCGCGAAACATTCGGTGTCGTGCTGGCAGAGGCAATGGCGGCAGGCTTGCCGGTAATCAGCTCGGATATACCCGTCGTCAGGGAAGTTGTTGGGGATGCAGGCATTCTTGTGCCTAGATGCGATGTCAAAGCGATAGTTGAAGCTATTGAGAGAGTACTTTCAGACAGGAAATTGAGCGGGGCAATGAAGAAGAAATCGTTAAAAAGAAAGGAAATGTTTGAAAAAAATGAGGTTTTACAAGGTTATCTAGATCTTTATCAGGAGATTGAAAATCAATGAAAAAGATATTTGCATTGCAGGAAACGACATACGTCAATGAATGGCTTGGGATGCTGCCGGATTACAGGATAACATCATTATTCCTGAGGGAAAACAAGAAATTGCTGGCGATAAGATCGTACAGTTCTTATCCAGAAGACCATGTAAAGAAAATCTATCTGCCTTTCGCCGTTCGTGGCAAAAAAGTAGCGGCTGTCGGGCCTCTTGACCATGTGCTTTACACTCTTTCATGCTTTCTTTTATTGCCGCTTATGCTTTTCTACGATGCAGTTATCTTTGTGGTGCCAACATTTTTGACAACATCAATAATGCCTGTATTGAAACTGTTCAGAAAAAAGATCTATGTAATATCCCTGGACCCGCAGGATGTTCTTCTGGAAACCTACAAGAAAAACAAAAAGCCGCACGTGTGGATTTACGTGAAAATCTCCTGCTTCCTGGAAAAACTTGCAATGAGAAGCGCAACAAAAATATTTACTGTGTCGAACTACTTGAAAAACCAGTATTCGAAATACAACCAAAACATATATGTGACTCCCAATGGCGCAGACACAAGAAGAATCGAAAAGATAGGGAAAAAGAAGATGTTCACTGGCTTTACTATTGCATATTTCGGCTCTCTGGACAAATGGCGGGGCGTGGACATGCTAGCCGATGCATTCATCATGCTAAGAAACAGCAAAACTGGAAAAAAGGCAAAAGTCAGGCTGGTGCTTCTTGGAGGCGGGCCGGAAGAAGACACTTTAAGAAAGAGATTTGAAAACGACAAGGATATTTACATTTCTGGGTTTATCGACCACAGCACGGCCATCTCTTACTGCAAGGCAGCCGACGTGCTTGTAGCACCTTTCAGGGAAACCCCTGTCCTGAGACGAACATTCTCGATAAAACCTTCGGAGTACGTTGCCTGCGGCGTTCCTGTGATTGTGACTGACACAGGCGAGCATGCAGAATTTATTAAGAAACTGAAAGCTGGCCTGGTTGTTGCACCTGATGCAGGTGATTTAGCTAATGGGCTGGAAACGCTTATTCGGGACAAAAAACTTTATGCCAAGCTAAAAGAAACCTGCATGAAAAACAGAAGCAATGTGGATTACACAATTATGAGAAAGCCTTTTTCTTATGAAATAAACAAAGACTTAAGCGTTGCCTAGGAAATCCGCGAAACATTCTTTCAGATAGGATAGTTTTTCAGCATCCATGCCCTGATACAAACCTATGAAGAATGCATCCTGATGCATTTTGTCAGCGCCTTCGAGGCTTCCGGCTGTGCTGAATTCTACATCAGCATAAGCAGGCTGTTTTGATATATTGCCTGCGAGTATGTACCTGGATTCTATTTGTTTTTTGTAAAGAAAGTCCATCAAAGGTTCTCTGCTAACCCTGGTAGGATCTGTAATTGTCAGCGGGAAAGCAAACCAGACAGGCCTCACGCCGTTCAGGACTCTTGGCAATATGAAAAGATCACTGTAGCCTTTGAAGAACTTCAGGAGCGCAGCGAAATTCCTTTCTCTTATTTTTTCAAATTTCTTCACTTTTCTCATCTGCACAAGTCCCAGTGCTGCTTGTATCTCAGTTCCGTACAGGCTGTACCCCAAAGTGTCGTAGGTATACTGCTGAATATAATCGCTCCTTATTATCTGCTGATTAGGCATGTGCTTCTTGTCGCTGTAGCGCCTTCCCCAGCTTTTGAGTGAAAGCATGTTTCTGTGCAACTCATCAGAATTTGTTGATGCAATGCCGCCGCCACCTGCTGTAATGTGATGTGACGGATAGAAAGAGAAGGTTGAAACGCTTCCAAATGTTCCGAGCATTTTTCCTTTAAACTGCGAGCCAATGGCTTCGCACGTATCTTCAAGCAATAGCAAATCATGCTCTTTTACAAGCTGCATGAGCCTTTTCATGTCTGTCGTGTTGCCAAGTATATGCGGAAGTATAATTGCTTTCGTGTTCTTTGTTATTGCCTGTTCAATCTGACCGATATTGGCATTGTAAGTTCCTATATCGGAATCGACAAGCACGATTTTCAGGCCTTGCCTGATCGCAGGATTGATGGTCGTAGGAAAAGTAAGAGCCGGCGATATGACTTCAGAGCCTTTAGGCAGTTTCAGTGCGTCTGTTCCGATTATCAAAGCAGAAGAACCTGAATTGCAGAAAAGAGAATGTTTCACGCCTAGGTATTTTGAAAAAGCGGCTTCAAACTGGTCTGTTCTTTTGCCGTGAACCCACCAGCCGTCCAGAATGGCATTTACCATTTCTACGGCTTCTTCTGAATCGTGAACGCTCCCGCCGTATCTGACAGGTAATTTAGGTATTTTAGAATCTGCAAGATATCTTTTAACAAGCGCTTCTATTTGCTTTCTTATCTTTTCTTTTTCCATCTGATCACTCTTTGATTCTCTAAACAATTTATGAGATCAATTTAAGAATCTATTGCCGTATAAATCTTGTTGATACTTATGCCTCGACATGGAAGAAAGCCGCTGGGAAAAAAGCTCAAGCTCATTGCAATCAGGAGAAGGAATGCGCCGCGATGGGCAGATATCAAGAAATTCTCCCTTAAGCGTGCGAGAAGCAGAAGAATCCGCGTTGCAGTAAAGCACTGGCGTCACGGCAAGCACAAAGTGTAAATTTGAAGATCGAGTTCTGATACGGAGGCATCGGAACCGGTTAAATTAAATATAATATGATGGGTTCCGATTATGGCTGACGAAAAGATCTTTACAGTGCCTCTTAACGAGGCGTACAAGAAGGCGCGGGTAAGGAGATCGCCTTATGCTGTGAGGATTGTCAAAGACTTCATAAAAAAGCATACGAAAGCAGGCGAAGTCAAGCTTGGGGAAAATCTCAATAAAAAGCTCTGGGAAAGAGGCACAAAGAAACCGCCAAGGCGCGTCAGGATAAAGGCTGTGATGGAAGGGAAAACAGCAAAAGTGGAGCTCTTAGGATTCGAGTACAAGGAATTCAGGGCAGCACAGAAAACCGAGAGAAAAGGGATGAAGGACAAGCTGCTGGAGCGCTTAGGGCCAAAGGCGTTGCAGAAAGCCGAGGAAGAGAAGATGGCCGATGAAGGGAAAACATCACAGGAAGTCCGCGAGGAAAAAACAGCAGAAGAAAAGAAAGACTGAGCCAAAGATTCATTCTCTGTATTCATTTTAGTCTCCGTTAAAGCCGCGCAAAAACGGGTTCATATTCTCTATGGGGCTGCCGTCTTTTATCCTGGCGTTCATCAGGAGGGCATTCAGCTCGTCTACCTTCTTTCGCAGGTCAGCGTATTCTCTCCTGGTCATGTCAAGGACCACCGTCTTCAGACGGTGGCATGCTGAAATTGGCGAATCCTTGAGCAATTCGCATTCCCTGAACCGCTGTTTAAAAACAGTGGAATGCGAAGTTTCATAGACCTGGTTTCCTGCGGCAGAAGTTCCGTTGCCATTGTGGCCGTTCATGGCGTGCTGACTATGAGGCACGCGAAATACAACCCTGGAAAGGCATTCATCCGGCCAGTAGTTGGCGGATATGCGGAAGGCTCCCAGATCCTCTGGGTTTTCCAGGACTACATTCCTTACGCCGATATCCGACCCGGAAAAATAAACCGGATCTACACCCAGTCTTCTTTCAGCCTCGTCCCTGTTATCTGTTGTTTGCACCGGATACGTGCCGTCGAATTCTGTAATCCAGCCTCCCGGCGGTTCCTGAAGATCAGCGGAATCTTCCGGGTCGCGTGCTTCCCACAGGCCTGTTTTTCCGTCTTTCCGGATTTCTCTTGGCCTGTTCACCAGTGTTACCGGCCTGTAGCCTTTTGGAATAATCTCGCCTCTCTTTGGTATCCTTTCCTTTCTGAATGTAGAAGTGCATTCCCTCTGGCCTGTTTCAAGGGGCCGGATGCCTTCGGCGGTCAGCTCGGTATAAATGTCCATTAATTCCTTCAGGGTGAATGGACCAAGCCTCTGGTAGGCGGCGATAGAAAGGCGGCAGCCGGCCTCTACTGCCCTTAAGCCTGAATATTTTTCTTTTCCGTTATGCATTCTGACACCTCAATGTTATTATCATCACGTAACTACAGGACAATTACAGCAGGAAGCATTTAAACTTTACTATTACTCTCAAGTAGTTACTATGTCATATCTTCTTAATAAATCACCGACCGAAGTCGGTGGTTTGTGAGAAGATGTGATCCCAGAAACATTGTATTTCATCTGCTGTCTAAAGACAGCAGTTTTCAATGTTTCTGAGGATAATGCTGCAAAAACCGCTTGTTCTTTCCTGCTTCAGATATTTAAAGTTTGTTTTCATCCTTCTCGGCGAGCTTAAAAGCCTTTGGTGAGAAATACAATTTATGCGCCTTAAAGGCAGGGTTGTTCCCGGCGCTATGCGTGGCGGGATGCTAATAGAAAAATTCTATTTCCGCATAAAAGCACTTCTGGGTTTCGAGCCTTTCAAGGGCACGCTCAACATAAAACTGGAGAAACCCGTCGAAATAGAAGATTTCACGACAAAGACAGTGGATCATATACTCCTTGACGGGAGACGGATGATAGAGGTTTACCTTGCGCCTGCAGTGCTGCATGTTCACGCCGGAGGCAAGATGCACGATCACGAATCCTGGGCTGTAAGGTTCGCAGCGCCGCACCAGCAAAAGGACTTGATTGAGATAATAGACAAGGAGAAACTTGAAGAGAAGCTCAACCTGAAAGAAGGCACTGAGCTCGAGATAACCCTGTTTGAACAGAGAAAGCCGGAGAAGGGGCCTCCGGGAATGGGTCTTATGAGAAGAATTTACGGCAGGGAGAGCAGACTAAGCATCTAGGTAATTTTCATGTTCTTGCGCGCGAATTTCAACGGAGATCCGAATATCGGCCTCTACGGCTTTGCAACAGACAGCTACATTTTTTTAGGCCGGCCGACAAAGATGTGCAGCAGGATTGAAGAGGCGCTGAATGTAAAGGCGTCTTATTCAACAGTGCTTTACACAGACTTCCCGGGAATATTCTGCGCCGGCAATTCTCAGGGAATTGTTGTGCCCATGATACTGAGAGAATACGAGATAGACAGATTAAAGGAGATCTTCAGCGGTATATTGGTCCTTGATACGGACTATTCAGCGCTTGGGAACCTTATACTCCTCAATGACAGCGGGATTGTCATATCACCCCTGCTCCGGAAGCACAGGAAGGAAATCCAGGAATTTTTCAATCTTCCATGCGAGGTCAGCAAGATTGCCGGCACCGCCGTGGTCGGCTCAATGGCGATAGCAACAAACAAAGGCTGCATTGCAGGGTCTGGAATAAGGAATAATGAGATAAAGATCCTGGAAGACACGCTTGACATTGAGCTGGGAATAGGCACTGTGAGCTTTGGGTCGCGTTTTGCGCATTCAGGCATAATAGCTAACAGCAGCGGATGTGTGGTTTCCGACACAAGCAGCGGGCCGGAACTGGGCCGCGTAAGCGAGGCTTTAGGGTTCTCGTAATAAGTGTAGGAACCTAAGGTTCCTCCCCTTATCAACCCTCTCCTCCTATTGAAAAAATTATAATCGGATATGTGATAACTGGTCATGTCCGACATGTGACCTTATCAGCCCTCTCCTCCTATTGAAAAAATTATAAAGCCAAGATCTATCACCGGTTTATAAACTTTGAAAGCGTAGGTGCCTGCATGAGAATTGTATACTTCACATCGTCAGCTTTTGGCAGGGTGTATTATGATCCGCAGTCACGCAAGGCCGTTTCAGTTGCTGATGATAGTCCGCCTCTTGTCATGGGCATGAAAGAGGGATTTGACCCTTACCGCCACCCTGATGCAACGGAACTGAATGTCCCCGGTGAAACTTTTAGATGGCTTGTAAATTCTTCATTGAGGGTTGGTGCAGCTGTCAGGGATTTCCAGGAAGCGATAGGGCGGTTCCCGACTGAAACACAAAACCAGTACGTTCTGCGGTGCTATATCGTCAAGCGCTCCAGGGGCTGAACCAGCCTATTGCTCATTTTCTGCCGGCTCTTTTTTCCTGTATATGAACATCCCTGCTTCGTGCTCATGCCGCCACAGGTCATCGTTCTTGTAAAGAACCAGTGACCCGATCAGCAGCGATGTTGCAGACATCAATAAAACGACACCTTCAACGCTTACAGTCTGGATGTTGTAAAGATACGAGAAGACGACGAAATGGGCGCTGAACATGTAAAGGCCTGTAGCAAAGAAGATCCAGACATGTTTGTGCTTTGTGGCAACCTGTGCAACATAACTGCATACGAACGCTGCAACAAGATATTCCATGAAAGCAATCAGAATTACAACCATACGAAATAAATTCTGCTCTGCTGTATTTAAAATTACTTGCCAATTGTATCCTAGTGAGATAAGTCGAGAACCAGCGCAGCAAGCTACCGAAGGTAGCTTATTGGGACGGTTCCCATCCTTATGAACCTCCTCTCCTAATTAAAATATTATTTGTGATAGACAATGGACAAGAAAGACCTGCAAAAGAAATATGTTCAGCTTTACCTTGTAAGAGAACAGCTCAAGGCTATGGCAGAGGAAAAATCAGCCATTGAAGCAAAGCTCAACGAATTCCTTGTTTCTGTAGAAGCCATTTCGAAGCTTGAAGGCGTAAAGGCAGGCGAAGAGATATGGTCGCCTCTGGGCAGCGGCATATTTGTAAGGAGCGGCATCAAGGATACTGAAAACGTTCTGGTGAGCATAGGGGCCGGGATTGTCGTGAAGAGGCCAGGCAAGGATGCGCTGGAAATACTAAAAGCACGGCTCGAAGAATTAGTGAATATAGACACCCAATTGACTGCAGAAATGGAAAAGCTAAAGCATCAGGGGGATAGCCTGGAAAAGCAGCTGGAAGAGCTTGCTGATAAGTCGAGAACCTAGGTTCTCTTCCTTGCTCAGAAACCAGCGGGTTTCTGGCAGGTCAGAGACCTCTGGTCCTCTGAACCTATCAACCTTCTCTCCTAATTTAAAATATTAATTACTAATTTTCTAAGGGTGAAACTATGTTTGGCTCGCTGAAGAAAAAAATCAAGGACGCGGTTGCAAAAGTAAGCAAAGCAATCAACCAGCCGTCAGAAAAGCTGCCGGAAGTAGTAGAGCCAAAAGAGCCTGCAGAATTCAAAGAAGAACAGCTTCCAGAACTACAGAAAGAACTGCCAGAAGTTAAAGAAAAAGAATTTCCAGAACCACTGGAAGAAAAAAAACCGGCAAAGCCGGCTAAATTGCCTGAATTCAAGAAAGAAGATACCGGTTCTGTTTCTGTTGAAGATCTTGGAAGAAGTGAAACTTCTTCGAGGCCTCAGAAAGCTCTGCTTTCTGAAGACAAGCTTGCAGAAGAAAAACCTATTCCAGAAACTTCAGAAGACTCTAAACTCCAGGAGAAACTCGAGGAAGGAATCGAGGAAAAAATAGAAAGACTCGAACGTATTGAGGAGAAGATCGGGGGAAAAGAACTTGCGCCACAGCTGAAGAGCGAAATAAAGGAGGAGAAACAGCGGCTGGAAAAGATGGAAGAGGAGATAGAAGAAAGGGGCCTGCTGAGAGGGCTTACAAGAAGGATAACCGAAAAGAAGCTTGGTGAGGGCGAGATAGAAAATGTCATGGAAGATCTCAAGAGAGCCATGCTGGAAAATGATGTGGCGCTCGAAGCAGCTGAAAAGATCTGCAAAGGCGTGAAAGAATCCCTTCTGGACAGGACTGTCAGGCGCGGACGCGCAGAAAATGCAATAAAGGAAGCGCTCAGGGATGCAATGCTCGATGTGCTTAAGCAGGAACGTATATCGCTGGAAATGGAAATAGAAAAATCACGAAAGCCTTATCTCATCCTGTTCTGCGGCTTCAACGGCACGGGAAAAACAACCACAATAGCCAAGATTGCAAAGAGGCTGAAGAAATATTCGCCTGTACTTGCTGCGGGTGATACGTTCCGCGCTGCAAGCATTGAGCAGCTGGAAGAGCACGCAAAAAGGATCGGAGTCAGGATTGTCAGGCACAAATACGGCTCTGACTCGGCGGCAGTTATTTTTGACGCCATGAAACATGCAGAGGCTTCGGGTTCGCGTGTGGTGCTTGCAGATACAGCTGGCCGGAGCCACTCCAACGTGAACCTCATGGACGAGCTCAAGAAAATAGCACGTGTCAACAAGCCAGACATGAAAATACTCGTTCTTGATTCGCTTACAGGCAACGATATTTACGACCAATCAAGATTGTTCGACGACGCTGTTGGCATAGACGGAGTAATATTGACAAAAACAGACGTTTACGAAAAAGGCGGCGCAGCGCTTTCCGCAAGCTACACAATAAAGAAGCCCGTCATCTTTCTTGGCACGGGCCAGGATTATGGCGACCTGGAGGAATTCGATCCAGAAGAGATTGTCAACAGGCTGCTGGAAGACTAGTAAACTTGCTTAGGCCGAAATTAAACGTGTAGAACCCTGATATCTCCAGGCTTTATTTCTCTATTTTCCCAGACTTCAAGCACCAAATTGTCATATGGCATGAATATTCCCATTTCACCTTTTTTCCCAAAGATATAGTTAGGATAGGACTTTGCGACAACTCCTCTTGTTTGATGTCTCTGTATTCTGCCGCTTTCAGTTTCTTCTATACGGCTTCTCATAATATCAAGAGCATTTATTGAATTTGCTCCTCTGAAAGCTGCGTGCCATAAGCGCCAGCCATCGTCTCTATGCTCTGCACCGATCTCTTCCCATCCAGAAAGAGAAAGAACATAAGCCGTGATTTGTCTTGAGCGTTCAGGATGATACGTTTCCCGCAGTTTGCCCACTACAGTATATCTATTCTGGGCTAATCTTAATTCTGATCCTATAGGCGCTGTAAAAACAAAATCAATCTGTTCACGTGTCATAGAATACAACCCTGAACTATACTGAAAAATCTGTTCAGAAAAGGTCTATTTTACTCGTTATTGTCGTTGACAAGCTTTCTGACGGCGTCGCGGACAGCTTCGCTCCTGTTGGGATAAACGCCTTTCTTGACAAGCACGTCTATCGACTTTATCTGCCTTTCCGTCAGTCTTATCTGCACAGTATCCATTACCATTTACACACCCCATTATGGCGCACGATATGCATTACCAATAGCACGCCTCTATAGTACAGTCACTATACAGTAGTAAAGTATATAAGCTTTACTACGGGACGGTGAAGAAGCAGAATTGTCTTCAAGGCTGCTTTAACTGCATGTAATAAAGTCCTCCCCGCCTGGAACAGTTGCCCTGAGCTTCCCGCCGGGCGGGCAAAATCCGGTTGGGGGATTCAAAGTGCAGGTGACGACGGCATTCGGATTTATTGTAAAAGGGCAGGTAGCTTGCATCCGAAGATCGTTCACATAAAATTTTATTTCGGTATCTGAAATCACATTTCCCCCTGTATTTCTCAGGTCCACTAATGTAGTGCCTGCTATCGCATTGCCCTTTGCGTTCTCTAACATTATTGACTTCGCTGCCAAGAGCTTTTGCGTCTTGTTTTCGATTGCGCCTGCAGATGTTGTTCCTATCCTTAAGAACCATGCAGAGGCGAAGCCAACCAAAGATACTGTTATCAGCAACAGAAGAATTACTGCAATTACAGGCGTAATGCCTTTCATCTTGAAGCCTCCTACAATCTCAGAGACAAAATATATTTATATCAGCCCCGCTAATAAAACTTAGATCATGATGTTTATTCGTGCGCCTGCCGCAAAAAGCGTTGTGTTTGTTTCTTACGCAATTATACTTCTGCTTTCCATTTTTGCTACAACTTATTTTATCCCTGTGTTTGCTGTTAGTGGCAATGGTACTGGGGAAGCTACTGTAGTTCCTGAAAGCATTATTGCAACATTAAAGCCAGGAGAATCAGTAACTGAGAACAAGACAGTGATAATCACAAGACTTCCATCAGGTCCTGTTGATGTGTTTTTTATTTTTGACTTAACAGCCAGCATGGGCGGAGTGTTGTCTACAGCCAAGGCAAGATCGCTTGAAATTATGGACAATATAAGCGCCATTGCGGGAGATGCGGCCTTCGGTGTCGGATCGCTTCAGGATTATCCCGGCATTTTCGATTCTTGCGGGTATGTAGCCCGCTATGGCCTGGATTCTGATTACCCGTGGAGCCTTGACAGGAATATCACACCTGACAAAAATGCAGTAAATGTAGTCATAAACAGCTTAGGGCTTGGTGACGGCAATGATGGCCCTGAATCTTATGCAAGGGCGCTTTATGAATCGCAGTTCATAAGCTGGAGGAACGGCTCCAAGAAAATAGTGGTTATCTTTGAGGACAATATTCCGCATGATTGCAGCATGGCTGCTTACGGTTGCGGAGGCTCAACGGGCCTTGACCCCGGCAGGGACGCGCTCACAGGAACAGCAGACGACCTGGCGTGGGCAGACGTTATCGCCCAGCTAAAGGCAGCAGGCATAGAAGTGATTGTTGCAGATTCAGGAGGGGCTTTCAGCTGCGACGGCCCATGGCTCTATGCGGTTAACGAGACAGCCGGCGCGTATGTATCAATTGATAGCACTGATGAAATTCCGGAAAAGGTTATAGCTTCTGTAGAGAATCTAAGCGGGCGCGCTGATGTAACGCTTATGCCTCAGGCAGGCTTTGAGGATTGGGTTAACTGGACCCCTGATTCCTACAGTGGCGTAGGGATAAATGCAACTCTTTATTTTGCTGTGAATATCACCGTGCCTAACGGCATGGTGCCGGGGGTTTACAGCTTTGTTATAAAGATTGTGGGCGGCAATGTAACATTGGCAAACCAGACTGTTTTGATAAATGTTACAGAAAAAGCAGCACAAAAGCCTGTTCTTATTAGCGAGATTTATTATGAAACGCCGGACGATGTAAATAATGAATTTATTGAGTTAACTGTAAGAGACGAAACTGGAACTGGCGATATCAACATTAGTGGGTGGTATATAACTACTTTAGATGGTGATAAACACGTTTTGCCAGATGTTGTGGGTCTTGGAAATTTTGATTACGTAGCCATAAGGACCGGTCCGGGAATAAGCGGTTTGGATGCAACAGACGGGAACGCAACAATATATCTGAACCTTGTTACTGAAGTCTTAGACAATGCTGGCGACGAAGTAGCTCTGTTTGATGCTGATGATAACCTTATCGATTTTGTCAGATATAAGGGAGGCAACGGAGGCCCGGTTTTAGGCGGCTGGTCTTCTGGTGACGCGGGGCCTGTCGCAGATAGTATTGCGGAATCCGTTCAAATCCATGGCTCAGATCTTAATAGTAGCGCTAATTGGGTCTCGGCCCCTCTGTCTGTAGCTGAGCCGAATTTGTATTCAACAGTCATCGGTAACGATATAGGCGTTTTAATGCAGAATGGAGTCAGTCAGCCTTTCTTTCCGGAACCCGGAAAGTCTGGGGGCAGCATTAATTTTTCAGTTGTTAATGTCAGTGCCGCGGTAATGCTTGGTGAATTAAAAATAATCGACGAGATGATGAATTTCTCTCTGAACTTCTACAGGGGCAGGGGCTTTAACGACCCCAGAACGAACGCATCAAGAATTATTAAAGTAACAGTAAGTAAGAACAACAAATTTGCTGCTGAAGCCTCTCCAAGCGGTAAAATAACCCTGGATATAGGGGATAATCTCAGTGATGTACGAATTGCCTCGTTTATTAAATGGAATGTGGAGCATGAATTTTATCATCTCATTGAATATGAGCAATTTTTTGCGAATGGGACACCCACCCAAAACGGGCCTTTCGACCGTGACCCTGTGGGCTCAGCCGGCTCTTATGCTTTCATGGATGAAGGAGCTGCAGAATTCTGGGGATTGGAAATATCCAAAGCACAGTACAACGTTACAGACGGCTTTTTATTTAACTCTTCAGTCACAATAAAAAATAACTATTCAGCAACTTTCACAAGTATTGCATATAATTTTACAGCCATACTGAAAAATTTTGATTTCAATCTGGTAAACCAGACAACTGGCTCTGGCTCGGATGTTTATACTCACGGCCTTCTGTTCACAAAATGTATAGCTGATGCATATGGCCAGCAAAAACTTGTCCATATCCATAACATAACAAGAAACAATCGCAGTGATAGCGGCAATGAAGTAATAGCTAGAAATGCAATAGAAAAAGCATTTAGAGAGGAGGGCATAAACAAAACATTTGAGGACATCTGGATTGATTTCAGGGTTTGTATATATCAAAACTTTAAGGGTTCCGTTGGCTTAACGTCTAATGATACGTATAACGGTGCCTCTGTGGTTCATACCGATTCTTTACTGCCATGGGGCACTGATTACGATAAAATAAATATTAACAAAAGCAGCATAAACAGCAGCGGTCCGTATAATATTTCTTTTAGCGGCCAGCCCGGTGTCAATTACAGCATGGCAGTTTTAGTAAAAAATAACAGCGGCTATGCCTTGACAGGAAATATAATGTTCCAAGGAAAGGGCAGTATCCTTGTCAATACCAACTCTAGTGAAATTATTGTTATTAAGACCCAGATCAACAATGAATCGGTTGGCAGAACAACTTATACAATCAACTTTACCGGCGTTGGGATCAAAGCGCCTGTAATCAAAAAAACCGTGCACGGGCCGCAGTCCGGCATCTGCCCGCCACAAAATGCGACCGATAAATGTTTCATTCGTGCCAACAGGACATCAATAATAGTAAATGCAACTGCCCTGGGTGGTGTTCAGTGCAATTTGTCTGTTGTTGGCCCTGACAGCAAAAACCTGTCAGGAGCGCCGCCGTTTAACATAACAATCAGGAGAGATTCAGAACACAATTTAACTGTTGTATGCAGGGATGCTTTTAACAATACAGCAATTGACAAAGAAAGGTTTTTTGTTGATTCTACTGCACCAACATGCAGACTCAATCTTACAAGATGGCCGCCTTTTGCCACATTCACATTTGAAGACAAGAAGGCAGGCATAACATCTATCAAACCCAGCATAGTCAAGGGGGCAAATCTTACACCGCCAGTGCCGCTAAACTTCAGCCCTCCAACAAATAGTCCGGTAGTGATTGCAGTCGCAAGAACGAATACAACTGTTTCAGTTACGTTGGTCGCTACAGACGCCGTCGGGAATGCCATAAGCTGCGATCCCGTAGCAGCTTTGATAGTAAGGAATCAAGGCACACCAAAAACATACGTATTCACCAATATCCCGCAAGAGGAGAGCGTAGTAACAGTTACCAACGGCAACCCAGGAGTTGATAGTCTGCTGGTTACTGTTAATGGCCGCAGATTTGATATTAAACGTCTTCGCAAAAACGAGGTTAGAAGTATCTATGTTGCCTTTGCAATGATGCCTGGGGACAAAAATATTTTCACCTTCACGCCTCGGGGCAGGGTAGGCAGTAGTGCAGAAATCATGATCTGGGACGGCGGAGATATCGTTACACCGCCTAATACACATTATAATCCTAATCTACTTAATACACTCTATAATATAAACGCTGGTACTATACAACCAGGCTCAGGGACACCCGCAGGGGCATCAACAATAGTCAATCCCAATGTCCAGAAAAGTTTACAGTACATGACAAGTGGTTGATTTATTGTGAAGGTTGTAGTTTTCTGAGAGTTGCTTCTTTTGTGAAAAACCACTGCATAAATGCAGTGGCATCTTGAAGTTTATGAAAGATGCCATTATAGTACAGCAGTGTTTTTTACACCTAACATACCACATAATACCACCATCTCCTAAGATAACTTTGTTATCTTGGAGATTCAGGTTAGCTGTGCTAACCATGAATCTGAAGATAGGTGGTATGTTAAGGTATCATTTTAGTTGCAGTTGGCAGGCTTATGATTTCTAACCACTAAAGGTTTTTGCTTTAAAGCATTTCTTCTCAACTTATTAGAGTGATCTTATGCTAAAAGAATTCTCCGCAAAGCTCAGGGAGAGCATCGACAAACTCACGCGGCTTGGAAGCGTGGGCAAGGAAGAAGTTGACGAGCTTGTGCGTGACATCCAGCGCTCGCTCATAGCCGCTGATGTCGACGTCGAACTGGTCTTCAGCCTGAGCGAGACCATCAAAATGCGCGCAATGGAAAAGCTTCCTGCCGGGCTGACACGCAAGGAACATGTGATAAAAGTTGTCTATGAAGAGCTCACAAGAATACTGGGCGAGAAAAAGAGCGACGTTTCACTCCAGAAGAAGAGAATACTTCTGGCGGGGCTTTACGGGTCTGGAAAGACCAGCACTGCAGCAAAACTGGCAAGATTCTACCAGAAGAAAGGCCTGAAACCGCTTCTTGTGTGCTGCGATACTGTAAGGCCTGCAGCGTATGAGCAGCTCCAGCAGCTTGCAACGCTTATAGATGCGGATTTCTATGGGGAAAAAGGGAACAAAGGCCCGTCTGACGTGCTGAGAAATGCGCTGAAGAAACCCGGCGATGTAATCATAGTAGATTCATCCGGAAGGAATGCGCTTGACAGCGATCTGATCAGGGAAATAAGAAAGTTGAACGACATATTGAAGCCGGATGAAAAAATCCTTGTTTTGCCTGCTGATATTGGCCAGGCCGCGAAGCAGCAATCCCAGGCATTCAATGAGGCGCTCGGTATAACGGACATAATAGTTACCAAGCTCGATGCTACCGCCAAAGGCGGCGGCGCGCTGACAGCATGCTACCAGACTGGCGCGCGGGTTAAGTTCATAACAACAGGCGAGACTGTAGAGGACTTGTCCGCGTACGATCCGCAGAAGTTTGTGGCGCGACTAATAGGCTTTCCAGATCTTGAGACATTGCTCGAGAAGGCGAAGGCGGCGATGGACGAGAAAAAGGCGGAAAAGATAATAAAAGGTGACTTCGATCTCGAGGACTTCTACTCACAGATAGAAGGCATGCAAAAGATGGGCCCTCTTTCAGGCGTGCTGGACATGATGGGCCTCGGCAAGCTTGGCGCAAAGGTTCCTGGCGGAATTGACGCGCAATCAGGCAAGATGACCAGATGGAAATATGTGATGCAAAGCATGTCTAAGGAGGAAAAGGCAAACCCCGGCATACTGAACTCTTCCAGGATAAGAAGAATCGCAAAGGGCAGCGGAACAAACGAGTCTGACGTACGCGAGCTGCTTGCCAGCTACAACAAGATCAAGAAGATGGTAAAGAAAATAAAGCCTGAAAGGCTCAAGCACGGCGGCTTCGGCGGGATGCTGCAGGGATTTGGAATTAAGTGAAGATTGCACCGGCAGGCAGCCAAGCACAGCTGCGAGCCCTAATGGACGTAAGTTGAATTGCAAATTTATAAGGCTATTGAGGAAAACACATTACCACGATGCTATTAGAGAAAATGACTAATCGGTTATTTTTATTTTATAAGGTATCTTTATTACAGGTCTCAAAGGGTCATTGCTGATTAACCATATCTGTCCTGAGTAACTACCGGCTGCTACGCCAACCAAAGTTATTGAGAATGAACTCGTACCTTTTGGATCCGCTCTATAGTTTATGTTGTCAAAGCTCATTTGATATGGCTTATCATATCCATCTCTAACGTGGCTGTTGGAGAGTAAGTCAAAAGAATAATCAGGAATGATCTTGGTTAAAAATCCTAAACTTTCTTGTCCGGTATTCGATACTGTAATTGTTATTTTACTCTGCCCTGAGGAGTCATCACAATTTCTGTAATTTTCTATATTTTTACATATTTTTATGGAGCCAAAATCCAATTCGCTCTTATCCAAACTAATTCGAGCCTGTGAACTTTTCTGTTTTAATCCGGCAGGCAGTCTCAATGTAGGATCGCCGAAATATTGTATTATAAGAGAGGGATCCTTTGCCTTTATTATGTCCAAGATTGTTTGTCCTTGCTTGAGCATTAAAACTGCCGTACCATCCACGTATCCAACTGGGCTAAAAAGGGTATCTGATGGCGCCTGAACAAACATAGTATTTCCATTGAATAAATAATAACCCGCCAGATAATAAGGCTCATCGAACTTGCCAACACTGCATGATTCAAAAACTGCGTAAAATGCATTGGGGTTCTGTATATCGCTTTTAGTTATATTGAATATATGCCCCTGTGGATAGCCATGCGCATTGACGTAATTGAATTCATGGCTCTTGACAAGTTCTGTTAGATATTGGTCTTTAGGGGCAGTATCATCTGGTGTACTTTGCCATTCCGATATAACAATTTCTTTGTCATCATAAATAGGCATTTCGTTTATTGCAAGGGCTGCTTTTAGATTGTTAATTAACGAGTTCATGCTATCTTGTCTTGCTTGCGCGTCTCCAATATCGTTGACGAGCGGAGTATAAACAAGAGACTTTTCCTGGAAAGTTATTTTACCTGTCCGAAATTCATGATTTTTGTCCAGATAATTCTTTATCATAGCTATGCCCACCGATCCCTGGACAGGCGCCTTTATTCTTGTTATAACAAATGGTATCGCAATAGGATTGCAGAATTTGTCGGTATTATCCAGAGCACTGTAGCCTTGCATTAAGGCGCATTTACCGTATACATCATAATAGTACGTATCAGAAGGAAAATCTGATGCACCAGCGCTAGAAGAATAATAAGCTGTTTGTATATTGCCTACAAGAATTGCTGCCCGAAGATTTTGGTTTAGATATAAATTAGATAAATAACTCTTTATCTGAGTCTTGTCTGCATCTGGATTAAATGTCATTAAGTCAACGTGATTTTCTGTATCTTTTTCTATATCCAGAGCCAATCTATTAATTTCTGGACCCAATGCTTGATAAGTTGACTCATCTGCAATAATTGCAATTGTACTTGTAGCATTTGTTGAAGTGGCTGTGCATTCATAACCAACAACACATCCTTGGGCGTCTATTTTTTTAGTCAAAGTTCCAGAACAAGGAAGCGGCGCAGGCTGTGAAGGGCAAACTTTTGTTGTATTGCTTGTAAGTATGTCCGTGTTATTTTTATTGCTGTTAGAACTTCCGGCACACCCCGCTATTAGTATTATTAATAATAAGAGGACTGCAATGCGCATTTTTACCTACTGTCGAGGTACCTATAAAAATCCGATTTCTTGAGTAGCCCACAACCCAACAGCCCGTAGCTCACGATCGTCCTGCGCAGAATCAAACCAAACGAGAGCCCATTACTATTGAATTACGCCTCCGTGATGACGCCTATTTTTTCAAGGCAGATCCACGAAGACATCATGCCGTATCCTTTCTTGCTAACCTTGAATGGCTTGACGGAAACAGGATTCTTCAGAAACACCAGAATGCAGTATTTCTTGTCTTTGAACATCTCGAAATAATTGCCTATTTCGTGTTTCTCGATACCATCAAGTTCCCCGTATTCGTTAAGAATGTTTTTTACCTTGTCCGGAGTAAGGTCAGAAAATTGCTTGGCATCGGAAACCTCTGCCTTGATTGTCACGGGCTCCCCAGAATCCTTGAAGTACACAACATCTCCTTTTTTGATTTTGTCGAAAGGCGGGTATTTTGTGCTGTACCATCTGGATTCGATTTTCTTTTTGCCGGTGAGAATCTTCTGCGTCAATCCCCAGGATTTTCTCATGATAGCAAGATGTTCCATGATGCATCACAATTCCATTATATGCACAATCCGGCCAAACCAAGCGACGGGCCCAATAGAAAGGCTTTCTTGATCTGTAAACTTAAAAGTCTAGTTAAGCTCTTGTCGGCTCTACAATCTTTCCCATAAACAATATTGTTCCTGATCTGTCATCTCTTATTATGAAAAAGAACGGCCTGTCAACAATGAAGGTTTTTGGAATGTGAACAGAAGTCGTACTAGTAGTACCAACAACAGTAGCTGCGGCTGCTTCTGTTCCTTCTTCGTTTACATCCACAAATGCTTTGTGATCTACAAAGTCTATGGCAAGATTTGCATCTGCAATACCACTAAAGTTTGCACTATCAGAAAAAGCTATTCCCATTCCAAGCGCCTTCAATGCGCCATTTAATCTTTTTACTCCATACTCTATCTTGAATTTTGGAAGACCGATTACGAGGTCACTCACATTGTTAAAACCAAGGATATAGCTGTCTAGAGCCTTTTGATCCAAACTTTCAATAAACGAATCTACAGAGACTTCTTCATCAGGCAGGAAAATATACATCGCTATTTTATCCCGTCCATAAGGCAATCTAGCTGCTATGAAATTACTGCCTTCGTAGAAACCGGCTTTTCCTGTCCTGGCCATCATATTAACTTTTATTTTTGAGCCGTCCGCTAAGGAAAAGTCACTTGGTTTTGTATTGCTAGCATCAAATTTCTCTGCCCATTGGCCTTTGAAATATATTGCATTAATCAGAAACATTACAAGATCTGAATCTATTTTGTCAATCATCTTGTCTATTTTGCCATTTGTTTCTTTGCTTATCCAGCCATTTATTTCTCCTGCAGTCTCGGGGTTTGAGAAATCTCTGGTAAATATTTCACTATCATAAGATTCTTTTGTTTTTGTTATAAAATCCTGTTTGACTGCAGGCTCGAATTCTTTCCTTATCCAAACAGAATCAGCTATGCTAAGCTTTACCTGATAGTCCGCATTCTCCAAGCTTTTTATCAGTGTAGAATATTCTTGTTCAACCTGTTTTCTATCCATCCCACTAAATTCCAGAGTTTTTGCCATTGCTTCTTTTGTAGTGCCTTCTGAACCGCCATACGTCATAGCCAGCGCAGTCGAAATGCTAAAAGGCGAGATGAAGACATTTTTATCGGCGTCCTCTTTGCTCAGCTCCTTGAGAATGCTAAAAGCAAACCTGTTATTAGCAGCAACAAGATTTTTGTCAACAGAATAGGCTTTTTCGTCTGAAGCAGCATATGCAGCTTCTGTGTTAATCGTCAAGGGGCCTAAAATAATGAATAGTGCAATCAGGGCAGCTATAACCGCAATTATAGCAATTTTTGATCTCATTATAATCCGTAATAAATCATTGTTAAAACGATATATATATGACAGATTTTTTAGGGGTTTAGCCAAAATAGCCGTAGTCTACAGCCCAACCACACAAAGCCCACGTTTAGCCTGCATTGAACCAAACCCGTAAGCAAGCACAACTACGAACCCTACAGATAGGAGTATACGGAAGTCTAGGTTTAAAAACGCTGTTTTGTAAAGTCTATTATGGATGAAATTATCTGCATTCTGGGAAAGAAAATCAAATTCACAAAGGAAAGATATCTACATATCGTTCTAAGACACCCAGAATTGGAAGGAAAAGAAGTTGATATAAGAAAAACTTTGACAACTGCCGATTTTGTTCAAGAAAGCGTATACGATAAAAATGTATTGTTATACTACAGAAGTATCAACAAGAAAGACTATATTGTAGTTGTCGGAAAGGTCTTAAACAATCACGGCTTTATAATTACAGCGTATATAGCTAATGTAGTAAAGAAAGGTGTTATTATATGGAGAAAATGAGGTTCTTCTATGACGATGAAGGAGATGTTCTAGATATCTCCATAGGCAAGCCAAAGAAAGCGAAATCAGAAGAAATAGGAAATGACATAATCGTAAGAAAAAACAATAGAGGTAAAGTTGTCGGCTTTACCATACTTAATTTTGAAAAAAGGTCAGAAAAGGAGAAAGGATTCAATATACCTGTAGAAGCTAAATTTGAGATTGCATAAATCTGTTTCTTGAGTAGACTGCCATTCAACCACCAGAACCAAACCATCAACCAAGCACAGCTACGAGCCTTTAATCCAGTGATTCACTCTTGAGAAATTAGGCTTTTACTCCCCTGCGTTCTTTTGCCTTGAGGCGCAGTTCTTTGCCGCCGCAGCGCCTGCATTGTATCTTTTTTTTCTTTACCTTGTCAGGCTGCGCTCTTATTTTTGCGTTGCAGTTCATGCAAATAAACACGTTTTTGAAAAGCCTGCTGGCAACGAGTTCGGGGAGTTTCTTGGGCATAGAGTCACTTCTTTGACATGTCATTTAGTCTTTTTATTCTGATTTCTGTCGATGGGTGTGTCGCAAAGAGGTTAGCCATGCCGCCAGCAGCGAAAGGATTGACGATGAATAGATGCGACGCTGAAGAGTTGCCGTGAAGAGGCATTGCTTTTGCGCTGTCTGAGATCTTCTGCAATGCGCTGGCAAGGTCCAGGGGATCTGAAAGCATCGCTCCTGTCCTGTCAGCTCCGAGCTCTCTGCTGCGTGAAATTGCAAGCCTGATGAGCATTGCCGCAATCGGTGCAAGGACGAAGAGCAGTATGAAGCTCAGTGCGTTCCTGTTCCTTTCATCGCCGTAGAAAAATGCATATGCGATCCATGTTAGTGCTCCAGCCATTGTTGCTGCCATAGTGCTGACAAGCATGTCCTTATTCTTCACGTGCCCTATCTCGTGAGCGAGCACTGCTTCTATCTCGTTCTCATCAAGCTTTTCCATAAGCCCTTTTGTTACAGCAACTATTGCGTGGTTCTTGTCCCTGCCGGTGGCAAATGCATTTGGCACGTCCAGATCCATATAGTATAGCGATGGTTTCGGGATGCCCGCCTTTTTCGCGATGCGCTCAACCATTGCATGAATATTCTTGTGTTCTTTCTCGCCGAGTTTCTTTGCCTTGTACATCCGCAAGACAAATTTGTCAGAATACCAGTATGAAATGAAGTTCGTCGCGAAAGCCAGTGCAAGCCCCAGCGTTAATCCGAAAAGGCCGCCAAAGATGTAGCCTATTGACAGCAGTACTGCTGTCATGAGTCCCATGAGCAATGTTGTTCTTGTCCACGACATAGCAATCAAACCATCTTAAGAACCACGTTTCTGTATTTTTCAGTCCAGTCTATTCTTCCTGTGCGATATTTCTTTTGAAGGGAATAACTATTTAAAATATCTTTGATTAGTGTTGCAGTCTTTCTTGGTTTCATTTTGCTTGTATCTAACTCAAAGGTGGTTTTACCAGTTCCTGCTTCCATTGCGATTTCATCAATAAATTCAGCCAAAACATTTTCTCTTATCTTGCTTTTGCTCCAGTTTCTTTTCTTCAGGCGTTTTTCCAGCTCTTTCGGGTTAGTCCTCAGGACAAAAGTGTAATCGGCTTCTACAAGATGAGAAAGATGGCCTTCCAATATATTTATTATACCTTTTTCTGCTTCTAACGAGATTATTTTTTTGAGGTCTTTTTCAGCTATTTCTTTAGTCTTTCTTTTCTTGTCATATGTATAGGCTAACTTTTTTTTGCCAACAAGTTCGCTTATGCTTATCAATTTCGCATCAAGCATTTTTGCAAGTATTCTGGCAACTTCACTCTTTCCGGTCCCGGGCGTGCCTGTTATTGCTATTAGCATAAGCAAAGATTGAACTTGTTAGTTTTAAGACTATTCTTTAGCTTTATCTAAGAGATCTCTATATTCCTTAGGGAGTAGTAAAGAAGAATCTCTGCAAAACTCTTCCAGTTCTTCAGGAGAGTTGCCTTCCCAAAAAAGATCCGGAAATAAACCAGCTCCGTTTATCCATTCTATAGCTCTTTTTCTAGTTTCTGGTTTTTGATAAAGTGCTTTAGCTTGATCTGCATCATAAACAAGCCTAGTCAATCCATAGTATGAACCATCTCCGGTGTATGCCCAAGCTAGGCTTAGTATTATTTCACCGGGAAAAATCCAAATTGCATGAGCTTTTAGATAAGGATGAGAATCTATGTTTTGTCTTAATTCTGCTAATTTCCATTCTCTCATGTATTTCTAGAACAAAGTTAATCATAAAAAGGGAATTGCCTGCATAGCTCAAGCACGTCATGCCGGACTTTTTCCTTTGCTGAAGCATCGCTTCTGTGTTTTATTGCGCGATTGATAAGCTCCCCTACATAGTTCATCTCATCTTCCTTCATTCCTCGCGTTGTGAGCACCGGCGTGCCTAACCTTATGCCTGATGGATCCCATGGCTTTCTCGGGTCAAAAGGTACCATGTTCTTGTTCACGGTTATGCCTACTTCATCCAGGGCTGTTTCTGCTTCCTTTCCGCTAACGTCTTTGTTGCGAAGGTCAACAAGAATGAGATGGTTATCTGTGCCGCCCGTAACCAGGCGGAACCCGTGGCTCATTAATGAGTCTGCAAGCGCCCTGGCATTTTTTACAATTTGTTCGGCATAATCCTTGAATTCCGGTTGCATCGCCTCATTGAAAGCCACGGCCTTTGCAGCATTTGTGTGATTATGCGGGCCTCCCTGGAAGCAGGGAAAGACGGCAAAATCTATCATCTGGGCGAGATTTTTCTGTGAGTTTTGATGATATTTGTCGTGGTATCTGTCTTCGGTTTTCGACATGATTATAGCCCCTCTCGGTCCGCGCAACGTTTTGTGCGTGGTTGTAGTCACAATATCACAGTATGGTATTGGTGACTGATGCACCCCTCCAACAACAAGCCCTGCTATATGCGCGATATCCGCCATGTGGTAAGCTTCAATCTCATCAGCTATCTCTGAAAAAGCCTTGAAGTCTATCTCGCGCGGGTAAGCTGTGAGCCCGGAAAGAATAAGCTTCGGCTTTTCGCGCAGCGCTATCTTCCTTATCTCATCATAATCGAACATCTCTGTTTCCTGCGAAACCCCGTAAGGAACGGGTTTGAACATCTGCCCGGAGAAATTGACAGCAGCACCATGCGTCAAATGCCCGCCATGTGCAAGCTCCAGTCCCATGAACTTGTCGCCTATGCCCAGCACAGCATAAAGCGCTGCAAGGTTTGCGGGGCTTCCTGAAAGCGGCTGGACATTCGCGTGTTCGCAGCCGAACAACTGCTTTGCCCGGTCAATGGCAAGCTGTTCAACAACATCGATGTATTTGTTGCCGCCGTAGTATCTTTTCCCCGGCAGGCCCTCAGAATATTTGTTTGTCAAGATCGAGCCCATTGCCTCGAGCACATTTTTGCTGACATAATTCTCGGAAGGGATGAGCTCCAGGCCTTCCTCCTGTCTCTTGCGCTCGAGAAGTATTGCCTCATATATTTCCGAATCATCATCAGCAAGCATAAGCCTTTTCACGCTTCGAAAGGATTTAAAGAAAAAGCTGTTTTTAGATTTAATCTTATAAACTTTCTTCTGATATTAAAGGCATGGATCCGCTCGTGCAGAATGACTTGCAGCAGATGACAGGGGAAGAGATAAAGATTCTTTCGCAGTTCTGCACTAATATGGACAAGCCTGTTTTTGCCTTGCGCAACCTGCCGGAGGTTGTCAAGGGCGCTTTGTTCTCGCGTTACAGCCGGGCGCCATACAGCTTGCGCATGACATTGCTGCGTGAGTTCATCCAGAAGCCGGAGATGGGCTTCAGCGAGATAGTTAATTTCCAGATTGACCGGGGTGCAGACGAGATTGTAGCGATAAAAAAAGCAGAGGAGTTCTATGACCGCGTTCTTGTCGGATACGGCGACGATTCTGTTGCGGAGCTCGGAGGCGCGCACATAGCATGCGAGAACGTTTCCAACATAGCGAGCAAGGTGCTTGAGGACTCAAGGATAGGGCTGTCGCCGCTTGAAAAATCAACGCGTTACATGCTCTTCAACGAAAAAACAAACGGCGAGTACAGATTCTACAAAGACCCTGCAATCATGCAGTCAGAATTTGCCGGGCTTTACCTGAAGATCTGCAATCTTCTTTTTGACACTTATTCAGGCCTCGTAGACCCGATGATGGCTTTCATACGCGAGAAGTATCCGCAGGAGGAGGGCACAACTGACCGTGCTTACGCATTTACTGTGAAAGCCAAGGCATGCGACATCATTCGCGTCTTCCTGCCGGCGGCGGCATTGACAAATGTCGGCATATTCGGGAACGGCCGGGCTTTCGAATACTTGCTGACAAAGATGTACGCCAGCGAGCTTGTGGAGATGCGGAACCTGGCCGGGACAATGCAGGAAGAGCTCCAGAAAGTTATACCTTCTTTTGTTAAGCGGGCTGACAATCAATATGGCCAGGTGCAGCAACAGTTTTTCGTTGAAACAATAGATGCTGCAAAGGCTTCTGCGTCAAATATCCTGAAAGAAAGTGCTGCACAGAGCGAAAGCGTGGTGCTTGTTGATTATGACAAAGATGCAGAAAAGAAAATAGCTGCTACAATCCTCTATTCCCAGTCAAAGCATCCAATGCAGCAAATAAACGAAGCTATAGGAAAGATGAGCGAGGAAGAAAGAAGGAGAATCATCCACGATTGCCTCAATACTAGAAGCAACAGGCGGCACCGCCCGGGCAGGCCTTTCGAAGTTGCATCTTACACCTTTGATCTCCTTGGGAACTATGCTATTTATCGCGACCTGCAGAGGCACAGGATGCTCACGCAGGAAAGGCAGCGTCTTACGACACACAACGGCTACGACACGCCGAAGGAACTTGTAGAGGCGGGTTTTGCGGACAAATACCGCGATTGCATGGAAAAGGCCGGGGAAGCATTCGAGGAGATCTCAAAAAGATTCCCTCAACAGGCGCAGTACATAGTGCCTTTTGGCTACCGCATTCGCTGGTACTTCCATCTCAATTTGCGCGAGCTTTATCACCTGCTTGAATTGCGCACAATACGCCAGGGTCATCCTGATTACCGCAAGATGTGCCAGGAAATGTTCCGCCAGGCGCAAAAGGTGCATCCTTTCCTGGTGTCCTTCATGAAATTCATCGACATGAATGACTACGAGTTAGAGCGGCTGGAATCCGAAAAGCGAATAGACAAGAAAATGGAAGAAGTAAAGAAGAAATACGGCAGCTGATTCTATGGCTAAGATTTACGATCTTGTGATTGATGCAACTGGAGGAATGATTGCTGATCCAGTCAGAAAACCCGTGAGAGGTTGTATTGGAATTGCAGGAGAAATGGTAGAAGAAATAAGTGATGATTTTCTGACAGGCAAAAGGACTATTCTTACCAAAGGTTATGTGTTCCCGGGTTTCATCGACGGACATGTGCATCTCAGGGACGAAGAATGGTATTTGAAGGAAGATTTTGTGAGCGGTACACGGGCAGCAATTAACGGCGGCGTCACGGCAGTTGCCGATATGCCAAATGTTCCAAGACCTGTACTAACCCTGGAAGATGTGAAAAGGCGAAAAGAGCTGGCTGCAAAAGCAAGATGTGATGTTGTATTCTATGGTGGCGTGACTGAACGTAATCTTGGCGAGCTGGAAAGGATGGCACCTGACATCTGCGGCTACAAAATCTATGTTTGTGAAAGCACGGGCAATCTCATGCTGCAACCCGGGAAACTCTATCAAGCTCTTCGGCGAATAGAAAGTACTGGAAAACCTGTAACTATCCACTGTGAAGATCAGGAAATGCTCGAAGAGCTGAAAAGAAAATTGGGAGGACTGGAATACCCGCATGTACATTGCGATCTTCGGCCCCCGGCAGCTGAAATTGCAGCAATAAAAGATGTTCTTTCTGTAGCTTCCGGCATCGATGTTCATGTGAACATCGCTCACACATCAACTGCTGGCGGGCTTGAGCTGGTAGAAAAGTACCAAGAAACTCATGGCCGGGCAAGAGTGACCTGTGAAGTCACGCCTCATCATTTGTATTTCGCTTCACACGACATGTCCATGCAAGGCGATATGCTAAAGATGAACCCTCCGCTTAGATCAGAAGCCGATAAAAAAGCGCTTTTTGAAGGTCTTAGAGATGGCGCAATACATATGCTGGCGACAGACCACGCTCCTCACACCAGAGAAGATAAAATGTCTGGAAAACCTTCAGGCGTGCCTAATCTGGATGATTACGGAAGAATAGTTTCAGGACTTATAGATGACGGGATTAAGCTCCAAAGAATTGCAGAAGTAACATCATTCAATCCGGCCGCTTATCTGGGATTGCCTCACAGGGGCCGCATACAAGAAGGTTATGTTGCTGATTTAACTATAATTGAAAAAAGAAGTATTTCTGCCGGTTTAGCTGCAGCTGAGCCGGGCAGAAACAATGAACATAAAATATATACAAAATGCAATTGGTCGCCATATGAAGGGGAAAGATTTCCAGGCGATGTGGCCTGCACCATACATCGGGGGCAGATAGTCAAAAAAGACGGCAAAGTCCTGGCTTGACAAAGCTATTTTAACTTTTGGGCGCATTCTTATCCGAGAAAGCATTGAAAACTGCTGTCTTTTCTGCAAAGGACTTTTAAGAAGTCCTTTGAGAAATCCAGGAGAGCTTCGCTCTCCATGAATTAGACAGCAGATGAAACTCAATGCTCATCCAGATCCCATCTTCCCGCAAACCACCGACTGAAGTCGGTGGTATATTCAGGAAGATGTGATATCAGAGCATATCATGTTGTCGATGACAAGCTGAGACGCTTTTCTGCATATCTGGGGTTTTAAACTAGCAGAATGAATTTTACATGGGAAATTTTCATGGCGAAAGACAGGATAGAGGAAATAGCAGACCTGATGAAACAACCGAAAAAAATCAGGAACATAGCTATTGCTGCGCACATTGACCACGGGAAGACGACATTAACTGATAATCTTCTAGCTGGCGCGGGCATGATTTCCGAGGAACTTGCAGGCACGCAGCTGTTTACAGACTTCGACAAGCAGGAGCAGGAAAGGGGCATAACGATTTTTGCCGCAAACGTCAGCATGGTTCACGAAGTAGGCGGCGAATCCTATCTGATAAATCTTATAGACACGCCGGGCCATGTTGATTTTGGCGGCGACGTCACGCGGGCCATGCGGGCAATAGACGGCGCCGTAATAGTCGTTGATGCGGTAGAAGCAATAATGCCGCAGACAGAAACCGTTCTCAGGCAAGCGCTGCACGAGCGCGTGAAGCCTGTGCTTTTCATAAACAAGGTTGACAGGCTGATCAAGGAACTGCAGCTGACACCTGACCAGATGCAGCAGAGATTCATCGGAATAATCGCCCAGGTAAACAACCTCATCAGGAAATACGCAGAAAAAGAGTTTGCAAAGGACTGGTTCGTGAATGTGGAAGACGGTTCAGTTGCTTTCGGGTCTGCTTACAGGAAATGGGCTATTTTTGTTCCTTACATGAAAAGGGAAAAAATCAGCTTCAAGGATATAATAGATCTTTCTTCGCAGGGCAAAGACTCAGAGCTTGCTAAGATTGCGCCGCTGCATAAGATTGTTCTTGATATGGTCATAAGGCACCTGCCGAACCCTGACGATGCGCAAAAATACAGAATACCAAAGATATGGCACGGTGATCTTGAATCAGAAATAGGCAAATCAATGCTCGCCAAGGATCCCAACGGGCCGCTGGCAATGATAGTCACAAAGGTTGTTCCCGACCCGCATGCAGGCATTGTTGCTGCGGGCCGCTTGTTTTCGGGCACAATAAGAAGGGGCATTGAAGCCCGCCTTGTCGGGCAGCATCAGACGAGGCGTGTCCAGCAGGTTTCAATCTATAAAGGCCCTCAGAGGATACAGATGGAAGAGATACCTGCCGGGAATATTATAGGTGTTGTAGGCTTGACAGACGCCTTCTCAGGCGAAACAATATGCGATGCAGACCGCGAAATGGAACCTTTCGAGGCAATCAAGCACATATTCGAGCCTGTCGTCACAAAGAGCATAGACTGCCAGGATCCAAAGGATCTTCCAAAGCTCATTACGTTCCTGAAGCAGGTCTCCCGTGAAGACCCCACGCTTGTAGTGAAGATAAACGAAGAGACAGGCGAGTACATAGTCTCAGGTCTTGGCGAACTGCATATCGATGCGAAGATAGAAAGGCCGCTGAAAGACAAAGGCATAGCAGTAAGGACTTCAACGCCTATCGTGATTTACCGTGAAACTGCAAGGCAGGCATCGCCGGTCATGGAAGGCAAATCTTCCAACAAGCACAACAGGTTTTATCTTTCAGTTGAACCCCTGGAGGATGAAGTCTACAAAGCGCTTCTTGAGGGCAAAATACCTGAGAACAACGTCAGGAAGTACATAAAGATCGTGACAGAAAAGGCTGTAGAGTACGGCATGGGCAGGGATGAAGCAAAGAAGATTCATGATATTCACAACAAGAATATCTTTATCGACGCTACGAAAGGCATACAATACCTCAATGAAACAATAGAGCTCGTTATCGAGGCCTTCGGAAATGTCATGGATTCAGGGCCGCTATGCGGCGAACCCTGCCAAGGGCTCAAGGTAAAGATCACCGATGCAAAACTTCATGAGGATGCAATACACCGCGGGCCTGCGCAAGTATTGCCCGCTGTAAACGACGCGATAAAAGAAGCGATAATGAGTGCAAAGCCAACACTGCTTGAGCCTGTGCAAACAATACGGGTAGACGTGCCGGAAGAGCTTGTAGGCAATGCAATGAATCAGGTTCAGAATCGCAGGGGACAGATACTTGATACGAGCATCGAGCTGGGGGTTGCTGTTATCAAGGCCAAGATGCCTGTTGGAGAGATGTTCGGGTTTGAAGCGCAGTTAAAAAGTGCGACAGGCGGCAAAGGTTTTTATTCGCTTATTGATGTGACATTTGAAAAAATACCTGAGGATCTCAAGATGCAGGTTGTCCAGCGCATCCGGGAGCGCAAGGGCATGTCAAAGGAAACCCCACAGGCTTGAGGTAACGTTAAAAACCACGTAATCAATTGATATTTATGAAATTCTCAGAGCTCAAGATAGACCAGCGCATTCTCAAAGCGCTGCATGAAATGCGTTTCATTGAAATGACCGCTATTCAGGAAAAGACAATACCGCCGGGGCTTGCGGGAAAAGACATCATCGGTGAAGCCATGACAGGGTCGGGAAAGACAGCAGCATTTGGAACGCCTCTCATTCACGGCACATCAAAAGGCGGCGGGATTCAGGCGCTTGTTGTTTTGCCGACAAGGGAACTGGCAAATCAGGTTGGAAACGAACTGAAAAAATTCTCGAAGTATGTCGGCCTGAATACAGCGATAGTCTACGGAGGCGTTGGCTACGAGCAGCAAATAATGCAGATCCGGCACGCTGAGATGGTTGTGGGCACGCCCGGCCGCCTATTGGATCACATGCGGCAAGGCGCGCTTCGGCTGGGCAAAGTCAAGATTCTGGTTTTGGATGAAGCGGATAGGATGCTTGATATGGGTTTCATCGATGATATCAAGCAGATCATATCCCAAACACCGCAGAACCGGCAGACCATGCTGTTTTCAGCAACAATGCCGGAAGAAATAGTAAGAATTGCAAGGCGATACATGCGGGAACCTGTGCACATCACAACCGAGCGTCATATTTCAAAACATCTTCTCAAGCACATTTACTACGACGTGAGGCGTGACGAGAAACTTTCGCTGCTGTCGCATCTCATAGAGAAAGAACATCCATCGCTTGCCATAGTATTCACAGCCACCCGCAGGGCAGCTGATTTTGTGGACCGTTATTTGAAAAGTGAGAATATAGAATCAATGGCGATACACGGCGGCCACACGCAGAGCGCAAGAGAAAGGATTCTGGAAGGTTTTCACCGGGGAAAGATACACGTTCTTGTCGCCACTGATGTCGCAGCACGGGGGCTGGACATAAAGAATGTTTCCCACGTCTTCAACTATGATATTCCAAAGAACGCGCTGGACTACACGCACCGTATAGGCCGGACTGCGCGCTTCGGCAAGACAGGAAAAGCGATATCTCTCCTGTGCAATGAAGATCACAGCCTTTTCAGGAACATAATAAGGTACATCAGCATCGAAAAGGGACATCTGGAAGATTTTAAAGCCAAGCCCGTTCACATGCAAAGGCAGCACAGCGACGATGGCCACCGCGCAAGGCGCAGCTGGCACAGATAGGGTTAAAAACGGCAAGCCATATCGTTCTTGATCTTGGGAGAAATGAAGCTTCTCTGAGATATATGGCAGAAACTTCGTTTCTGCCTATACAGGCGGAGCAAAGCTCCGCCATGTTCCGAAATCCAAAGGATTTCGGGAATTCCGAAATTGTTTTTTAAACATTTCAGCCAAAGTTTCAGGATGCCAAAAGTAGCTGTAATTACGCCGACATATAACAGGGCGTCGAATGGCTTGCTACAGAAGACTATGCTCAGCGTTTCGGGCCAGAGCTACACTGATTTTGCCCATGTGATAGTTGACGACGGCTCAACGGACAACACAGCCGAAGCCGTAGCATCTTTTTCAGACCCCAGAATAATTTATGCAAGAAGAGAAAGAACTCCAAGGCAGAAGTTCGGGGCGTCTGCAGCAAGCAACCACGGTGTACATATGGTTTTAGAAGACCCGTATTTTTCAGATACGCAGTATGTCACTTTTCTCCACTCCGATGACATGCTTCCGCGACAGTCTTTTGGAATGAAAGCCCAGGGGTTTAAAATGAATCCAAACCTCAGGCTGGTCTGCAGCTATATGGGTATCTGCGATAGTTCGATGAGACTTCTGCGCATCATGAAAGGGCCTGAAATAGAAGAGCCGAAGGAGATGGCGCAAATGCTGATAAGAAAGCAGCATATGGACTTTCCGCACCACACAATGATGCTTTCCAAAGGGCTTTTGAAGGAAATTCGTGATATTGATGGCAGCGTATTTGATGAGCGCCTTGGCTTTGGCGAGGACAGGGACTTCAGCGTAAGGGCGCTTAAGCTTATTGAAAAAGGTCAGGTGCTTTGCATTCCTGAGGTGCTGCAGTTTTACAGAACCCATGATGCAAGCGTAACAGCCCTCTATACTGCTGAAGGTTTGCACAGACCGGAGAGAGAATACTTCTCAGACAAGCACGGCAGAACTTTCTGGACCGATCTCACCGGGAAGCTGCAACTTCTGGCCACGCGGCCTTACTACTTCCTTCCAGAAAGCGCAAAGAAACACCTGCGGCGCGCAAGAGACGAAGTCAGGAGAAGAAACAACGGCGCAATAGACCCCTTCATCGAGGAAATAGAGATGCCGCTCCGCCGCAGAAGCATTTAAAGTCTGCAGAGAAATAAGAGAGCAATCATTAAGGGACTTCAGCTTGGGCGGGTGTGGATTCTGATTGACAAGCCTAGGGAAAATTGCGGCATAGCTGTTTCTTTCGATCCTGTTACTACGTACGAGATTAACCTTCATCAGCAGCATCGCGGGCAGGACATGGCTGGCCTGGCTGCTTGGGACAGCAACGGCATCACTGTTTTGAGATATGCCGGCCTTGTTGATACTTTCAAGCCAAGAGGGATTGTTTCTATCCTAGGGAAAAGCGAGAAGCCTTCCATAGGTCACGTAAGATACAGGACAAGCGGCAATCTGGTACTTCACGAAGCCCACCCGCATTATACCCGCAGCGAGGCAGAGTATTCCTATGGAACGCATATTGTAACGTTAGGCGCAACGGTTGCGAGCGTGCACAACGGGGAAATAGCAAATTGCAAGGAACTTTCCCGGGAACTTGGCGAAAGCGGCATAAGATTTAAGACACACTGCGATTCTGAGCTGTTTCCTGTTTTATACGAAAAAGAAGGCAAAGGCTTCAAGGCAGTGGAAACGATAATCAGAAGAATACCTGCTGCATACACAACAGCCATCCTTGATGACAGCGGCGTGTGGGTTTTAAGGGATCCGTTGGGAATGAGGCCGGGCTGGATAGGGAAGGACAAAAAGGGAAGGACTGTCGTTGCTTCTGAAGATACTGCTATACGCGAGATAGGCGGCGAGCCTGAAAAAGAGATAAGCCCCGGCTCTGCGATATTCATACCAAATGATCCGAAAGCCGCATACGAGCAGCAGCAGGTAACAGAAGGAAGGCCGGCGGGCTGCATATTTGAGCTGCAATACCTGCTAAAACCAGGCTCTACATTCCACGGCAGGCTTGCGCAGGCAGTAAGGGAGGAATGCGGCCGTGAACTGCACCGCGCTTTCCGGTTTTCAAAAAAAGATGTTGACTATGTAACTTTTATTCCGCATTCGCCTCTGGACGCGGCGCGCACTTACAGCGAGGCCAGTAAAATCCCCTTTGCAGAAATATTTTACAAGATGAACGACAGGCGCGCTTTCATGATGCCGACGATGATGGAAAGGGAGGCGTCAATAAAATCGAATCTTTACATAAATCCTGAATATAAAGGCAGGCTTCGGGGGAAACGGGTGGTGATAATGGAAGACAGCCATGTAAGGGGCGTGAACGCAACCGTAGCCCTTAAGCAGCTAGACGACGAAGGCGTAAGATGGTACGGCCTGGTTCTGTACACGTCGATGATTGGCGGCGTTGTGAACGGCGAGATGCGAGGCTGCCATTACGGCGTTGCGATGCCACCTTCTGACGATTTTGCCGCTGCGAAATGGGGCAGAGACACAGAAAAGATCAGGCTGCACACAGGCCCGAAGGAGCATCCTGTTGATTTCCTCGGCTTCATGCCGCACGATAGGATGATAAAGGTAGCAGGAATTTCAGCATGCACATACTGCATGGGCGGGGAGAAGCCCGAAAAGATTCTCCAAATCGCGCCGGTTCGAAGTCATTAAATTTCCAGATGATGTTTTTACTTAGGAAATGAGGTTATCTGCAGAAAGCTTAGGTTTTTACTCCTCTTTCGAAACCCTTAAATAGATCATAGATCGTAGTAAAGATTTGAGATCGGTCTTGGTCTCCAAAGGTATGTTTTTAAGGATTTGCATCATACTTTTAGGAGATTAAAAACACGATAGTAAGACAAAAGAACGTCTTTGTTTTCTTTTTGGAAATCCTCAGAAAACAAATGTTTTCTGGGATTCCAAAGAACCGTAAGGTTCTTTGAGAATACAAAGACTTTTTCTTTTTTGAAATCCTCAAAGAGCAAAGCTCTTTGGGATGCCAGAGAAGCTTTGCTTCTCTGAGCAAGAAAAAGGATTTGTTATGGCAGTAAAACCTCACATGAACCTTGTAGTAATAGGCCACGTTGACCACGGCAAGTCGACTTTGGTAGGCAGGCTTGTATACGACACCGGCGGTATACGGGAAGAAGAAATGAGAAAACTGAAAGAACTGGCAAAAGAGCTGAAGAAAGAAACATTCGAATTCGCATTCGTCATGGACCAGCTCAAGGAAGAGCGTGAACGTGGTGTTACAATAGACATCATGCACAGAAGGTTCGACACAAACAAATTCTACTTCACAATTATAGACGCTCCTGGTCACAGGGACTTCGTAAAGAACATGATCACGGGCACTTCCCAGGCAGACGCTGCAATACTTGTCGTTTCAGCCAAGGACGGCATACAGGAGCAGACGAAGGAGCACGCATATCTTGCAAAAGTGCTGGGAGTAGGCCAGGTTCTTGTGGCACTCAACAAGATTGATGCTGTAAACTACGATGAAAAGAAATACAACGAGGTCAAAGAAGCTGTAATCAAGCTTCTGAAAGGCATCGGCTACAAGACTGATGAAATGCTTTTCGTCCCTACATCTGGTTATGTAGGCGACAATGTAGCAAAGAAATCTGACAAGATGCCGTGGTACAAGGGTCCAACAATAGTGGAGGCGCTTGACACATTTACACAACCTGACCAGCCGGTTGACAAACCGCTTAGGGTTCCAATCCAGGATGTTTATTCAATCACTGGAGTAGGTACCGTGCCTGTTGGCAGGGTCGAGACAGGAATACTCAAATTGAATGACAACGTAGTTTTCGTTCCCTCAGGTTCAAAAGGCGAGGTAAAGACAATAGAGATGCACCACGAGCAGCACCAGGAAGCAAGGCCCGGGGACAACATCGGTTTCAATGTCCGCGGTATTGGTAAAGGAGACGTGAAGCGCGGGGATGTTGCCTGCAATCCAAGCACAGCAGCAAAGCCTGTGAAGGAATTCACTGCACAGATCATAGTATTGAATCATCCAAGCGTAATCAGCAAAGGCTACACGCCTGTGTTCCACATACACACAGCGCAGGTTGCATGCACTGTAACGGAGATAGTGAAGAAACTTGATCCAAAAACAGGTGCGGTTGCCCAGGAAAACCCAGATTACATAAAAACAGGCGATGCAGCAGTCATCAAGGTGAAGCCTTCAAAGCCCGTTATCATAGAAAAGCAGTCTGACATTCCACAGCTTGCAAGGTTTGCAATCCGCGACATGGGCCAGACAGTAGCGGCAGGCGTCTGCATTGACACTGTTGTTTAGTGTTTTTTCTCGGGAATTCCCGTCTGGCTGAAGATTTTAGAACTTTCCGCGGCTAGTATTCCTATGGCTGATTTATCTGTTTTGCATACATACTACGTACTTGAAGGCAGGCTTACAAGGAGAGGGTTTGTTGATGAAGCTGTCGGGATTCTGAGGGATGCGGCAAAAGAATATCCCACGTACCGGATAAGCGGGGAGATACAGCGTTTGATTCGCGGGAAACACGGGGAAAGGTATCGTTATGCCTATGAGAGATTCGATGAACTTCATATGGAAATAGCCGGGAAGCCTTTGCCTGTCCGCATGGTTTAGCCCGTGAGCCTGAATAACATTTTAATACTTATTCTGCAATCTAATAGCTTGTCCTATATAGAAAGAATAGTTCTGTATTTCTTTTGGGAGATACAAGAACCTTTTCTTTTTAAAGAAAAGGGATTTGTCTATGAACACGGCAAGAATCAAGTTAACAGGTCGCGACCCAAAACAATTGGACGCCCTTTGCAATGAGATCAAAGACATAGCCGAGAAGCTCGGCACAGCCGTGAGCGGCCCAATACCTCTGCCGACAAAGAAGCTTCGCGTGCCGGTGATGAAAACACCATGCGGCGACGGAATGCACCGCGGCGGCGGGGGCGGAAACTGGGAAACATGGGAAATGCGCATCCACAAGCGCATCCTCGACGTTGGCGCCAACGACCGTGTCCTGCGGCAAATTACAAGAATCAGGATACCGACTGAAATCAACATCGAGATCGAATTAACTGATTAAAGTGATTTTAATGAATGCTCTGGATATAATTGAAGGACCTGTTGCAGAAGCTTTAATTGGAAGATTCAGAGACTCAAGAAATGGAGCTATTTATCAGGGGGGTTTCATTGATCGTGCTACTGCTGATAGTGGTTTTCCTTACCGTTTTTTTAATGAAACACAGAAACAATGGGCTGACTTTAAGATAGAAGAGTTGCGTTATCTTGAAAGAATTTAATGTATTGAGATCGAACTGACTAAGGCTTGAGTTCGAAAATCGTCTTCTTCTTTGCTTGATCAAAAGTTATCTTAAATTTATCGAAAACATCCATTCTTCCCAATAAAATCGGGACATTTTCTGTTAAAGCCCATGCTACCCGGGCTTCAAATTCGTGATTTGCTATTCTTAACTTGATTTTCTTAATAATTATTGGGATAGATTTTTTTCCGACACTATAAACTTCTTTTATATTATCATTCTCTTTCTCAAATCCGAGCAATTCACCAACAGTGTTTGGTATTAAAGTAATGTCCGCCCCTGAATCAACGTATGGCAGTTCCAGAATTTCCTGCTCTCCAATAAAATACACAACTGCTATGGGTCTATGGATTTCGCCGAAGATATCAGAATTTTCTCGTTTATAAGGAAAGCTTACTTGCAGACAGACCACACCAATTTGTCAGCTTACTCTAATTTCTACAAAAAGAACATAAGTCTCTTTTTTGGATATTTTAGCTATTGCAGGCGTTTCTTCAGGAAACTTTTTCTTGGCATTTTCCCATACCTTTTTGGCATTTTTCCCTGAAGAAACAACCCTCTTATCTATGATAGCGACATATTTACCGCTATATCTAGAAAAATCATGTTTCGAGAACCATTTTACATCGACAGCCATGTCATTCACCTTAATTTATTACTCGGGCACTTATTTTAAAGCTTTATCGTTTAAGCTGCTCTTCTAATAGCAACATGCTTCCGCATATTGCAATCTTCATAAAATCACTTAAACTATTTCTCCCAAAAACCTATCTTCTTCCCAGACGCCGTCACCCAACGGATAAGTTTCTGTACGCCTTTGAATCATGTATCTCTCGCCTCTGGGTTTTTGGCAAAAATATACCCCATTCTCTTCTACAAGTGTACCTCGGAGCCAGTTTAAATGTAAGCTTCTGCCAGTCACAATAATAATACTCTGAGCTCTTGAACTTCCTAATTCAGCGTAAGGAATAGTTCTTTCTTGAAAGTCTATTGCAATCTTCTTCATAGAAATCGCTTTATCCTTCCCAGCTTGTCATCCACAACGGGGTGAGCTTCAGTATGATTCTGTTTCCGCCCATTTGCTTCAGCCGCTCAAAGTACTCGTCTGCCTTTTCCGGCGGCAGGTATTTGTGGCAGAGCTTCCGTATGAGCTTCCCTTCTGGGTCGTCTTCAATTTCAACGGTGCCATAGCCTGCAGCGGCCCTGTAAGGCAATTCTTCCGGCGCTATTGAGAATCCTGCCCTGTTGTTTTCCATTAAATTGCGCGCTTTCTTCCTTTCCCGGGTAGTGCTGATCAGGAATTTCTTGCCATCCCACTCAAACCACACGGGCGTCACGTGCGGGAAGCCTTCCGGTGTTACAGTAGCGATGTCAAGCAGGTGCTTTTCTGAAAGGAATATTTTCAGTTTGTCAGGGGGCATTTCATCCATGAATTTAAGTTTCTCACTAATCTATAAAAAAGATGAAAATACCGCAAAAGCTGCTTGATACACTGAAAAAGATCGGTTTAGACGAGAAAATATACGAAGAAAGATCCAGGAAATGCGTCTTGTCAAAGGAATATCCGGGGATGGAAGTGGTTCCGTGGTGCGAAAACGCGTACTTTGTTCCCGAAGGCCTTGAAAAAGAAAATAATTTCGTCTTCGACCCGGTTTCTCTCGTCCCGTGCCTTGCTCTGCAGCCGGAAAAAAACGACAGAATACTGGACATGTGCGCCGCCCCGGGCGCCAAAACGCACATTCTTTCTTTTCTCACAGAAAACGAGGCTGACATAACTGCCAACGACGTGGACGCACGCAGGATAATGCGCCTGAGATATAATGCAAAGAAATTCGGCATAAAATGCAGGATAATTAACGAATCCGGCAGGAAAATCCAGGGCAGTTACAACAAAATTTTAGTTGATGTTCCGTGCAGCGGCTCGGGAATGGTCAACAAGAAGGAAAAGCTGTTCAGGCACTGGAACAGCAGAAGGGTAAAGATCTTTGCAAAGAAGCAGAAGAAACTGGCAGAACATGCTTTTGAAATTCTGGAAAGAAACGGCATCTTGGTTTATTCAACGTGCACATTCCAGCCAGAAGAGAACGAAGCTGTTGTTGATCATTTGCTGGATAAATTCTCCGATTCAAGAATCGAAGAAATAAACGTTAACGTGAATCATGCTAGAGGGATAACAGAATGGGATGATAGAAGGTTTAAAGAAGAAATTCAGAAATGCATCCGTATATATCCACAGCACAACAAAACCGGCGGCTTTTTCGTCGCGAAAATAAGAAAACGTATTTAAATTCAGTTGTTCTAATGGTTCTGATTATGATTGAAAGAACATTGATAATAATAAAACCTGACGGCGTGCGGCGCAATCTTGTAGGCGAGGTTATCGGGCGGTATGAGCAGGGCGGTTTGCGCGTCGTTGCACTGAAAATGCTGAAGGCCTCACAGGAGCTTATCAGCAGGCACTACACGGAAGACGAGGGATACTTGATATCGCTTGGCAAGAAGAGCGAGAAAGCCGGTGATGCCGTAAAAGATTACAGAAAACACGGGCTTATGATTGTGCATGGGCTGCGCAAGTACATGACCGAAGGGCCTGTAGTGGCTATTGTTCTGGAAGGCGAGAACGCCATAAAGCGCGCCCGCGAGATCACGGGCTACACGGACCCGAGCGCGGCTGACAAAGGAACAATACGCGGCGACTTTGGCGAAGACAACATACTTGAAGCGAACAGGGAAAACAGGCCGGTGCGCAATCTTATCCACGCTTCCGGCAATCCGGATGAAGCCGAGCATGAAATCTCTTTGTGGTTCCCAGAGATTTGATCATTCCAAGAATATTCTTCCACTAAATCCAGGAGGCAATTCTTCCTTATCAATCATAGTTGTTTTATGCTCTTGGTAAATATCAAGCACGCCTTCTGGCCTGCTTGCCAGCCTATAATGGCCGCCATCACTAACTAAGATTAACGAACTGTCTCCAATTTCCCTGACTGTTTGTTCGTCGCAAACTAAAGGCGTTCCGGGATTACGCCTGATTAAAGTGTCTGCAATATCCAAAGGAGTAGCTCCTTCTCTCAGCTCTCCAATTGATGTTCTTGTAACTCGTGCCATTCTGTTATTACCAATATACTCAATACGTACAAAAGCGCCATATTTTTTGTCTGTTATTGGATCCGATACGAGAACATGAACTTGATATGGAAGTTTATGCCTGACAGCCACATTAGATGCTGCATCCATTACTCTTCTGTGAATTCTTTGTTGTTCAAGGGTTAGCGGCATACATATACGAAAAATACTACTAATAGAAACTTTATAAACATTCGAAGAATTCGATGGAAAAACAAGAAGCTTATATACTTCACAGGCATTAGTCTTGGTTGTAATGAAAATTACTGAGACTGTTATGACAATTAAATTCAACTACAGTGATTACTATGCTCCGCCAGCCAATAGTTGCAGTACTTGGTCACGTAGACCATGGAAAAACGACTCTGCTGGACCTCATAAGGCAGACAGCCATAGCGGCAAAAGAGGCCGGGGGCATCACCCAGACAATAGGCACCACTGAAATTCCGCTTGAGACCATCAAAACAATAAGCGGGCAGATCCTGAACATGTTCGGATTCGAGATTTCCATCCCCGGCCTGCTGTTTATCGACACACCGGGGCACGAGGCTTTTATTTCTCTCCGTAAGCGCGGCGGATCTATTGCTGATATTGCAGTGCTTGTCATTGACATCAGCGAAGGCATAATGCCGCAGACAGAGGAAAGCATGCAGATCCTAAAGAACACAAAAACGCCTTTTGTTGTGGCCCTCAACAAGATAGACAAAATACAGGGATGGCATACGCATGACGAATCATTCCTGAAGAATTATCAGAAGCAGCAGGACGTAACAAAGGAAATATTTGAAGAGCGTTTTTACAATGTTGTTTCCCAGCTCTCTCACCGGGGGTTTGAATCTGAACGGTTTGACAGGGTGCAGGACTTCAAGAAGACGGTTACAATCGTCCCATTGAGCGGCAAAACCGGAGAAGGAATACCAGAGTTGCTTGCAATTCTCAGCGGGCTTGCGCAACAATTCCTCAAGGGCAAGCTGGAAAAGACAGAACAGTCGGCAGGCATGATACTTGACGTCAAGGAAGTCACGGGTCTTGGAACTGCAATAGACTGCATAATTTATGACGGCAAGATCGCAAAGAATGATTTTTTGGTGCTGTCGAAGCCGCCTATGATAGCAAAAATACGCGCGCTACTCATGCCCGAGCCTCTCAGGGACATGCGCACTGAAAAGAAATTCAAGAACGTGGAAGAGGTCAACTCGGCTGCGGGCGTTAAGATCGCAGCGCCCGGCCTGGAAACAGTTGTTGCCGGATCGCAGATAAGAACGGCAAAAACCTTTGAAGAAGCAGAAATGCTGCTTAATGAGCTGGAAAAAGAGATTGAGGAAGTAGAAATATTTACAGAAAAAGACGGGATAATCCTCAAAGCCGACACGCTTGGAAGCTTGGAGGCTCTGATCAACATATTCAGCAAGCATCCAATAAGAGAAGCGACGGTTGGCAACGTGACAAAAAAGCATGTCATAAGTGCAGAGGCAAATATCGAACCTTCAAACAGGGCAATTGTAGGTTTTAACATACATCCTTCAGAAGAAGTATTGAAACTCGCCCAGGACAAGAAACTCAAGGTTTTGACAGCGAATGTTATCTATCATCTGCTCGAAGAATACGAGAAATGGGTCCAGGAAGAGAAAGAAGCCACCAGAAAGAAAGAGCTTGACACAATAACAAGGCCGGGTAAGATGCTGATCCTGCCGGGCTGTATTTTTCGTGCAAGCAACCCCGCCATTGTCGGTTGTGACGTGATTTCTGGCATTGTGAAACCCGGATACAAGCTGTTCAAGGACGATAAGCCAATAGGTGAAATCAAGCAGGTGCAGTCTCAGGGGAAGAGCATAAACGAAGCAAAGATAGGCGACAAGATTGCTGTTTCAATCGAGGGCCCTACTGTCGGCAGGCAAATCAATGAATCCGACGTGCTTTACACGGATATTACAGAGGAAGACTACAGGAAGCTGAAGAAATTTGACAAGCTGCTCACTGAAAATGAATTGAAAGTCATGGAAGAAATAAAGGCAATAAAGAGAAAATATAACCCTAGATGGGGACTCTGAATGATTTTTGCTAAGCTGAAAGTCAGAAACGCGGCAGGAAATCAGAAAGGGGTTTTTGCTGCCGAGAACATAGAAAACGGGAAAAAGATGCTGGACTTTCCCGGAAAAATAGTGCCAGAAGAGAAATCAAACCCGTTGGACCTGCAAATAAGCAAAAATACCGTCATCAGGGCTTCCAGCAAAAACCAGATAGACAACTTTCTGAACCACAGCTGCGATCCAACTGCATGTGTAAAGAAAAAGGGGGAAGTTTTCTATTTGATATCAATAAAGAATATAAAGAAGGGCGATGAAATAACTTTCGATTATGACACCACCGATTATGACAATAAAGAGTTCGAATTTTCTTGCAGCTGTAAATCGCTGAAATGCAGGAAAATGATAAGAGGATTCAAGTATCTGGACGCGCGACAGAAGAAAAAATTAAGCAGATATCTGATTCCCTACCTGAAAAGAATTTTTGAGAACCAGAAAAAGTAAAATTTATTTTTTGACAGAAATTTCCTGAAAAGAAAATCTTTATATCCTTGGCAGCACAAATATTTTTTGTTGTTGAGAACTTTTTGGCGCCAACTTTCTTGGGAGAAGCTTCGCTTCTCCGAGATTCCAAAAAGCGTAGCTTTTTGAGAATTATGGGGTGCCTGCTTTAGAGGTGAAAGAATAGAATGGGTAAATTGAGGAATATTCAGATAATAGCCGAATTCTATGGCTGTGATCCTGGACTGATATCGCGCTCCGATACAGTAAAAAAGATTATAAACAGGGCAATAAGAAAATCCAAACTAACAAAAATCAGGTCTCATTACCATCAGTTCAGGCCCAGTGGCGTTACTGGTGTTGTTCTGCTTGCAGAATCCCACATAACGATGCATTCCTGGCCTGAATATAATTACCTCGCTCTAGACCTCTTCTCGTGTGGCGACAAGAAAAAAGCCAAGATTGCCATAGAGCAGCTTACAAAAGATTTCAAACCACTGAGATTGAAGAAACAGATAGTAATACGCGGATTATAGAATTCTTTACTTATCCTCAACATTGTTTAAAACTACCGACTTTAGTCGGTAGATACTACATAAACAATGTTGGGATCACATCGTTCAACAAACCCACAACTAAAGTTGTGGGTTATATCAAGAACGATATGATTGTACAAGAGAATTAGGTTAACTTGCTTTTCTCCATTCAGGGAAGAACGACATAATTTTTTCTGTCGTGCTGTTGTAGAACTCCAGCTTTAGGCTCCTCTCCTTTATCCTTCTATCTATTTCTTCTGGTGCTGCGTGCAACTCTGAGTCAGAAGCCATGATGTAGCCCCACGTGAAGAAGAATGACGGTATGAATGCGTGAAATTTCTTGGCGTGCCTGAAGTAGCCTGAAACGAGATCAAAGAACTTTTTATAATAAACTCCGGTACCGGAGACTATGTCAGTTCTTCCGGACTGGAAGACAGCTATGCCGTCCTTTGCCAGCGCGTTCTTGATGCCTGTGAAAAGCTCCTTTCTGAAAAGTGTTTCAGAAGCCTCGAGGTCTGGAGACAGAAGGTCTTCTATGATCACGTCGAACTTTTCTTCCGTCTCCTTCAGGTACTTGAAGGCGTCCATGAAAAGGATTTCTGCCCTTTTGTCATCAAAGGATTTTTGATGCCACTCTGGAAGGTGTTCTTTGCAGATTTTTACAAGTTCCTCGTCGATATCTATCATAACAGCCTTCTCAACTGACTTATGCTTCAGCACTTCACGCAGCGTGGCGCCTTCTCCTCCGCCAAGAATAAGGATCTTCTTCGGATTCGGATGCTGCAGCATTGCCGGCTGCACAAGACACTCATGGTACACATGCTCGTCGTATTGAGATGACTGTATATCGGCGTCCAAGAACAGTATTTTGCCAAACTGCCTGCTCTTGATTATGTCCACTTTCTGGAACTTCGTTTTCTTGCCAGCAATCCTCTTTTCGAAGCTGAAAAAGTGCCAGGCATCCGGCATAGGAAGCATTGAAAACCATTCCTTCTCGTCTACTTGCATCCATCTGCTTTGGATTTTTTCTTTTTTAAGCTTTTCTGGTAACTATAGGAAGGAACCCGGCTGGAAAAACTGGGGAAGTTAAGCCAGAATAAATTTGGCGCGCTTTCTCTTAGCCAGCCGAAACTGCAAGAACTTGTTTCAAGCAGGACATTGCTTGCGGTGCAAATGGTGATAAAAAATGCCAAATTTCAAATTCGTTATATCGCATGCAGCCAAGTCTTATCAGGTTGAAAAAGACCAGAAAGACTGCCCTGTGCTGGAGAAAAAGATAGGAGATACTTTCCCTGGCGATTTTCTTGGGCTTGACGGATACGATTTTCAGATTACAGGCGGGAGCGACAGGGAAGGCTTCCCCATGAGGCTGGACATTGAGAGCATTGGAAGGAAGGACATTGTAATAACCAAGGGCATTGGATTCAAAGCCGGGCGGTCTGGTCTCAGGAAACGCAAGCTTATAAGAGGCAACACAATTTCGCTTAACATTTCCCAGATTAACTGCAAGGTTGTCAAGCAGGGAGAGAAGCCGCTTGAAGAAGCCCTTGGCAAGAAAGAAACTGCAGAGCAAAAGGAACAATAGGTGATAATTTTCGCAAAAGAAATTTCTGAAGAAGAAATGATCCCGGAAGTTAACATAGGCATAGTGGGGCACGTTGACCATGGGAAAACGACGCTTACGCAAGCACTAACAGGCAAATGGACCGATACGCACAGCGAGGAAATAAAGCGCGGCATAACAATCCGCCTTGGCTACGCGGATTCCGTATTCTACTTCTGCAGCAAATGCAACTCGTACTCTGTAACAACAAAGTGCCCAAGATGTTTTGAAGACGGCAAGCCTTACAGATGCGTCAGCTTTGTCGATGCGCCCGGGCATGAAACGCTGATGGCTACTGTACTTTCAGGGGCTGCCTTGATGGATGGAGCGATACTCGTGATTGCTGCAAACGAGAAGTGCCCGCAGCCGCAAACAGCGGAACACCTGAAGGCCTTGGACATCGTTGGCATAAGAAATATAATAATCGTCCAGAACAAGATCGATATAGTATCCGAGGAACAGGCTGTAAAGAACCATGAAGAAATAAAGGCGTTCATCAGAGGAACCGTTGCTGAAAACGCCCCTATTATTCCCATAAGCGCCATAAACAACGCAAACATCGATTTTCTGATAGAGGCAATTGAAAAGCACATTCCAGTGCCGAAACGTGACGAGGCAAAGGAGCCTAAATTCTACATAGTCAGGAGCTTTGACATTAACAGGCCTGGCACGGCTATAAAAGATCTTAAAGGCGGGGTAGTAGGCGGTTCGCTTACGCAGGGAATTATCCGCAAAGGTGACGAGATAGAAATAAGGCCTGATGTAAGCGGGAAAAAAGGAGAAGCTTTAACAAGCAAGGTTGCCGAGATCTTCCAGAAAGGGCCAAGAGACATGGCGAAACCCGGGGGGCTTGTTGCCTTGCAAACAGAACTGGATCCTTCCATAACTAGAGGCGATGGTCTTTCAGGCCATATAGCCGGTTTTCCAGGAAAGCTTCCGCCTGCACATGAAGAGCTGAACATCACAGTGGATCTATTTGATTATGTCGTCGGGGTTGAAGGTCAACAGAAGGTGCCGCCGATAAAGACTGGCAGTGTCCTGATGCTTACTGCGGCAATAGCAAAGACGGTTGGCGTTGTGACGTCCGCTGGAAAGAACAGAGTTTCCGTTAAGCTAAAACTTCCAGTCTGCGCAAACAAAGGCGACAAGGTTGCAATAGCCTTCCAAGTCAACGGCCGCTGGCACCTGATCGGCTACGGGATTATTGGCTGAAGCTATGTTCTATAAAAAGAATCCACCATCTAAACGAGCTCTTAGAAATCTTAGAAAATTGTAAAGTTGTGTGAACGGCAAAAAGAAGCACAGTCATTAAGTATTTCTGCAAAAAGCCGTTTTATCGGCACATACAGCACAGAAAGCAGGCGCCGTTCGTACAGGCTTAACTTATTGGCATGCTTTGCCTTGGCCCTTTTCCGGATTCTATCCGCGCCTTGTCTGTCACGCTGTCCTGCTGCATGCCCAGGTCTGTCTCGTTTCCGTATGTTATGAGGTACTTGTCCAGGTCTGTTATATCACGGTTTGGCAGGTCATTAATGCTTTCCCAGTCTTTTCCCTCTTTCTTTATGAAATATTTCAGGGCTGCATTCTCGTTGCCGCAGTGCTGCACGTTTTTGTCTGTTGCTATGCAGGTTGAATTAATACTGAAGCCCAGCGTCTTGAAGAAGTGCCCCACTGTCACTCCAGTGGCATGCTTGTGGATGACGTCGTCATCCCCGCCCTCTATATGAACTTCCCTTGCACGCACCTGATACGCAGGGGAAGTAAAATCAAGCTGCTTGCCGTTTATGTAAACCTTGAAATCAGCGTGCTGGTGAGTGGAGCCGACAGGCCCTATGCCCGTGCTCACGACATCGGGCTTCGGCAGATAAATTACAAAGGCCGCCATGCCGGCGATGCCTAGAAAAACAGCAGCTATTATCGTGATCATCCTGATTTTTCTTTTTCTGGAACTCTTCTCATGTTCCGTCTTTTTCTTTTCTTCCTTTTCCTGTTTTTTCATCTGCTTTATCTCGTGCCTTGTCTGTCCTGATTCGTGTCTATCTCTGTTGTGCTGCATGAAGGCTTCTTCTGTCCCGAAGTCACGGCTGCATTCTTCGCATCTTGGCATATTGTATCAACTGCTAATCTTTGAACAGAAGTTTTTAAATCTTGGTTTCAAATAGTGGAATGCGAAGTTTCAGTCTTTCCTGAAGCCGCCTAAATAGTGTATGGTGAAAAGAAGCAGGCCTATGCCTATCAGGTTCATTACGGTGCTGTATTTCACGAAGATTGCCGTGAAAATGCTTGCCGGCAGGAGAAGCGCTCCCAAAGAGACGCACGCAGGGCACTGCGCAACAAAGAGGCCCAATATTGTGGCAGAAGAACTCGCACCGATTGATTTGCCATTAACCTTGCAGACCTTTGGCTGCTTCCAGTTGTAAACTTGGAAAGAAAATGTCACCCCGAACAGGGATGCGAAGATCACGAACAGGACAGCGTTGTACCACGGTATCACAGTGAACCACAGGTCAAGATTCTCAAGTATGCCGAGAACCTGCGTGTAAACGTATACAGAAGTGAACATAAGCGATGAAAAAACGGCAACCAGCAAATATTTCCTGATTCTCAGGACCTCTGCAACCTTCATCGGATCATGCCAGTCCCTGATCTAATGCCTGCTTGATAACAGAGAAGGGCTGTGCGCCTACAATTTCTATGTAGCCTTTCTGCGGGCTGCCTATGTAGAATGTCGGTGTTCCGGAAACGCCGGCATCGCTGCCGTCCTGGAAATCCTTCTGCACCTCGCCGGCATATTTCTTTGAATCATAGCAGTCGTTGAATTTCGTCGTGTCAAGGCCGAGATCCGCTGCCCATGCCTTGTAGCTCGTGTCGCCAAGAGACGCCTGGTTCTGGAATATCTTATCGTGGTATTCCCAGAACCTGCCTTGCTCGTCTGCGCACCCGGCTGCCAGTGCCGCCGGGACTGCCTGCGGGTGTATGCTGTCAAGCGGAAAGTCCCTGTAGACAAACAAGACTTTCCCTGTATCCACGTATTCCTTTTTGACTAGAGGCAGTGTGCTGGAGAAGAATCTTTCGCAGAACGGGCACTGGAAATCGCTGAACTCTATCATAACTAACTTGGCGTTCCTGTCGCCCAGCTGCGGGTCGTCATCCAGCGATACCTGCACCCTGCCGGGGAGTGCCTGATTTCCCGCCGGCACTGATGGCTGCTGCACCGGTGCCAAATCAGATCCTGCAGCAATGTTAACCGCTGTTTTTCCGCTACCGCCAAGAATGAAGCCCAAGCTGAATGAAAAAGCAACCATAACAACAACAAGCCCGGCCAGTATTTTGTTGTATGTCGACTTCTTTATTGTAACGTGCTCTTCTGCCATTTTATCACTTTAGATTTACAACATCTGTAAGACTTAGCATATATAGTTTGTGACATTTAAATAATTATGGTTTTCTGCAGAACTATAGCCTGTATTTAGCAAGCAGCAGCGAGTTCGTTACGACTGTTATAGAGCTGAGGGCCATGGCTATTGCCGCGTAAATGGGATTGAGCATTATTCCGGAAAACGGATACAACACCCCGGCAGCAACAGGTATAAGCGCAATATTATAGACAAAAGCCCAGAACAGGTTTTCCTTCATTTTCCTTACGGTTTTCTTGCTGAGCTTGATGGCGCCTACAACATCGCGCAGGTCGTTCTTAATCAGCACAATCCCGCCCGTCTCCTTTGCGATGTCTGTCCCTGCGCCTATCGCTATGCCTACGTCTGCCTGCGCCAGTGCCGGAGCGTCGTTTATGCCGTCGCCTACCATTGCAACAATTCTGCCTTCTTTCTGCAATTTTTTTATTTCCTTTGCCTTATCCTGAGGCAGGACCTCAGCAAGCACGCGCTTGATTTCAACCTTCTTTGAAATAGCATTGGCTGTCCGCGGATTGTCTCCTGTTATCATGATGACATCTATTCCCATCAATTCGAGTTTCTTTACGGCTTCGCTGGAATTTTCTTTTAGCGTATCCGCAACGGCTATCAATCCTGCCAGTTTTTTGTTTATGGCAATAAACATCACTGTCTTGCCGTCTTCTTCGAGCTTCTGGACATTCTTCTCTACGCGTTCTGTGTCTATCCTGTTTTTTGTCATGAGTTTTCTGTTTCCAAGCAGTATTTTTTTGCCGCGATAAGAAGCAGAAATCCCGTGGCCCGCTATTGCCTTGAAATTTTTAGGCTCGCCTATCCTTATGTTTTTTGCTTTTGCGTGTTTCACTATGGCCTGGCCTAATGGATGTTCTGAGCCGCTTTCAGCCGTGGCTGCATATAGGAGAATATTTTCTTTTGAGTTCATTGCGATTATGTCAGTTACCTCTGGCTCGCCCTTGGTAAGCGTGCCTGTCTTGTCGAATACAATTGTGTTTATCTTTCTTGCTTTTTCAAGATATTCACCGCTCTTTATCAGTATCCCGTTCTGCGCACCTTTGCCCGCGCCTATCATTATTGCGGCAGGCGTTGCTATTCCAAGCGCGCAGGGGCATGCTATTATAAGAACTGCTATAAGCGTCGTGAGTGCTGTCGCAAAAGGCAATCCTGCTATGTAATACCAAAACAAGAATGAAACTATTGAAACCACAACTACTGCCGGAACAAAGTATGATGATACGACATCAGCAAGCCTTTGCATCGGCGCGCGTTGCGCAATTGCTTCCTGGACCATCTTGACAATCTGCGATAATGCTGTATCAGAGCCGATCTTAGTGGCTTTGATCTTGAGCAATCCGGACTTGTTTATAGTCGCGCCTATAACCTCGTCGCCTTTTTTCCTGTCGACAGGTATGCTCTCGCCTGTTATCATCGACTGGTCTATTGCTGATGACCCATCCATAATAATCCCGTCGACAGGTATCTTTTCTCCAGGCCTGATGACAACAATATCGCCAACCTTTACTTCCTCCACCGGAATTTCTATTTCATTGCCATCTCTGACTACTTTTGCCATCTTCGGCTGCAGGTCAACAAGCCTTCTTATCGCATTCGACGCCCTGCCCTTGACAAGATGCTCCATGTATCTGCCAAGAAGAATAAAGCCGATTATCAGGCCTGATTCAGTAAAATAAACTTCCGGCCCGCCTGTTGTTACACTTGGAAATATCCTTGGCCAGAATATTCCCTGGAATGTAAATATTGTGCTGTATACCCATGCGGCAGTAGTCCCTATCGCGATCAGCGAATCCATATTGGCCTGCCTGGCTTTGACAGCGTCCAGAGTGCCTTTGTAGAATCGCCAGCCTCCTATGAACTGCACGGGTGTGGCCAGCAAGAACAATAATATGTAATTAGAAATGCCGAACGGCCTTACGGGGTAGAAGTATTCAAAAAACATCGTCAACGCGCCAAGCGCAATGCTGAATGTTGCAACGTATTTCAGTTTTCGCATTTCTGCCTGCGGCCTGAGAAACTCTTTCAGGCAATTCTCGCTGCAGAAATAATATGTCAAGCCTTCCTGCTCGGTGCTGAATTTTGCCTTCTTCTCATCCACATACATTCCGCAAACAGGGTCTTTAGCCATTTCTCACCACGTCAAATAATCATACTGCCTTATTTATTTTTCTCTGATCCTTAGCAGCATCCTTGTTTTTTCTTTCTTTTCGCCATGAAATCACCCCTACTTCTTTATGCCAAGCAGCTTGTGGAGCCAGCACCAGCCAACGAAACTCTCTATCAGCGCCACCCAGCCCAAGACAGCTATAAGCCAGTTTGCCCATTCGGCGACGAATTGAGGGGCAAAAGGCCCGAGCCACCAGAAAGCAAGCGCGAAGCGCAGAATCCTGTCGACGCTGTTCAGATTGCGGTTTACCATCTGTTCACCTCTTTTTCATCTTTTCTTTTCCTGTTTGTTGTAAAGCCACGCAAATACATAGCCTGCCGCGTAGGCTCCAACGACGGTGCCCACTAATCCAAAGAAGAGCAGCGACGGGCTGCTCCAGAATCCCGGATAGAGCAGATTCATTATTGAAGGCTGCTGCAGCATGCCGTGCCACACGTAGCCCGCTGCGTCCATCAAGAACGCCACTACCGCGGACGCCATCCCAAATGCCCTTGAATTCAACAGATTCGCTGTCATCTCATCACCAAATATACTGGTTCAGGCAAGTATTTAAATATATATCATTATTAGATATAGCACCAGGAGATGTTGGGTGCTATCCGTGAAGAAAGAAGAGGGGTTCATGACAAACCTTGTCAAATTCTACATGCTTATGCTCCTGCACGAAGGGCCAATGCACGGTTATGACATAATTGACGAGCTTGGAAATAGGCTTGGCAAGAAGCCCAGCGCAGGGCAGATATATCCGCTGCTCAAAAGGTTCCAGAATATGGGTTACGTCAGCCAGGAAATAAGGCATGTCGGGAAGAAGAAGAGGAAGGTCTACAAGATTACCAGAAAGGGCAGGAATTTTGCATCCGGCCTATTGAATAAATTTTCTGATATCCTTGATGTCGCAGTCAGGCAAAAGATTACAAAATGCTCGCATTGCGGCTGCGAGATCTATCGCGGCGAATACAGGCAGAAGATAAGAGGAAGGATACTCAACTTCTGTTGCGCAAGCTGCGCGAAATCATTTCGCTAAAGGCATCCCTCGTACATGTCGGGATGGTGGCTCATATGCTCTTTCCACTGCTCATCCGTATATCCCGGGGGCGTGGCGCATTTGTCAGGCAGCTCGCTCTGAATAGCCTTCTGGTAGTTTTGTTCGCTTTTCTGATACGCAAAGAACCCAATAACCGCTGCTATCACGACAATGAGAATTGCCAGATAAATTAATTTTTTATTGTTTCTTTTGTTTTTCATCGTTATAACTACTCCTCAAAGCAGCATTTCATTGCATTCTTTAAAGCCTTATTTAGCTTTGATTTTAGGTTTCGCAGTTTTAATTTCATAGCCGGCCTCCCTGAACAGCCAGAATAACTTGTAGAGGTCAAATGCCGCTTCCAGATACTCGCCGCATTTCTTGCCGTCTTCCTTGCTTGCAACTTCGAGCAGGCGCATCATCGCAGAAAGCACGTGCTTGCTTGCGCACCAAAGCTCGCCGCGCGGCTCGCCTACAAGCTCTCGCAGGCATCGTATGCGCAACTTGCGGACATTTCTGGCGATCTCATAAAAATCCTGCTCGCCGGTTTTCATAGCAGTGAATGCCAGGTGCTCCTCAAGGGATATCAGGTTAACCGTAGCCATGACAAGATCCTGCGCCTTGGATATGTCGCCCTTTGCTCTTGGTTTAGCTTTGGCGGTCATATCAATCCCATCGCGTAAAACCCTAGGCTCGCAATCACAACAGACAGCAAAGGCAGGATGATGCCCTGCATGGGAACATAGTTCCTGTTGCCATTATACCACCGGAGTTTCTTGTGGATCTCGAATGAGACAAGCGTTATAACAGTTCCTGCAAGCGTGCCGAGAAATATCTTGTCCACCCCAAGAGCCTGATAATTCATGTCGCCCAGCAGCCCTGAAAAATAAAGGGTTGCAAGCGTTGTCAGAAGGGACACCAGCACAAGGCTGGATGATTGATAAGGCAGGTATTCTTTCTTCCTGTTCCGTTTCAATGCGATATTATTCATCCATAAGGCCGTTGAAACGACGAAGCTGCCGATGAAAAGGCCGATTATCATATCGTCAATCCCGTAAAGGCGCGTCGTTGCAACAGCCATGCCTGTTGCAACTGTGCATAGTGGGCAGTGTGCCGACACGGTTCTTGGGAGTATAACAAAAAAAGAGAAAAAAAGAGCTGTTAAGGCTGCTATCTTACTTCTCATCCGCACGCACCTGCTCCGCTATCCACGCCGTTCGGATAGAAAATGTTTTTCCACACGTCTATCTCTTTCTGTATTTCGTCTCTGTCGTAGCCCTTCGACGCCAGCAGTTTTGCCAGGCCCACCAGCGCTACGTGGTGGCCGCACTCGCAATTTCCGCTCGCCTGTATTTTCTGGAATCCGCAGCAGGGTATCTCTATATCAAGGCCGATTATTTTTTCGCTTTGAACCCCGTCCAACCGAACGTTTGCATAACCCAGCAAGTCTTGGTACCCTTTGTTGTCAAGGGATATTCCATAATCTGTAACTTCGCCTGTAGCAAACTTGGATGCAGACGGCCCCGAGTCCATCCCGCAACCGGAATCTTGCTGGACACCGCCACCATGATGTGCCTGCATCATTTCCTCGTATGAGGAATATCCCTGATACGAACCACTGTCTGCTGCAGTAGCATAGCCTGTAATTTTCGGCGTTCCGTAAAGCTGATAGCCCATAACTGCGATAACGCCCACAAGCATTGCCATTACGGCAATACTGACCAGTTTCATATTCATGAAATCACCTGCTATCTATTAGTTGAAACAACCGATAAAGGGTAGGGTGAAACTAGTTTCAGCTAGAACGTGAATGATCAGGACTGTCTGAGCATTACGATGTTTGTCATTCCGCGCCTTTTCCTTTCTATAAGGCCCTTGGCTTCAAGTTTGTCAAGGATTCTGGTAACCTTAACTTTTGTCACTCCGCTTTTTTCTACAAGTTCGCTCTGGAATATTGCACCCGAGTCTATTACCATGCCGAATATTTTTTTGTCATCTCCCTCAAGGGAGTCCGAAATAGATTTCAGCTTGTCCATGTTTACTATTTGTGTCTGCTGTTCTTTGGAGAAAAACAGAAATAAACCAATGGTGGCAAGAATGCCGTCAATGCCGAAGCCAAATAGCGATTCTGCCGGTACAGCCTTATGAAGCGGGCAGACACCCGGTGGCAACGGGCAGTCGGAATGCAGAAAATTGTTAACGTTAATCACATACAGCGTTAATGAAAGCACTACAAAGAACAGCCCGGCAGCCAGCCCAATCAGTGCCAGGCCGAGCCTTTTCCGTTGCGTTAACATCGATAGATTATAGAAGCAAAACGTATTTAAGTTATCATATCTTCTTAATATACCACCCGACTAAAGTCGGTGGTTTGTGAGAAGATGTGATCCCAGAGACATTGTGTTTCATCTGCTGTCTAAAGACAGCAGTTTTCAATGTCTCTGAGGATAAATCATGGCTGTTTACGAAGATTTGCCAGCTTCGGCTTCAAAAACATCCATGCTGCGCCCAGAATCAGGGTGCCGCCGATAAGCCAGAATACTATCTGGTAAGGCTGCATATCCACAAAAGGCACGCTGGCAATTACTATGCCAACATTGAACATGACCAGCTTCACGGACATGCACTTTCTGTTTCTCCAGTACATCAGGACGGTAGGAACCAGAATCAATACAGCCAGCGACCAGAAATATACGGTGTACTGCGTGAGAAACAGGAGCGGCATGCCGACTACCGTTATTCCAATGACTGACAGCAAAGCTATGATGCCCAAGCAGATGTTGTGGCAAACCTGCCATCCACCCAGGAAGCTCAATGTGCCTGAAAGGCCTGTGAATGCAGACATAGCCCTTCCTTTTTTCCCCGCGGGGACAGTATTCCTGCTTTTCTTTTTCATCGCAAACACCCGCTGGGACATTTTCTATCTGCATACGAGCAGAATATGCATTTGTCTTTGCCCTTTATAAGCTTCTTGCATTTTTCGCACTTGTAGAAATGCATGCATACTTTTTTTGGGATTTCCATTTTCTGCTTATGCCCGCATTCTGGGCATGTTAATGTTCCTGCAAGTTTTTTCATTTGATCACTCAGTGACTTTTAGAAAAATCTGTTACTGAATTAATCTGCTGGCTTAAGTCTCTTTCCTCTCCGTATGAAATCAGGATCTTGTCCAGATCCCTGAAAACATAATTTTCCCACTCGCTGTTAGGCTTGCCGTTTACGTAGAACTTAAGGGTGTCTTTGCCGTCGTTTGAAAATTTCCGTCCATCAGGCAAAGCCAGGCTTTCTTTGTTGAAATCCATCCCGACGCTCTTGAAGAATATCCACAGAGGAACGCCGGTCGCGTGCATATGCAAGATATCGCCTGTTTTTTCCGGAGCGGGCGCGCCTTTGTCGACGTGTATGAAACTGCTTGATATTTCCCTGGTTGCATTTGACATGTCCATGGCTATAGAGTCAAAAAAATTATCGTCTGATGCTTTGCCATTGATGTATATTTTCCAGTCCGTATGGATGTGCTGAGAGCCTAAAATCCCTATAGTAGACTTGGGATCCATGTTGCACTGCAGCTGCCCGGAATCCATGCACATCTCAACAGGCATGCCACAGGCATCGCACTTGCCGTCGCCGTTTTTGTCCATAAACTGAATTGCCAACTTCACGTCGAAAGGAGAAAGGCTCATCCTTGTTGATCCTTGACCCATGACATTTTGTGCGGCATTCTCATTCGTGCTGAATGAAAACACGTTAAAGACAGAAAAAACGGCAAATATCGCAACAATAGCACTTATCCCAAGGAAACCAAATGTAAGTTTTTCAGTTGTATCCATATTTACCGTACCCTCCAGACAGCTTTAGATTGCATGTAAACTGCATAAGTCAGAAGAGCTATGCTGATTGCGCCAAGTACAGGCTGTATCGGCATAAAGTAAGCCGCCACGCCGCTCAGGCCGAGTAGCAAGATTAACAACTTGTTGCATATTGCGCACCCGAAAGAGAAGAAGCCGCCTACGGCCCCGCCGGTTGCTGCATAGTTGCAACTTGTTCGTGTCTTTTTAGCATAATACCATAATCCTATGTAAGCGCCTGAAAGTACTGAAGTCAGAATAAGAAATATATAATCGTAGAAGTAAACGGGTGTCATCCTTATAAACAATTCATTAGGTACAAGCGCTGTGATAATCCCAAATGCTGAAAAGATTGCCAAGGCTGCCAAGCTGCCGATCAGCGCCGACCGGGTTTTTAATTGATGGTTGGACTTGTGTTTTCTTTTCATTTAATCGCCTAAGATGCATCGACATTAGGCCCGTACGGGTGAATAAGCTTCCATCCCGGGATTATGTCGCCCTGCTGGTATTTCAGTGTGAATGTATCATCAAATTTGCGTTTACCTCCGTCACTCAAAACAAGTTCCACCGAATAGCTTACGCTCGCCGTGCCGCCGTCGTTTGATTCTTCATTTATGCTTATTATTCTGACTCCTTCCACACCCTGCGAGCTTGCGAAATCCCTGAATGCTGCAAGGTCTTTAGCGTTCGGGTCTATTGCCTTGAAGCCATCAGAAATAGCCGCGTACATGTTGGGCCAGTCATTTTTGCCCCACGACTCGAAATAAAGCCTTACAACTTCTTCCGGCTTTGGGGTCTGATAAGGTTGTTCCGAAGTTGGCTGCGTTAATTGCACGTAAGCCACTCCGATAATAATTATTGCTATCAGGCCGGCTATTCCAGACAAAATAATTTTCCTGGGGGTTTTTGCCGGCTCGGCCATTTAACCGCCTTCTGGTTGCGGAGGCGAGATTACTTGGCCTGAGGACAAATCCTTGTATGTTCCCAAAACTTCAGGATTTCTCATTACATGCCATCCGTCGCTTGCGACATTGCCGACCTGCGGCCAAACGACGGGGAACCCAGAATACATCGCTGCATCCGAAGAAACAAGTATTACAGGGACTTTTGTCATGTTGTACTGCTTCAGCAGGCTTTTGCCGTAATCGGAGCTTACATCTGCTGTTGTCTCATTGACAATCATCAGGCCGAAGGTCCTTTCCAATATCAGCTTATTTAATTTGACGTCGTAGCAGCTTGTGCACGTGTCGTCTCTAAGATATATCACAGTCACTAGTCCCTCTATTTTGCCGGTTTCCAGATTCCTGTACGGCGGCGCGAGCGTGTGCAGCGGATAGAAGCCCTGTTTCTCCGTCGCGTTTAACTGGTCCCATACCTGAGCTACAGGCGGGTAATCCAGGATGTCCTTGGAGATGACTATAGCAGGAACTTTCTGTATGCCAAATCTGGAAATCATGTCCTTGGCTTCCGGCGAGGCGTAATCAATTGTTTTTTCTTCTGTGAATCTCACATTGCTCTGCTTGAGGAAGTCTACCAGCGATGTAAGGTTCGTGCAGTTAGGGCATGACTGGTCTACAATGTGTGTCAGAATAACCATTCCCTTGATGTTCCCGGATGCATCGACATACGGAGGAGAAACGGCCGCATAGACAGACGAAACCTGCGTGCCGTCCTTCATCCCCACCTTCCACTCCTGGTTCCACAGATTGGCAACAGAAGATTTATTGACTTCTCCCAGAACTATGACCGTTGGCAGCTTTTCAATGCTGTACTGGCTGATAAGTTGCTTTGCCTCTGCTGATGAAAATTCCAGTATCCTTTCAGTAACGTTTGCATTGGATTTTTTCAGGCTTTCAATGACGGAGTCTACATCAAAGCAGTCTTTGCATGAAGAAGCAGCGATCTTTATCAATTCCAGCTTGGCCGGCTGGTTTTCTTTTTCAGCCAGCAAAAGAGATTCTTTGACTTTCTCGCTTCTGGCGGTTATAAGAGACAGGCTCACAAGCGAAAAAGCTACTGCCAATACAACAAAAATATATAAAATTATATCTAATGTTTTCTTTGCCATTCGTCATTCCTCGCAATCGCTAACAGCCGCCAACCATGCTTGGCAAGTTTTCCAGGCTCCCTGCTGAACCTACAGAAGGCGTGCCGGAACTTGGTGCAGGGCCGCTGCTCGCAGTTGTCCTGGCTGTTACTACAACCTGCCCGCTGCTCAAGCCTGCCAGTGCCACTGTTTGCATGGCTGTCGTGAGCAGAAGAACGCCTATCATTACGACCATCAGCAGTTCTTTTCTTTCCATCAGCAACAGCCTCCTTTCTTTCCTTTTTTCTTTGTCATTCAAATCACCACTATGAATCCCGTCATCCTTATGTCCTTGCTCGGCTAATTTGCTGCCTGCAGCTCCTGCACGATTCTTTTGACTGTCGGGCCCGGATACCACAGTGCATACCATCGCGCCATCTCGCCGTATATTTCTTCGTCAGAATATTTGCCCCCATAATTCTTAATAAACCATTTTGCCATGCCTTGTGCAGCGATGGAGTGCGCACAGCCGCACCGCGTAATTATTGTCGGCTGCTGAGGCGATCCGCAGCAATAATCGCATGTAAAGGAATTTACTATTCTTTCCCATCTTTTCTGCTCATCGCCGTTCAGCTGGATTGCTCTTCCCTTTGCCCAGAGCTGCTGTGCTTTTATGGGATCGTCGAAGCTCACGCCCGCTTCCTGACCGTACCACGGCGTTCCTCTCGGGATAACGTTGTTTGCAATATCCTTAGTGACATCGCCCGTCGGCGGCGACATTGACAGTTCGCTTATTGTCGGCAAAGGCTTTACTATAGATTTGTAGCCCTGGAATCTTGGGCTTTCTCCGCTGGCAAGAGGCATGGGTTTCAGCGTCAGCTTGGAACCGTATTCAAATCCCGGCTTGATGGTTATGCTGCCGCCATTGGCTGAAGACGCACCTGCTGCCGTGAATGCGCCGGTTATCATGAAATTGTTTATTATCAGCAGCAATGCCAGGGCTATCACGGCTGCGAACACATGATTCTGATATAGGAGAGGCTCTTTTCCGGAAGGTTCTTCTTTGTGTTTTGTCTTTGTATCAAATCCTGCAGAAAGCAGAGCTTTTCGGAATTCTCGAAATCCAAAGGATTTCGGAACATGGCGGAGCTTTGCTCCGCCTGTATAGGCAGAAACGAAGTTTCTGCCATATATCTCGGAGAAACTCCGTTTCTCTGAAGATCTCGAAGAAGTTTCGCTTCTTCCAAGATTGCATGAAATACAAGTCTGCGTGAATATACTGTTTGCTTTAAGATAAAGTGCAAATCCGAGAATAAAAACAGTGATAAATTGGATAAGGCCTATGTAAGGTACAAGAAACGCAAGCGGTAATGCAGCCACTGTTCCGCCAAGTGCTGCTATTGATATGCCTTGGCAAGCAGGGCATACAGTGGAAACAATTCCTGCAAATAAACCGCCCCCGCCGGCTAACGTTGAGCCTGATTTGACTGATTGCATTCTTCCATACTTGAACAAAGTGAACAATAATCCTGCAAGTGCCGAAATTAAAATCAGGTATAAGTAATCCAGAATTCCTACAGCGGATAATCTGTTGATGCCGAATTCAATTGCAGGTATTTTCCACAAGCCGTACAAGAACGAATAAAGGATTGCAGACAAAATGAATGCCGCGGCGAAAGTTTTTGTATACAGGGGCTGCTTCACTATGCCAAGCGTATGCATTATAACGTTGCCTGATTTGTGGTGCGCTTTTCTGGCGTGCTTCTCGGTTCGCTCTCTTTTAGGAACAAGCTCGGATTTATCGTGAAGTTTCCCGTGGGCTTCTTCCTCTTCCGTCACGCCACTAATGTCGTGTTTTTTCTTCAATCTTGTCACCACACATATTTCCAGCAGAAAAGCTTTAAATTATACCCATGGATCACTTACAAGAGCCGTAAAGCTTTCGTATTAATTATAGGCAATGCGCATATAAATAAGTTCATGCGGCATCTTTGTATTACAATAACTGTAAAGATTTATATATAATTGATAGAGGCGTATATTTATATGGTTGTAGTCACCAGATTGAGATTTGGCAAGCGCAATCTCGGTTTGCTCAGCCCACTGGAAGAAGATGTTCTGAAGATATTGTGGCGTGGCGGGGGCGGATACAAGGTGCGGGAAGTGCACAGCATACTGAGAAAGCGGAGAAAGGTGGCCCTCACAAGCATCGCCGTTATTCTTGACCGCCTCTACCAGAAAAAGATTGCAGCCCGTAAAATCAAGACGGCCAGGGGAGGAGAATATTATATTTACTTCTGCCGTTCTGACAGGCGCAATTTTCAGGAATCTGTTATAGAAAAGACAGTGGACAAGCTTATTGACAGTTTCGGCGATATAGCTGTGACCTACTTCAATGAGCGGTTTTCCAAGAGGCGGAAACGATGACAATTGCCTGCTTTGCCGGTTTGGTGATAGATTCGGATAAATTGCTGCTCATTATAAGTTCGTTTTCATTTGCAATAGCAGCTTTGCTGGCGCTCAGGAAATTTATACTGCCGACTAAGCTGAAAGTCGGGCTTATTTACGGCCACCTGGTTTTCTTGTTCTTCCCCTTTGTTTTGCTGACAACAGACGTCACGTGCGGAGTCGCCTGCATGCCGTGCGCGAATAACGTACCCAGTCTGGTGGCATTGGCGCTTCCGGTAACAGTGGCGGTAAGCACGCTGGCGGGGCTGTTTGTCATACCGGCCTTTTACACGCTTTCCAGCAGGCGCGAACTCCGCAACAGGCCTGTAATAAATTTCGTCAAAGAGTATTCAAGGAAAATGGGCATACAAATGCCAAAACTCTACCTGGTTGACAAGGCCAAGCCGCTGGCGTTTTCTTTCAGAAGCCTGAAATCGGCCATATTCATTTCAATAGGCATGTTCGAGGTGCTGAACAGGAAAGAGATTGAGGCTGTCATTTTGCACGAACTTGCCCACATAAAGCAGCGCTCTTCCATGCTCAACTTTTCTGCATCACTCATGAAAATATTCTCGCCGCTTTCCCTGGTTGCGAAATTCCACGACAGCGGCAAAGAGGAAGCAGAAGCGGATTCATTCGCTTCACGGATGCAGAAAACCGGCATATACCTGAGAAGCGCAAAAAAGAAGATAGAAGCCTTTGGCGATTAAGTGTTTTCATGCCAAGGCTCCCCCACCATCTTCAGATGGTGGGTTCTTTTTATATACTTGGCTTTTGCATAGGTAAATATGGCCGTAGAGGAGAGTTTGCTGCTCGTAAACGTTATTTTATCCATGATAGCCGTTGCAGTTGCCGTTTATTTGATCCCTAAGCTTCACAGCAACCTTGTCATGGGCTGGAGGATCATGGTTGTCGCCTTGGCTATTTTTTCAGGATCGCAGCTTGCAAGGATGTTTGGTGGCGAAGCAAGTGTGACATTCATGAACACACTCTTTATAACAATTTTCATAATTGGCATGTTCATACACCTTGTAAAGATCATACAGCATACCGAAGCTGAAAAGAGAAGATAATGGTTTTATACATCCTCCATGCCAAAAACTTTCATGGAGCGTTTCTGGGAGATAGACTTCTTTCGCGGCAGCGCAGTAATCCTCATGATAATCTTCAACTATGCCTTCGCTCTGCGCTATTTTGGCATTTATGATCTTGATTTGGGCTTTCTTTTCTGGTGGCTTTTTCCGCGCCTGATAGCCGGCGCATTCATTTTTATTGCAGGCTTGTCGTTGGCAGTGAGCTACTCAAGGCTTAAGGACAGAAAAACGTCCTATAGAAAATACGTTTCGCGGGGATTGGTGGTTTTTTCCCTTGGACTTTTGATAACGTTAGTGACGTTCTTTCTTGTGCCGTCAGTGTTTGTGATGTTCGGGATCCTGCATTTTATCGGGGCAGCTGTCATGCTGTCGCCCCTTTTCTTGAAGCTTGGCAGGAAATATATCCTTGTTGCTGCACTTTCATCGCTGGCAGCCGGCATTTACTTGCAGGGCTTTTCTGTAAGCTTCCCGTGGCTTCTTTGGCTTGGATTTATCCCGGAGAATTTCATTACTCTTGACTACTTCCCGCTTCTGCCGTGGCTTGGCGTCTTCTTGCTAGGCATCTATTTCAGCGGCGTTCTGTACAAGAATGGCAGGAGAAGTTTCAAAATTTCAGAGCAGCCCGCAGTATCCAGGCTTGTATGCCTTCTGGGAAGAAACTCACTAATGATATATATGCTTCATCAGCCTTTGCTGGCAATAGCCTTGCTTCTTCTCAATTACAGGATTTTCTGACTATCTGAGCTTCTTGTTTATCGAGCCCGTAAAGAGGTTCATCACAAGCAGGCTTACCAGGAAAGTGTCTTTTCCCAGCTGCAAAGACTGCACGCCAACAGCAAGCAAGGCTGTAGCGATGCCGAAAGCAATCATGCCCTTCTTGGTATAGGGCGACGTCTTTGGCTCTATGAGCATGATTGTGGCGAAGAATATTGCAGTCATGTCAGGAAGGATCTGCTGTGTTGTAGCGTAAACAAGCGCAAAGTAAGCGGCAAGGAAAGCCAAGCTTGTTCTGAGCCTGCCAAGCTTGAAAACTACAAGGAATCCAAGCAGCGTGAGCAAGGAAACAGATATCCACCAAGATGTGTCTGTACCGAAGATAAATGCCACTAGAATCACTCCAAAGGCTGCCGGGTTGAATACTTTCCGGCCTTTCCATCTTATGACGTGTTTTGAAACAATTGCAATAACAGAGGCAACTGCTGCAGGAACAATTGATGGAGGAAGCACAAGGGCGATTATAAGCCCGGATATCATAGCGGTAAGAGGTTTTACCACGCTCCTCGTCTTTGCATAGTTTATTGCAATATCAAGAACAGCTGCGGCTAGCGGAGCAACAATCAACTGTAATAAGAAAGAGACATTCTTTGTGAGATAAACAGCCGATAATCCTGAAATAACAAGAAAGATCAGTATCAGATGGTATACGTCAAGCCGGTTCCAGCTGTCTCGAATTTGTGACATGCTGTATAGTCCATTTTCGTGTAATTTATTTAAACGCCCGCAATGAAACTTATCTCAAGGCGATATTATGATCCAGCATGACGAATTCGGGCCCGAGAAAATTGTAGAAGTATACGATACTAAGACAAAAATGAATGGAATTCTTGTTATCGATAACACGGCTCTTGGCCCGGGCAAGGGGGGAATAAGGATGACTCCTACGGTGGATGTCGAGGAGGTTTTTCGTCTTGCCCGTACAATGACCTGGAAATGTTCGCTGGCTGGGCTGCCCTTTGGCGGAGCAAAGTCGGGCATTATTGCAGACCCTAAAAACATGACAAAAGACCAGAAGAAGAATATTGTTCAGGCTTTTTCAAGGGCATTGAAGCCTCTTTCGCCCAGGGAGTATATAGCCGCGCCTGATGTGAACACGGCGGAAGAAGAGATGCAGTGGTATTCTGAAGCCAACGGCTCGTGGAAATCATGTACAGGCAAACCGGCAAACGTATGCATGAAAATCTTTGGCAAGCGGGACGAGAAATGCGGCATACCGCATGAGTTTGGCTCCACAGGTTTTGGCGTTGCCCACGCAACCGCTGTTGCTTGCGAACATGCAGGCATGAATATCAAAGAGACAACCGTTGCCATAGAAGGCTTCGGGAATGTTGGCTCGTTTGCATACAAGCACCTTGAAGAAATGGGAGCAAGAGTAGTTGCTGTAAGCGACAGCAAAGGCGCTGTATATGATGGAGACGGCCTGGACTTCAGGAAGATAAGCGAAGCGAAAGAAAAAACAGGAAGCGTTGTCAATTACAAGCCGGCAACCGTGATGAAAGGAACTGAGCTTTTCGAGCTTGTGGTCGATGTAATAATCCCTGCTGCATTGCCGGATGTGATAAACAGCAGGAACGCCGGCAGGGTCAAGGCAAAGGTTATTGTTGAGGGTGCAAACATACCCATGGTTCCTGAGATTGAAACTGTCCTGTACAAGAAAGGCGTTCTTGTGGTTCCTGACTTTGTTGCCAACGCCGGCGGTGTCATAAGCAGCTATGCAGAATACAGGGGCTACAATCCGCACAGGATGTTCTCAATGGTCGAGAAGAAGATAAGGCAGAATACGAAGAATGTTCTTGATTATTCAAAGAAGCAGCGGATCGAGCCGAGGAAAGCTGCTACTGAAATTGCTGTCGGCCGCGTAAGGAAAGCCATGGAGAAAAGGAAGAAATAAGTTTATACAAGGAATACCACCATCTTTAGATGATGGATTGTGTTTATAAGATACGTTCATCATAAAGAGCGTGGAGGTTTTAGTATGGCAATGAAAAAGGCAAAAGCAAAAAGCAGGAAGTCTGCGAAAAAGTCTGTCAAAAGTTCTATGAAATGCGATTGCAATTCAAAAGATTGTAAAGGCTGCTGCTGATTGCATCACAATCTTTACATAGATTTTTGGCCTATTTTCTTGTTATGTTATTCTTTTTTGCTTCTTTTTCAACGGCTGATGCTATTTTCTCTACGTATCCTTTTTCCCATGTCAAAGGCAGTATCTTTTCCTTTGTAGGTTCTGTAGAATCAGCCAACGCCAGCGCAGCAGCCATTTTCATTCCATTGGTTATTCTTGGTGCTTTAGCATCAAGCGCGCCGCGAAAGACTCCGGGAAAAGCGAGCACATTGTTTATTTGATTGGGAAAATCGCTTCTGCCTGTGCCGACAACAGCAGCGCCCGCCCTCTTTGCTGTGTCCGGCGCTATTTCAGGCACAGGATTAGCCATTGCAAAAACAATGGCGTTCTTATTCATTGATCTTACCATTTCTTCTGTCAACACATTGGCAACAGACAATCCTATGAAAACATCAGCACCCTTTACAGCTTCCGCCAGGCCGCCTTTCTTGTTTTTCTTGTTGGTGAGTCTTGCGATCTCAAGCTTGTAGTCATTCAGGTCTTTTCTGTCAGTGCTGATTATGCCTTTGCTGTCGCACAACACTATGTTATAAACAGACCTGCAGGCGCCTTTGTCCATGCCTGCGCAGCCAAGCATTTTCGCGGTTGCAATGCCCGCAGCTCCTGCTCCATTGATCACGACTTCCAAGTCTTCAAACTTCTTTCCAGCAACCTTCGCCGCGTTAAACACGGCTGCATAAACGACTATCGCAGTGGCATGCTGGTCATCGTGCATCACGGGTATGCCCAAGTCCTGCAGCTGATTCTCGATCTGGAAGCATTTCGGCGCAGCTATGTCCTCGAGATTAATTCCGCCGAAAACAGGCGCAATATTCTTGACAGTTCTGATTATTTCACCGGGATCCTTTGTATCAAGGCAGATCGGGAATCCATCCACCCCTGCAAGCTCTTTGAAAAGCATGGCCTTCCCTTCCATCACTGGCATAGCTGCTTCAGGCCCGACATCGCCAAGCCCTAACACTGCAGAGCCGTCAGAGACTATGGCAACCGTGTTCTGCTTTATTGTATAATCCCAGACTTTCTGCTTGTCCCCGGCTATTTCCATGCAAACGGCAGCAACCCCCGGCGTATAGGCGATAGAAAGAGACTCCTTTCCAGTTACATTCATTTTGGCCTTTATCTCGATTTTGCCTTTCAGTCTCTTGTGCTCGCTCAGTGCAAGTTCATCAAGATCATTCTTCATACTCAGGATACCACCTATCTATATTTCACAGAAACGTATTTTAAAGTACATGCAATTATAAGATGTATAAATATCTGTACGCCGATAGTAGGCACAAGATGATAACATGACAGTAACTATATACACAACCAACCATTGCCCTTTCTGCAAGATGGCAAAGGATTTCTTCAACAGGAGCAACGTCACGTATAGCGAGAAGAACGTGGAAGAAGACCCGAAGGCCGCCGACGAGATGGTGAAGAAATCAGGTCAGATGGGGGTTCCTGTGATAGACATAGACGGGAAAATCATCGTTGGTTTCGACAAGAAAGCAATAGAAAAAGCACTGCACACGGCCTGAAGACAGCTTTATACAGCCGGGGTAAATTATATTTTATGCTTGTTGTAGTAGCTATCGGCGGCAATGCGATCCTCAGCAAAAACGAGAAGCCCAGCTTTGGAAGGCAGTTCAAAAACATGCAGAAACTTTCAAAGGAACTCATCAAGCTCAGCAATGATCACAAGCTTGTTCTCACCCACGGCAACGGCCCGCAGGTTGGCAACATCCTTATACGGGTAGAAGAAGCGCTGGGAAAAGCTTATCCGCTCCCTCTATTTGCATGTGTGGCAGAATCGCAGGGCGAAATGGGCTTCATGATAGAGCAGAGTCTTCAGAATGAGTTCAGGAAACATCACCTGAAACATCCGGTTGTCAGCGTCCTCACACAGGTTGTTGTAGACAGGAAAGACCCGTTTTTCAAGAAACCGGCAAAACCCATAGGGCCTTTTTACACAAAGAAGGAAGCTGAAATCCTGAAAAGAAAAGGCTTCGCAGTTTCTAAGGACGTACGCGGCGGCTACAGGCGCGTGGTTCCATCCCCTAAACCTAAGCACATAGTCGAAGCAGATATCATAAAAAATCTCGTCAAGAGCGGCGTGACTGTTGTTGCGGCCGGCGGCGGCGGGATTCCTGTCTATGAAGAAAGAGGTTTGAAAGGAATCGACGCTGTTATTGACAAGGACTTGGCAAGCTCTTGTCTCGCTTCAAGCATTGGAGCCGATGTGCTGCTGATCATAACGGATGTTGCAGGCGTTTTCCTGAATTACAAGAAATCCAACCAGAAAAAGATCAGCAGAATGAGCCTGAAAGACGCAAGAAGATACATGAAAGAAGGGCAGTTTCCTCCGGGAAGCATGGGGCCTAAGATAGAAGCTGCAATAAATTTCCTTGAGCGCGGCGGGAAAAAAGCTATTATAACGAGCCCGAGCGGTATAATAAATGCAATGAAAAACAGGGAAGGAACGCTTATAACAAGATGAAAAATATATTGCAGGGTTCAGAAATATTTAAATAATAAGTTACCTAAAATACAAATTGTGAAAGACCTTACAAGCAACACTCACATTGGAATTGAAAATCTAATAAATAAAGATTGGATTATTTCACAAGATAAAGATACTTTAGTTATTCGAAAGCCTCCAAAGGGGCCTATTATAACTATTCCTAAAATTATTCAAATAGAGAAAAATTTAGCATGGTGTTTGGGATTCTATATAGCTGAAGGTACAAAAGTAAGTTATTGTATTGGAATTTCAAATTGTGAATTAAGTCTTATCAAGAGGTTTCAGGAAGAAATAAGAACAAAGTTCGGAATAGATTATAGTAGTTGGAGAGCATATTGTAAATCTACTGAAAAGACTAATAAAAAAATAAAATATTATATAAATATACTGAAAACAAAAAAAGTTAAATCAAAATATTTTAGAGGTGCTACTAAAGATAACATAGAAATTAGATTCAATAATACTCTTTTTGCTCTCATTTTTAATGAGTTTGTAAAACAATCTCTTGAAATTATTTATCAAGACAAAGGCTTATTATTAGAATTTTTGAAAGGTTATGAGATTGGTGATGGTTCTATAATTCAAAGAAGCGGTTTCTTATATGGAATAGTTATTACTGTTAAAGATGAAGAAATGAAAAATTTCCTTATGAAATCCTTCATTAAATTATATAATAAAAAACCAAAAGAAAGAATAACAAAAGGTTCGTATGAAATTTCTTTTACAGGTATTATACCACTAATTGACGTTGTTCTTGATAGACATTTTGATTCAACAGAACGCCAATGGAAAAAATTAATATCGTGTTTTATAAAGAAACAATATACGCGTTCTCATATTAGATATTGGAAGGCTCTATGTAACTCAAGTCTACCTGTAAATGACATTGCTAAACTAACAAATCGTTCACATTGGGCAGTAAGAGATGCTATGAATAAAGATACAAAGTTGAGGCTTGTGACAATGGAAAAGAAAATAATAAATGGTAGAGGTCATAATCATAACTATTATTCTCTAACAGATAAATGTAAAGAGTTACTAAAGATTGTAGAGGAGGTTAGATAGATATGAAAAGAAAAAATGTAATAATCATGGGAGCTGCTGGACGTGATTGATCGTTATTAACGATCCACGATTTCCACAATTTCAACATGTACTTCCGCAAGAAGAAGTTTTACAGGGTCGTTGCCTTTACTGCGGCACAGATACCTGACATAGCTGGAAGGAAATATCCTGCAAAGCTCGCGGGCAGACTATATCCAAAAGGAATACTTATTTATGATGAAAAGCACCTGCCGCAGCTGATAAAGAAATTCAGCGTCAAGACTGTCTATCTTTCTTACAGCGACCTTGCCCACATAGATGTCATGCACAAGGCTTCTGCTGTTCTGGCAAACGGCGCCAGCTTTGTATTGCTCGGCCCGGAAGAAACAACACTGAAATCTTTGAAACCCGTGATAGCCGTATGCGCTGTGCGCACAGGGGCTGGCAAATCGCCGACAACCAGGAAGATAGCGTCAATACTGAAAGAAGAGGATTATCATGTTGTTGTCATAAGGCACCCCATGCCATACGGAGACTTGGAAAAGCAGGAAGTGCAGAGATTCGAGACCTATGAAGACCTGGGGAAGCATGGATGCACAATAGAAGAGCGTGAGGAATACGAGCCGCTGATAAAGCGCGGGATTGTTGTTTATGCGGGGGTGGATTATGAAAAGATAGTGCGACAAGCCGAGAAAGAAGCGGATGTTATCATATTCGATGGAGGCAACAATGACTTTCCATTTATCAGGCCAGACCTGCAAATAGTTGTAGTAGACCCTCTGAGGGCAGGGCATGAAATCAGCTATCATCCCGGAGAGGTCAACCTAAGGTCTTCAGACGTCGTGTTGATTAACAAGATGAATACTGCCACAAAGGAGCAGATAGAGACTGTACAGAAAAACATCAGGCTGTATAATCCCAAAGCTGCTGTCATAAGAGCAATGTCCAGAATAATGATAAACCGAGCGGATCTCATTAAAGGCAAGAGGGTTGCAGTCGTGGAAGACGGGCCTACTGTAACGCACGGCGGGATGAGCTTTGGTGCGGGCACTGTGGCGGCAAGGTTATTCAAAGCAAAGATAATAGACGCCAGTAAATACGCCGTAGGCAGCATGAAGAATGTTTACAAGACGTATCCGCACTTGAATAACATATTGCCAGCAATGGGCTACAGCAGGAAACAAATGAAGGAGCTTGAAATGACGCTGAACAGGGCAAAATGCGATGCGATTATTGATGGCACGCCTGTAGACATATCGAAGCTGCTTAAATTAAACAAGCCTGTTGCCGAAGTCGAGTATGAAGTCGAGGAAATAGGCAGGCCGAATCTCCTGTCAATAATAAACGGCTTTGAAAAAAGATTCCTGAGAAGATCGAAATGAAGCATTTCCTGTCTTTAGCAAACCTTAGCAGCAAAGAAATGCATATGCTCATAAACAAGGGGATTGCAATAAAGAAAGGTCATTCAAAATTCTCGAATAAACTCAGGGGCAAGACGCTGATTCTGCTTTTCGATGAGCCCTCGCTGAGAACAAGAATTTCTTTCGAGGCAGGAATGCTGCAGCTTGGTGGCCATGCAATAACCTATCACTTAAGCGAATCGACAATAGGCAAGAAGGAAGCGCCGAAGGATTTTGCACATGTCATTTCAAGATATGTTGATCTCATGATGGCAAGGATTTACAATCATGAAACCCTTGTTGAAATTACAAAGAACTCCAAAATCCCTGTTATAAATGGAATGACCAACCTCGAACACCCGTGCCAAGTTCTTGCAGATCTCATGACAATGTATGAAAAGAAAGGAAAACTGAAAGGCTTGAAGCTTGCTTACGTCGGCGATGGCTTAAACAACACTACTCACTCGCTGCTTTATGGCTGCTCTAAATCTGGGGTGGACGTAAGCGTTGGCTGCCCGAAGCAAATGATGCCTGACTCAAAGGTTCTGGCCAAGGCGAAAGAATTTGCAAAAACACATGGAAGCAAGGTTCACGTCACTGCGAGCGCCAGCGAAGCTGTTTCTGGAGCCGACATTATTTACACAGACAGCTGGATGAGCTATCATGTTCCGCATAACCAGGAAAAATCCAGGCGCAAAATCCTCATGCCATATCAGGTCAACAGGCAATTGATGAAACACGCGCCGAAGGCTCTGTTCATGCACTGCCTTCCTGCAAAGCGCGGCGCTGAAGTGACGGATGGCGTCATCGACAGCAAGGCGAGCATAGTTTATGACCAGGCGGAAAACCGCCTGCACGCGCAGAAAGCTCTGATGCTGTGGCTGATGAAGAAATGATATGCTCTTAATACTCCCACGACTAAAGTCGTGAGTTTCTGAGAGCATGTCATCCCAACATTGTTTATGTAATATCTGCTGTCTAAAGACAGCAGTTTTAAGCAATGTTGCGGATAATAATGAAGGGCTCGCAGCTTTGTTTGGCTTTTGTTTGGTTCTGCACAGCCTAATCGTAGGCTATGGGCGGTTGTGATGTGGGCATGCAAAGCTTTAAATGTTTATATAATTTTATATATGTATAAACTTATATAGAAATGATTGTTATGCTAAAGCAAAAAATAATTCATTACCCTAACCTAAGCACGATGTTGGAAGTAGAGAAAGTTCTCAAAGAAGCTGATGAACCACTATCAAAAGAGGAGATAAAAAGGAGGCTGCCGACTAAAATAATGCACCAGACGCTCAACCTTATTTTGAGATACATGGAAAACCGCGGCTTGATACTAGCAGGTGAAAAAGGAATTCTATGGACATACAACCCAAGCCCTAAACTACAGAAAGCCATGGAGAAAGGCGTTGAAGTCTGATGGCTAGATCAGTCAAGGTACTTTTTAGCGAAGAAGCCAACAAGCAATATGAAGAGCTCAACAGGGTGGTAGGTGATGAGATAAAGAAGGGGGTTACAAACTCGTTTCACCAGCAGCTACTGAAATCAATAAATCAGAAGAAAGAGCTTTTGAAAATCAACCCTCAGGCTGGAATTCATATTGCTAAAAGTCTTGTCCCCAAGTTATACAAAGACAAATATGATGTCAATAATTTATGGAAAATAGACCTATCAGGCTATTGGAGAATGATCTATACGCTTCGCACGACAGAGATAGAAATTACAAACTTCGTTCTTGATTTTCTTGACCACGAAACATACGACAAAGTATTTGGTTACAAGAAAAAATGAGTAGCCGTGCTTGGTTGCTGGCTTGGTTCTGCGCAGGACGAATGCAGGCTGTGAGTGGTTGGTTGGCAGTTTATCGAATATAATCAAGATAAGAATTAATCGCTTGGTCAATAACAGAAATATTCTTTATGGTTTTCGATTTAGGATTTTCTTTATACTCTTGCACCCATTGGCACGCTTCGTCAACAGATTCTACAACGATATCTGACATTGCCGAGATAAAGGGGTGAATCCAGTCAGGTACGTTGGTAGAATTAAATACAACATTTGACTTTCTATGATGCGTATCTTTGGGTAGCACTGTTATGACAGGCTTAGAAAAATATTTGGCGATAATCATTTCCTGTGAAGTTCCAGCACCTAATTTAGCTTCCGCATTTACGATTATTATATCTGAACTTTTTATCAAATAAGAATCATGCCCAAAAACTAAAAATGACTTTTCTTCCTCTTTCCAAGCATCTCCATCAACAAACTCGATTCCGTCTATCTTGGACAAAGAGTTCTTATAATTTATTTTCCAGTCTTTCCAAAATTTTCGTATTTCATCACCTTTAGGAATAGAGCCAAGTAGGCATATTTTCAAAACCATAATCAAAACTATATTTCTAAGCCTTTTAAGTTTGTAATCCAGATATTTCTTTCTACAGGGTCCATAGTCTAGATTGGTTAATATTCTATTTCTTCGCCTGCTCTATTGCCTTGGGTATTGACCAGAGCATGTCTGAGGCTGTAAGCCCCTCGTGGAAAGTTTTTGATGCAATGTCGCCTGCAAGTCCGTTTATGTAAGCAGCGCAGCATGCGGCATCGAATGTGCTTGCACCGCGCGCAAGCAATGCCCCGCATATGCCTGCCAGCGTGTCGCCCATGCCGCCTTTTGTCATGTAAGGGTTGCCTGTTGCGCTCGTAGCGACCTGCGTGCCGTCAGATATCGTGTCTATGTGCCCTTTGAGGAGCACTGTACATCCAAGTCTTGCCGCCAATGTTTTTGTTTTGCCTAGGCGCTCATTCACGAATCTGCTTGGTTTCCCGCCGCCTAGAACAAAGAATTCGTGCGAGTGCGGCGTGAGCAAGAATTTCCGGCCTAATTTTTTCTTTACCGCATAAAGGCCGTCTGCATCAACAACTGTAGGAATCTTACTATCTTTTAGAATAGCAGCCACGGCACTAAGCGTTTTCTTTTCTTTTGAAATCCCCCCGCCAATGACCATGGCAGAGCTTGTTTTCATGACTTTTCTTATTTCCTTTACGTGCTTCTTTTCGATATAATTGCCTTTCAATGGATAAGCTATGATATCCGGCTCGAAAGAAGCAGCTATGTTTGCAGCCCTTTCAGGCGCGGCTATAGTAACTAAATCACAGCCTGCGCGATAGGCAGCCATGGCGTTGAAAGCCGGCGAACCGCTGTACAGTCTAGATCCGCCAACAACAAGAAGCCTGCCGAATTGTCCCTTGTGCGACCAGGCTTCTCTTTTCTTGTATACATTCCTGACGATCGCGCTGCTTACTAGCATAATAAGATTTCTTGCGGCGGCTTAAATGCTTTTATCAGCAGAATTAAATCTATGGATAGCTCAAAGGCACTGCAAGTTGTAAAGCTCCTGCAAAAAGAATATCCTAAGGCAAAATACTATCTTAATTTCTCCAGTCCGCTTGAGCTTCTTGTAGCAGCCATGCTTTCTGCTCAGGTGAGGGACGATGTAGTAAACGCAGCCACGCCGGCTTTATTCAAAAAGTACAGGACAGCCAAGGATTATGCCAGCGCCGATCTAGAAGGGCTGACAAGCTGCGTAAGCAAGATCTCGTTTGCAGGCAATAAGGCCAGGAACATCAAGGCGAGCTGCAATATAATTGCCGAAAGGCATAATGGCAAAGTTCCCCAGACGATGGAAGAGCTTGAGGAGCTTCCGGGGATTGGCAGGAAGACGGCAAATGCCATACTGATCAACGCTTTTGATAAAGTTGTGGGCATACCCTGCGACACTCATGTAATTCGTTTATCCTGGCGTTTAGGCTGGACGAAAAACAAGAATCCGGACAAGATAGAAAAGGACCTCATGAATTTGTTTCCCAAGAGCCAGTGGAAGAAGCTTCCACATCTGCTGAAAGATCATGGAAGGGCTGTGTGCAGAGCACCTGTACCCTCCTGTTCCAAGTGCATCCTGAACAAATTATGCCCGAAGCAGGGCGTGACGAAGAGGCTCTGATATAGAAATAATCACAGAATTTTTTATTTACTTATTTTGCCCAAATCCATGACAACCCTCACCACGTCAAAAATATCAATAGCGCCAAAAGGCGCTGCAATGTCAACTTTTGGATCAAAGCCGGTTGTTTTTCCCAGATCTTTGGCAACTATTAATAAATCCAATAAGTCAACACCTCCATCATTATTAACATCACTCTTGATTGATATATTTGTAGTCTGCGGTTCGACATAAATAATGGTTAATTTTGGCCTTAAAGCTGGGTCTGAATACTCTTTGCTAAAGAATTTTCTCGTATTTTGGTCGCTTAAGCTGATAATGTTCCAACCATTATTTGCAGTTGAAGAAAAATCTTGCACATTTTTTGTTACATCAAAATTAATCCAGTCAGGATTCCATCCAATCCGCCCATTAGAATTTTCTGACACTAAGATATCGCTAGTTCCATCTGCACCCGGAGTAGACCATTTTGTCAAAGAGTTTGCATTATTCCATGTAGCCTCATTTTCTTTCCAAGCCTTCAAAAGCCTTTTGGCATTGGCTGAAAAATCATAATTTGTGAATTTATACAACGATAATGTTGCAGATTTGATTGTTGCGTTGTTTGGAACTGGCCCGCTTTCGGATTGATATATTTCGAATCCGACCAGAACATTGAATTTTTCAACCGAACTCGATTGCAACTCAATTGACGAACCATAGTTTCCAACGCTATTCCAGCTGTAAATATATGTGTCTTTTGTCCCGCTGTATCCATTTAATCCGTCTTGAAGTACAATAGTATTTTCTGTACCATTAATTATTAGTGCACTTGAAGCAGGCAATGTCTTGAATGTGTTATCAGAAGAAGGTGCTAGATTTCCAGAAGCATCTTTTGACTTAACTCTAAAATGATATAAAGTATTTGGTAACAAACTAGCTAAACTTTGAGAATGACTTGCCATCAAAACAGTATTTTCAGCGGTTTGTGAGCCATAACTGTCTGTTAATCCGTATTCCACTTGATGGGTTGACATTTCATTTGTGTTCCAAGTCACGACTGCAGAAGTTGAGGTAATTGAAGGGATTGCGATGTTATTAATTATTGGCGCTGTTGTATCGGAGGCTAGAGTTGTAGCACCTGCTTGTGTTGATGGGATACCAATATTTCCAGCCGCATCGTATGCAGCAATTTTATAATTATAAGCGGTTGAAGCTGTTAAACCAAAATCATTATAGAAATTCATTGATGATGTCGCAATCTGAACATTGTTGCGATAAATTCTGTATCCAGCAACTCCAACATTGTCTGTTGCAAGGTTCCAATTCAAATCTATTTGTGAAGAAGAAACTGGGGCTGCAATCAAGCCAGTTACTTGAGAAGGTGGTGTGTTATCTACAGCAGAAGATTCGCTTTTTGCATAACGATACAAGAATATGTATTTGTCTGTGTCTGTATCAACTCCCCCCATTAGCAACAGTACATTCTGGCCAGGGTCATAAACCATAAGTCGTCCTCGGGCAGAAACACCTGGTATGTCAGTGAGCAGAGGCAGAGTCTCCCACGTTTTTGTATCAGGATGGTAAACATACAAATTGCTTATTCCAAGCCTGTAATAATAGAGAATTTTGTTTAGAGAATCCCATGCAACATGAGCCTGATTATCAAGTCCAACGCCGCCTTCTGGGACAGAACCAAGATCTTCAAAAGTCTTGGCATCAATGCTGTATTTGTACAGTTTTCCATTGAAACCGGCAACGCCATAAATTGCCCTTCCAGGGACATCTATGGCCAAGTATTCTTTCCAAAGATGATTTGGTACACCTCCAAAGGCAGTCCAAGTTCCTGTTTTGACATCATAAACGTTGACTTTAAGCGATAATCCAAAGCGAATAATAGTATCACTTACAGGATCGTAGGGAGTCATCCACGTATCTTGGAAATCTGGCCCGGCGTCCCCAACTATTTGCCATGTTTTTGTTACAGGATTAAAGCTCATCATTTTTCCACTAATGAATCCCGGATTAGTCACTTTGTCCGTTGTTTCACCCGGGCAATTTGTACCAGTTGTAGATTCCATGACCCCGGGCACCATGTAAAATACTTCCCGCTTACTGTCCCAAACAAACCCAGTATAATCCGGATGTTTCGGCTGAATTTGCCCGGTTGGCCCACAATATGGATATTCTAGACGCCAGCCTGCAGTTCGATCAGTTTTATTTGCAAATCTTTCTGCAATTGAAAGCGACCAAGTTTCCTGCCTATAGGAATTGTCATATGAACCGCCGCCAGCATAGTCTCCTCCATTAAAGTAAATTCGGCCAGAAGGCGGATGATAAGCCGGGGAAACATGCTTGTTGGTGGGAGGAATTCCTTTGTTTGAAAACGGCCATGGAGCATCTAATGCGATCCATGTTTTCGAGGGGATATCAATTTGACCTGTGGTAGTTGAAGAAGCATTTGAAGATAATCTGTAAATGAAAACATTTTCATCGATGCTATTTACAACTATAAATGCATTTTTTGAGGGAATATATTGGAAGCGTCCATAAGTGCCTGTTGCGGTTGCTGCTGTAGGAATTACTGTATTTGAAGGAGCGGGTGGAATTTTTGTCCAGACTAAAGTGTCAAGATTTAGGGAATACAGGTCTGCTCCTCCGTTCCAGGCAACAATTCTGTCAGTAACGGGGTCATATACAATTCCAATGCGAGCTCCGTTGATGATTTCATTAGCGCCTGTTGTAATCAAGGTTTTTCTTGAAAAATCAGTCTTTGGTGGCAGGTCATAAGCATAGACTGCACCGGCTCCTACTATAACAAACTTCCTGCGTTTAGGATCTATAGTCCCACTTTTGTAATTTCCGATAGGCATGTCGGTTAACTTTGTCCATGTGTCTGTTATAGGGTCATACTGGTGTAAAGGAGCAGCTGTGTTGACAAAAAAAACGCGACCTGTTACAGGATCATAAGCACTCACATGCTCTAACTCAGCGTATCCGATAAAATCCGCTTTTCGTTCCCAAGTTAATGTATCAAAATTGAATGTCCACGTCCCGCTGCTTGCACCACCGCTGCCGCAATATAATGAGCCTCCCGAATTCCAGAACCTGTCAATATTGGGAAGATATTGCAGCCCACCATAAGTATGCCTGGAACGCGGGTTTCCGTCAGAATATGTTTCCGAACAAGCAGAAGGAGGAGATGCCGGTGGAATCAGTGAAACATTTGTAGGTCCCCATATACGGGTCCACTTTAAAGTGTTGATGTCGAAAGTATAGAGTTCATTGCCACCATAGTCGCCATGGCCGCCGCCCCAGACTATTAAGCGGTCCCTTTTTGTGTCATAAGCGCCCCCGCTCCAAGCTCTTATAATCCCGGCTGGACCATCACCAGGAGGAATGGGACTCGGTACAACACTTCTTATTTTAGAATTTGGAACTTCATACCATTGGCCTGGCTGTAAAGAGTCAATAGGAGACGGAGAAATTTGTCCGAAAACAGAACTAATTTGCAGAATCGATACAATGAAAAAGACAGAAATGAATTCAATCTTCTTAACCATTATGTTATTATGTTGCAAACTGGCATAAATACTTCGGGCTAAAGCCCGAAGTATTTTCGCATGAATTTAGAAGTAATATGAACGACCTGAAGGTCGTAGTATTAAACTAAATTCACAGCGATAAATAACGTATAAAACCGTTTCTGTTAATTAGATATGTGATTTCAATGAAGGGCTCTGTACCATTTAACATAGGATCTGGCGGAAAGAAGAAATTCCTCATTACATTCGACCGCGAGGGCTGCATAGGCGCTTTTTCCTGCTCCGCTGTCGACGAGAAGCTCTGGGAAAAGGTGCCTGAAGAGGGCAAGGTCAACCTTTTCGGCGCGGTTCTCAATGAATCTGGCTTATACGAGATTGTTCTTGAAGAAGGCCAGTTCAGCCCCGATGCAGAGACCGTCTGCCCCGTGAACGTGATAAAGATAAAGGAAATCACGGAAGAGGAAGCGGATGAATGGAAAAGAAAATATAATCTATAATTATCTTATAAGGATTGTTGGTTCTATTTCTGTACAAGTGATTTAATGAAAACAGCCCTTGTTACAGGTTCATCGCGCGGCATCGGCCGTGCAATAGCACTGCAGCTTGCGCGCGACGGCATGAATGTTGTGGTGAATTACAGCAAGGACAAAGAAGGCGCAGAAGAAACAGTGAATGAAATCAAGAAACTGGGCAAAGAAGCAATTGCCATAGCTGCTGACGTGTCCCAACCAGACCAAGTTAAAGCGATGGTAAAGACGGCTGTAAGCAGATTCGGCGGTATTGATGTTCTTGTTAACAACGCAGGCATAAACAGGAAGAATGCTATCGAAGACTTGGAAATTGACGAATGGAAAGATATGCTGGATGTGAACCTGAACGCCGCCTTTTTTTGTGCAAAAGAAGCGCTGCCCTGCCTGAAGCAAAGCAAAGGCGTCATTGTTAATATTTCTTCCATGGCCGCATTCAAAGGCTCAGCGAGGAATGCGCATTACGGCACCTCGAAGGCAGGGCTCATAGGCCTGACAAAATCTCTTGCGCGGGAGCTGGCAAAATACGGCATACGCGTCAACGCAATAGCTCCCGGATACGTGATGACAGACCTGATTAAAGGCCGCAACATGGCGGAGCTTGTGAAAGACATTCCTCTTGGCCGGGTCGCAAAACCGGAAGAAATAGCTGATGTTGTTTCCTTCCTCGCTTCTGGAAAGGCATCTTATGTAACAGGGCAAGTGATATGCGTTAACGGCGGCTTTGAATGAAAATAGATGTCAGGGTAATTCCAAACTCGAAAAAAAACGAGATAAAGAAAGAAGAAAGATGGCTTAAGGTCTGCTTAACAGCAACGGCACAGGAAGGGAAAGCAAACAAGGCCCTGATAGAAAGCCTCGCCGAATTCTTTCAGGTTAGCAAAAGCAGAATCAGAATATTGAAAGGCTTTAAATCAAAGAACAAGATTGTGGAAGTTAACCACTAAATCATACTTTTAAGTTTTAAGGAATATGGAAAGGTATGAAAATCGGGGTAGTAGGTGCAGGCACTCTTGGTTCTGGCCTTGCCGCACTGCTTCTCAAAAGCGGATTTGACGTTACCATCAGCGACAGGAATGAATCAAATCTCAAGAACGGCCTGCAAGATGTAAGTGCTCATTTGGCGCAGCTCGCTAAAAAGAACCTGATCGCTTCAACAGACCGCGAATTACTGATGCATAGGATCAGGGAATCAACAGAGGTTCAGGTTCACAAAGAAGCGGACATTATTATAGAAGCTGCAGGCGAGAAGCTGAATGTCAAAAAAGAAGTGCTTGCAGATTTGGAAAAGATAGCAAGGCCTGACGCTGTTATTGCAGCCTGCTCATCCTCAATACCAATTGACGTGCTTGCGAAGGTGATAAAGACGCCTGAACGGCTTATTGGCATCCACTTGATAATTCCCTTGTCTTCCGGCGTGCTTGAGGTGGTCAGCAGCAAGTCAACGGCGCCGAAAACCAAAAGAAATGCGAGAACGGCATTTGAAAAGATGTTCACAGTCATTGTCGAAGTTGAGTCCATGCCACTTTCTGGAAAAATTGTGTTTGGCATGATCAATGAAGCTGCATTCTGCGTGCGCGACGGCGCAAGCGCTGAAAGCGTTGATGCAACAATGAAGTTGGGTGTCAATCATCCTATGGGACCGCTGGAGCTTGCGGATTCAATAGGAATTGATACAGTTGTCGATACGCTGAATAATCTGAAAAATAACTCTGAACGCTTCAAACCATGTCCTTTGCTTGTTCAGCTGGCGCGCGAAGGCAAGCTCGGCAGGAAGGCCGGGAAAGGTTTCTACGATTACATGAAATAAGTAGAGAACAGTTATGTTAATTTTTTATTTCTGAAATTTGTATTTTAGAAGTAATGTTCCTTGACGGTTCAATTTCTTGACACTAATAAGTTTTAATTGAGCATGGAAGTTATCTTCAGCGAACATAGATTTGCCTTTACCAAAAATTTTGGGTTCGATTGTCAAATATATGTCGTCTATAAGAGATGACTGTAAGAATAACCTAGCTACTTCACCTCCGCCGACTAATAAGCAATTTTTGTAGCCTTTTGGTTCAAGTCTTTTCAAGAGTTTAGTTGGGTGTTCATTAGTAAACTCAAGCATGCCGCTCTTAGCATGATTAGAATATTTAGCAGGAGTTTTAGTTAAAACGATTCTTAATTTATCAGGCTGTAGCTTAATTTTATCATGAATAGAAGTATAGGTTTTCCTTCCCATTATAATTAATTTATGCTTATCTCGCAGCGATGAAAAGAATTTTGCATCTTCCCTTGTAGTCCATAAATTTATGTTTGTATCATCGTCTCTGGTTATTTTTCCATTTAATGATGAAACAAGTACCATAGTAACTTTCATAGCTACTCTTTATCTTTTGAATTAATTAATCCATCTGCGCTTTCTGGAGTTTGCCGCTGTAGTCTACGTAAACAGTCTTGATTTCCGAGAACTCCTCGATGCCCATTATGCCCGCCTCGCGCCCGGAGCCTGTCTGCTTCACGCCGCCGAAAGGCAGGTGGACTTCCGCGCCTATTGTTGAAGAGTTGACATATGTTATTCCAGCTTCTATCTTTTCTATCGCTTCAAATGCATTGTTTATGTTTTGGGTGTAGATGGAAGAACTAAGGCCGTATTCTACGGAGTTCATGACATCTATTGCTTCCTGCAGGTCTGATACTTCAATTATTGACAGCACGGGGCCGAATATCTCCTCGCGCGCTATACGCATCCCGGCCTGTACATTTGTGAAGACTGTAGGAGCGAAAAAGAAACCTTTCTTTGATAGTTTTATGCCGCCGCAGACGAGTTTTGCCCCTTCCTTCCTGCCTATTTCCGTGTAGTGATGTGTTTTTTCCAGTGCTGCCCTGTTTATTAGCGGTCCCATATCAGTGCTTGGTTTCAAGCCGTCTCCAACGCGTATGTGCTTTGCACGTTCTACAAGCATATTTGTGAATTTTTCTTTTACTTTACGGTGCACAATTACCCTGGAGCATGCAGTGCACCTCTGTCCCGTGGTGCCGAATGCGCCCCATATAACCCCATCCAAGGCCAGTTTCATGTCTGCATCATCCATCACTATGATGCCGTTCTTTCCGCCGAGTTCCAGGCCAACTTTCTTTATTCCAGCGTTCCTTGTGATCCATAATCCTGTATCACGCGAGCCCGTGAAAGAGATGCCGCGAATGTCTTTGTGGCTTACAATTGCAGTGCCTGCCGGATCAGCAGAGCCTGTGACAAGATTCACGGCGCCCTTGGGCACGCCAGCTGCATCAAGGATATTCACAAGCTCTATTGCACACAAAGGCGTATCAGAAGAGGGTTTGAAGACGACTGCATTGCCGCAGATAAGTGCCGCAGACATCTTCCATGCAGGAATAGCTATTGGAAAATTCCAGGGCGTTATCAAGCCAACAACGCCTATTGGCTGCCTGAATGTCATGCAGGCTTTTTTTGGCAGCTCTGATGGTGTTGTGCTGCCCAGAAGCCTGCGTCCTTCTCCTGCCATGTACTCGAAAACATCTATTGCTTCCTGGACATCCCCGCGCGCTTCAGCCAGGACTTTGCCCATTTCAGTTGTCTCAAGCCGCGCAAGCCTTTCCTTGTTTTCCTTGAGCAGCTGTGCGACATTGAGCAGTATTTCCCCTTTTCTCGGTGCAGGAACATCTCTCCATTTCTCGTAAGATTTCCATGCGGCAGAAACGGCGTTGTCAACATCCTGCTTTGTGCTTTTCTGGAATTTGCCCAGGCTTTTTTCAGTGGCTGGATTCAGTGAATCAAAGAGTCCTCCTTTAGAAGAAATCCACCTGCCGCCTATATAATTCTTGTATACAGCCATCCATTAAATTATGTCGAAGGCTGTTAATAAGATTTTGCCTCAGTCGCTTAGCGATGCTATGTATTTCTCCGCTTCAAGCGCCGCCTTGCAGCCTGAGCCGGCAGCTGTTACAGCCTGCTTGTATCTGTAGTCTGCGACGTCGCCTGCAACAAAAACGCCTTCTGTGCTGCTGAAAACGTCTTTCTTGACCACCATGTAGCCTTTCTCGTCAAGTGTTAATTGTCCTTTGAATATCCCGGTGTTTGGCTCGTGGCCTATTGCTACAAATAGTCCGTCGCATGCTATCTTTTTCTGTTTCTTTGTGTTTACATCTTCTATAACAACGGCTTCAACCTTGCTTTTTCCTACAACATCTGCCACAATACTGTTCCAGATAAAGTCTATCTTCTTGTTCTTTTTTGCACGGTCCTGCATTATCTTGCTTGCACGCAGGCTGTCTCGCCTATGAACTATAGAGACTTTACTGGCAAACTTTGTGAGAAACAGCGCTTCTTCCACGGCTGTGTCGCCGCCGCCCGCGACAAGAACATATTTGTCCCTGAAAAAAGCAGCGTCGCATACAGCACAGTTCGCCACACCCCTGCCTATCAGGCGCTGTTCTGATGGCAAGTTGAGCCACTTTGCAGAGGCGCCTGTTGCGATTATCACGCTTTTCGCTTCGTACTCTTTGTCAGCGATAACTTTGAAGGGGCTGCTGCTAAAGTCAACCTCTGCCGCATCTTCATAGACTATTTCTGCGCCGAAGCGTTCTGCCTGCTGGCGCATCCTGTCCATGAGGTCTCCGCCGAGAACGCCTTCAGGAAATCCGGGGTAATTCTCGACGTCGCTGGTAAGCATGAGCTGGCCGCCGGGCTTGTTGCCGGCAATAACAAGCGTTTTCAGGTTACTCCTGCTTGTATATATGGCACCTGTATAACCGGCACATCCTGATCCTATTATGATTACGTCGTAAAGCATCGTATACACTTCTTTTAGAAAGATAAAAGGTTTTGCCCGAAAAATAAATAATCAGGTGTACAGAAACTCTATAAAAAGGAAAAAAGGAAAAGACTAAATATAACTTACCATTCCTCTTTTTCTGCTTTCTTTGATGCTGCTTTCTTTCTTCTCCTTGCCATTGTTGTCACCTCTGTTATTGATACTGCAGGCAATACTTTAAAATGGCTTTTGAGGGAAAAATCATTATTTTGAAGTGATTACATCAGGCATAGTGTAAATGATATGCTCTTAATACTCCCGCGACTTCAATCGTGGGATTCTGAGAGCATCCTCGAAGAGCAAAGCTCTTCGAGACCTCGCAGAACTTTGTTCTGCAAGGTGTCATCCCAACATTGTTTATGTAACAATGTTGCGGATAGTAGGAGAAAAACTTTAAGTTTAAGGCTCAGGATGAATATATAAAATGACTAGAGACCTTCTAGCAGAAATCATGCTATTCGCACTCTTGATGCTGTTTACAATACCGCTGGCTTTCGCTTTCGCTCCGGTTTCGCTACTAGGAACAACCCTTCCAGAAGAAAAAACAGTCACGGAGACCGTCGTTATTGATCCACAGATCTTCCAGAATGCCATTCTTACCATGTCTGTCTTTGATCCAGACTTCCCTAATGAAGGCCTGCTTTACATAAACGGTAACGGACCTGTCCAACTATTCGGTGCACAAGGTACAACTGCAAACGATAACCTCAATAAATCAATGACCTTCACCACCAATGCAAACTGGTGGCGACAAGGAACCAATTCGCTGCGCTTTGTCCATACGAGTACCGCGGGTTATATCATCAACAGCGGTAATGTAAGCTTCACGGGTTCGGTAAATCCTTTGATGCCAACGTTAAATTTTGCAGCAAGTCCATCATCAGTAGCTTACAACAGTGCAGCAACGCTTTCATGGAGTGCAGCCAATGTAAACTCCTGCACAGCATCCGGTGCTTGGTTAGGCGCAAAGCCGCTTTCAGGCAGCGAGAGCACAGGGGCTTTGACATCTAGCAGAACGTACACGCTCACATGCACAGGTGCCGGTAGCAGCACAACGAAATCAGTAACAATTTCTGTTGGGGCTGCTCCAGTAACTGTCACAAATTCTATTGCACTTCAACCGTCTTCACCGTCTGTGCTACTGGGCAATGAAATAAGGGTTGATATTGTCGCAAATAACATAAGCGGCCTTGCAGGCATCCAGGCAAGCGTAAGCTACGATCCTGCAGTGCTGCGATACGAGAGGGCTCAGGAGGGCACATTCCTGAAACAGGGAGGTGTACAAACACTCTTCCTTGAAACAACAGATTCAACATCTCCTGGTATTATAAAGAACATTGCCGTTGTAAGAATAGGTAGCGGCGCTAGTGGCAGTGGCACTATAGCTTCAGTATATTTGAGAGCAACCAATAAGGGCATGTCTGACTTAAGATTATCACAAGTACTGCTCGCATCAAGCAACGGCACTGCCATCAGTACAACTGCACTGAATGCAAGCGTGAATGTTGTTTTTTCAGACGCAGACAGTGATGGTGTTCCTGACAGTTTAGACAGATGTCCCAGCACCCCGCCGCAATACGCCGTGGGCAGACATGGATGTCCCATACCTCCCGGTAATTTCTCGCCTGATCTCAGTACGAATCTTTCAGATGTTGATTTGTCAGATTTCGCATATTTCAAGATAGGCATCAGGGGCGTAGGTGAACTGGATTTCGGCTCAAAAACCATAAGCCTGCTTGAAAATATTTCCGGCATTCTGGTTCCTGTAAATCTAAGCAGGGCTATCGAATTTTCTCTTCATAGAGTCATAGTTCGTTCAGAACTTTTTGCAACATTTAATACTTCGGCAACCGTCACCCTCGTCCTTGCAGGAATTGCAAATCCTTTGGTATACAGGAACAACTTTACTTGTCCGGATTGCAGAATAATAAGTTTCATAGGCGGGAACCTGACGTTTACAGTGCCGCATTTCACCGAGTATTCTGTTCAGGATGGCAGCTATTGCGGCGATAACTTCTGCAGCAGCCTGGAAAGCTGCTCGCTATGCTCCACAGATTGCGGTGTCTGTCAGACACCAATAGTTTCAGGAGGCGGAGGTGGTTCAGGTGGCGGTGGTGGTGGAAGCTCTGGTGGTGGGGGTTCTTCGTCAAAAACATTAGAAAACATTACAGTATCATATGCCAATTTCGATATATTCAGGGTCTTCGTCGACTTTACAAACAGGAAGACAGTATCAAGTGGGACAACTTTATCGTTAGACACGTCAGAGATAACAACCATAACAAGCCTTCCTGAAGGACCCGTCGTTTACAAGGCCTTCAACATAAAACCTATAAATTTTGTGAGTGAAGACATGCAGCTTGTGAAAATAGAATTCAGGGTAGACAAGAAATGGATAGAAGATAATAATATCGATGTAGATTCAATAAAATTGTACCGCTTAGCCGGCACTTCCTGGACTCCAGCTTACACTGCAAGGCTTGACGAGACAAGCTATGTATATCACTTTGTAGCTGAAACAACAGGCTTCTCAATCTTTGCTATCGGAGGGTCTGTATCTACAAAACCTCCTGAAGAGCCGCAGCCAGAGGAAAAGCAGATACCTGTACAGGCTCCGCCACAAACGCCAGCTCAGGCGAGCTCTGACATGCTTGGCCTTGTAATTATTATTGCCGGCGTGGTTTTCCTGATTATTATGATCGGCAAACTGAAAGGCAGGCATAAGAAAGAAGAAAATGTGAGCAATCCTTTTCTCAGACCAGACAGTTAGATTTGCAGAAAATCGGTTAAACAACTAATAAATATCACCCGTTGTAATTAATAGAATGCGGTATTGCAAAAAGTGCGATGTAAAATATTTTACTAATGATGAAAGATGCAGATATTGCGGCAGGGAACTTGTCGATGGCGAAGATGTATATCCGCATGAGATTGGAAAAGGTTTGCATATAGAAAACAAGGCTTTGCTTATTCCGGTTGCTCTGTTGCTTGTAATAACTGTATCGCTAATTTTTTCAGGCATTCCGACTGGCAAGATAACAGCCGCGGAAAATTGCCGTGAAGTGGAAGAAGAATACCTTACAGAAGTGCCGTATGAGGTTGAGACACTCTATGCATATTATCCCAAATACAATGCAGTCAGCTCATATTTAGAAGAAGGCTGGAACAATCAACTGGGGGCATTCTATAATTATACTGTAATTCTGCAGAACCTTGATGTGGAAGATCATTACTATAGCGTAGAATACCTTCTTGACACATCTAAACACGGGGGGCTTGCTAGCATAGTCAGGAAACTAGTCAAAAAAGGGTCAAATGAAAGTTTCGAGGCGTATTTCGACACAGATCTTGATGAAGAAGTTGACGGGAAATTTACAGTTTATCCGGAACCTGTGCAGAAAATCGGAAAGGCAATAAGACTGGAAAACAGGTCCCTTCTCAGGAAGATAACAAAGTGCTCATGATTGTGAATTCTGCGTGTTCTGTCCTGCCAAAGACTCTATCCTCTGCAATAGAAAAATTTAAGAACAGAGCCGATAATGTTCACTAATAATCTTATCTATTAATACAGTATATGAATATGATCAGTTAATACAATCATCCATCAGAGCTAGAAAGGAAATCAAGAGTTTAGGTTGAGCTAATGGCAAAAAAGAGTAGTCTTGTTAATGAAACAGAGGAACTACGGGCACTGGACATACGCAGCAGGATCCTGAAGCTTATAGAAAAAAGCGGCGGCCTCACTATTTCCGAGATTTCCAGAGATCTCGGGATGCATTATACAACAGCGTCCAAGTATCTCGCCGTGCTGGAGGCTGAAAAAAAGGTCATTCACCGCCGCATAGGAATGGCAAAATTGTTCGTAATTAAAAAAGCCTTTGCGCTCGTTCTGATTTTTACATTTCTTTCAGCCGTTGTTTTGCCTGCTTATGCAATACCAAATAAAATACCCATCAACGGCAGGCTTACATCTCTGAATGATACCGCCATCAATGCAAGCACAAATTTCACTTTCATGATCTATAACGCGAAAACAGGCGGAAGTATACAATGGAGCGAACTGCAGGAAAATCTTACAGTCAGTACAGGACTTTTTTCAGCTCTGCTAGGAAACAACACCCCTATTAATGTCACTTTTGATGATGGATCATTCCTTGAGATTGCAGTAAATAATGAGACAGTATCCCCGCGCTTTGAATTAGGAAGCGTGCCTTATACGTTTACGGCAAACCAGACAAACTTCGCAAAAAGCGGGGCGCGTGCACTCGGCGACTTTTTGCCCAACGCAGATAGTTCTTATGATCTTGGCTTGCAATTCCTTCGCTGGCGCAACGGAAATTTCATCAATGTCAATGCGACAGGCTACGTCAGCGCTTCAGTGCTGCAGTTAATTACTGGCGGCGTATTGCTTTTCCCAAACAATATAATAACGTCGGCAATGATTCAGTCTCTGGATCAGTCGAAATTAAGCATAACACTGCCAATAGCGAACACAACAGGCTCTTTTCCTCAATCAAGATTGAGTATAGAGAGTCTGCCAATAACCAATATTTCAAATCTGGCAGGATCAGGCCAGTGCAGCGGAGGCAGCAAAGCCGTTAATGTCACGTTAAATAACTCCGGCTTGTTTGTTTCCTGCGCTGCAGATCAGGATACAACAGATTCGGGCTGGACAACATCAGCAAGTGCAGTATACAACGACACAGCAGGAATTTCCGTGTTGATAGGCTCCCGGAATGCGGCTGCAGCATTCAACACAGTAATAACAGGCAGCGTGAATGTAACAGGCGCTATCAATGCGTCCCGCCTGCTTGTAAGGGCGGATACGGATGCAAACATAACCGTCTGGGAATCCGGCGGCGGCACAGTTGCTTCTGTCAATATAACAGGCAATGCGACGTTTGCCGGCATACGTATACCAAACCTGCCCGGCTGCGACACGCTTGACACGAACTCGGCCGGCATAGTTAGTTGCGGCTCGGATGCACAAACAAACCGCCAGTCGCTTGAATTTCTGGGATACAACAAAACTACCGTGAGTCAACGCTGGGTAAATGTCACGCTGTCCAGATCCAAAAAATTCCTTATTATCTATATCAACATAACAGGCTATTCGGACGATGATATAGCAAGGATAGCCTTCAGCGACGACGGACAGGCCAACTACGCCGGTTCTGCGTCAGACGGATTAACCAATCCCAAAACAACCGTAAGCAGCACGACCGGCATTCCTGTATCTGAAACAGCAGTGACAACGCAGAGAAGTCTTGTGGTTCATGTTTTTAATGCGCTTAACAGCACGGTAAAAAGGGTTATGATAGACGGGCTGTCCGGTACAGACAGTGCGGCAACCGCCCCAACAATACAAATTGCCCGGGGAATATGGGTTAACAGAACAGCAAACATAACAATGATTAACCTGTTTGGCGGCGCTGGTGGAGCTAATCTGCTCGGAAACACAGAAATAACTGTGTTCGGTGCCGATGTGTGATGGTATGCATGAAGATTCTGTACATTATAATTGCTGTTTGCTTGACAGTGTTGTTTTCTGTTTCTTATGCAGACTCTGGCGACTCGGCTAACTACAGGCTCATTGTGGATACCAGTGCCTATGCGGATTCAGGAAACTCAACAAGCTACAAGGCGTTTATCGAATCTGCTTTGTCAGCTGACAGCTCAAGTTCCTCTTTGTATCGTTTAGTGCTCGGCATCTTAGAACCGCCGCCGCTTTTGCGACCAAGCAATGCTACCTCAGCACGTTTGGATTTCGTAGACCAGATACATACAGGCAGCCAGATATTGTCTGTCATAGTCAGCGATAATCTTGGAAATCTTGTTTCTGGAGCAGTTGTGAATGGAACAATTGTAGGCCCCGGTGGCTCGCAAACACCCATAAACTTTACTGAAACCGCGGCAGGAAACTATACAAATAATTTCAATCTTTCGGATATAGGGGACTACACAATACAAGTAAGCATTGCGAAACCGGGTTTTGCGGACATATCAAGCTCGAAGGGCGTATATGCAGGTTTTGTGAAATTGGCATCTTTCACCTCTGATCCGCAGGTTTTCCAGGGAAATTCAATTGCGTTCAGCTACAGTGCAGTGAATATGGGAACTGTAAACTCGACTATCACGCCAAAGCTCTTTGTATACAACTCGCAGGGGGCATTGGTCTTCTCCAAAACCGGGGTGGCACAGGAACTGAAAGCAAACGAAACAGCTACGCAGGTACAGGTCAACATCATGACATGGAGCGCTGGCTTCACGGCTGCGGGGCAATATAATGCAACTGGCCAGATCCTGTTTACAGATCCTGGCGGCAATGAGGTTCTGACTCCAAACAAGACAGTGATTTTCAATATCCTTGAATCTACTTCAACATCCGCATCTTCCGGAGGCGGAGGAGGAAGTGGCGGAGCATCTGTACCTGCACCCGTACAGAATATAACCAATCTAACCCAGATCCCGCGTCCAGTTGCGGAAACACTGCAATTCGTTACTGTACCTGCACTAGTGGAAATATTTCAGGGGGAAAGAAAGGCAGAAAATATTGTCTTGTATAATCCGACTGACAATGATATAAGCGGTATAAGAGCATCCGTAGACGGCATTTCTGACTGGGTTTCGATCCCGGAGCCTGTCTTTGATGCACAGCAAAAGGGAGAAAAAATTGTTACGATGATTCTAGACGTGCCGCCAACAGCTGTCCCGGGAAACTACCAGGCAAGGCTAAGGTTCTTCAACGGCACTGCTCTGAGGGAACTCTTCTTTATACTCCGTGTTTATTCAAGGGACCAGATATTGCAAAGAAACTTCATCGTCATTGGGAACTCGTTTGTTGATGAAATTAAAAACGAAACACATATTCGTGTAAACATCAAGAACAAGGAACAGCATTTGGAGTCTGCTACACTTGCCGTTAGAATAGACAAGAATATAGCGTCCCGCGCGGACGAAGTTGTTTTCATCGGCACTTCTCCGCGAATAATAGAAGAAGACCCGCTGGTAGAATATACTTTCCTGGACCTTAAGCCGTTTGAAGAGAGAAATGTCAGTTACTATGTCAGAAATGTAATAGCCACGATGCCTTTCAGCTATGCCTCTGCAGAACAAATAAGCATAGTAACCCCTTCAGCAGTAAACGTGCCTGAAGGGCGGATACCGTTTGACCTTATACTGGTAGATACGGCTGTCATCTTTGTTATCGTATTTTGCATAATCCTGTCCAAGCGAAAACCCGGGAAATATCATTACCGGTACAAAAGACCGTCGCCGCTTCCGCGGAAAAAGATGAATTGCCACAGTGAAAAAACTTTATTTATGCCCTGGAGATAGTCTTATGATGGGAAAAATACAATTCATCTGCAGGAAACCAGGAAAGAAATCGATACGAATAATCGAACGCGACCATAAAATAATATCGCCTTCGCTGACAAGGGAATACTCGTTTGTCTTCAAGCGCGCCAGAGGCTGCTATGTCTATGATGTTGACGGTCGTCGCTACCTAGATTTTGCTGCTGGGGTGGCTGTGGCTGGCATAGGCCATACGAATCCAGTGATAGAGAAGGCACTCCACAAGCAGATAAAGCTCGGGATACATGCTGCTTTTTCTGATTTCTATGCCGAACTTCCGTTGGAGTTTTCAGAATTCCTGTTGACTTTCATGCACAAGCAGCTTGATACCGTTTTCCTGTCTAATTCAGGCACAGAAAGCATAGAAGCGGCGTACAAGCTTGCAAGATGGCATAGTCAGAGGAAATGGGTCATCGCCTTCGAGAATGCTTTCCACGGAAGAACAATGGGCTCTCTTTCTCTGACAAAATCCAAGCCGGTTCAGCGCGGCAGATATTCACCCTTCCTGCCTGTCAAGCATGCGCCTTTTCCATATCATTACCGCATGAAGATGGAACCGGAAGACTGCAGCTCTTACTGCCTGACTGAACTCGAAAGAGCCATTCGATTGAAAAGGGGCGATGTGGCGGCTATATTCCTCGAGCCTGTGCAGGGCGAAGGCGGCTATATCGTGCCGCCAAGATCGTTCGTCAAAGGCGTGAGAAAACTATGCAATGAATACGGAGTGCTTCTTTGCGACGACGAAGTCCAGTCAGGCTGTTTCAGGACAGGAAGGTTCCTGGCAATAGAGAACTTTGGTGTTGTGCCGGATGTAGTTTCTCTGAGCAAAGCAATCGGCGGAGGAGTTCCGCTTGGCGCAACTGTTGCAGGCAGAAAAGTCATGGACTGGGCTCCCGGCTCACACGCAAATACATTTGGCGGCAATTTATTGGCATGCGCAGCAGGCATAGCAACGCTGAAATTCATGCGAGAAAAAAAGTTGGGACAAAATGCGCAAAAGATTGGAAAACATATGCTCAAGAGGCTGAATGAACTCAAGGACAAATATGAAATAGTAGGCGACGTTCGTGGCTTAGGATTGATGATAGGTGTGGAGTTGGTCAAAAACAAGAAATCCCGCATGCCTGCAGTTGAAGAAAGAAAAGAGGTGCTCTGCAAGGCAAGCGAAAAAGGACTCATATTGTTGCCAGCTGGCATGAGTGTGATAAGAATATGCCCGCCCCTGACACTCACGCGGCAACAGGCGGACAATGGCATAGATATAATAGAGGACTCGATAAAAGAATTAAATAGACGGTGATTTGGATGTTTGAGATGATGAAAAGGCTGATGGAAACGGACGGCATAAGCGGTGATGAGTCAGAGGTACGCGACCTTATAATGAAGGAAATAAGGAAGCATGTCGACGAAGTGACTGTGGACAGCATAGGAAATCTTATAGCACACAAGAAGGGCGACACGCCTCGGGTTATGCTCACGGCCCACATGGATGAGATAGGGCTTATGGTAAAAGGCATAGACTCTGACGGCGCCATAATATTTTCCCGGGTAGGCGGTATAGAATCCCTGACGCTGATCGGCCAGAGGGTTAAAATCAAGGCGGGCAAAGAACCTGTATACGGCGTCATAACTACAGCAGAGATAAGCAACGGCGACATGACTGACAGCATGCCAAGAAGCCTTGATATGTACATAGACACGGGTTTAAGCAAAGAGGAACTGCTGAAGAAGGATGTCAAGGTAGGCTCATTTATTTCGCTGCAGCAGGAAATAGGGATGTTTGCTGACAACAACGTTGTTTATGGGCGGGCGCTGGATGACAGGATCGGCTGCTACGTGCTCATGGAGCTTGCAAAACTGTCAAAGAAGACTGAAAGCGATACTTACTATGTCTTCACAGTCCAAGAGGAGATAGGGCTTTACGGCGCAAAAACTTCCACATACAAGATAAAGCCTGACCTTGCCGTTGCAGTTGACGTAACTAACGCGGAGGATAAAGGGGTCAAGATTCAATCGAACGTACTTGGCAAGGGACCATGCATAACGCTGAAAGATTCGGGCATGATAACAAACAGGTGCATGAATGACTGGCTGACAGACATAGCAAAACAGAAAAACATACCAATCCAGTACGATGTAGGCGATAAAGGCACCACAGACGCACTGAGCATATCGCTTTCGCGCGAAGGCGTTCCGGCTACAGTGGTAGGAATTGCCGTGCGGAATATACACTCGACAATCGGAATGGCCAGCATGAAAGATGTCGAGAATGCGATAAAACTGCTTGAGGAATTCATCAAGAATCCTCCAAAAGTCTGCATAACCTAAGAAGGAGAAAACCTAGGGTTTTCTGCAGAGAACTAAAAGTTCTCTGAGGTCTCAACTCGAGGAAAGCAAAGCTTTCCTGAGTCTTCAGAAACCAAAGGTTTCTGCAAGAAGAACTATGTTCTTTGCAGATCTCCTCTCTACACCTCTTTCCTAGTAGGTAATAATATGAAAAGTATAAAGAAAAAACATTATCACTGCCATTACTGCATGCGCACCTACGAGGAAAAGCCTGACGAATGCGAGAATTGCGGCAACAGCCACTTGTTTGATTAGAATCAGGTCATGAGATATTAGTTCATCTGGAAGAATGGTCAGTTCTTGGAAAGCGGCTTAAAATACCTCGAATATCGCGCTCTCCAGAAGTATATCTCGATACGGCATCTACAAGATCAAAAAAAGTGTCATCAGGGACTTCACATTCCTTATGCTTTGGAAAGGTTGCAGGATTGTAATCTTGAGCCATACACATAATCATAGGTCCGACCTCAGTAATAGCAACTCCTTGATGTGATTCTGGATCGTAGAAAAATTCACCGAAAGGTGTTTCCTGTAGATAGAACATTTTCATGAAAATAGGATAAACTCAAACCTTAAAAACACATTGCGCCTATTCTTTTGGCTCGCTCATTTTCTTGAAGTGCTTGTCTTTAACCTGCAGGTACATGCAATAACCCATGTTCTTCTTCAATCTGCCATCAAGCTGCTCGCCTGGTATTTCTTCTATTTGATCTTCTTCAAAGGGCGGCCTTCTTTCAGCAACCCATCTTTCGCTTGCATGTTTGTTTTCAATAGTCTGGCAACCCTCGAGCGTTTTTTTGTCAAATCTCATTTTCCTATGTTTTCCTTTCGTTACCCTCGCAAGTATGGCATTTGCAATGAGATCGTTTGCGATCTTTCTTCTTCTTTCATCAAGGAACTTGGAAAGAGCCGGCATGTTCTTGATGGCAGCCTGCTCTGTATAACATTTCCCGCCTATCTTTCTTTGCCCAAGGAATACTCTTCCAGAGAGTTTTTCCATGTCGTAAGGTGAGACTATAATCAGTCCATGAAGGAGTGCGCTTTCAACACCCCATATGACTGCATGGCTGGCAACAACCCTGCCGTCCACGTTTATGGTTGACGCCTTGTTGTCAACGGTGATATTTTCTATGCCGAGATCCTCAAAGGCATCGGCTACGTGCTGCGCATAGTAAGCACGCATGCCTTCATAATTTTTGAAGCTTCCGTCGCGCGGCACTGAAAACGAATAAGCAAGTATGTTTTGCCCCAGCTGCACATGAGACCCGCCAGTAAGCCGGCGGACAACATCAAAGCTGGCATCTCTTTTCTTCAATGCATCGGTGTCCTGTGCATAACCAAGCACCACGGCGTCGCGGGACACGCTGAAAAAGCGTGCACATGCAACAGGATACAAAGACGACCTTCTGAGCATGAATTCTTCCAGCATCATGTTCGTCTTTGCCGGCAGGATTTCGTTTCCCCAATACTCGTAATCGAACATATCAAATTCTCTAATATTTTATTTGGTTCTCAACCTATATTTTTGTTGTAATAAATTTATTTAGGAGAGAAGGTTGATAAGGAAGAGAACCTAGGTTCTCGACTTATTATCGTCCCTCAATCAACAGCAATTCAGGATCTTCCAAGTGCTCTTTCAGCGTGTTTGTGAACCTGGCTGCTTCTACGCCATCGACTATGCGGTGATCAAATGAAACGGAAAGAGGCATCATCTTTCTTGCAACAATTTTTTTACCGGCTACGACAGCCTTGTCGTATATGCGTCCAGTCGCAATTATTGCCGCCTCGGGCCAGTTTATTATTGGCGTTGCATGCAGACCGCCCACAGAGCCGACGTTTGTTATGGTAAACGTGCCTCCTTTCATGTCAGCAAGATCTATTTTCCTGTCCTTAGCGGCTTCAGAAAATTTTTGTATTTCTTTTGCTATCTCCAGGATTGTTTTTTCGCTTGCTTCCTTGATGACAGGAACTATCAGGCCGTCTGTAGTGTCAATAGCTATGCCGATATTGTAGTAGCTTTTCAGTATTATTTCGCCATGCTCATCATCCATGCTTGCGTTCATGTATGGATGCGCCTTCAGCGCAGCGACAGCTGCCTTCACGACGAACGGCAGGAAAGTCAGTTTTATGCCGCTCTTTTCAGCTTTTGCCTTTTCTTTTTCGCGAATTGCTGAAAGTTCTGTGACGTCAGCTTCATCCATGTGTGTCACATGCGGCGCTGTGAACATGGACTTCACCATGTTCTTCGCTGTTGCTTTTCTGATGCCTTTCAACGGCACACGCTCAACATAACCGTACATATCGTATTTTCTTTCTATCCTGACAAGAGACTGTTCTTGTACTTCTTCGCTTTTTTTTTCTGCTGCTTGAGAAGACTGCCTGACGTCTTCCTCTGTTATTCGTCCGTCTTTCCCTGTTCCTTTTACGCTTGAAATGTCGGCATTAAGCTCTCTTGCAAGCCTCCTTACAGCCGGCAGCACTTCAGCCATCTTGCCGGTAACCTGCTTTGCTGCATTTACGGCTGGCTTAGCCGTGGGCTGTTTCACAGCAGGCTCTATATCTGCTGCTTCTTCAAGCTGGCCGACAACAGCGACACCTTTCTGCTGTTTCGGCATTTCAATGGATTTTTCCGTGGAAGAAATAAGCTGCTCATTCTCTTCAGCGATAGTCGCGAGCGTTTCTCCTACGTGAATGGTATCGCCTTCACGATGATGGAGTTTTGCTATTTTGCCGCTCTTTGGCGAAGGTATCTGGACTATTGCCTTGTCTGTTTCTATCTCGGCGATGACATCATGTTCCTTAACAGTATCTCCTTCCTTCACGCGCCATTTTACTATCTCACCTTCTGTTATGCCCTCGCCAACATCGGGAAACCTGAATTCGTATGGCATTACGATTAAATTGCAGAATCAAACTTATAAAGTTTGACAGTTTTGATATGTTCATGTCAACTGAAGTTGATCAGGACCATGCGATTTTAGCTTTTGATGGCTTATCACTTGCAGGGAAAAGCACTTTTGTGCAGATGCTTTACGAAAGAAGCGAGAATGCTGTTGTGATTAGAGAAAATACTTTTGACCCTTTGCGGCCAGCAACCGCAAAATTAAATGAGATGTACAGATCTGGAATGCTGTGTTTTGAAGGTTTGGATAAACTTGAAGAGGAATATCCCCAGTACCTTGATGCTATCAAGAACGCGCGTGATTACGTTGAACGGCTTGACATGGACGGGCCCGATCTTGAAAAGGACAGGCAGGCAGCACTTGCTTACATGTTTGCCGCTGGCAGGACAATAGTAAATGAGAAACTCATAAAGGCTGTCCAAAAACAAGACGTAATCCTGGACAGATGGCAGGTTACAGGCTGGGCATATCAATCCTGTCCAGCAAAGGGTTGTGAAGACAGCCCTTATAGATGGGAAGCTATACGTAGATTGAATGAACATATGGGAATTTGGTATCCAAACCTGCAAATTATTGTAACTTGCTCGCTTGAACAAATTCCTCTTAGAAGGGCTTATCGCCAGAAAATTGGTGTGGGCACAGCTGGACAAATGAGTCTTAGCAAAGAAGGGGTTATTTACAACGCGTTTATCGAGATTCATGATTGGTTATTGGGCGTGGGTGTGCCTTCGATATGGATAGAAAATAGCGGAACACCAAGCGAAAATCCAGAAGAGCAGATTCGCCAAGCAATACCACATTACTTGAGATTGGAAGGTACGTTGCGAGATTACATAGAAGCCCCTATAACCGGAGGCGTTGATAAGTATAGGCTAAAACCGGGCAGGTTATCACCTACAGAAGCGGGGGACTTTTTCCTGCAGCCTGAGGTGCTGGAAAGAATTTACCAAAGGCAGACATCAAGAAAATAAATTTCTTGATTTACTTGTTCGTTACAATTAGTTTGTTTCACAAATCAATGATAAAAAGGTTTCATTCAAATTGAAATGAAAAACCCCATAGACAATTTCCTCAAGGAAGTTAACTACAAAGAAAAAAAGCAATGAAACTGGCTAATGTATTTTCCGCTGCTTAATCTGTATATCTTCAAAATTCTCAAAAAGCTACGCTTTTTGGAATCTCTGAGAAGCTTCGCTTCTCCCAAGATCAAAGGCAATCTCAGGCGAGTGCTGCTTTTTTTTATGGTCTGTAGATAAAAACTCAAAATCTATTGTTCGAGCAAATTCGTGCAGTTCTTTGGCTATTTTTGATTCTTTATTAAAAATAAACATTTTCGCTTTTCCTTCTGTTCTTGTGTATTTCAGAAAACCATGCTTAACAAGTTGCGGGATTATCTGCTGCAAAGTTCTGTGGCTTATCTTTGTAGCTTTCGACAGATCTTTAAGTGAATAATCCCAGTAAGAATGAACCCTAAAGAAATCCAGAACCTTCGGTACAGGTTTTTCTCCGAATATGTGAACCAAGCCCATTTTAATCAACAATATAATTGGCAATACGGATATTTAAAGTTAACATTATTTAACTAAATAATGCAAAAATTTACACAGAAAGAAGCAGAGCGTTTTATAATTGACTACCTTCTTGCACATCGTTATATCGGCAATAAGCAAACCACGTATGAAAACCTGATAAGACATGTCCCATCCAATGACAAAAAGATTGTGAAGAACGCCTTAGATGAATTGATTAGGAAAGGTTTTATCAGTACAAAAAGAAAACACTACGGTATTCATATTTCACTACTATCTTGGAGACTTGGAGAAATAAGACAATATCTGAATTCTATTTAGCAATTACATCAGAACTCCATGACCTTCTCGATCCCTGCTTCTATGCGCTCTGCGCTGGGTATGTAGTATTCCTCAAGCTTCGGCAGAGGCATTACTGTGTCGAAACCCGTGACGCGCGTCACGGGTGCTTTCAGGTGCAGCAGGTCTCTGTCATTGATCACGGCGGCAAGCTCGGCGCCGAAGCCGCATGATCTGGGTGCTTCATGCACGATCACCGCGCGGCCTGTTTTTTTCACGGACTCGATGATTGTCTTAGTATCCAGCGGTGAAAGCGTTCGCACATCAATGATTTCTATGCTGTGCTTGGATTTTTCCATTACTTGCTTGCATGTGCGCGTCATAGCGCCGTAAGAAACCAGAGTAACATCTTCGCCTTCGCGCACTATTTTTGCCTCACCCAACGGTATGGTGTAGGGCTCATCCGGAACATCTTCCTTTATTGCGCGGTAAATTCTCTTAGGCTCGAGGAATATGACTGGATCCGGATCGCGGATGCTTGAAGCGAGCAGGCCCTTTGCCTCATAAGGGGTTGAAGGTATGACAACCTTTATTCCGGGCGTATGTACAAAATAAGCTTCCGGCGAATCAGAGTGGTGTTCCAATGCTTTGATGCCGCCGCCATAAGGGATCCGTATTACAAGCGGCGCATGATACCTGCCACCCGTTCTCCATCGGATGCGGCCTGCATGGCATATTATTTGATCCAGTATAGGAGGGCTGAAACCGTCAAACTGTATCTCTGCAACCGGCTTCAAGCCATAAACAGCCATGCCTACTGTAGTGCCTGCAATAGCAAGCTCTGCAAGCGGCGTATCAATAACCCTGTTCGGGAACTTTTTCAGCAATCCGTCTGTCACGCGAAAAACGCCGCCGTCAATGCCGACATCTTCACCTAGAACAACAACTGTTCCGTCGGCTTCCATTTCCTGCGTAAGCGCGCTGTTGATTGCCTGCACCATGTTCATTACAGTCATAACAAATCCCTTTTCTTTCCTAAAGAAAAGGTCTTTGTATTCCCCAAAAGAAATATCAAAAACCTTCTCTTATTTTTCTATAACTTCTTCGCATTGAGGAAGCTCTTCAGTTCTTCAAGCTGCTCCTTAAGATTTTCCGTCATTTCCTGGTACATGTGCTTGAAGATATCATCTATCTCAGCCTTCGGCATGTTCTCCGCTTTCTTTATAGCATCGTTTATCTGTTCCTCGAACTTGAAGCGTACGCGTTTCTCATAATACTGGCTCCACAAAGCCCTGGATTCCATGTACTTGCGCAATCTTTCTATGGGGTCTTTTTTCATCCATTCACCAATCTCTTCCTGTGTCCTGTAACGCGCTGCATCGTCGGCTGTTGTGTGGTCAGCTATCCTGTATGTTACGCATTCAATGAGTGTAGGTCCTGAGCCTGCGCGTGCTTTTTCCAGTGCATCCTTTGCTGCCCTGTAGACCGCAAAGACATCGTTGCCGTCAACCTGAATGCCTTCGAAGCCGTAAGCTATTGCTTTCTGCGCGATTGTTTCAGCTGCTGTTTGTTTTTCCCGCCGCATTGAAATGGCGTACTGGTTGTTCTGGACGATTGCAACTACAGGCGCCCTGAATACTCCTGCAAAATTCAATGCCTCGTGGAAGTCTGCTTTTGATGTGCCGCCGTCGCCTGTGCAAACCAACGTAGCAATCTTATGGCCCAGTATCTTTGCAGCCATAGCTGCGCCCACGGCATGTGCTATCTGGGTGCTTACAGGGATTGCAACAGGGAAATTATTCTGCCCTTCTGGGATGTGCATTCCCCTTCCGTCGCCTGACCAATAGAGCACAAGGTTTTCAAGAGGCATGCCACGAAAGATGTAAGATGAGACATCCCTGTACATCGGGAAGAACCAGTCGCTTGGCTGCATTGCATATGCGAAGCCTGTCTGGGTTGCTTCCTGTCCGATGGCAGGTGCGTAAGTGCCTATCCGCCCTTCGCGCTGCAGCTTCAGCATGGTCTCGTCAAACATTCTGCCAAGAACCATTGCTTCATACATCTTCTGTATGTCCTCGTTGCTGAGTTGCGGCATCAGCTTCGCGTCTATCTTTCCGTTCTCGTCAAGAACCTGCATGTAGGACACGGAGAAATTCTTCACCACTTTGAGCATGAGTAGAATATCGCCGAAGCGGGATATATAGTTTTTCAATTACGCAAAAATCACAGAAAGAAACGCTATGAATAGTTATATACATTTGCGGTTTATTATTTTTTATGATAGCCGAATTTGACGGGGCTGATTATCTTCTTGTTCTTGCGGAAGGCGAGCTTCGTAGTCTTGTAGAGAGCCCGCTCAGAACCACACTGACAACAGCCGAAGGCAAGACAGAAAAGCCAGTTGTGCTCACGTATGGGCAGACAAAACACGTGGATGGCATTGAATTGAGTTATCAAAGAGAAGGAACAGGGTTTGAAGGGATAAAGGAAATAAGAGTCGAGATAAACCACTGGGCTTATACTCACATTGCGCGAAGAGGGAGATTTTCTGCAAGGAACGGCTCGCAAACAATTGAAATACAGAACGGCAGGCCGCTGAGAAGACCGATAATCTAAATATAGTTTTTGCTATGCGCGAATTAAAGATACTTGTCAAATTCTTTTCTCGTTATTTTCAAATCTTTCTTGATTATCTTGTTCAGAAGGCCTTTGTCTATTTCTTCCCCAGAGTGATCAGGAACGACAGTAGTTCTCCCATCTGGGTGTTGAAAGAATATATGGCTTCCTTCTTGCCTTATCGGCCTGAAGCCCATGTCAACCAGAACCTTGCTTAATTCCTTGGCTGTCAGAAGCGGCAATTTAGCCATATGATATAGATAGTAGCTCTAGTATATATATTAGAATCTTATGGTTTTAGGATATATTGCATCCATCAGTCTCAGATTTTAACTATAAGGCTAGACCTTTATCTTTTTCACGCCTATGAATTTTGTTATTTCCAAGCCTTTCTTGCTTTTTAGATAGAGAGAAATAGCTTCTCGTGTCCTTTTCATAAGCATGTCCAGAGTCTTGGCCTGGGTATGGCAGCCCGGAAGCTCCATTACTTCTGATATCAAATAGCCGTCTTCGCCTTTTTCTATAATTACATTAAATTCCTTGGACATATACATCACTATAAGGATTACACATAAAAGAGAATATAAAGTTGGTTGTCGGTAATCGCTATACAATCTTAAGCAAAACTTTATTTATCAGTCTGACAAATAAAATATATGTCAGACCTGCTCGAGTTCTACGGCACGGAGTGCCCGCACTGCAAGACAATGGAGCCGCTTATCGACAGACTCGAGAAAGAAACGGCATTAAAAATCCAGCGCCTCGAGGTGTGGCACAATGAGGCGAATGCAAAACTCCTCCGGCAGCTCGACAAGGGCTTTTGCGGCGGCGTGCCGTTCTTCTTCAACAAGAAAACTGAGAAATGGATCTGCGGCTCGACGACCTACGACAAGTTTAAAGCATGGGCCATTGGGAAATGAAAAGCAAGCTATGACCTGAGCCCTAAGATAACAGAAGCGTTATATATACAAAAAACAACATCTTATCAGATCTGGATGCAATAAGCGGGATTCTTGGAATAAGCTGAACTATTTTGCTGCACAGCTATCAAACTATTTCTAACAGATCTTTGAATCTCGCCAGCTCGTAATCTGCTTTGTATTTATTAACATATTTTCTGAACTTATCTTGGAGACCATATTTCGCAAGCGCTGTTTTCATGCCCAAGGCTTTAGCTCCTTTTGTATCGCGCCTCGGATCGTCGCCGACAAACAGAATATCCTCCGGCTTCACCTCCAAAGCTTTGATGGCTTTTCTAAACGGCAAAGGGTGCGGCTTTCTTTTTCCTGTGTATGCGACAACAACATCAAAATATTCTGCAGCGCCCATTTCTGTAAGGCGAAGCCAAGCCTTGAGCACAGGCGCGTCAGATACTATGCCGAGCTTGAGACCCTTCTTTCTAAGCACCGCGAGTAATGGCAGAACACCTTGATATGGCTTGTGGTATGTAGCCTGCACCTCTCTGTAGGCAACTATGCCTGCTGCCAGTATTTTCATGTCCATCTTGCCGATAACACTGAACAGGAATTTCTGGAATATCAGCTTGTACTCTATTCCATAGTGGTTGTAAAGACCGAAAAGAATATCGATGGCTTTCTTCTTCTCCATCTTTAATCCTGCGCCGACCATCGCGTCAATTGCTGCCTCGCATGAGCGCATCTTCGCCCCCATGAAATCTATGAGGGTGTTGTCGAGATCGAAGAGCACAGCCCTGATCATGCGAATAGTTGGCGAAAAATCTTTAAGAAATGTGCAGCCAAATAAATTTTGTAATGAAGGACAAAAAGGGGCTTCTGGAAAAGATTGGGTTAAGCATGTTCGGCGCAGACAAGAAATTAAGAAAATGGAAGGAGTCGAAAGATCGTGCTAAATTCAGATAATCCTTGCTTTAATTATTTTGAATTATATTCTTTAAGTATCATCAAATGATAATCATGAACCCCACCGACTTAAACCATCTCCTGCGTCCAAACGTGTCAATTTTCGTGCTTGGAATTTATCTCATTGCGTTCCTCGCCATCGACGCACCGCTCTCGCTGCCCTACATGCTGTTGGTGCCGGTTTTCATCATGGTCTGCTCGGCAAGCATCACATTCAACCATTACTGCGATTACGAAAGCGACAGGAAGAGCAGGCAGATTTACAGGTTTCCTGTTGCAAGCGGAAAGGTTTCCAAAGGAACAGCCCTGGCAACCAGCATAATCCTAATGATCATGCCTGCGGCTGTTGCTTACGTTTTTTTACCGGCGGCAGTCTTCTATCTTGTCTTATTCTCTGATTTCATGATAATCGCATACTCGGCGCGGCCGCTGCGCATCAAGGAAAGGCCTTATTTAGAGACTATATGGAACGGTCTGGGCTACGGCACGCTGCCTTTTTACATTGTCGCACTCGCCGCAGGAAAAGAAATAACATTGAACATGCATACATTAGGTTTAATCCCGTTTCTTGTAGCATCAAGCGGGCATATCTTATTGCAGGTAAGAGACATTGACGACGACAAAAAGGGCAGGGTTAGAACAACTTCAACCCGTTTAGGGCTGAAGAAAATGGTGGCCCTCTCAAAGATTTTTGTGCTTCTTGCAGGGGCTACAATAGCTTATCTTGCACTGGCGGGATTTTTGAATTATTTTGCGTGGTTTGCGTTAGCGACCGGCGCAATAATCTATCTCGAGCACAGAAAGATGAAGAATGTCGAGAAAAGTTATCCCAGGCTTATGGCTGCCTATGCTGTTGCAGGAATCTTTTTCTTCATATCGCTTGTGTAAATGTTCAGTTGAAGATGCCGTTGCGGATAATTTATACTTGCTTTATCGTTTTTCTTTGATAGCGCGAACTCTCATCACAAGTTCCTGTTCTCTATAAGCTGGAAGAGAGGCAATCCAGCCAAAGCCGGAGCAGGAAGGGCGCCCGACGAAACCCGCGTCGAAGCGGCCGTCGACGTCGAGGCCGGGGCCGAAGTCGCGACCAGCGAACCGCGGATCATCTTTATAGCTGTCTAATCTATGAGCACGAGATACGTATTCTGGATCAAGTCCGTGTTTTTCAAATCTTTTCACTGCTTCTTTTTTGCTTTTCACAGTCTCGAAAGGAACTATTGTTCCGGGCTGGAAAGGCACAACCACTCCGTTTATTGTTTCACAATCGTCGTTTGGCACGTAAAAACCATTCTTTGGAGCTTTTATGTCATGTGCTTGTTCCCATTCTGTGCCCGCGTGAGAAACATAAGTCAAGTGCAGCCTTCCTTTGTCATCCGTGCCTGTTCCGCCGTCTCTGATAACGTCTCTAAGAATTAATCCGAACCAGCCTTTATTTGTGTATAAGCTTTGCATCGCTTGGGCAAAAGGGTTGTTGAAATTATCATGGCTTTCCAAGAGAAACATTTCCCAGCCAGAGACATCCGTCTGGTCGTGCAGCTTTTGATAAGACAGTGCCCATCCGCTTGGCTCGAATAATATTTTTGCCTGTTTCTGCATTGTCTCAATTTCTGCGTATGTCATAGAAATCAACTATGATAGCAAAGTATTTAATCCTGGAAGTTACTGCTTAGTAACTATTCCGTTAATACCAGAAAACAGTGGAATGCGAAGTTTCAATTTTTGCACTAGTTTTCGAGCTTTGTACCAAAACCACTATTAAACGCGCTGCATATAGTTAACCAGTGGTTTTGATGAACTGTATTGCATGCAAAAAAGACGCAACTTTTCTCGCAAGTCTGAGCGGCATCACGATAGCATTATGCAGGCTTCATTTCGCTGCAGCTGACAGAAAAGCAGATTAGTTTTGTCTTGATAAAACGGGGTGGTTTGGGAATGAAGAATTATTTCAAGAAGCATTACTGCGGCGATGGCTTCAGGGGAAAGATAGTGAAATCGCACAGCGTAATCTTCTGTAACCTGTGCGGCTACCAATTCAGGAAGTGACCAGATGAAAATCGTCTTTGAGCTGGACACAGACGACACCATAAATGAACTCGATTTAAGCGAGAAGATGAAGGAGCTGAAAGAGATAGAAAGAATACTTGTGGAGAAAAACAGGGGACTGGCGTTTGAGAAAGGAAACGTGTGGATCGAGTCCCGCCAGAAGTCTTTTTAATCTTTTCAGGGAAGTGTTCTTATTGGAGGCATGGCGGCAGATGAAGCAGAAGGAATCTAGAGTATCTTCTTATTATGCGGTAGCTGGAATTTACGCGTTCTTTATAGTAGCGCTTGTGTTTTACATCGTCGTCCTGCAGCAGTTCGGCTTTCACGGGCTGGAGTTCCAGATAGGCGGCAAGGACAACATCATCACAGCACTGGACCTGCTTATACTTGGGACAACAGTGGCATCCTTCGCCCTTTTGGGCATTTCACTCATCGCGTTCAAGCGGAAGAAAGACATAAGGATATTCATAATTTCTCTCGCGTTCTTCTTCTTCGCGCTGAAGGAGTTTCTTTTCCTCATTGATAATTTCTTCCCAAGAGAAACGGTTTTCATTGGACACGCAGAAAGAGGGCTGGAGTTCCTTATACTGCTCTCATTCATGATGCTTATGTACATATACCGCAGGTGATTGACGATTGTATCAGATTTTCTTGAGCTTGACACCAGAAGAAAGATATACGACTGTATAAAAGGCTCGCCTGGCATTCACTTCAGGGAAGTCCAGAGGCGAGTAGGTGTCGCTACAGGCTCTGCCGATTATCACCTGCACTTCCTGGTCAAGCAGGGGTTGCTGAGGGCAGAGAGAACTGGCCGCTTCTTGCGTTATTATGTAAGCGACACGGCTTATGAGCAAAGCGAGAAAGAACTGCTTGACATACTGCGCCACAAGCCTTTCAGGCACATTATAGTATATCTCATGGAGAATAACAAGACCAATGCGCTGAAGATCGCTTCTGACCTCGGGTACTCGCCCTCAAGCCTGTCTTGGAGCCTGAAGTACCTGATGGAAAAGGGCATAATAAAGCACAACAAGAAAGGGCGTTTCCGCTTCTATTCGATAAAGAACAGCGAGTGCAGGAAGATGATAATAAAATGCCTGCTTGCGCACAAGGAAAGCTTCCTTGACAGGCTTGTCGATAATTTTCCCTTATGCAACCATCACATGAATGTGGTGGTTTCTTTGAGGATTTCTTTCGCTATCGTGTTCGTCTACTGGTTGACTTGAAGTTGAGCTTCGCTCGACTTAAGTTGCCAGATGAATCGAAGATTCATCTGAGCAAAACCAGTAGTTTTTACGATAGCAAAATAAGAAAGGATTAGCAGTACTCGCATATGTTTTTCTTAGTGCTGTGCTTGTGTTTTTTCTTTACAGGCATGGATTTCACCTCATCAAAAATTCTATTTTGTTTTTGTCGCTGCCTGATATATATAGTTACCGCTATTCTCCTGAAAAGCAAAGCTTTTCAGAGTCTCAAAGAAGCTTTGCTTCTTTGCAGATGCAAAAATCGCTATAACTTCCTTCCAGTGATTTCACCTTTCTGAAGACTACTTTGCATTACAGCAAGCCTTTTTATATGGGACTCTAAAGCTACAATATGTTGTGCTACGCACACGCGCGGCCACAATATAACACGAATTGGTGTTCCTCATGAAATGCGCCTTCTGCGGGTACAAAGAGACGAAAGTCACTGACAAGCGTGACAGCGAGGAGACAACGCGCCGAAGGAGGCAGTGCCTTTCATGCATCAAGAGATTCACAACATACGAGAGGCCTGAAGTCAACATCATAATCATCAAGAAAGATGGCAGAAGGGAAAGATTCGACAGGCAGAAGCTTCTCAGCGGCGTGCTGAAAGCATGCGAGAAAAGGCCTGTCAGCCAGGAAACAATCGAGAAGACAGTTAACGACGTAGAAGCCGAACTACGCAGCTATGGCGCAGAAATCCAAAGCCAGACAGTAGGCGAGATTCTCATGGAGAAACTCAAGCACATCGACAAGGTTGCATACATTCGTTTTGCGTCAGTTTACAGGGCGTTCGGCGACATATCGGCCTTTGAGAAAGAAGTGAGGCTGCTGAAAAGGGTCAGCTGACCATTTATACTGAAAGACATTAATTATTCGTACAATTAATGTCTTTGGTGTATCTGAAGGACATTGTAATTTGTCTGAAAACTTATGTCCTTCAGGATATATTCCTGCATTATTGAATCGGAGGTAATAGGAACCGATTAAATAAACGTAATATGCTGGGTTCCTATTAATGCTGGAAACTGAAAACAAGATCAAGGCAATAAAATATGAGGGGTGGAAGGCATGAAGACAAAGGAGATAATGAAAAGAGACGGAAAAATGGTGGCCTTTAACAAGAGAAAGATAGTTGGGGCTATATTCTCGGCGGCTCAGTCTGTCGGGGGCAAGGACATTAAACTCGCAGAAGAACTGGCCGAGAAGGTTATCAAGGTTCTTGAGAACAGGGCATCAAAGCAGCGCAATTATATTCCTACTGTTGAGGAAGTCCAGGACGTTGTTGAAAAGGTACTCATCGATAACGGCCACGCCTTGACAGCAAAGCACTATATAATTTATAGGCAGGAAAGGATGAAGATCAGGGACGAAGCCAAGAGGATACTAGGCGGCCGCTTCACAAGAATGTACAAGGATCTTAGTTTGAATGCATTGCGTGTTCTTGCAGGACGATATCTTATACAAGACAATGACGGCAACGTGCTTGAATCGCCTGAAGAGATGTTTGAGCGCGTAGCTAAAGCGCTAGCTACAGTGGAGAAGAAATATGGCGCCAACCAGAAAAAGATTTCTAAGCTTCAGCAGGAATTCAGGGAAGTCATGAGCAGTCTGGAATTCCTTCCAGCAGGAAGGACACTCACAAATGCAGGAGCACCCACCAGGCTTGTTTCCAATTGCATCGTGCTGCACATGGAAGACAGCATGGACGACATTTTTGAGACGCTCAAGGAAGCATGCTTGCTGCAACAGGCCGGTTCTGGTCTTGGATTCCCATTCCATTTGCTTAGGCCGGCTGGCAGGCGCGCTGTACGCTCGCGCGGGGTAGCGTCCGGTCCTGTATCTTTCCTGCGCGTTTATGATGCGTCCTTTGGAGTTATCAAACAGCAGGGCAGGCATGGAGCAAACATGGCTGTCATGAAAGTCACGCACCCTGACGTGCTGGAGTTCATTCATTGCAAGGCACGTGAAGGAGACATAAGGAATTTCAACATCTCAGTCGCGCTTACAGACGGCTTCATGGAGAAAGTCATGAACAACGCGCCTTCGCCCTGGATGTGCGAATGGCGTGGAATGGAGATGAAACCACGAAGGATCATTAGAGACGAATACGGAACAGTGCTTGACATAAAAGAAGAGACCATGACAGCAAGGGAAATAATGGAAGAGATAATAGGTGCTGCGTGGAACAACGGGGAGCCTGGAGTAATCTTTATAGACAACGTGAACAAGACAAACCCCCTGCCACAGCTTGGACCTATAGAGGCCTGCAATCCGTGCGGCGAACAATTTCTCCACGACGGCGACGTGTGCAATCTCGGATCCATAAACCTTGACAAATTCGTTAAAGATGGCCAGGTAGACTGGGAGAGGCTCAGATACGTTACGCGTCATTCAGTAAGAATGCTTGACAATGTAATAGACCTTACAGACTTTCCTGTAGAAAAGGTGAACAAGACCTTCAGAAGTAACAGAAGAATCGGCCTTGGCGTAATGGGTTTTGCTGATATGCTGATACGGTTGGGCATAGGCTATGACACGCAAGAAGGTTTCGACACAGCCGAGAAGGTTGTAAAATTCATTAACGACGCGGCGCATGAAATGTCCAGTGAGCTTGCAGAAGAGAAGGGCAGCTTTCCTAACTGGAAGCAAAGCATCTATGGACGGCAGGGCATAAAGATGCGGAACGCGGCGCTGACAACAGTGCAGCCCACTGGATCAATAAGCATGATATGTGACTGCGCAAGCGGAATAGAACCTTATTTCGCCCTTGCCTACAGGAAATCAAACATAATGGGCGGCCAGTCGCTTTCCTACCTGAACCGGCACCTCGAGAAAGCGTTGAAAGACCGCGGGCTTTATTCAGATGAAATCATGAAGCAGGTAGAGGAGCATGGAAGCGTACAGGGCATTGATCTCCCGGAAGACCTGAAGAAAATCTTTGTAGTTGCGCTTGACATCAGGCCCGAGGACCATGTAAGGATGCAGGCTGCATTCCAAAAGAACATAGACAACAGCATATCAAAAACATGCAACTTCCCTAACGACGCTACGAAAGAAGACGTGAGCGATGCGTACATCCTCGGCTGGCAGCTTGGCTGCAAGTCATTGACAGTCTACAGGAGCGGCTCAAGAGTGAAGGAAGTCCTGCATCTGGCAAAGGAAGAGAAGAAGGAACAAGAACTGGCTATCCCTATCGAAGCAATAGAGAAGCCGATGATACGTGTTCCAGTAGGCGGCGCAGTAAACAAGCACACAGTGACCGAATGTCCGAGCTGCACAGGCGCTGTCGAGCACAAGGAAGGCTGCGTCACCTGCGTAGAGTGCGGCTGGGGTATTTGCGCATAAATGCGCAGACTTTTTTGTTTCTTTAGAAATCATGTCACTACTGATAAGTTTAAATAAATAACTGTCAACGATAGAAAAATGTCTGTTAATAATCGTGGTTTTAGATGGGGCGTTACTTTTCTATCTACAAGTACGGCAATTTCTGAAGAAAGCAGAGAAGAGCTAGTCTATCATGCAACAGGAATGTACCTTAGGAAAGAAGGCGAAAGGGAAGTTAAAGGTGGAGATTACGAAGGCATTGTTTCTACAGTATGGAAATATGATGTCTTGGGCTCTTTTGCAGGTGTACGATTTGATGCTGAGTTACAAACAGAAGAAGGCAAAGCCCACTTGAGATTTCTAGTCAGTGAGCAAACAGGCGGAAGAGGCATAGCTTACTCTCAGAATTGATTCTTAACTAAGTTATCTAGTTTCCATGCTCACAGAAACACCTGGCATCATTTCTGCAGCATAATAAGTTTGCCAAGCATTATCCTCTCGACCAGGAGGAAAAGTATAAGTTGCTATGAATTTGTGAGGATCATAATATGCAGGTCCAAATCTTAAAATATTCTTAAAAGCATGAAAATTCGTGCAATTCATTGTTAATTCATGAGTTAACATTCTTTCCGGCACGTTGCGACTAACATGAAACCATTTGCCTTGCGGATCTTCTGCATACTGGAGAACTCCAACTTCTGTGGCGAGAAGACTTGCTGTTTCCCAACCTGTTATTTCATCCGAACCATGAAGTCTGATAAAATCAGCAGCAGCTCTGTCTTCACGATAGGCTTGAGGAATAAATTCCAATTCTGTTCCAAGAAAAGGATTCCTGTCGTATCTTCTAGATAAATCGCCATGGATTAAATGTGCATCTCGTCTTAACACGCTAACATAGGATTCAATAGAGCGTTTAGCTTCTTGATATCTTGCTTCTATGTCGTCTGACATAGTTTTTGTTATTAATGACAAGGTTAAATACAAATACTTTTTTTGAGAATCTAATAAAAATCACTTCAGCTTCTTCATGGATATAATTGAGAAGACCGCAAAATACACCAATATAACTACTGCAAGCCCCAGGAATGCATAGCTGTGATTTATCCCGTACAGGAATCCAGCCAGCAAGGGTCCGACGAACTGGCCTAAAGACCTAAAAGAAGTGGCAAGCCCGAGCACGGCGCCCCTGTCGCCCGTTGCTTTCTTTGACAGCAATGAGTTTGCTGAAGGGAAGACTATTGCGTTGCCCGTTACGAATATTGCAACGGGCACGAGCAGGGAAACCCAGTTGCTTGCAAAAACGAGCAGGAAGAAACCAAGGCCTGAAAGAGCCAGACCCAGTTGGATAAGCCTTATTTCGCCTACTTTGTTTACAAGGCTTCCGCCAAGGTATTGGACGATCATGACTACTGATCCTATGAAAGTGAAAATCAAGCCCACTTCGGCTGAAGTGAAGCTCAATTTCTCAGATGTGTATAACGCCAATGTCGCTTCCATCCCGCCTATCATGAAAGTTACCATGAAAACCGACATGAAAATCAAAAGAAGAGGGGATGAGATGTGTGTAAGCATGGACACCTCTTTCTGGACTATATCGGCGTCTTTCATTGGCGGTTCTCTTAACCGGCTGTGAACATAGGCAATGCCAACAATTGAGAGCACGGCAGCAAGCAGGAAAGCTGTTTGGACTGAAATGGCAGCTGCGAATCCTCCGATAGCAGGACCCATTATGAATCCAAGGGAAAACGTCATGCCAAAAAGCCCCATTGCTTTGCCCCTCTGGCTTTCGCTGCTCATATCTGTGATAAGAGAGACGCATGCTGTCATGATGCCTGCTGTAAAGAATCCCTGCAAGCCGCGCGCAACAAAAGCCATCGCAAGCGAATTTGTAAATGTGAACAGCAGATAAGAAAGTGCATAGCCTGCCATGCAGACAAGAATAACATTTTTTCTTCCTTTCTTTTCAGCCAATCTGCCTAGAAAAGGTGCAAAGATTAAGCTCATCAATGCGAAGGTGGCTGTAAGCATACCGAGCTGGAATGGCTCTGCGCCCAGAGAGAGCGCATAGAAAGGCAGTATGGGCAGGATAATGCCGAAACCCAAACTCGCAATGAATAAACTGAACAATACAGGCTTCATGCCCGGCATAGAAAGTATTTCGCGGAAAGACATAATGCACCACAATACATGTTTAAACCATTAACATTGGATGGCTTTAGAGTTAATTGATTCAAACTGATATGGTTTATAGTCTTTCAGTTTGCAGCATAAAAATCCCCATCTGTATGTGTCGCCGTTAACTGGAACGAATTCTCCATGTCCAATGCGGGTTTGAAATTCTGCCTCTGAAAATTGTAAAGTGTAAACATCTATACCGTCCTGATCAAAAACTGTTAATCTATAATCCAACACTATTCTATCTTCTTTTTTCATCTTTTATGCTTTCTGTGTGTATAGCAATCATGAAAATTTTCCAGGACAAGGAAGAGACAAGCCTTTACGGCAGGCGAACGCGGAAAGACTCTGTGCGCATCGGCGTTATAGGCACACTGGACGAATTGAATTCATTCGTCGGCCTGGCTGTTTCAGGCTTCGATGGCGGTGAAATAAGACAGATACTGAAAGAAGTGCAGCGGGACCTTTTTGTTGCCGGCGCCGATGTCGCAACGCCTCTTGATATCGCTGAAAAGCGCCAAAGGATAATCCACGACGATGTGAAAAGGCTTGAAGATTATATTTCTAGGCTTGAAAGCGAACTGGAACCGCTTAACAGGTTCATCCTTCCCGGAGGATCAAGAGAAGCCGCTGTATTGCACATCTGCAGAACAATTTGCAGGCGCGCTGAGCGGTCCATAGTGGCGCTGAAGGCGCATGAGGAGCTCAATAACTATGTTTTTGTCTATATCAACCGCCTTTCTGACTTATTCTTTGTTCTGGCGCGCGCAGCGAACAAGAGGAAGGGCGTTGAAGACGAGAAATGGCTGTGAACAATCACGAATCAATTACACAAGATTCATTGTGCTGTTTTTAATAGATTTTCTGCTTAGGTATTGCAAGCATAAGATAACTGGGTGAAAGGCGTGGAAAAATTTTATCAGAAACTCAGAAAGGCGGCAGCAGTCACTGCGGTGGCAGGGGCTGCAGCATTAGGAGGTTATTTCCATCCAGTACCTATAGTAAGAAACTGGGGCGACATCGCAGCGCGCGACATGGCTGCCAAGGCAGAGATTGCACAGGACATAAAAGGAAATCTGGCAAAATACAGCGAAGACGGCGTGTGGAACGCCAAGGAATTAATTTACGTGGCTGCAGAGACTGACCCAAGAAGGTTTATCGAGCATAGAACAGAAGATATGCGCCCTAAATTACTAGGGGCGACATATTTTGATAGTTTACATCCCAAACACGCATTAGAAGATGAATTATGGCGAGTATACAATTACTTGTTCAGTGATGGCACCAAACGGGGTGAAAAAGGAGAGTTTGCTTCTTATCATGAAATAAGAAACGCCCTTTTCCGCGAAATGAATAAAATGGTTGCAAATAAGGACAGGGCTACATTGCACAGAGCAAAAGGAGAAAGCAACGAGGAATTTGTTTTCCGGCACTTTGATGGTTCTCTCGACTTAAATCAAACGCAATTGAACGGGCAACTCTATGCAGAACTTGACAAAATTGAAGCTTATTTCTCCTCTGAAGAAAACCAGCGCGCATTAAGATTAATTGTCGAACCACTGGGGGATGCTCGTGACAGGCTTTATAATGCACTTCTGTTTGGAGTCTTTGGAGCAGTCGGAGTGGCAGGAGTGCTCGCAGGATCCGAATATGATGCTCGAAGGAGAAGTAGACAGGCGGAAGAGGCTGAGATGTTAGCTAATATGCGCAGACAAATTGCTGAAGAGACAGGCCGACAGACTGTATTAAAGCAAGCGGTCGAAACGATAGAAACAAGACAATACAGTACCGAGCAAACATTAACTGATATGCAGAAACGACTTGATGCGCTGGAAAAAGGAAAACGTAGAAAGATATCTTAACTAGTTCTTTTTATTCTACCGTGATAATTAATTCCTTAGAGAAGGTCTTGAATTTCTTTTGGGGTTTACAAAGACCTTTTCTTTCCTAAAGAAAAGGGATTTGTTATGAGGCACGTTTCAGAGCGCGAGCGCGAACTGCCCGAGGCGCTCATCGGCAGGATGCTTGAGATAGCTGTGCAGAGAAAGGATGTCATTTCTCTGGGTCCCGGCGAACCGGACTTTCCTGCGCCTAAGCCAATAGTCGCATGGACCAAAAAATTCGCGCAGTTCAACCATTATTCACCGCCTGGCGGCAGGAAAGAACTGAAGGAAGCGATTGTAAAGAAGCTGGGAAAGGAAAATAAAATTCGTTGCGGCCCGGAGAATATAGTTGTTGCAGCAGGCAGCCAGGAAGCTTTGATGCTTGCTCTGCAATGCACGGTTGATGTCAATGAGCAGGTGCTTATTCCAGACCCGGGTTTTCTTGGCTACACGCCAAGCGTGGAGCTGACTGACGCCGTTCCTGTGCCTTTCACGCTTCACGAGAAGAACAAATGGGAAATAGATCCCGATGACATAAGGAAAGCAGCGGACAGGAAGAAATCGCATGCACTCATAATAAATTCGCCGGCAAACCCGACAGGAAACGTGCTGAGCAAGAAGACGCTTGAAGAGATAGCGGATATTGCAGTAGAATACGATATCTATGTTTTCAGCGACGAGGCTTACGAAAAGATAATCTATGGAAAGAAGCACATATCCCTAGCAAGCCTGAACGGGATGGAAGACTATGCAATAACCCTGCAGACATTCTCGAAGAGTTATGCTATGTGCGGGTATCGCTTAGGCTACTGCATTGCGCCAAAAGACATCGTGCAGGCAATGACGAAGATCCACATGTACAGCACCATATGCGCGCCTACAATATCACAGATGGTGGGCGCCAAAGCGCTCCAAATGAGCAGCAAATATACGCAGGCTATGGTAAAGGAATACAGAAGAAGGCGCGATCTGATTGTGAAAAGGCTTAATGAATTGGGCATGCACACAGTGAAACCTGAAGGCGCTTTCTACGCATTCGCAAACATCGGGAATTTCTCGAAAGACAGCTTCCGCTTCGCCAATACGCTGCTGAAAAAAGCCAAAGTCGCCGTCGTGCCGGGCAGTGAATTTGGCAAGAACGGCGAAGGCTATATCCGTTGTTCTTTCGCCACCGATTACAGGCTGATAGAACATGCAATGAATCGCATAGAAAAATTCTTGAAATGATTTACTTCGTCTCATCAAGAATTATTCTTTTTTTGAAACTCCCCCTTTTCTGAGTTTTTTTCTTCCTCATTTCTTCGATTTTCTGCATTTCTGTACCATTAAACTCGCAAATAGCGTGAATCACTTCTAAGATATCAGCAAGCTCCTCAACGTTTTCATTTCCCCAGAATTCTTCTGCTTCTTCTTTTAGTTTTTCCTTGAGCATCTGCCAATATTCACCATCTTCCGCCACGTGAATGGTTGGATGTTTTCCTTTCTCTTTCATGATTTCTGGTATCTTATCCCTGACAAGTTTCATGATGATTGTTGGTGTTTTAGGAATAAATCCTTTTGCAGCAAATGCAAATATATGGATGTTTCTTATCTTCGCCAGCAATATAAGGAAAGGAAAAATGTCATTAAACAGAGGCTCAAAGAATTCAAAGACGTGCGCAACAAAGACGGCAATGTAATTTTCGCCGAGCTTGCGTTTTGTTTGCTTACCCCACAATCGAATGGCCGCAGATGCTGGGTTGCTATAGAAAAGCTTCAAACACACGACGTGCTTTTTTCTGGTAAGGTCAATCAGATAAAGAAGATCATCAAGGCATATGCACGTTTTCATCACACGAAAGCAAGGCATATTGTCTACAACAGGAAATTTCTAAACGGCTCAAATGTAACTAAGCACCTGAATGAATTCTCCGATGCCAAGCAAGCGCGCGAATGGCTGGTAAAGAACATCAAAGGCTTCGGCTACAAGGAAGCCTCACATTTCCTGCGCAATATCGGTTATTGGGAAGATATAGCGATACTTGACAGGCATATTCTCAAGAACTTAGTGAAGCACGGAGCAATAGAATCGTTGCCTAAATCACTGACGCCCAAGAAATATTTGGAGATAGAAGAAAAGATGAAGGAATTCGCTGACAGAATAAACATACCTTTTCCAGAACTGGATCTTCTATTCTGGTCAGAAGAGACTGGAGAGGTTTTCAAATAGGATTATTGCCATCTTGTTTCCACAGGTATCTAGAAACAGCCACGAATACAGGGGAGGATGGAATCAGTATTCTTCTGTAATAATCAGATGCTCCCCTGCTTAAACCGACATCCTCTCCAACTTTTGCCGGCCTTATTTTGCAACAATACGGAGGCTGTTTGTAGATTTCTTTTACAAGGCCTCTTTTGAAAGACGATCTTGAAGGTTTAGGTGGCATTATTGCAAAACTTATCTCAAATATTACAGGGCATGACAAAGAACCATTAAGCTCATAAATATCGTCTATCTCTGCAATTGCCCCTCCATCTTGATAGAAATATGTATTCCCATATTCATCCATAGAGAAAAAGACGCTTTCTGATAGCTTTCCTTCCTTAATCTCAGCTGGTACAAAAATACATCCACAGGTTCTTGAGAACTCTCTTAATTTTCTTTTGGCATAAGCTTCAAGAACGAAGCCTTTATATTGGAAAAAATCTTTTTTCTTTTTTATTTCACTTTTTTGCGACGGACTTCCATTTGATGCTGCCCATACAACATCATCAAAGCTGGATCTTTCAAGGCGAAGAAAATCACTTAGTGGCCCGAAGAGCATATCATCTGCTAGATCTGGATCTGTTTCTTTGTCTTGAGGCATTTTGTACAATCTAATAATAAAGGTTAAAAATATTGCCGGCGATTCTTTAGCTTAAATTCATTCAATTAGATTTGATTTCTATGACACAAATGCTTTGGTACCTGGATTGCTACCTGAATGACTGGCAGGCGGAAGTCACTGAAGTGTCTGCAGACGGCACGGAAATCGCTCTGGACAGGACAGCGTTCTATCCTGAAAGCGGAGGGCAGCCGGCAGACGAAGGCAGGATGGTCTGCAACGACAAGGGATATGCTGTTTTATCATCAAAAAAAGAAGGACACAGGGTGGTGCACAAGGTTGACAAGGCCGGTCTTTCGGTCGGGAATATCGTGTCTTGTTCTGTAGACTGGTCAAGGCGCTATACGTTGATGCGCTATCACACAGCATGCCACATACTTTCACGTGTCATCTTCAACGAGACTGATGCGATGGTGACTGGCAAGCAAATATACATAGATCGTGCAAGAATAGACTTTTCTTTAAAGGACTTCGACAAGGAGAAAATAAACAGCTACGAGGAAAAGGCAAATGAGGCAGTAAAGAAAGGCATGGATGTGAAATGGCTCATAATGCCGCGTGAAGAAGCAAACAAGATCGAGAATTTAGTAAGGCTGCAGCATAAACCGCTGCCAGATGCAATGCATGAGGTGCGCGTAGTGGATATTACTGGCTTCGATGCGCAAGCATGCGGCGGCACGCATGTGAAGAACACGAAAGAAATTGGCAAGATAGTAATCACAAAAGCTGAAAACAAGGGCAAGGAAAACCGCCGTGTGGAATTTGTGCTTGAATGAGCTACTATGAACTATTTAAATATTTGATGTACGGTAATAAAGATAGGTTAGGGCGGTAGATGGGTCTAGTTCTGCTAGGTCTTCATTCAACTGCTTACTAGCCGAAGCTGGAAAACAGCTAAAAATGAATAAAGGAGTGCGTGTAAATGTACGGAAGAAGAGATAGAAATGGTGGCGGATCTGGAGGTTTCGGCCGCGGAGGCGGCGGAGGCGGAGGTTTTGGAAGAAGAGACAGTTTTGACAAACCTAAGCCAGTAAAGTTAGGCGAAGAGTACGACGTAAAGATCACCGATGTCGGTGCAAAAGGCGATGGAATAACAAAAATAGAGAATTTCATCATCTTTGTCCACGGCGCAAAGAAAGGCGAAGAGTGCAGAATAAGAATAAAAGAAGTTGCAAACAAGTTCGCCATTGGTGAAAAGGTCGGCAGCTCCGAGTCGAAAGAAGAAAGCGAGGACTCGTCCGAAGAAAAAGAAGAGAAGGAAGAAAAGGAAGAGAAGGAAGAGTCTTCTTGGGAATCGGAATCAGAATCTTCAGACGAAGACAAAGAGTAAACTTTGAAACCAGAGAAAACCAAGAGTAAATTTGACATTCTTATTTTATTTTTCTTATTTACAATCCAATTACAAAACAATTACAGATGTCTTTCTTCAGGGTTTATCCATAGCTTAAATAATTCAATGCGGAAATAGAACCAGGATTTGTATGGCCAGAGACACCTTTTATTTTGGGCATGAAGGTTTAGTTGCAGAACCAGTGCAATATGCAGCACGGCGATACAAAACTTCAGCACTGACAGGTAAAAGGCATGGGCCAAGCCTTGCAGAAAGAATTTCAGCAAATCCGAATTATGCCACTGCTGCACACTGGGAAACTTTGAATGGGCAAGAAATGTCTTTTTCTCCACAGGCAAGAAATAGCGAAGCACATGCAACAGTCAAGCAAGCCTTGGCAATAGCAGCAGAAAAAACGGGTAGACATTCATTATTTGGCAGATATTCATTTTAAGAGTTTTCCACACAAACACGAATTATGAAAGAAGTCGAAAGGACATTTCTTGTCAGACATTTGCCGGATTTGGGCAGCTGCAAGTCAAAAGAAATTATAGACATTTACATTCCAAAATCAGATGCGCACCCGAAAATGCGGATTAGAAAGAATGGAGATAAATTCATTATAACAAAGAAAGTTCCTTTGAAAGACAATGATACGTCTGTTTTCGAAGAGCAGAATATATTTCTCACAGAAGAAGAATTTGCTGCGCTTGCGGCCCTGGACGGCAAGAAAGTCCGCAAAATAAGGTATGAATATTCTCACAAAGGAAAAAAGGCCGAGATAGATGTTTTCCAGGGCAGCTTGAGCGGGCTTGTCCTTGTGGATTTCGAATTTGATTCAGAGGAAGAAAAGAACGCATTCAAAATGCCGGATTTCTGCCTTGCTGAAGTCACGCAGGAAGAATTCATCGCCGGCGGCATGCTTTGCGGCAAGTCATTCGGGGATATAAAAGATGATCTGGAAAAATTCGGTTACAGGAGAGTGGTGAAATGAAACTGCTTCTCGATACTAATTTTCTCATGCTCCCTGCGCAGCATAAGGTTGATATATACAGCAGGCTCAAAGGGCATGAATTTCTGACGACGGTGCAATGCATCAAGGAGCTCAAAAAGATTGCAAAAGGAAAAGGCAAGCCGGCTGTTCATGCGAAAGTAGCGCTTGGGTTGGCTGAAAACAACGTGAAGGTAGTCAGTGCGGAAGGAAATCCGGACAGCGCGATTCTGGACTATGCAGTGAAAAATAACTGCCCTGTTGCCACAAACGACAGGATACTTATACAAAGCTTAAAAAGGCATAATATCAAAATAATCCGATTAAGGCAATGGAAACTCCTGACTGAAGAATAGGAGAGAAGGTTGATAAGGAAGAGAACCTAGGTTCTCGACTTATTGGGTGTGTGCAAAATAGATGATATTTGAACTGATAACGGCCGCAGGCCTGTTCTCACTGCTCTTTGCGTTCGTTCTTGCTTACTCAACCCTGAGGAAAGACCAAGGCAATGAAAAGATGAGGCATATATCTGCCGTCATACAGCAGGGCGCCAAGGCTTATCTCAACAGGCAGTACAGGACTGTTTCCATATTTGCGGCATTGCTTGCCGTTCTGCTTTATTTTGTGTTTGGAACAATTACTGCTCTGTCTTTTGTCTTTGGCGCGGTTCTTTCCGCATTGGCTGGATATATAGGCATGATAGTTGCCGTCAAGTCAAATGCGCGCACAGCAAAGGCTGCTGAAAAAGGCCTCAGCAGCGCGATGTCTGTTGCGCTTCGCGCAGGCGCAGTGAACGGATTTGCAATCGTGGGCCTTGGCCTTCTTGGTGTCACGGCATTATTCGCAGTTTACGGCGACCCTAAGCTGATCGTTGGCTTTGCGTTTGGCGCTTCGCTGATCTCTTTGTTTGCCCGGGTAGGCGGCGGCATATATACAAAGGCGGCTGACGTGGGTGCGGACCTTGTTGGCAAACTGGAGAAAGGCATTCCTGAAGACGACCCGCGCAATCCGGCAGTTATCGCAGATAACGTTGGCGATAACGTAGGTGACTGTGCTGGAATGGGTGCGGACCTCTTCGAATCCTATGTAGTCACAATAATTGCTGCCATGATACTTGGAGCAGGCCTCGGGTTTGATGGCGTTATATTCCCCTTGCTCGTTGCTGTTGTAGGGATAATTGCATCGGTAATAGGAATATTCGCTGTCCGCGCGAAGAAGGAAAAAGAAATCTGGCCTGCATTGAACAGGGGCCTCATTGTTTCCGCCCTGCTGGCTGCAATAGGATCCTATGCGATTTCAGTAATGTTTATGAACAGCACAAGCGCGTTTCTTTCAGTTCTATCCGGGCTGATTGCTGCAGTTCTCATTTCACAAATCACTGAATACTACACCTCCAAGGAGAAAAAACCTGTACAAGAAATAGCGTTAAGCAGCGAGACTGGAGCTGCAACAAATGTCATAGCGGGGCTGGCGGCGGGCATGAAGAGCACGATATTGCCTGTGGTAGTGATTTCACTTGCTGTCATTGCTTCCTATTCGTTTGCAGGCGTGTATGGCATAGCGCTGTCGGTAATGGGACTTCTCTCAATAACTGGAATAATCATGACAATTGATACTTTTGGCCCGATCACTGACAATGCGGGCGGCATTGCAGAAATGGCAAAGCTCGGGCCCGGCACAAGAAAAGTCACGGACGCGCTGGATGCTGTAGGCAACACAACGAAGGCAACGACAAAGGGAATAGCAATTGCTTCTGCTGCGCTTTCGGCTTTAGCACTATTAGCCGCCTTCACTGAAGCCTCCGGCTTGATAAGCATCGATATAACAAAACCCGCAGTCCTTGTTGGATTGCTTATAGGCGCTGCAATTCCATTCCTGTTTTCAGCATATCTCATGCGGGCTGTCGGCAAGGCTGCGCATCTTATAGTCAAGGAAGTGCGCAGGCAGTTCAAGGAAATCAGGGGCATAATGTCAGGCAAAGCGCAACCAGACTATGCAAAGGCAGTTGACATAAGCACGCAGGCGGCATTGCGCGAACTTGCTATGCCCGGATTGATAGCAGTGCTTGGGCCTGTTCTTGTCGGCCTGCTGCTCGGCGCGGAAGCATTGGGCGCTATGCTTGCAGGCTCCGTTGCATCGGGCCTGCTGCTCGCACTGATGCTCGCCAACGCAGGAGGCGCATGGGACAACGCAAAGAAATACATAGAGTCAGGACACCTCGGCGGCAAGGGAAGCGATGCCCACAAAGCTGCAGTCGTGGGCGACACAGTCGGGGACCCGTGCAAGGACACGTGCGGCCCTGCAATAAACTCGCTCATCAAGACAATGAACACGCTCTCAATAGTCATTGCGCCTCTTTTGCTGACCTTAATCTAATTTAAATTCTGAAGGGCAATACCTACTAAGTTAACAGAACCCATAAAAGATAGATTTAAATTCCTCACTCTGAAAACTAAAGCTGACATTGATCAATTACTCTGGAGAATGGGATGATAAATTTTGTTCAAAATCCTGGCAATACGAGACGAAGTGCGAGTGCACCCCACAAAGTTTGATCTGAATGTAGAAGATTCAGTTAAAGAAAGCCTTCAGGAAAACCTTGAGGGCAAGATCAATCCGGATCTTGGGGTTTTCCTTGCCGTGACAGAAGTCACCAGCATAGGCGAGGGAAAAATAGTCCCTGAAGACGGGGCAATATTCTATCCCGCAGAATTCAAAGCAATGGTCTACATGCCAGAGATGAACGAAGTTGTTGTCGGCGAGGTTGTTGATATCACAGAATTCGGCGCGTTCACGAGGATAGGGCCTCTGGATGCGCTTGTGCATGTTTCGCAGGTGATGGACGACAAGATCGCTTACGATGCAAAGAATGCTATATTCACCGGCAAAAAGAATAACTATCGCCTGAAGGAAGGCGATGTCGTGCGCGCCCGTGTTGTAGCTGTTTCGCTTGGGAAAGGCAGGAACAAAATATCGCTCACGATGCGCCAGCCTTGCATGGGCTCGCTTGACTGGATTGAAAGAAGCAAAAAGAAGAAGTGATAAGATGGCAAGAAGAGCGTGCAGGAACTGCAAAAGGATTGTCGAGAAGACGCAGTGCCCTGTCTGCAAGACAAACGACACGACAACAAGCTTTCAGGGAGTCGTTATTATATTCGACACAGAGTCAGAGATAGCAAAAAGGCTGGGGATAACAGCCCCGGGCAAATATGCCATAAGGGTTTAGAAATGAGATATCCTGCTGGCAGACAATATTCTCAAAAAGCGCAGCTTTTTGGAATTCTCGAAATCCAAAGGATTTCGGAATCTCGGAGAAACTCAGTTTCTCCGAAGATCTCGGAGAAGCGAAGCTTCTCCCAAGATGATCGCATCTGCAAGAGGATTGTTAAGAGGAAAATGTGAAATCTGGATTGAGGTTTAAAAATGAAAGTCAATATTCTGTCAGACAAGCATAATCCTTTCTTGAAGAGGAAAGAGATTGCTGCAGAAATAGAACACGAAAGCGAAGCTTCACCCAGAAAGGATGCGCTGCAGCAGTGGATATCAAAAGAGCTCAAGACGGATGCGGACAAGGTTGAAATAAAGCACATCTTCACTGAAACGGGTTTGCCTAAATCCCGCGCTAAGGTCTTTGTGTGGGAAGAAAAGATTGTCAAGAAAGAAGCGGCAAAAGAAGAGAAAAAGGGGCAGGAAACGAAGCAAGAAAAGAAAGAGGAAAAGCAAGAGTGATAATTAATGGCCAGACCACCAGAAAAAGAAGCGGCAGCACCTGTAAAGGAAGAGAAGAAGAAGGAGAAGAAATCGCAGAAAGAGAGGCCCAAGTCGAAGAAGAAGCACAAGAAAGTCCAGGTGTGGAAACTTTACAAGATTGAAGGCGAAAAAGTCACGCGCAAAAACGAAGAATGTCCGCGCTGCGGCGCAGGCATATTCCTTGCCAGATACAAGAACAGGAAATATTGCGGACGCTGCTTCTACAGCGAAATGGAGAAATAAGTCACTTTAATCTTTCTACAGGTCCCACGAAACCTTCAAACCTTTCCCAGATATATCCCAACTCTTCTGATAATGTTCCTGAATATGGGTCGTCATCTATCTTGGGAGAAGCGAAGCTTCTCCGAGATTCCAAAAAGCTGCGCTTTTTGAGAATATACATAACTCTAGTATAGAATCCTTTAGCGCTTGGATGACGAACATGAGTTTCTATGACTTCAACCCTTGGCCCTCCGGTCATGTCAAGGCCCATCAGTCTTCTGACAGAATACGGATTACCTGCTAAATCTGAAGCGGCAAATTCTTTGTAGACTGTAGCGAGACGGACAACATCACCTTTTCTAAGTCCAAGCTGACCTGCTGTTGGCATAAAAATTATTTCTTCTAAAATTATTAATGAAATTTCCACTACAACAAGATTCTGAAAAGCGAAATGTATATAAATTAACCTACACAATATATTAAAGGTGAATTCTAGCTGAATTCTGTTTTACAGTTCATCAGCTAGCCCAACTTATGTTCATCTGGCTGCAAAGCTATGAGGTGAAAAGAAATGGCAAAGAAAAGAAAAGCTAAGAAGAAATAAGCTTTTAGCTGAAATTGGTGAAAGCGCATAAAATGATTTGCGCAAAAACTTTTCCCGGGTTTCCGGGTTTTCAATTTATTTATAATCTCAAGTCAGATAATTCTCTGATTAAATGGCTGTTTATTCTCTCAGATATTCAGAAAATCGTCCAGGCAACATTGCAAATGATGTATTGCCGTGGATACAACACACCGTTGTAAGGGAGCTTGCAGAACTGGGTTACAGATCTTCGGCAGATCTGATAAGGAGAAAAATAGAAACGGATAAATCCCTAACAGGCGGGGAGCTTGAAGCCCTCAGGTCTTATTGCAGAAATGAAGATATTTTAGTCGACAAACTTGAGTGATTTGTTTTTATACGCTCTCATAAAATTACTCCCATGCTAATCCTTGGTATCGAATCAACAGCACACACGCTTGGCATAGGAATTGTGGAAAAAGACAGCGGCATGCAAATACTCGCAAATGCAAGGGATGTGTACAAGCCGAAGCATGGGTGGGGCATCCATCCTTCAGAAGCAGCAGAGCACCACAGGACTGTCGCCAAGGAAGTTCTGGAGAAAGCCTTGTCCGAATCAGATGTTTCTTTTGATAACATAGATGCCATAGCATACTCTGCCGGCCCCGGGCTTCCGCCTTGCCTGAAAGCGGGCCTGGAATTTGCGCAGCAGCTTTCAAATAAATGCAGCAAGCTTCTTCTTCCGGTCAACCACTGCATCGGCCACATAGAGATCGGGAAATTGCTTTCCGGCGCCCGCGATCCTGTCACGCTCTATGTCTCAGGCGGGAACACGCAGGTCATTGCGTATGCGGCTAAACATTACAGGGTTTTTGGCGAGACGCAGGATATTTCCATTGGCAATGCAATTGATACGTTCATACGCGAGACTGATGGCAGTTATCCGGGCGGCCCTGTAATGGAGAACCTGGCCAAGCAAGGCAAGAACTACATCGAACTGCCGTACGTTGTCAAGGGAATGGACCTCTCATTCTCTGGCATCATGACATCAGCGCTGCAGAGATTCAAGAAAGGCGCGGCGCTTGATGATCTTTGCTTCTCTTTTCAGGAAACATGCTATGCGATGCTCACGGAGGTTACGGAGCGCGCACTGGCGCATACGGGAAAAGAGGAAGTATTGCTTACAGGCGGCGTTGCAGCTTCGCAGCGATTGAATGAAATGCTCGGGATGATGTGCAATGAGCGCGGCGCGAAGTTTTACGGGTGCCCTAAAGAGTTCAGTGGCGACAACGGGGCTATGATAGCTGTTGCCGGTATGCTTGCTTTTGCCAGCGATCAGAAAGGCATAAAAGCAGAAGAAGCTGATTTTAAGCAGAGATGGAGGACAAACGAGGCTGATGTTGCATGGTTAAACTGAAATTGGACATGAAAAAGAGCGAGATGAAGAAAACGGCTGCAACGCTTGGTTTTGGAATTCTGCTTGCCGCCGGCTTTTTCACGCTTTTCCACCCGGCAGATACGGCTGCTATACTTACGTGGGCAATCTTCTTTGTCCTTGTGCCATCGTATGCGTTTTACTACGTTATAGACAAACTATTTGACAAGTTTTTGCCCGACAAGGAGAAAGTAGAAGTCATTGAGTGAGCTTGACTGCCAATAAGAAGTTTCGATGCAAGTTCTACGCATGCGCATAATAATGCACGTGGACCTGGATGCGTTCTTTGCGGTCTGCGAGGAAAGAGAAAGGCCGGAACTGAAAGGGCTGCCTGTTGTAATAGGTCACGACCCAGAAAAAGGAAAAGGCAGGGGCGTTGTTTCTACTGCAAACTACAAAGCAAGGGAATACGGCATACACTCGGGCATGCCGATATCAAAGGCTTACAGCCTCTGCCCGGCAGCCGCATTCCTTCCTGTTAATTTCCCGTTATATTATAGGGTAGCGGAAGGTGTAATGAAAATCCTCCGCAAGCATGCAGACAGGTTCCAGCAAATCAGCATTGATGAGGCTTTCATAGATATAAGCTCTGCAGAAAGCTTTGAAAAAGCCGCAGAAGTCGCAGCCAGAATAAAACAGGAAATAGAAACTACTGAGAATGTAACATGCAGCATCGGCATCGGTCCAAACAAACTCATAGCTAAAACAGCCAGCGATTTTCAGAAACCTCAAGGATTGACAATCATAAAGCCCGAAGAAGCTCAGGCATTTCTTTCTGCTTTACCTTCAAGAAAACTATACGGTGTTGGCGAGAAGACAGACAAAGCACTGAAAGAACTTGGTATAGAAACTATTGGTGATATTGCAAACTTTGATGTACAAATGCTTCAGTCAATGTTCGGCAGATGGGGAACTGAATTGCATTTTCTTGCTCAAGGTTCGGATGAAAGCGAGGTTGAAGAATCAGAAGGGATTCAGTCAGTAGGCCGTGAATACACTTTCAAAGACGACACAAATGATATCGCTCTCATAAACGAAATCATAGATGCAACAGCAGAAGACCTGGCTACAACTCTTGCTGAAGAAGGCTTATGGTATCGTACCGTCGTCCTAAAAATCCGGTATGAAAACTTTGAAACACATACCAGACAGAAGACATTGCAACAGAACTTTAATGATGCTGAAACAATAAAAAATACTGCGAAAGACCTGCTGAAGAAGTTCGCCGAAAGCAAGAAGAGGATCCGCTTGGTCGGCGTCCGTGTCGCAAACCTGCGCCGCGAAGGCAGGCAAAAAACAGTCGGGGAGTTTGTAAAAGTCTGATTCCTTTATAACTTTGCATTGTATAGTGAAAATATGCCTGGAAGACCAAAGAAATTAGACACAAATGCTTCCGGAAGAACAGAAGGAGGGCTTGTCGGCACGCGCTACGGCATGCCTGAAATGTCAAAACTGATGGATGACAGGTTTGCGATAACTAGTACCATGCTTGAAGTCGAAGGCATTGTTCCTTACGCTATTTCAAGAAGATATCCGCGTCTGGTGCCGCCTGAACATGCTGGAAGAATACAAGATGTGGCATACCGGATACGGGCTGGAGGAATGGACGACTTTCTGGGACGGGTTGCAGAAAGAGAAGCCGTAACACATCATCTGGAAGATTCTATATTTGAAACGCTCAGAGAAGAAGTGGGTGAAGCCGCCAGGCCTTACGTTCATATTTTCTTGACCAGTGCCGATTCTTCAGAGACTGCAAAATACCTTTTGCTCAAGAAGGGGCTTGGAATACTAATACGCGGAACTGAGGAACTTAGGGATACATGCTTGGGTGTTGCCACCGAATGGCTTAAACAGGGTCATTTGCATATGGCTTCGACGCATGGTGCAGACGCTCTGCCGGAATATCTTGGCAGGAGACTTGCTACAGAAGCATATATGCTCGATTCTAATGCAAACAGACTATTCTATGATTCCGACAACCACGTTGTCGGTACACTCTCAGGCGCAACCGGTAATTTTCATCCTATGAGAGCCGCCGGAATTGATGGCAGGCTGATTGAACAGGAATGCTGTGGTATATGGGGCCTGACGCCTTCCGTTTCCCTTCAGGACCCGCCACGCGAACATTTGGCATATATTTTTGCTGATTTGGCAATATCGGGGCGCACTGTAGCAAATGTATTGAAATGGGTAAAGTATTTGAAAAATACTGCACGGGGCGAGCTAAGAGAAGAGCCTGATGAAGGAACAATAGGATCATCAGCAATGCCACATAAAGAAGGCAATCCTTCAGTAGAGGAAAGGACAGTAGGTCTTTCTTACGGGCTTCACGGAAATTTTACTGCTATACTCGAAACAACTTCGAGAGAAGATGCCAGACATCTGGAAGGCTCTGCCCTTGACAGGATAAAGATACCGGAATCTTTTATCATGCTGGATTATGGAAATGCTCTTGCCGCAAATGTTTTGCTAAGAGTCGAACCACAGCCGGAAAAATTGAAAGCAGGTATATGGAGAACATTGGGTGCGCCAACATCAGAAAGAATCCGGTATGCACTCATCAATAAAGGCATGCCGGAAAAAAAGGCAAGGACTTTATCTGGAAAACTGGCAAGAGAAGCAATGAAGTCAGGCAGAAAATACGCACATTCATTGCTGGAAGATCCAGAAGTAACCAGATATCTTTCGAGGGAACAAATAGATGAATTTGCCAACCCTGAAAATTATACCGGGGATTCCAAGCGAATAATAGAACAAGCTCATGAAGAATTATTTGGAAAAAGGCTTCTGGCACAATAGCTTTTATCCGTTTCTTTCCATTAAGACTTTCATGGAAACCCTGATCCTCAAGCCAAACAACCGGGCGGCGGAAAAAGCTGTGCAAATCCTGAGAAAAGGCGGTGTTATAATCTACCCGACTGAGACATGCTACGGCATAGGCGCTGACGCGACAAGCAAAAAAGCCGTTGTAAAGGTCATAAGAATAAAGCAAAGGCCGGCCGGCAAGAGGATCTCTGTGGCTGTAAGCAGCATAACCATGGCCAAGAAGCACTTCACTCTGAACAAGCAAGCGGAAAGGCTTGCTAGGGCATTCATGCCGGGCCCAATAACGCTTGTAGTCAGAAGCAAGAAGCAAAGAAAACAGGCAGTAGGTTTCAGGATTCCAGACAACAAATTCATACTCAAGCTGATAAGAAAGCTCAACAGGCCGATAACATCAACCAGCGCAAACATTTCAGACGAGCCGAATCTCTACAGGATTAAAGACGTGATAAAAGTCTTTGATGGAAAAGTGAGCCTGATAATAGACGGCGGAAATCTGCCTGAAGTAATGCCTTCAACAGTCTTTGACACCCAAACAAAAAAAGTCCTGAGAAAGGGACCTGTGAGCGAAAAGGATATTCTTGATGCTTTGAATTAAGCTATTTAATATTACTTAAGAAAAATTATAACCTATGTCAGACCAGTTGTCCATTCCACCTGCGGATAGGGATAAAGAAAAGCGTATTCCTCTTTCTAGGGATCAGAATGGAGATGAAAAGCCATTCAACTATTTCCGTGAACATCAGGGCGTTCTTTACGCCTTCCACATTCCATATGGCGGTCAGTAACTCTTGTATCTGCCGCATCTTACAACCTTTATCTTCATCTTCTTTACTGCTTTCTTCGTTTCCTCATCAGGTAGTTCTTGATCGTAGCCTAAGACTATAATTTTTGGCTTGAATCTGTGAACAACACCAACAAAACTGTTTGGTGAGCCTACGACAACCCTGTCTGCTATCCTGAGCTTTTCAATGTTCTTCTTCCTGGTTTTCGCAGGCACTGCATCAGGCTTCTTGTCGTGCTTGTCGTTTGCCAGGACAACAACAAGATAGTCCCCAAGGATCTTGCTTTTCTTCAGTAAATATTCGTGGCCTGGATGCAGGCTGTTGAAAGTCCCGCCTGTGAGGACAACCGTGCGATTATCCGGCTTTTTCCTGGTTTTCACTGCCATAAATAAACACGCCATAAACTGTTTGAAACAGAATTCTTAAAAGATTCAAAAGCAATGTAAATACTGAAGGGAATGAGAATATTAGCCGCATTTTTATGCCTGTTTCTATTACTTGCTGCTTTGTCCTATTCGGCCAGTACTCAAAAAATAGACCCCGCGTTATACGAGTCACAGGATGACAAGGTTACAGTAATCGTCAAGGCGGACGATAACTACAATATTGAGGGCGCTGAGAACGTCAAACAGTTCAGGCAAACAAATTTTTACACAGCCAGAATAAGGAAAAGCATGCTTAATGCCCTTGAAAATGATCCTGTTGTCGAGAAGGTATGGGCCAACGGGGAAAAGAAGATACTGCTCGATGTATCTGTTCCAATAATAAATGCATCAACGGCGTGGGGTACAGGCTACAACGGTTCAGGCATAAGGATATGCGTTCTTGATACTGGCGTGGATAAAACGCACCCGTCGCTTGCAGACAGGGTCGTGAACGAAGCCGACTTTACGGGCGGCGGCAACCCGCAGGACATCTACGGCCACGGCACGCATGTGGCTGGAATAGCTGCCGGAAATGACGCTGTTTTCCGCGGCGTGGCTTTCGGCGCAGGCATACTGAACGCAAAGGTGTGCGACGACGCTGGACGCTGCTTAGATACGGATATATTACGCGGCGTAGACTGGTGCGTTGACAACGGGGCGCACATACTTACACTGAGTTTAGGCGGGCGTGAGATTCCTGCTGACGGGAGCGACGTGCTTTCATCTTATCTTGACAATATAGCAGACAAAGGCAAGGTTGTGACTGTAGCTGCTGGTAATAGCGGACCTAGCGGTGAAGATAATTGCAGGACAATTGATTCAACAGGCAACTCATTTTCCATCTGCTCGCCCGGACTGGCGCACAAGGTCATAACTGTCGGTTCCACGGACACGGGAAAAGGCAGCACAACACGGGATGCCGTCAGCGGTTTCTCGAGCAGGGGACCCACAGACGACAGCAGGATAAAGCCCGATGTTCTCGCCCCCGGCAACCCGATAGCCTCTGCAAACAGCAGGTGGGAAACCCAGGACGATTTCGTGCAGAAAAGCGGCACCAGCATGTCTACGCCCCATATTGCAGGTATAGCCGCTTTAATGCTGCAAGCTAGGGACAATCTTACCCCTGCAGAAGTCAAGGCGATAATGATGAACTCTGCTCTTGATCTCAACGGGAATTTTTCGAAGACAAGCGACAAAGGTGCTGGAAGGATAGATGTTTCGCGGATTTTCGGCGAGATAAACAACACGATATCAGGAACCATATCAAACATTGGCAAAATCCACAGCATTTTCGTGCCGGTAAATTCTTCAGAAATACGCGCAACAGTTTACTGGTCTGAGAATTACTCAGTGCACCAGAATCTCGACTTACAACTTCTGGATCCATCAGGCGCTATTGTAAAATCATCGGCTTCTGTGCTGCAAACAGAAGAAATGATAAAAGTCACCAACCCTGTAAGTGGTTACTGGAACATATTGGTCCTGCCAACAACCGTAAGTGGAAGTGCAAAGTATTCAATAGCTTCGAATTTCTTGCCTTTCGGCGAGGTGTTTTTCACAAACAACACTTTAGGAGGCATTTCTTATTATAGAATTAATACAACAAACAACTCGCTCCTGAGCATGAGTATTGGCTGGATTGACAATGCATCAATTCAGTTGGGCCTCTACAACACTTCAGGAAATTCTGTTTTTTCCACGAGTCGAACTAATCATATCAATGTTTCAATTAACGCCTCGGCTGGAATGTGGACCGCAAGGCTTGTTCCATCAAGCCTTTCAGCGAATACAGCTTATAACATCACCTCAAGTTTCACGCTATCTGACAAGTTCGTCGACAATATTTCTCCATCGGTCGACTTGACAGGGCCTGTTAACAATAGTTTCCTGAACAAAAACAACATAATCGTCAACTTTACAGCTATTGACGATCTTAATCTAGAGCAGGAATGCTCGCGCAACCTTAATGGCACTAAAATAAATTTAGGCAATGCAACATCTGGGGTTCAAAATTCATATATTCTCAACCTATCTGACGGAACTTATCCGCTTAATGTAACATGCAGCGATCAGAGCAGGAATAACGCAACATCGCAAACAGTCATTTTCACAATTGACACAGTAAAACCAACTATAAGCATTGTTTCAGCAGATGTAAACAATTCTTTTGTCAGCAGAAACTACATTTTTATCAATGTGAGTGTTTCGGACTTAACAAACATTTCTGCCTGCATCCTGGAATGGAACGGGACAAACCAGACGATGGTGAAACTGAACAACGGGACATTGGTGTCATGCACCGCCAACAAGACAGCTGATGACGGGACTTATAACTACAGGATCCACGCAAACGATTCTGCAGGCAACACGGCAACTGAGACGCTGAATATAACGCTTGATACAAGGCCTCCGGTGATTCTGGCACTCTCGCCGGCAAACAACACCTTCATGCGGGGCCTGAATGAGAATTTTTCATTGTCGTACAGCGAAATGCACCTGCGACGCGCAAACCTCTATTGGGGGGCGGCGCAGAACTTCACAAATACCAGCATGGCATGCCTTTCAGGAACAAGGAACTGCAGCATTCTTATAAACCTCACTTCATTGCAGCACAACACTACAATCAGCTTTTACTTCGAAACAACAGACCTCGCCGGCAACACTGCAAATTCTTTCATGATGTCAGCATCAATAGACCGCATACCGCCGGATGCTGGCTTTGTTTCTCCCACGCCTTTGAACGGAACAACGCACGAAACAAGCCGGATAACAATAAACATGACGGCAAGCGAGCCTCTTTCCTCGGCCGTCCTTGAGCTCAACTTTGTCAACGAAAGCATGTCGGGCGGCGGGAAAGAATGGGCAAAAACGCTGGACCTGAGCGACGGAAATTATACGCTGAAGGCCTACTTGGCAGACCTGGCCGGCAATTTCAATGCCACGCAAGAAGTGCTTGTTTTCATAAAGGCAAGGGAGAATGTAACGTCCTATTTCGGTTCCCTGAGTGCAAGCCTTTCCGCAAGGAACATAACGATGACATTCCTCGAAACGGATAATGAGATCAGCGTTTCAGCGCTGGATGCCGCAAAGAATTACACGCTGAGGTTCAACCTCACAGGCACGCTTATAGAAATAGTCGATTTCAATTTATCAGCCCTCAACCTGTCTAATATGATGGGCATAGCAGACGACATAGAGGGCGCCGGAAGTGTGTCGTCCGCCTTCAGTCAAAGCGGCGGCGTCTTCGGTTCGCTTGCGTGGGTAGACATGAACGGCGCCCTGCCTGAAAACAGCTACGCGGCAAAAATAACATTCCCGCAGGTTTATGCCATTTACTTCTATCTCAATGGCACACGAGACGCGCCTGACATAACAAGGATTGAAAGCGCATGCAATGCAGATTTCACAAACAAGCCCTGCTACAACATGACAACAAATGCCTCAGTGCTTTATCTGCCCTCATTCTCGGGTGCGGCGGCAGGCAATGACACGCAGGCGCCTAATGTGACTATAACGTCTCCTGTCGCATCCACAACATACGCTTCATCGTCAATTCCGCTTAATTACACTGCCAGTGACAATATTGCCGCTGATGGATGCGTGTACAGGCTTAACAACGATTCCAATGTTTCACTTATAGGCTGCACGAACACCACAATAACAGCGTCCCAGGGCTCGAATACGCTGGTGCTGTATGCAAATGATACATCAGGAAATGAAATCAAGAACACAATAGCCTTCACCTTTACCCCGCCAGCAAGCCCAAGTCCTTCCGCTTCCGGAGGCGGCTATTCGGGCGGTGGAGGGGGCGCGAGACCTGCACCGCAGGCAAAACCAAATCTCACTAATGCATCATTAAGCAATGCAACGCCAAACGTGGCACATAAATCTGCAGCAAATATAACAGGAAACGGCGCACCTGCAACAAACAAAACAAACGTCATGCCTGCAAGCCAGGCGCTTGCAAACGAAACTGCCGCTGAAAAAAACCAGACAGGGGTTATAGGTCCCACAGGCCTTGTTGCGGCTTCCCCTACCAGCCTGGCTGTTGCCGGGGTCGTGATTCTTGCGGGCATGCTGGTCTTTTTCCGCCTAAAGAAGAAGCCTAAAAGAAAAATCCGTAAAAAACAGAAGGGTGTAATCTTGGGAGAAGCGAAGCTTCTCCGAGATCTTCGAAAAAACAAAGTTTTTTCGAGATTCCAAAATGCTCTGCATTTTGAGAATTCCAAAAAGCTGCGCTTTTTGAGAAAATACAGATACAGGCGTCATTCATGAGACCAGACGGCTGTCACGATATTGCCGCCTGATTTCTCTATCTTTACAAAACCGAATCTTTCAAACTGCAGTATCGATCCCGGCTTTTCCTTTGCAATGCCCGTTTCTCCGTAGCCTTTAATTTCAATCTCGGGCGTTATTACTTTTACCTGAATATGTTTCTCAGACACCCACTGTATTTTTGGCGTCGGCTTGACTTCAAAGCCTGTAAACTCTGATTTCTCCCCGAGCTTTACATTGCAAAGGTCCTTCAACCGCACTTCAAGTCCCTTGCAGTTTTCAAAGTCCTTCGTGTCTATGTAGAATGTCTTCCCGATAGAGATAGAACGGAAGCCTCTTTTTGCTTCGGGATGCAAGGGGATTTTTATCTGCTTGAGTTTCAGGCCTTTCACTTCAATTCTTTTGGGGTCGGATATGAAGAAATAACGGTTTGCTGTCTTGTCTATCAGCTTCCTGTTGTACGCAGCAAGGTTTTCCATTGATACAGTTAAATCGCTGGGTTTCGGCCCGATCTCGATTATTATCTGGCGCAATGCTTCCGGCTGGAAGCCCCGCCTGTTCAATGACCTGAGCGTTCCAAGCCGCAGATCATCCCAGTCGTTGTAAATGTGCCTTTCTATGCCTTCCCTTATCTGGCTTTTGCTGAGTACCATGCCTGATAAAGAGAATCTGCCGAGCGTGATGACTTGCGGATATTCCCATCTAAGATGCTGGTAAAGGAATCTCTGTTTTACTTCGTTTGTTGAATGTTCCTGCCCGCGGAAAATATGGGTCACTCCAAGGAGATGATCGTCTATTGCCGAAGCAAAATTGTATAGGGGCCACAGTTTCTTTTTGACCAGCGGATGTCTGGGTGCATCGACTATCCTGAAAGCAGGCCAGTCGCGAACAGCGGGATTCTTGGCTTCCAAGTCTGTCTTGATGCGAAGAACCGCTTCGCCTTCTTTGAATCCCTTGAACATTCTTTTCCATCTGCGAAGCTGGTTTCTGCTATCCAACGATCTGCAGGAGCAGGCCTTTGACTTGTCGCGCAAAACTTTCCATTCATCGCCGCATGTGCAGACATAAGCAGAAGAAGATTTTATCATAGCCTCTGCATATTTGTAATAAATATTCAGGCGTTTGCTGGCTACATATTCTCCATGCCATTTTATACCCAGCCATTTCAGGTCATCTTTTATCCATTTATAGAATTTCTTTTCCGGCACCTTTACTTTCGGGTCTGTATCGTCAAATCGCAATATCAACTTTCCCTTGTATTTTTTTGCATACTCGTCGCATAATACCGCAGGCCGTGCGTTGCCCAGATGCAATGCCCCGTCCGGGTTTGGAGCGAACCTGACAACGAACCTGTCGCCTCTTTCCATTTCCGGCAGGCCCTTTCTTTCCTGGTGCTTTATCGGCTGGTAACCGCCAAGCTTGTCCAGTTCTGATTTTTGCCTGGCAAGCCCAAGCCTGTTCACGTCTTCAACTGTATCTTCAATCATCGGGCGCAGTTCTAGCGCGCGTGCCCGCAGGTCGGGCTGGTCAGCGAGCAGCTTGCCTAGAACGCTCTTTGTTTGGGCTTGGCCGGCGTGCTCCGTGGCGTTTATCAGCACGTATTTTCTAATCAAATCGGCTTCAGAATTTGTCATTGATTATAATCATTACCGTGTTATTTCTTAAAGGTTTGAATCTCAAGCAGCATAATGATGTTTTATTACGGCGATATGGGGCTTGAAGTGCCGGAAAATATATACTACCCCAGAGAAGACTCGCTGCTTCTTGCAAAATCGCTGGAAAGATTGGAGCGTAAGGGCAAGAAGTGCCTTGAAATAGGCTGCGGCTCTGGTTTCCTTTCTATCCTGATGGCAAAGGAAGGCGCAAAGGTTAGTGCAACGGATATAAGCGAGCATGCGGTTGCTGTAGCAATGGAAAATGCGCGCCACAACAAAGCGGATATAGAATTTTTCTTCTCGGATCTCTTCGAGAAAATAACTGGCACATTTGACTTAATCGTCTTCAATCCGCCCTATCTGCCTGTCGATGATGAATACACACACGAAAGCTATGACGGCGGCAAGACGGGCAGGGCTGTTATAGGGAGATTTCTGGAAGGCGCAAAAGGCCGACTGACTGAAAACGGAAAAATTCTTCTTTTGATCTCATCGCTAACAGGCGAGAAAGAAGTTATTGAGTTCGCCGAAAGCTGCGGCTTCACACCAGAAGTTCTTGCTAGAGAGAAGATAGACTGGGAAGAGCTTATTGTTCTGGGGTTGCGGGGATAGAAGCTAAAGCAGCGCGGATTTCCTGAAGATCTAAAGGTTTTGACAAACAACGGCTGATATAATTAAAAATCTCTACTTCGCTAATTTCATACTGTTTCAATTTATCTCGCATGCCACCAGACAAATACCAATTTCCTCTGGAATCTTTCTGAACATCGCTCGTCGCCATGAAAACGGGTTTGCGATAACCCAACTCTCTTAATTTCTTTGCCATCCCAAGGCCGTCAAGTACTGGCATGTTGAAGTCAGTGAAAACGCCGTCCGGGTCGTATCTTTCTACAGCGGCAAGGCCTTCCTGGCCGTTGGCGGCTGTATAAGCTTCAAAGCCTTCTGATTCTGCAACTTCTCTCAACATATCTGCTATTTCAGGCTCATCGTCCACTATAACAACTTTTTTCGGCATAACAGTCTCCTACTCTGTAACTATTATTTAGTAACGAATAGGTTTAAGAATGTTTCGGTAGGACGGGGTTTTCTGGCACTGGAATGTTTTTATACGGAAGCAAATATTAGAAATAATAATGCCCGTGAATGCGCCTGTTGAATACTTCAAGGCCGAAGACCGCTTCCGATCCGCAAAAAGCAAGGAAGAGAAGATAGCTGCCCTTGAGGAAATGATAAGGCTTCTGCCAAGGCATCACGGCAGCGAGAATGCACACGCGCAGCTTCGCTCAAAGCTTGCAAAGCTGAAAAAAGAGACGAAAAAGAGGGGCGGGACAAAAACCAGCATAGCCAAGGAAGGCGAGGCGCAAGTCTGCCTGATAGGGTACACTAAATCCGGCAAATCCTGGCTGCTTTCAAAGCTCACGCATGCCAGGCCAAAGATATCAGAAACGCCGTTTACAACAACAAAGCCCGAAGTCGGCATGATGGACTACGAAGGCGTAAAGATACAGATAGTAGAAATACCGTCAACATTCGAGCCGGAGCACCTGAGCATTGCAAGAAGCTGTGACCTGGTGGTGCTTGTATCAAAAGGCGAGGATATTAAAAAACTGGAAGAGCTGATGGACAGGAATTTCCTGCGCACGAAGTATATTTTTATAAACCCCAGGCTTGAACGCATAGAGCAGGTCAAGGAAAAGATATGGGAATCGCTGGAACTCATGCTTGTCTACACGAAAAAACGTGAAACAGGAAAGATCTTCCCCATGGCACTCAAGAAAAACTCGACTGTGCGGGATTTCGCGGCGCGCATACACAAGGATTTTCTCAAGAACTTCCGCTTTGCACGAATATTGCGAAAGCAAAGCGACAGGACAAGGGAAATAAAAGCCGGCCTCAGATACAGGCTGCATGAAAGGGATATCGTCGAGCTGTTCACAAAGTGAATCTCAGCGCCCCTTTCGTTTAGCTTATGTGAAAAACCACTGACTGTTGACTGGGGCGAATGGTTAAGTTCACCATCTGTGCAATCCAGCAATAGCAGCGGTTTTATTTATGGGCACACCTGAATAAGCTTTTTATTTATATGTGCCCATAAAGACAGCATGTATGTGGAGAGGCAGAAAAAGAAAAGCGGCACTTATTTTTACATAGTTGAGAATATACGCAGGAGAAATGGACGTTCGAAGAACGTCAGATCGCGTGGCGGGTGGGAAAAGATTCGGATTTACATTGGGAAAGACCTAAATAGTAGAGATCTGAAACGTCTTATTAGATACAAAAAATCTGAATTGGTGAAAAAAGCTGATAAATCGAGGAAATCATCAGATCCGCTTTTTAATCTGATTTCTGCAGATCATCAGAAGAAAATAAGCGGAATCAAGAAATTTTATCAAAAAAACAAGTCTAAACTCAGCAAAGACGTATATAGAAATTACTATGAGAGTTTTGTTACTGAATTTACCTATGACACAAACGCTATAGAAGGGTCTACAGTAACGCTGCAGGAAACAGCTCTGATACTATTCGACAAGATCGTTCCGGAAGGAAGAAGTGTACGCGAGATAAATGAGGTTCAGAACCATAAGGACGCTTTTGACTGTATGCTGATTCACAAAGGTGATATAAACAAAAATTTTGTCCTAAAGCTGCACAAATTGCTCATGCACAACATACTCTGGAAATATGCCGGCAGGTTCAGGGATGTGCAGGTCTATGTAAGAGGCGCTGGTTTCATGCCGCCGAAGCCCGAAGAAGTAGAAAAGCAATTCAAGCATATGATGCTCTGGTACAGGTCAAACAAGAAGAAATACCATCCTGTTGTCGTGGCTGCCTACTTTCATCACATCTTTGAGTCTGTACACCCATTCCGCGACGGCAACGGACGCGTCGGCAGGCTATTGCTTAACTTCATACTAAGAAAAAACGGCCTGCCTATGGTTAATATCAAATATAGGGAAAGAAGCAAGTACTATGAGGCGCTGGAAGAAGGAAATAAGGGCGATATAAAACCTATGGTAAGTCTTATAATCAAATATCTTGAAGAAACCGAAGATACGGCAATGTAGGCCAATCTTTACTGGCGTACGCAAAATTTCTGACTGTTTATGTGTGGTCATAACTGTGCTTGTGCCATGATCATATCTTCTTAATATACCACCGACTAAAGTCGGTGGTTTGTGAGAAGATGTGATCCCAGAGACATTGTGTTTCATCTGCTGTCTAATTCATGGAGAGCGAAGCTCTCCTGGATTTCTGCAAAGGACTTCTTAAAAGTCCTTTGCAGAAAAGACAGCAGTTTTCAATGTCTCTGAGGATAATTATTATCCTTTCATTTAAATGATGTCTGTTGATGGCGCATACTATCTATTAAAACAGGGAAACATAAGTTAACTTGGTAAAAATGCTTGTTGAGCTTCATTGCCATTCGAACTATTCCCAGAGGATAAAGGTAAGGGTAGAGGGGATAAACTCTCCTGCCGAGATAATGAAACACGCAAAACGTCTTGGAGTAGGGGCAGTAGCTATAACAGACCACGACGTTTTCAAGGCGCATAAAGTTGCTGGTGCATCAGCAAAGAAATACGGGGTTCTTCACATACCTTCTGAGGAAATTGATACAAGTGAAGGCCACGTGCTCGCTATCGGCATCAGCGAATGGATAAAGCCTCATATGGATGTGCGGGAGACGATTGACCAGATACATTCACAGGGAGCAATTGCAATTGCAGCCCATCCCTTTGACATAAACGATGACGGCATTAAGGAAGGCGCGCGCTTCTGCGATGCAATGGAAATATTCAACTGCCTTAATCTCGACAGGATAGCGAACATAAAAGGAAGGAAATTTGCCCAGAAGAATGAAATCCCTGGAGTGGCTGGCAGCGACGCGCACATGCTTGAAATGATGGGTTGCGGCCTGAACCAGATAGATGCAGATGATGTTGATGGCATAATGAATGCGATAAAGAAAGGAAAAGCCGGCATTGCGACATCCAAATATATACCGATAAGCGTGATACGTGAATGGAGCTTGTTGCGGCTAAAGGCTTCTTACGACCAGATCGTTGATTATATAGAAAATAATTACAGCTGGCCAAAGAAGCCAGTAAGCAAGAAACTCCTGTCCCTTGTTAACCACAATTCAGGCAGTGTTGAAAACATATTCAAGCTTATAACATACATTTCTTTGGCTACTGCAGTAAGCTACAGTGCAATAAGAAGCAACAATATTTTTGAATAATAGGAAGTGAGCATTATCCCCCTGGATATAGGGTCAATATCTATAACCCATATTTTTCTTGGAATTATCTTCATACTTTTCGTGCTGTCGGTAAAGAAACTGAAGAAAATCGTTTTCAACTCCCTGCTTATTGCTTTTGCAGCTGTTTTATTCCCCATACTAATGAATGCCGTATTCGGCCTTCCGCTGTCGATTGATGGCACTTCAATAATCTTTTACATGACTGTCGGGCTAGGAGCATATTTTTTATATCTGTTCTCAAAGTCTGTTTATGTCACTCTGGGCATTGCAGAAAAAGCTGCTTCCCCCATAACAAGAAGGTTGAAGTCTGCAGGAGCGAAAAAACGTGATGTGAAGATAGACAAGATCATAAAAGAAAGAGAGGACGAAGATAAGTTGAAAAAGATCATCAAGGATCAGGAAAAGAGGAAGCAGAAAACAAAGAAAGACGACGATTATGTGGAACTCAAGGACGACGAGGAAGAGGAAAGAGGCAACAGCAATATAATCAGTCGCGATAGCAAGTAAAATTTTCAGCCGGTCGATATCCCGCCGACCAGTATCTTCTTTGCAACGCCTTCTATCTCAGTTGTATTGTTAATGATGACTTTTCCTGCCGGCTTCTCGATAATAACGCTTTCATTCTCGAATCTGGTTTCTGTCTTCCCTACGGTTATTCTTCCAGATGACCGCAATTCCAGCTTTTCGATTTCAAGACCGTCTATAATCAAGGATGAAAAAGAGCCGTTTCCCTGAATCTTCTTATTCACGAAATTCACGCCGTCAATCTGTGAATTCTGGAAGTTTCCATCAATAACAACGGAATCATTCAATACAAACTTCCCTGAAAAGTCGGTGATAACAAGCCTTGTTGCCCTGAAACTGGTGTCGCTTATGGCACCTTCGAATCCCTGCGACTCTAAAGTTATATTCACCCGTTTCGCAGAAACAGACAAGTCTATTTTCTTGTCCAGCGAGAGATAGAAGCTGACATTCCTGCTTTCTTCGCCCCATCTGAGAGGGACTTTCTCTCCAAGCTTTGCGAAAAACGAGCCGACTGACGGCTGCTGGCCAAGTATGAAAAGAAGCATGCCAAATGTTATCAGGACCGTGGCTGAAATTTTCCAATTTAGTAATCCTCGCATGATATTTAATTGACCTGACTTTTTATTTAAGCGTGCATTACGGGGAAAGTACTTGTGATTGCCTTTATAAAGTTTTTCTAATCTTTATAGTAAAAGTGTTTTCCATGGTTCTTTTCCTGCAAGCAACTGATGTACTGGGGCAGATAGTGTTCTTTATCATATTTTTCATATTCATCTTTGTTTATCCGCGCCTTATGCTCTCGCAGCTTATTTACCGGATAGAGCAGTCGGCAATAAAGATGGAGGAGATGTCAAGAAAGGCCAACTCGCTTGCCGCGAAGAAGTCAGGCAAGGCGCCGTCGAAGGAATTGAAGAACAGGATCGACGAGTTCACGGATCTTGTTGTCGTTGAACCTTCTTCTATTGATCCCTTCGGGCTTGTGAAGAAGATAGACCAGACAATAAGAAGCATGGAAAACAGATTTGAGGAGTTTACAGACGAGATAGCCGGTGATATTTCTGAGAAGGAAAAGCAGGAGCTCAATTACGCATTGCGCGCAGCAATAGGCTTGAGGCAAATATCCAAGGTTGTGCGCCATTTCCTTGAGATTGCAAAGAAATTCAAGAATCTCCAGATAGCCATGATAATTCACATGCAGCTGCCTATGATAGAAAAGGTGGCTGAAAGCGAACTGAAAGGCACAGAAGCCTTCGCAAGCGGCTGGCCTATAGGCGATTCTATAGGTCCATTGGCCGCGGCGTCTTTCATGGATAAGCCAAAAGAGATAGCAGAAGACGTAGTTGTCTCTGAGAAGGTTGTCGAGGGCAGGAAATGCTACTTCCTGAAAGCAAAGGGCCCTGCGCCGCATCTGGGTCGCGTGGATGAAGCGATTGAAAAAATAATGAAAAAGAAGAGAATAGCAAGAGTTGTCACGATAGATGCTGCCGGTAAGCTGGAAGGAGAAAAAACAGGCAGCGTAGCAGAAGGTGTTGGCTTTGCAATGGGCGGCATAGGCCAGAGAGAAATAATTGAAAATATCCTGCTGCCGAAGAAAATGCCTATTGATACCATTGTTGTTAAGCTGGGGATCGAAGAAGCGATATTGCCGATGAAAAAAGACATATACAACGCTCTCCCGAAAACAAGAGAAACGGTGATGCGCGCAATTAGAAGGGCGAAGAAAGGCCAGGCAGTCCTGGTTATTGGTGTTGGAAATTCCTGCGGAGTCAGCGACACAAGCGGTGCAGTGGACGAAGTGAAAAAAGTCGTTGAAACCCTTGACAGGAAATACAATGAAGAGAAGGAGAAGAAGAAAGGCGGCTGGTTCTAGCCCACAAAAGTGGTCTGGAAAGGCTTATAAACATTATTATTTGTAATTTAGTATCTTAAAGAGACAACTTAAACTATATGGTGTCATAAAATGGTGGTAAGCCCAAGGACGCTAGACGCGTTAAGAACAGTCGGACTGAACAAGTACGAGAGGAACTTATGGGCAGCTTTGCTAGCAAGAGGAGCTGCTTCTGCAGGCGAATTATCCGATATATCGAATGTACCCAGAAGCAGGTGTTATGATGTTCTTGAATCCCTGGCAAGCAGGGGTTTTATTGTTATACAGCCGGGAAAGCCGCTCAAATATGTGGCGATCCATCCAAGAGAAGCGCTTGACAGGGCGAAAAAGAAGATAGCTGAAGAAGCGCAGGAATTAGGCGAGAAAATTGACCGCCTTGGAAAAAGCGATTCCATAAAAGAGCTGGAAAGGTTGCACAAAGAAAACATGAAGACGATGAAGCCTGAAGACCTGACCGGGGCTTTGAAAGGCAGATATGCAATGCTGCAGCAAGTCGAGAGCATGCTGAAAAGGGCAAGAAAGTCTGTTAAATTTGTCACGACAGAATCAGGCTTGGCTGAACTTGCAGAAAATCATGGCAGCCTTCTCAAGAAAGCGTCTGACGGCGGCGTGAAAATACAGATAGCTGCGCCAATGACGAAGCAGAACGGGGAAACCATAAAAGAAGTTTCGAAATACGCGCAGATAAGGAACGTTAATGATATCGAGAAAATTGACAGGCTGCTCGGCAGATTGTGCGTCGTTGACGGCCAGGAATTCGTCCTCGGCCTGACAGACGATACGAAAATACACCCTACGCAGGATGTTGCATTCTGGACAAAAAGCGATCACGTTGTTACAAACTTTCTTGAGCCGATGTTCGACCTTATCTGGCACAACTCAAAGCCAGTGAAGTGACATGGAATTCTTCAAAAGGTTATTTTCTCAAAAAGCGCGGCTAACAACAACTGCTAAAGAAGAAAAAAGAGATTTTTCAGAATATACTCAACACGTTCTTTCCGGGCCTTCTTTTCCCGGACGCGATGAAAAAAAGGGCTACGCTCCTGACGATCCTTACATGCGCTGATTCTTGCAGCGTTGTTCAACTTTATTAACCGCTCCGGCTAAAAATAATCATGCCGCTTCTGGACAAAATCCTGCTCAGTATTGTCCTGGGCGCTTTCATCGGCCTAGAAAGGGAATACCACAAGGGCAGGCCGGGCAGTGGCGTCCGCACGGCAGCTTTCATCTGCCTGTTCGGCATGCTCTCCACTTTCTTTGCGTTCACGTATGGTTCGCCGCTTATTCTTGCCATGGGCATAGGTATTGCAAGCGCTTTGGCTGTGTCGCTGTTCTGGTACAAGACAAGAACCCAGGCACACACGGGACTAACCACTTCTGTCACTATAATATTGACGTATTTTATCGGCTCCATGGTGGCTTTGGAGTTTTATCGCGAAGCCATCGCGACTTCAGTAATAATATTTCTCCTGCTTTTCTCGAAAAACAGGCTTGTCGGAAATATCCGCCATCTCTCGGAGAAAGAAATACTTAACGCCGTGGAGTTTGCAATCCTGGCTTTTGTGATCTACCCGTTCCTGCCAGACTACGTCCTGCTGGGCGTCAACATCAGAGAGGCATGGGGAGTTGTTCTTGCAGTTTCTGTCGTTTCATTTGCCGGCTTCCTTGCCACGCGGCATTTCGGCGAGCAGAAAGGCGTCATGCTTTCCAGTTTCTTCGGCAGCATTTTCAGCTCTTCCGCTGTTGTCATTTCCAATATACAGAATTACAAGAAAAACAAGAAGCTGCTTAACCTGTTTGCATTCTCCTCGCTGCTTGCTTTTGTCATAATGACAGCAAGGAATATGGTTGCGGCATCATTGTTCACAGAACAGGCAGGGACAATGCTGCTTTTTGCAGGCCTGATTGGTGCTTCTCTGCTGTATCTGTTTTTCGCATTTTACTTCCTCAGGAAATTCCCGAAGAAGAACTTCACCCGCGATTTCGAGTCGCCATTCGCGATAAAACCCGCCCTTTATCTCGGCCTGATTTTCTTCCTGACGCTCGCTGTTTCACGCATGGCAGTGTCATATGCGCCTGAGGCAGTGATACCGATAAGCGTTCTTGGCGGGCTGGGAAGCGGCTATGCGGTTGCAGCATCGTTGGCATTGCTGTTTTCACAGGGCGCGATAAGCAGTCCGGTATTCGTCGTTTCTATCGTGCTTGCAAGCATCGCTGGCATGCTTGGCGACATAGCAACCATCTACTTCTTCAGGCAAAGCAAACTGGCAAAGAAAGTCCTTGCATTCACAGCCGGCTTCGCATTGCTGCTGATTGTAGTAATGCTGATCTAAGAAAACTTTATCCACAACATTGCTTAAAACTGCTGTCTTCAGACAGCAGATATTACATAAACAATGTTGGGATGACATGCTCTCAGAAACCCACGACTTTAGTCGTGGGAGTATCAAGAGCATATCATTTAAAGTTCTTGACATAGCTTCCGCTAGTTTTGTAAAAAAGAAAGAGTAGGCAGTTGGCAAGGCCTAAATCACGCTTTCGCGCTTTTCAGTCAAACCAACTGCCTATCTTTGGGGTGTGGTCAGCATAAGTCGAGAACCTAGGTTCTCTTCCTCGTGCAGAGAACTGAAAGTTCTCTGACGCGTCAAAGAGCTTTGCTCTTTGCACGTATCAACCTTCTCTCCTAATGGTGAGAAAACACCTGTTTCTCATATATTAGGATCCTTGGAGTTTCTTTTGAACCCAAGGGCCTTTTCGAATGATTAGACGCACTTTAGTGCGTCATACACTCCGCGAAAAGGGGCTTATTTTATTATCTCGATCCCGAGCTCCCGGGATTTCTTGACTTTTGATTTCTCGTCCCTGGACAAAGGGCCAAGGATGTATGGTGATTTAACGCCTGTAATTATGGTTATGACCTGGATCTTGCCCTGTAGTTCTGGCAGGACACGGGCGCCCCAGATTACTTGCGCATCATGCGAGAGGTGTTCCTGCACGACTTCGCCTATGCGGTTGATTTCATCCAGCCTCATGTCGTTGCCGCCGATAACCTGTACAAGTGCGCCTGTCGCTCCGTTGTAATCGACATCAAGCAGCGGATGGTTCAGTGCCTTGTTTATGCATTCAAATGCCCTGTCTTCGCCATCGCTTTCTCCGAAACCTATGGAAGCAACCCCTCCGCTTGAATGCATTATCGCCTTTACGTCTGCGTAATCCAGGTTTACCAAGGACGGCTGGGATATTGTCTCTGATATGCCCTTTATCATCGTGGCTATGAGATCATCAGCGACTGCAAACGCTTTCTTAAGAGGCATGTCCTTTGCAATTTCCAGAAGTCTCTGGTTTTCTATGACTATGACCGTGTCACAAGCCTGCCGCAGATTGACAAGGCCTTCTTCTGCCTTGATAATTCTTGCGCCTTCCAGCTTGAATGGAAGCGTCACGGCTGCTATGACAATTGCGCCTGTTTCGCGTGCAATCCGTGCAACGACAGGGGCTGCACCCGTTCCTGTACCGCCTCCAAGGCCGCATGTGATGAAAACAAGATCAACGCCTTTGAGCAATTCCCTGAGCTCTCCTTTGCTCTCAAGTGCTGCGTTTTTGCCTACCTCCGGATAACCGCCTGCACCCAATCCTTGTGTCAGGTTCTTTCCTATGAGCACTTTCTTGTGTGCTTTGCTCACGTAAAGGTGCTTTGCGTCCGTGTTTATTGCAACCGTCGATGCGCCATCTATGCCCTTTTCAGTCAGTGCCGTGACGGTATTATTCCCAGCGCCTCCGCAGCCAAAAATTGCGATCCGCGCCTTGTGGGCTTCAAAATCAATGACGTTGTCAAAGCTTACGCCCCTTCTTGCAATCGGCGGCGCAACAGGCTTCGAAGCAGATGCTATAATATGATCAACTGTGTGTTCTTGCAACGGAGCAGCAGCTGGAGCAGGATTTGCATCAATGACAGGCTCTACAGCAGCTTCAGAAGTAGGTTTAGAAGCTGACTCTATAATTTCTTCTACGTGTGCTGCTACGTTTTCATCGTGTTCGGACATGGTTTTTCACTTCTGGGAAGTATATTTCCCGCAATCGAAAAGCTCTTTTAAATTCGAGCCTAATTACCCATATCCAAAAGAAACAGTCCTATCGGTAATTTGTCCAAATTCCCGAAATGTCCAATTCATGAATCCTAAATCCTTGTCCAGAGGATTGAAGATTGTAATGTTTCTACGCTTTGTCCAGAAGCGTATTGATTCCTCTTTACTCAAACCACTCTTAAAGCATTTCTGAAGTGGATCATATATGTTGCAGATGATTTTCTAGTAGCCTTGCACAAAAACTGGCAGCCTGCACAAGAACTTTGACCCGAAAAAAGCGGCTCCGTATCAGTCCAGCCAGCCAATCTCATGCTTGAAGGGCGATACTTTGCGTGTAGGCTGCCTGTTGGACACTAAGCAACACTTAACCAAGGCATCTCATCGTCCGCTCTGGGATGACTATGATTCTTCTTTTGTCTTGCTCCACTTACCTCTTATTAATCCTGGGATACCACCAGAAACCTCCTTGACCGTTTCTGTTTTCTTGGGGCCTATTTTCTTATCGAATTCTAAGCCATATACCTTTAGCTCGCCAATTAAATCATCTACGAACAGTATCGTTTTTCTTATCTGGTCTTGATATTCTTCCTGTTTTTCGGCATCTGTATACTCACGAACAACGGCAAAGCCAAAAGCATGGACTGTGTTATAATAGTCTTTTTGTCTTCTTTCATAATCCGGGAAGATTCTGCTTATAAAAGTCTTAATTTTTCTATCAAGCAAATCCAGTCTATCTTTCCCAATACTATGATGAAGTTTTGCTAACTCATCAAGTCCCATTCTATGGTTTTCAATTATCTCCAAGGCACCTTCAACGTTTTCAATTGTCATTCTATTACCTCCTTTGAGTTCATTGTAGTATAATGTAGTTCAACCCCTTTTTATATGTTGAATTATCTTTCTCCAAACTTTATGTCCACTCCAAGCTCGAACATAGGCGTACATAGTACGCTGACATGCACTTTATTTCGTCTTTAAGAAAATTAACCACTCTATAGATATATGATGATGTGATATTGCCATGCCAAAATCTTTATCTACCGAGTCCGACAATCAGTATTCATTGGTGAATGCTATGTCAAATAAAGAAGTCCTCGCTGCACTCAGGATGTTAGAAGATGCACGAAGAAGCTCTTTATTGGAAATCATAGAAGAACATCCCCATATAAATAGAGAGAAGCTTGCCGAGATAACCAACAGAGATAAAATAGACGTCGCAGCCGACATCCAAGTTCTGGTAAGTGTAGGTCTTGTATCCAACCATGGATTTGGTGACGCCGTAAATTATGAATTGACGGAAAGAGGTCAAAGAATTCTGGAAGCTTTGAGAGAAGGGAACATCAGCCAGTGGGAAGAATAAAGAAATCCAATAAGGTCTTTCTAAGCGCCGCATACATATCCATTGGATTATACGCAAAAGTCAGACCACCTTGCCTCATTTTGAAGTGATTTAATGCCTCGGCAAAAGGTCCTACCGAAGCAGGCTTGATATAAGGATAGAAGTCTGCAGGTACGAACACCAGCAACTTTTTCAATAGTTCTCTCTGCTGTCTGAACACCTCAAACTCCCTATTGATTCCTGGTCCATTGCCAGTAAATAAAACAATGGCATCCGCATGGTCTTTGCAGAACCGTATCTCTGTTTCCGTAACATGATGGTTCCTTCCGTCGATTATATCGTCAAGAATAACGGGGGCGATAAACAAGTCCCCGATTAGCGTATCTCTTAGGGACCTCCTTTTCTGAAGCCAGCAGTCTCTATGGTGATTTGTATCAGTACAAGCAGAGTCGCAGCCCGAACCACATAAAACAACCTTCTTTCCATGTATGCTCTCCATGATTTCCGTGCTTATTCTATCCGCTGCTTCTTTTGCATTTTCATGAATCATTGAAACGCTATCTTTGTCAGGCATATTAGCTATATGCTAATGAAATAACTTAAGTTTCACTTTTACTCAGAAACGACTTTTTTGTGCAGTTCGGGGTTATTGTGCAAAGCTTTTTCTAGTGGCCTTGCACAAAAAGTGGCAGGCTGAACAAGAACTTTGACCCGAAAAAAGCGGCTCCGTATCAGTCCAGCCAGCCAATCTCATGCTTGAAGGGCGTGCCGTGCTGCCTTTAGGGCTCCGGGCAGCCGGCAAGGATTCCTGTAGAATCAAGATGATTTGACATGTATCTTGCCCATTCCCTTGCAGATTTTCGCGAGGCAAATTCCTGGGCTAGCGCAGCTGATCTTGCACAATCAAGTGTCAGCAATCTGGGCCTTGCAATATGGCCTCCTGGGACATCGGCGGCAACCGGTTTATTTGTCCGCTGGCTTCTGTATACGTCGTTTTTCTCCTTGAGAATAGTCTCTGATCTCACACATCTGGAGCCATTGCACTTATATTCTACGAATCTTGCATCATTATAAAGTGCGAAATTGCCAAGAGTTACATTTACTCTGGGACCGTCCGCATCTATATACTGCGTGATGTGTGTAGCATGGCTTCCTGCAGGAGCAAGCACCAGCAAGCCTGCCAATGCGGCTGCTTTTTTGAATGCCATAAAAATCCTAGAGTCAGAAACTTTATAAGCTGCAGCTTCAACGGGAATCATGCGCGTTACAATTCTTCTGATTATTGCCGTATTGGCTGTCTTCGCTTACGGGGCATTCTCGGATACCGAGGCACTGTTCGACACTTATGGTTTCTCGGGCCAGAATTTCCTTGAAAGGCCGTATGTAATCATAACTTCTATCTTCCTTCACGGCGGGATAGAGCACCTGCTTTCAAATATATTGATATGGCTTTTCTTCGGCTTTGCGGTAGAAAAAGAACTTGGTGCTGCAAAGATGCTGGCCATATTTTTCCTCGGCGCGTTTGCCGGGGATCTCGCTTCATTGCCGATATACGGCTTCAATACCGTCTCGATAGGCGCGTCTGCGGGCATATTTGCACTTATTGGCGTGGGAATGCTCGTCCGGCCGGTTGACCTGTCGCTTTATCCTTTTTTCGTGCCAGTTCCTCTTGCCCTGCTCGGAATGTTTTACGCCATTTACAATGCATACGAATTTGTCTTCGGGCCGGCAGCAAACATTTCTTACATCGGCCACTTCGGCGGCCTTATTGTCGGCCTTGTTTTCGGTCTGAAGGAGAAAGGATTCAAGCAAAGCATGAAAATTATTCTGGTCACTCTGGCTGTCATGATACTGCTGCCTTTGCTGTTCCTGCTTCTAGTTGGAAGAATTTGAATATAGTTCGATAATTAAGAAGTTTTATAAGCAGCCTATGTGAATTAATAAGCTGATTACTATGGGAAAAATGATAACAATGAAACTTCCAAAAGAGGACGTGGCAGCCCTTGTTAGGGTACTTGAAGATATAAGATTCCTTGAAAAATCTGAAAAGGGTGAAGAAGAGATAGATAAAGGAAAATTCAAAACGCTTGATCAGCTCAAAAAGAAGTATAAGATTTATTGATAGAATTGATTGTATCTTTCAGATTTTCTCTGCTCTATTGCTGTTACTCTGACAATATTTTCCTCTTCAATTATTCTGAAAGATATCCTGTAGCCTCCACTTCCAACCTTTAGTATCCAAAATCTGCCTCTAGGTTCTCCAACAGATTTAGGTTTTTCTGAAAGCATTTCAAGCCTTTTCAATATTCTGGTCCTTTCTTTGATATCCAATCTATCAATATATTTTTCAACACTATCAGCTATTAAAATTTTATACATTACAAGTTTATTTGATTCCTAGAATTTAAGTTTCACTTATATTGCCACAGGGCTTGCTCCGGCGTGCCATGATTGTCGCGGGCGCATGCGTATCTTGTATATGCGCTCTGAGTTATCATCAAGAATTATTGCAACACCCTTTACTTTTGGCAATTCATTGAGATACCTGCCAATGTCGAACAGCATGTAGGTCTGCATGATGCTGCGCAGCGCATCAACGTCTGCTTTTGATGTCAGCCTGTGCGAGATGATTATGTCTGTCTGCGCCAGCGCATCAGGATGAAGCTTTTCGGGCCTTTGCGTCGCAAAAACGAGCGTGATGCCCGGCTGCCTTCCTTCCTTTATCAGCGTGGAAAGGATTTCGGTTGCAGCAGTTGCAGAATCATCAGGCAGAAAGTTGTGAGCCTCATCAATGAGTATCCACGGCATCGGCGTTCTTTTCAATGTAGTGATCTCTATCTCTGATAATTCTTCCAGTCTTCTTGCTTTCACGCGCTCTGAAAAAATATGTTTGGACATCAGCGCAAGCAGCAAAGCACGGACATTTTGCGGCGTCAAGCTGACGTCAATGACAGAGATTTTTCCCGGTTCAAGAAGTTTTGGCATTTTCGATTCTCCAAAAATGCCCCATGATTTTGCAGCCTCGAAGAAGTTTTGCAGTGCAAGCTTTTCTGTCTGGTTGAATTCCTGCCGGGCAATAGAGGAAGTTATGTCGTCAATGCTATAAGCCTCCGGCAATTTTGAGAAAGCCTTCAGCAGAAGAACTCCTAATGGCTCGTTAGGTTTCAGCTCGAATACGCTCAGCCAGTCTTCTATTCCAAGTTCGCTCGGCAGTACAGAAAACACGCCGTCAAAATCGACCCCTGCTTGCGAGAATAATCTTTCCTGCCCTTCAGGAACAAAAACATCTACAGGAAAACCGCGCGGTTTCATGCCCCATGTATTGAGCAGTGCCAGTTCCCTTTCGTCAGGCGACTTCATTGTCCAGAATATGCCCTGTGTATCTATGATTATGCAGCAAAGATTCTTTTTTATTTTCTCGGGCAGCTTGAATATTTCTTCTGCAATTATCCCCATTGAATAACTTTTGCCCTCGCCTCTCTTGCCAGTCAATGTTATAACGTGCGGCCGCAAGACGTCAAGAAGCACGGGCGTTGTGAGATGAGTTTCCTCGCCTGTGCCTACGAGGTGCTTGCCTATGCTTAATGTGCCTTCTGTGCCGTATTTCCTTGAGTCCTCTTCATCGCGGCCTATTACTATTTCTGGCATATTTTTCCTTTTTTTATATAGGAGAGGAGGTTGATAAGGATGACTGGTGGAATGAAACACCAAAGGTGTTTCCAGCTGCTCTGGTTCTCGACTTATTAAGCTATTTATTGTTTTTCCTCCAAATAAAATCGTTTATCATCAAACATCGTTTTTAAAGGATGATTTTTCATATTACGATGATTGTGATACCAGGAAACCACTGGTATTACAAATATTTCAACTGGGTGGTATCCTGAGTATGATATCAGAATTGACTATAAACAGCAAGAATGTGAATGTTGCAGCGAAGGTAGTGGAGAAAAGGCAGCCCAGGGAAGTTAACACAAAGTTCGGCAGAAATCTCGTTGCCGAGAGCGTGCTCGAGGATCAGACAGGCCAGATAATACTTGTTCTCTGGGGAGACGATATAGACAAGGTCAAGGAAGGCGACAGCATCAAGATAAAGAACGGCTATATCACTGAATGGAACGGGGCGCTGCAGCTTAACATCGGCAAATTCGGCACATTGGAAATTCTCTAAGCCTCACTTGCGACACGAGCTGGTGCATCAACTGTATATCTTCCAGAAAGAAAACCTAAGAATCTCCTTCTCAAAGATTTTCCATACCTTCCGAGGGCATTTTCAACTGCAACAAAGTCGCTGCCTGACTCAACAAAATCAGGTGTACCTGCCACTGCAAAATAGGCAGATAAAGCTGATTCTAGAGAACCCTCTCTGATCTCTTCAATATCATATCTTCTTAATATACCACCGACTAAAGTCGGTGGTTTGTGAGAAGATGTGATCCCAGAGACATTGTGTTTCATCTGCTGTCTAAAGACAGCAGTTTTCAATGTCTCTGAGGATAAGCTGTTAATGTAGGAACGTAATCGAGAGACGTTAAGTCTACACCACAAGAAGCACTAAGCTGATGTTGTTCATTTACTGTATCTCTTGCACGTCTATGCCTGTCTGCAGCTTCTGCAACGGCATCAACAACTGCACTTTCTATAGGATACTGTAGGAATGCTCCTTTTGGCATACTAAACAATAAACTTCGGATCTTTAAGAATCAGATAATCCCGCTTGTAAACAGGAACAAAACTGCGAATACTGCAAAAAATGCTGTCCAGATCATCTTGCTCCATGAAAACACCTTTGAGCCGTCAAGGGGCGGAAAAGGTATCATGTTGAACAGCCCGAGCCAGATGTTTATCTGCATCCCCATGAGCAATATCTGCGATGGCCAAAACAAGCTGGCTGCAAAGAATGCGCCGGCCAGAGCTAAATTTGTCAGCGGCCCTGCAATTGATATGATCCCGAACCGCTTGCTGCTGAGCTCCTTTACGTTTCCCCACAGGTCAACCCGTGGGTATATCATCACAGCTCCCGGAGCTGCAAAGACAAACCTGCCATCTGTAAGAAGTGTTATGGCTACAGCAAGCAGCAGGCCTTGCTTCCACATCTTGTATTCTGCACGGCACTCGTACTTCCTGGCAAAATACCTGTGTGCCAGTTCGTGCAGCACAAACCCGACAGAAACAGCAAGTACAGCATAAGGGAAAACAGACAGAATATTACCGATTTGGGACCATCCGCTATACGAGAAGACAAAAGCTAGCGCAATGGCTGAGATCAGTATATCCCGTATTTCCCTGATATCAGTCACATGATGCGACATTTTCATTAGCATTCGCCTGGCCGTCTTCTTTGTGTTCTCTAAGGCTTTCTTAAGAGGATAACAACCTACGGTTTTCTCCTTCTACGTGGTGGAATCTTTGATTCCACCTGTACAGGTGAAGCTTTGCTTCACCATGTAACCTCTTTCCCCTTAAAAATCATATAACTGCTTGTTTTTCTTTTCCCAAGGGTTTTCTTTTTCCTAAAAAGAAAAGCCTTTAGGGATTAGAACGGAGGCGCGCCGCAGGTTGTCAGCAACAGCAAGAAGAGTTTTTCCCCAGACTATGCTCCGCACGGGTTCAACTGAGCATTCCATATATAACTTACGACTGCTCTGTTCCCAGCCTCATCGGGTTCGCTATAGTTGAAATCCCAGCTGTCCGGGCTTCTCAGCTTTGGCTGAGGGGCTCTTGAAACTGCTGCTCCCTTCCGTTGGCTTCGGCTCCAGCTAAAGCGGACTGCAGGTTTTACCTCAATCCTTTTTCTTATTGTAATGTCTTTGCGGTTCTTTTGGGGTTTACAAAGACCTTTTCTTACAAGAAAAGGGATTTGTACAGGCGACCGCTACCCGCCCGGCCTAGCCTCCAGAATTAATTGAATGAAAATATTTTAAAGGTAAGAATAGTCGCTTAATTTTTCTTTGGGGTGTACAGAGACCTTTCTTTTTTAAGAAAGGGATTTGTTTAGCAGTTTGTAGGTGTTTTTGAGTATGTCACAATAGTGCATTCTGTGGTTATGATTACGCGGTCAAAGTTGGCGCAAGTTATGTTATTAACTGCACTAACTGTAACGTTGCTACTTGTGTTAAAAACAACAGAAACAATATCGCCTCTTGCTATAGGCAGAGGCACAGTTGTTAGCAAAGATCCAGCTACGCCTGTTTTGTTCACTATCTGGCCGGATACTATGTTCTCCTGTATCTGTCCGGAGTTTCTGACAAGTACCCTGCTTGACTGCCTCGCCTGTGCGGGTCTGTAGTGTCGATGATTGGGTCTTTACAAGCGATGTGAACGACGTGCTCACGATAAGAGAAATCAGGAGTGTTACTGCTATTAGCAGGACTGCAGCTATCAGTGTGCTTATGCCTTTCTGGTGATTTGGGGTATTCATTGCTATCGCCTAACAGTTTTTCGGGGTCCTGTCAAATGTAGCTATAGTGCATTCTGTGGTAACTATGACGCGGTTGAAATTAGCGCATGTAATATTCGTAGTTGTATCAAAAGTCAGTGTTGTGAGAGCACCCTTTGCAATGGAAATGGGGAAAGTATCCTGTGCTGTTGCCAGGCTGCCTGTATCGTTTAACATTGTGCCGCGTACTATATTTTCCCTTATCTGGCCGGAGTTCCTAATAGTGACCCTTCCCCTGTTGGACGCAACATCAACGAATACGTCCTCTATGTTGTTGACTGCCTCGCCTGTGCGGGTCTGTAGTGTCGATGATTGGGTCTTTACAAGCGATGTGAACGACGTGCTCACGATAAGAGAAATCAGGAGTGTTACTGCTATTAGCAGGACTGCAGCTATCAGTGTGCTTATGCCTTTCATCATATGCCTCTGTACATTTATTCTTCATGGGCGGTATATAAAGTTTAGCAGTTGTTCGGCCGCTGCTTATATGTATCGCTTGCACACGAAGAAGCGACACGCACCTGCGAGAAGTTTGAACATGTTGTTATAGTGCCGTTTATGCTGAAGACTACTGTCTTTATGTCGCCTATGGTAAGGTTGGGCAACGAGGAATTCAGGGGTGCCGCCTGGCCGTTTGTGTTAAGCAGCTGGGCAGATACGATATTTTCTGTATTCCTGCCCGTGTTTCTCACCGATACCCTTGACAGGTTAGAACTGAAATCCATGTAAACATCCTCTATTACAATGCCTGATGCTGCGCAGTTGACAAATTCGGATGTTGAGTTGGTTATAGTGGTTGTTGAATCTTGTGTCAGTACTGTAAGCCAAGAACTGACAGAAACAATAAGGATAAGAGCAATGGCTATGAGAAGCACGGCGGCAACAACGCCGCTCACGCCTTTATGATACAGTTTCATACTCGTCATCCGCAATTGGTTGGCGTTTTCTTGTACACGCCATTCGAACAGATTGTCGAAACCTTTACCTGGGAGAAGTTGGCACAATTGCTTATCGTGCCGTTCAGGGAGAACTCTATGATCTTTACCTCTCCGCGGGCTATTGTCACTGTCTGGTTGCCCAGCGCTGTTGCGTTAACCCCGTTTGTGTTCAGCAGCTGGGCAGAAGTTATTCTCTCGGTAAGCTGGCCTGTGTTCCTGACCGTCGCGCGGCTTTTATTTGCACTGAAGTCAAGATAGACGTCGTCTATATTTATTGCCGAGCCGGAGCAGCTTGTCAGCCCTTCTGTCCGGTTCGATATCTTTTCAGTCTCTGTAAAAGAAAAGAGTTTTATCCAGCCAAAGATTACTCCTGACAGCAGGACAGTTATGGCTATAAGCAAAACAACCGCAATCATCGGCGAGACGCCTTTCATAAGAGGAGAAACTACGTTTCTCCCTCTACCCTCTTCCTTTTGATGAAAAGACTTTTGCATAAGAAATCTTTGTCGGGCGTGCTATATAAAATTAACAGCAAAAGTTGAAATTAGCCGCATCTCAAGAACGCAACATCGCTGCCGGGCATGGAGTCAAAGGCCGTTTCAGGACAGTTTATGCTGCTTACGATAACCCTGTCTATCGTCCTGTTTACGTCGCTGCAGGAAGAAGTACTCGCATTTGATATCGTCAGCACCCCGCTTGCGTTAAGCTCTATAGTGCCAGTGGTAAAAGTGAACAGGGCGCCAGTTGTGTTTCTCAGATACAGGCTGTCTATCTTTACATCCTTTGTGCCTGAATTGACCACAGTAACATTTAACGTATGGCTTATTCCGGACGAGCAGTTGTTGTTGCAATCAAAGCTCGCGTTTCTTATGTAGAGGTTTGCGAACTGGCAATTAAGTTTCTCTCTGGTAATATTGGTAATTTGCTGTGTCCGCTCTTTTGATAATTTCGAGACGAAATCAGATGTAATAAGCCCCAATGTCAGCGCCAGGCCTACAAGCAGGACAGCAGAAATCATCATGCTTACGCCTTTCATGAATAATCTGATGTTCCCCCTGATATTTATTCTTTCTATTACGGAAGCCGTAGAAACCGGCTAGAACGGAGGTATCGGAACCGATTAAATAAATCTAATATTATGGGTTCTGATTAGGATGTCTATTTATAGAATTAACCTGGTGCCGAATTCGCGGCCGCAGCTCGTTGCAAAAACGAAGATGCTTTTTGGTGTCGTAGCGTCTGCCGTGTCATATATAAACCAGTCACTTGTCGAAAGCTTGAGAGGGTCGGAGAAATTGTAGTTTTTCATCTGGATGTTTGTTTGCCCTTTGCTCTTCTGCGGGTCGCCGTATTCTATGTCAGACACGAGTCCCGTAAGGTTCTGCTTGTCATTCTGGTTCGTGACTTTAACGCTTATTGTTGTATTGGCAAAGTTTATAGAACTCAGGTCTATGGTGCCCAAGCAGTTGGCCTTGGCCTGCGAGTCAGTGACCTTGGAAGAAGTAATTTGGGTCGCAAATGCCGCCATAATGCCTGCTATTGCCATGGTCAATGCAATAAGTATAACTGTTGCAATCAAAGGCGAAATGCCTTTCATCAAATCACTGTATTTACTTGTTTCAGGCTATATAAATAATTTTTTCGCTAAATCTCAGAGAAGCTTCGCTTCTCCCAAGATACAGACTTTCATCTTTCCAGCACATTCCTCACATCAATTGTCAGGAAATCGGCGCCTGCATAAAGCGTATAGTAAATATCATACTCTATAGCCGAATTGTTGACAAAAAAATGAGTTGTGCAAGAAGGCAGGCTCTTTCCGGAGCGCAGCAGTTCGCTGTAGCCTGTGCCTCTGGATGTGGAATGGTTGTCGTTTATGATTATGCTGCTATTGACAAAACTGACGCGCGTGTTTCCGGTCTTCTCGTGCATAGAGACAATGTTCTCTGTTGTGTTTATCTGGGTCAAGGGCGATGTTCTCTGGGTCTTTTTGAAGGTGACGTTTATGAAGGTGTTTTCCATTGTGATGTTTGTCAGGTTTGAGCAGCTGACGTCGCTGCCTGCGATAAAGAGGATATTTCCTTTCAAGAGTCTTGTAAGATAATCAGCAAGCCCTGCTCTCGAAGAAAAGCCGATCTGGACTGCGTCCTCTTCCGGCAGTGTCTCAACCTCGCCTGCCGACCGTATATCTAACATTCGCCTTGAGTTTGTGCCTTCCTTTACAACCTCTCTTACGCTGTCATCTATTAGCTTTATGAGGTATTCCGCGTCTCTCATCGAGGCAGTTTCCTTTGACGACTCGATCAGGGGGTTGCTGACGCTGACAACCAGTCCTATCGCAGTTATTATGACCGCCGTCAGTATCATCACCGTAAGCAGTTGCTCCATAAACAAAGACCTTTTCTGACTCCCTATAATTTTTCTATTTTTTTCTTTCCCATGAAAGATGGATAGAAGGAAGAAAACGAAGTTGTCTTCCTCTTACCAAGTGACGTTATAAGTGTCTTTTACACTTACGAAATCATTGCCCTCCTTGACTTTTATATCGTAAAGCAGAATAAGGTAGTTTCTGCTGGATATTGTGACAGGAACCGCTTCCATGACATTTGAGCTCTTTATCGCATAAGTAACGTTCACGAGCACAGTGCCAGACAGTGGGACTGAGGTAATAGTATGAACTGGAGTTCTTGTTTCATTCTTCCTGTCGTCAATCACGCCTATGAAAATGCCTGCCGGATCAGAACTGCTGGCGTTTACCGTGACATTTATGCTGTCTTTAAGGTAATTTCCTATTGTCAACGAATAATTTTTGTCGCTGGCATTGAAGTAAGCAAATACATAGAAAACCTCGACATCCGCCGTATTCCGCAACAGACCGGAGAAATTTGCCAGATAACTTATTGCGCTGCCGTTAACATCGTTGCCGAGCTTTGCGGCTGCGGCAATTGATTCGTATTCGGTCTTTATGTTCCTGAGTTGCTTGTCAAGCATCAGTGATTCCTGCAGTCTGGTTTCCTCGACTGTCTTGTATATGCCGAGCAGGTTGCTGATAGAAATCAGGCCAAGCACTATGATGACTGAAGCAAGAAGGAACATCTGGCCTTTCATAAGAGGAGAAACTACGTTTCTCCCTCTACCCTCTTCCTTCTTTCTTTGCTCAGAAAAACTTTGTTTTTCTGAGCGCACAAGAAGCTTCGCTTCTTCGAGTTTCCAAAGGTCTTTTCTTTTCTTAATATTCTTGATTAAACTTCTTAGAAAGAAGTTTAAAAGAAAAGCCTTCATTTTCTCCAAAGCCACAGCTTTACCCTCCTGCCCATATAGTTTTCATTGAATGCAGACACATAATAGTCAAGGGTTATCACGTTTCCTGTTGTGGATACGCCGGTTGTTCCGCAGGTTTCAGCGCATATCTCGACCTCAGGTTTTAAAGATTTTGAAAGTAGTGCTGAAAGCCTTGATTCCAGTTCCGCTTCCGAATTATTCTGGACAATCTCGCGCAGAAGCCCTTCCTTGTTGATAAAGTCCAGCGAGTTGAAACCGGACTGCTTGATTACGGTCACTTCTATTTCCGGTTTGCTTGGCTGGCTGGAGAAAAGGGAGACAAACGTTACAAGCATCAGTATCATGCCAATAACAATTTCAAGCGTGTAGACATATCCTTTCATATTCATCGTCTCTTTCTCATTTTTCTTTTGTTTTCTTTTTGTTTTCTTTTTCCCAAGGGTTTTTCTTTTCCAAAAGAAAAAGCCTTTACCACGTCCTGACCAGAAGCTTGCCCCTTCTTATTCCGCCAGTCGAGTTCTGGAAAAGAACCAGTTTCTCGAGTGAAACGACATTAGAGCTTCTCGCTACTATATCGCCGTAATTCATAAATGCTGTGTTAGTCAGGGTGTCTGTAAGAAGTATGTTGAAATCGCTCCTTATCTGCGTCGAATTTTTCACATTCGAATAGCTGGATATGCTGAGCCTGTGGATTTTATTGTACTGCAGGACCTCTATTTTTTCAGGCGCTGCGACAAGCTCATTCAGCGTATCGCTGCCGGAAACACTCGAGCTTGCGCCGGTAAAATTGCTGTCGTCGTCTATGTATACAGTGAAATATACCACGGCAAGCGAGTTCACGTTTGCGGCGAGAGAGATGTTGTCGCCGTTCCGCTGGTAAGGCACTGATGCATTTGCAGAATCATAAATAACGGTGGAATTGAAGTCATGCCGCTGGAAGCCTAACTCGGACATATTAAGCCTGATTATTTCAGAGCCCAGGTCTGTGACATTCAGGCTCTGGTTTATGTAGAAAGGCTTGCTGTTATTGACATAAATCCTGAATCTTTTCACGGTTGTTGCAAGGCCTATCCTGCTTATGTTGCCGGTGCCGTTCCATCCTGAAGGCGAAAAATCTGTTTCTGCCGAGCGCAGCAGAGAAAAAGCCTCCGTGCGCAGCGTTACTATGTCTATTGTGCCTTTGACGTTGGTGAGATAAGATGTAACGCCCAGGATGATGAAGGAAAATACGACGAAAAATATTCCGATGCTTATCATGAAATCCAGCTGGATGACTCCTTTCCCTTTATTTTTTCTATACATTGCCTATCTTTATCTCCCTGGTGCCGTTTGAATATCGTATCAGCTCGAAAAGTGTCCTGCCTCCTTTTGTAGAACCAGAGTAAGTTGAATTGAGGCCAATTTTGCACGTTTCATTTATTAACAGGTCGCCGTTTGTTTCTATTATCACGTCATTTTCAGAAAGTCTTGTCCTGTAGCCCATGTCAGCTATTCTTTGCGGCAATGAAACGGTTATCCTGCCGCCGGATGCATTTGTAGGCGATATGTAAACCTGTTCAAGAAGCATCTTTTCAAACGAGGATTTCATTATGGAGCAGACCTGCGTTATCTCGTTTCTGCCTACAAAATCGCGATTGTCGTTTATTGTTGTTTTCATTGTTGCGATCACGATTATTATAAGTACTACACTCATGCCTACGATGAATGCATGGCTTACAAGCACTGACTGGCCTTTCGTAATAGACACCTGAAATATTATTATCTTCAGGGAACTTCGTTCCCTGAGATCCCAAAGAACTTTGTTCTTTGAGGATTTAGCCGGTTTCTCTTGGAAGAAGTGAAACTTCTTCGAGATCTCAGAAAGCTATGCTTTCTGAAGATATGACTTCCGTAATACTCACCTTATCAGCTCAATGGTGACGTTGGTGACGCCTTTGCTGTCTATGCCATCGTTCCTTATTCCTATTCTCCTGCTTCCCGGCCCCAGCTGCAGTCTGCCCAGTATGTTCACATCGCTGTAACTGACCCTGAAGAACATGTCCAGTGCATCCGGCTGCACTATCCTGAAGTCGCCGAATGTTTTTGCCAATATGCCGTTAGCCTTGAGGCTCTCGATCTTGCCTGATATCACCGTTGAGTTCCCGGGGGTAAAAGCCATGAAAAAACGCGAGTCTTCAATCGGGGTGCGGAGCTCAATTATGTAGTTGTCAGACGAGTAATTCACGTCATACCTGCTTCCAAAAGCCCTCGGGCTCGCTATACCGAGCACTGCATCCGGCGATGCGGCTGCGACATAGTCGTTGCTGCCCGAGATGCTGTCTGCTGTCCTGCCCGTGATGTTGAAAGCAAGGTTCAGCGAAACGGACTTGCCGAATGTGGCATACGCAGGGGAAGAAACACCTGCAGCATCACTCCATTTAATATTCTTTTGTGCCTTTATCCCCTGTTCATTTTCCACCATCATCCGGCTCTCGTATTCCTTATCAATCGTATCGTGCGCTTTCCATTCAACCGACCAGAAACCGTCATACATAGTGCCTTTAACCAGTTTCATCTCTAACCAGTCCGTTCCCTTTTCGTGCGGAAATGAAACCTTTACCGACTTGACTCCAGCCACATCAATCACTCGCACGCCGGCCTGCATTGTATCACCGGGCTTGACATCCAGCGGAAAAAGATAAGCGTCTTTGATATAGGGTTTGTCTTTTTCCGGCTGAATAGTCTTGGCATCAAAATAATCTTTATAATAAGACCTGCCCCATGCCTGCCAGATTTGGCTGATCATCTGGTTATCCAAGGTGCTGATAAACTGAATCGGCTCCTTATCCAGCTTCTCCTGCAGCGCTTTTTCTTCATCTGTCTGGGGCATTAAATTTTCGGCGCCAACATAAAATTCTATGTTGGTGAAATAATCATTTTCCCAATCAATTCCGGTTTTTATTATTACATTATTAAACGCCCGGCTTAATGTCTGGTAGAAAGACCTGGCATATTCGTAATTGCCGTAAGCAGCCCAGATCCTTATTGTTCCGCCCTCGGCCAAATGCTGCTTGAGCATTTTGAAATATTCCAACGTATAAAATGGCGCCACATTGCTCACGCCCGCGTGGCTCAAATCCACATTTATAAAATCATATTTGTTCTGATAACGAGCCAGATAGTGCATGATGTCGTCATTCAAAATGCTGACTTTCTTATTGTACAACACCGGCTCGTTGTTGAAATATTTAATTATTTTTGACATCGCCGGATTAATTTCCACCACATTCAAATGCGCGATATTAGGACTTTCACCAAGCAAACGATTTGAATAACCGCAACCCATACCTACATCCAGTGCCTGCCGGTTTTTCGGTAATTTTTTTACCAGTATTTCTAAATTTTGGGTCAGAATCGGATAATCAGTGCCGCACTGCGGCGCCCTGTCAATGAAAAGCGTGGTGTAGCCGTTGTCTTTTGTCACCATAATCTCGCCATAAGGCGAATTTTCCTGAAACAAGATACCACTGGCGAGCTGCTTAACTGGCGATCCCAATTCATCCTTCACCCAGACGGAGTCTGCAAAAACCAAGCCCTGGCTATTTATGGCAAGAGCGATAAGCGGAATAAAAACCGCCACGGCTAACAAAGCCAGCCACATTTTTTTCACGCCAATTCTGCTAATCAGCAAACCGGCCGCCAAGTTCATTGTAGCGCCGAAAACAAAAGTTATGGTCAAGCCAAAAATTGGCAAGAGGACAAAACCGGAAACCAGCACGCCCAAAACCGCGCCGATCAAATCCCATGAATAGAGCTTGCCCACATAACTCCCCGCGGTTTTTACATCTTTGATAATTAAGGATGAAGCCAGCGGGAAAGAAGCTCCGAGCATTATTGTCGGAAACAGCAAGAAAACTATGCCGATTAAAAATTTCATAATCAGTATCAATGCCACCGAGCCAGCGGCAATATCATATAAAAACGACATGGCCGAAATGATGTAGCCGTACTGGGGTAAAATCAACAGAGCGTAAAAGCCGGCTGATACTTGTAGAATTATCAGCGTTTGTATCGGATTTATTATTTTAGATAAATATTTAGACATAATAAAACTGCCCAAAGCCAAGCCCAGCAAAAAGGAAATAATTGCCGTGGCAACGGAATAAGAGCTGGAATTAAAAAAGTACGTCAGGGCTTGGGTTGAAGCAACTTCATAAATTAAAGCCGCGCCGCCTGAAAACGCCATGGCGCAAATTATGAGGTTGGCGGAAACGGCTTTCTGTTTGGCTTTATAACAACCCAGGCCAAGGAGCGACAGCAAAAACAAAGCCAGTAGAATTAATACATTAAGGGAAACAGACCTTCCCAATGTACCGTAAGAAGAGGAGGCTGTGTAGGCAGACAAGGCTACGCCTGCCATCAGTAGCAGGGCAGCAACCAGCCCCGCAATCCTATACTGTAATATCACAATTATTCATTTGGCTCGCAATATAATAAAGTTTGCCGCGGCTGCCTGCCAGAGAACTTCAGGATTAAAATTAATTTTCGGTTATGATATTCGGAGGTGCAACAAAAACATTGGTTTTTGTTGTACAAGTGGAATCGAAGGTTCCGCTTTGTCTTGGAAGAAGTGGAACTTCTTCGAGATCTTCAGGGAAACGGAGTTTCTCTGAGATTCCGAAATCCAAAGGATTTCGAGAATTTCAGAAAGCTCTGCTTTCTGAAGATATCGGAACCGGTTAAAGTACAATGTTCTTTACTTCCATCTCAACAAAATCATGGCTCCCTGAAAGCGTAAACAGCACTTCATACTTCACGCTTGCGTTCGTCTGGTTCATCACGAACCTTATTCCGGCGCTGCTCAGGCCGCCTCCTGTCTGGGTAAGCTCGCTGAAGCCCACGCCGAAGGAAGAATTCAGTTTTTCATCCATCATTATCTGGGATAAAGGAGAAACGTTGATATCCAGCTGCTTGTTTCTTATCATTGTGATCAGCTGCGTTGTATTGACCCATGCATGGGTGGCTGAATCGCCAACCTTTTTCACCGAGAAAAGAACTGCATCATTCTCCATTATCAGGTCAGTCCCGTTATCGTCCGTGCTCATCGTGCTTCCTGAAAAGAGTATCAGGTTGCCTTCCTGCACCCTGGTTCCGGGCGTTATTATTTCCACATTGAGTGGAAGCTTGATAGTAATCCTGTCTTCCTTGCCGCTGAATATAAGGGTGTCTTGAAGCGAGCCAAAGTTAAGTACACGTTTTGCGCCATTTGCCTCGCCGGCAAGTTCGTAAATAACAGCGTCAATGGTAGTAAGTATGTCCTTTGCCACTGAAAGCCTCTGGTATTCCTTGCCTTCATCGAGTATTGGCGTGGCTATGTTGATTATTATAACGCTTGATGTAACCACTATTGCCACAACGATCACTTCTGAAATCAAGCTGAATCCTTTCATGTATATCACGGTATGCCAGTTATCTGAACAACCTGGTCTGTTTCATTTTTTTCAAGCAGTATCTTGAATGCGCCTGTCTTTGAGAAATCCCCTATTAGGTCTATTCCCGGGAATAATACATAGACTTCCAAGGGGTTCTTATTTGTAGTGAACGGTACAAAGGCCGAAGGCATGTAACCAAGGGTCCTTATAGTTTCAAATTTGCTTTTGATTACCGAGCAACCTGTCTTTGTTGCAGGTATGATGAATTTATTGCCTGTGAGATTCTGCGACATCTTTATCCTAAAAGAGTTGCCTTCTGTGGTGTTCGAAGAGAGATTGATATAGTCAAATCTTCCGCCTGAGAATACTACGCCGAAAGCCGGCGTCTGGCTTATCGATGAATCCTGAATGCATCCATAATAATCTGATATGTTGGAAGCGGTGTAAACCCCGCTTCCGAGACCGTCTACCTCTGCAGTATCGCTGGCAGAGCCGTTGATGTTCATCTCCAGGGCAAACGATATAGTGCCGGTCCTTTTTCCGTAAGCCCCCCTTCCGTAAGGCCCTGAGCCGTAATTTGAAGCGTATGCGAATGAGACGAGAAGCAGCATCAGCACGGCTATATTCGCAAAAAGCGCAGCTTTTTGGAATCTCGGAGAAGCTTTGCTTCTCCCAAGACACAGCTTTCTTTTCATGATCCTCTTTGATTAATCAGCGGGGGTCAATATAAGCTTAACTGTTACTGTTACGAGTTAAGATTAAGGCTTAACTATAAATATTAAGGTTAGAGATTAATATTATGAATTCTGCTTCTGCGGACGCCAAGAAGAAGGTTTTGTCTGCGCTGCCTTCCGGAGAGCTTCCTATCAGATCTTTGGCGGAGCGCCTCGGAATGTCTGCCAGCACCGTCTCGAAATACTGCCTGGTGCTGGAAGCCGAGAGGAAGATAGAGATCAGAAAATTCGGCAACATGAAGCTGGTTCGGAGGAAATGAATTTGTCAAAGAGGAGATGGAATTGAAAAGGATAATACTTGATACGAATATATACGGCCTGGTTGCGGTAGACGAGAAAAGAGAAGAAATAAGAAGATCTATCACTTCATCAGGTATCGTTTTGTATGGAAGCACGGTAATTAGAAAAGAGCTTAGAAAAACAAAAAAAGGTATTGTAGATGGAGTCAATCTGCGAAACGTGTTATTGAGTCTTTATCATGAAATGACAAAAGACAAAGAACTAGACTTAAGGGATAAACATTTGAAAACCGCGGAAAGCTATTTCTCTGCTTATAGGGAACTAGGCGGCACAGCCTCCAAATCAAAATTGCTTAATGATTTCTTAATCGTGGCTTCTGCGTCTTTGCATAATCTGGACATAGTTGTCTCAGAGGATAACGCTACAATGCTGAATGAACTTGCATTGAAAGCTTATTCGGTGGTGAACGCTGCGCTAAAAATTGATATACCGGGGTTTATAGGCTATGAGCAATTCAAAAAAGAGCTTAAGAAGTAGTCTTGCGGACAAATTCGTATACGGCTTTGACGAACTTAGGGTTCTTGTTGTATTCTTCAAGCTCTTTCCAGATATCTTTTCTTTTATTCATACAGATCAGTTTAATTTAACACGACAGAAATACTTAAAACTTTCGATATTCATTGCACTAATCTTTCTATTTTCACCATTAGCCTATGCCGCTCGTTTGCCTATAGTAGGCGGCGATGTAGATCTGTGGGGCGATGTTCTCAATGATTATCTGGTGCAGCAACACAATGCTTCAGGAGGCCACATAAATGTAACTACTGACAATCTTAATGTCACAAACACAGCAATACTTGCCCGCGATTCGGGCCGGGTGGGCATAGCAACGACTGCGCCAATCACAGCCCTTGACGTGAGGGGCAACCTGAACGTCACAGGATTTGGCAATTTCAGCATTCTGCAGCTGGTCACAGGCGGCACGCTTCTTTTTCCTAACAACATAATCACAGCCGCGATGGTGCAGACACTGAACGGTACAAAAATCACCGACATCGTGCAGAGCATGGTCTTTGGCGGCGGAAATAGGACATGGGGAAATTTAACGTTCAGCAATTCTTCCACTGTTAACTGGACATGGGGAAGCAGCCTCCAGAACCCGACAGTCTCGGCAGAATACAGGAACGAGTCACTGTTCAATCTGGATACAAGACAAAAGAACGACAACGCATCCGTTGCGAGGACGAACGTGCAGAATACGTTTGCAGCGAGCCAGATCATTCAGGGCAACCTGAACGTCACAGGGCAGATAAACGCCACTAATTATACGTCAACGACATTCAAGGTGGCGTCATGCGACATAAAGGCTGATGCAGGCGGTTCCCTGTATTGCGGCACGGACGCAAACACAGGCGTGTCAAACGCCACAGCGTTCACCGACGTCGTGCAGAGCATAATGGCGGGCGGCGCAAACCGGGCATGGGGCAACGCGACGATAGCTACAGGCTCTTTCCTGACCATCAGCCAGTCGGCGGGACTGATAAACCCGACGCTGACCATAGCGGGCGTTTCGAATCTT